>NZ_CP036515.1:3996208-4645778 GCF_004323635.1 Lichenihabitans psoromatis
TGTCCGTCCGATGCGAGCACCCAAACTTCGGTCTCTCGGCCGGCACCGTCGGAGGACAGCAGCCGTTGTCGCAGGTCACCAGCCCACGACCAACTCAGATGGGCGCCCAAGACCCCCGCAAGCATTCCAGCCTCATCACGGACGGGGACGGAGACGTCGACGAAGCGAAACGGCCCGACATCGGGACCCCTTCGGAGGACCGTCGCGAGCAGTTTTGCGTCGTGCACGTCGCCGACGGACGGCGCTTTCAAACCATTGACGAACCAAGGTCGTTCGGCAACGGAGGCTCCTTCCAGAAGCTTTTTCGTGGACGAGAGCACCGTTCCATCCGGCGCAGCGAAGCCGATCCACGTATAAGCCGGCAGTGATGCCTGCAGGGTGTCGAGGACTTCGCGCACCTGACCGGGGTCGGTGCGCCAAGCGGTACGAAGCGGACGCAACCCGCCAATTACCTGGATTTCGCGAAAACGGTCCCGCATCGTGCTGTCCAGCGCCGATGCCATATTGCTAGCAAGTTCGGACATATTCTGTCGGACCATCCTGACAGCTTCGCGGCGACCGATCATGATGGCGCCGACGATCATAACGCCCGCCAAGGCGACGCACAGAAGGCCGACCAAGATCGCGACCTGCTGCTCGAACCGAAGGCGGGATTGATTGAACAAGAGTCTCTCGCTTGGCCTAAACGTCTTTAAACTATCTTCATCCCGGACACCGACGGATTGAAGCTCGTGAGAACGGTAAACGAAGGGCTTAATCAGGACCCGGCCACCAGCCGATCGAGCCGATATCCCGGTTCCCGCGACGTATGATGCGAGATCACCCAACTTGAGGCTGCTGTCACGAAGGTTTCGGCGGCGGCCTCGCCCGTCAAAGGATAATCGGTCTCGCCGAGCCAGTGACAGAGCACGATTTCGCCGCCCGGCGCCAATGCGCGACGGCACGCTGCCGCGGTCCGACGCACGTCGTCGGCGACGAGATAATACAGGACTTCCGACATCACGATGAGATCGAACGGCCCCTCGGGGACATCGGCCGGCACCAGCCCAAGCCGGATGTCGACATGCTCGAGATCGGCACAATCGGACCGCGCGGTGTCGAGCGCGACCTGCGAGGCATCGATCGCGACAAGACGCGAGCAGCGGGCCGCAAGTCGCCGCGTGAAGACCCCGATCGAACACCCAATCTCGAGCGCGTCGGCGTAATGTGCCCGCTCAAGGATAGCGAGCGTCGCAGCATATTTGCGGCGCTCGTAATCACTGCTTCTGAACCCCCACGGATCGGGCTCACTCGTATAGAGCCGATCGAAATAGTCGGGTTTGATCGTCTCGGTGCGGCGGCTCACGGCTGCGTCCTGATGAAATATTCGTAGCGGCCCGTGAATGGACGGAGAGTTGTGTCGGTGAATCGAAAGCCAGCCGGATCGTCGATCAGGTCGGTCATTTGAGACACATGAGCCGCGATGGCCCGACGCTTCACTGCCTGGAAGGCCGAGACATTAAGCCGAAGCCCTTCGAGGGCCGCAACCTCCACCGGGCGGTCACGCGCCAGGTGCCACCCCCAGATCGGATAAGACCATAGCGCAAGACCGGGCACGCGAGCCGCGACCGCCCGCGCCATGCTGGCTGCGGCTTGATGATCGCAATGCGGATCCTGGTCCCAGGTCACGAACATTTGCCGGATGCCACCGTTGGCCACCTGCGTCGCAATGGTTGCGACCGCGGTCTCGAAATCGGGCCCCGACGTCGGCGCCCGCGTATCCGGAAGTCCGAGATGGCCAACGCGTTCGGGAGCGAGGCCGAGCGCGCGCGCGGCCTGCTCGGTTTCCTCGCGACGGACCGCCGCAAGACGCTTGGCCGGATAGCGAATCGAGTTTGGATGCGAGCCCGCGCCATCGGTCAACACAAGCACATCGACCGGAACGCCGACGTGGCAGGCCGCCGCGATCAATCCGCCACAGCCGAGACTCTCGTCGTCTGGATGGGGTGAGAGCACCAGCATCGGGCCTTGCTGCAACAAGGCCTCGACCTCGACGAGCGGGAAGGCATTGATGGCATCGAGCGCGTCACCGGCCAGCATCATCAAAGATCCCAAAGCCGGCGCGTCGATCGGGGCGAGGCCAGCACCATCTTGGCCGCATCCAGCATCGCGCCATCAGGCACCGGCTGGCGTAGATACGTCGACAGATCGCGCGACACGCGCTCCACCGCATGCGGGCGAATGAAGGCGCCAAGTCCGATGCCGCGATGCACCGCCTCGAGTACGTCAAGACAGGCGCGCTCGGTCACGACGCGGGTCAGATTGACAAAGCCCACGGTTGCCTCGGCATCGACGGCGTCGACGACGGATGAGTGTGAGGCCAACCGGGCGGCCGCATGCTCGACCCAGAAAGCGGCGCTCCCGAGAGCGGCGGCGCAATGCGCGACGCGTTGCTGTTGCAGCGCGTCGCCGTCTCGCGATCTCGAAACGAGATGCTCGCGATAGAGGTCGAGAAGGCGTTCGGCTGCGCCGAGGTGGACGGCGCAGAAGCGCCACGCTCCACCCGAGAAGGAGGGCTGGCGAATGTAGTCGCCCGCGCCTCCGATCTGCGCCGCAAAGGGAATCGTCAGTCCGGTGAAATCGACGGTGCCGGTCGCGGTCGAGCGCACGCCTTGCGCGGTCCATCCGGACAGGTCGGCTCGCTCGCCCGAAGCCAAAACCGGAATCACCATGATGACGCCATCCGGGCCGGTCGGCGTGACGATCGGGTGAGTGATGGACCCGGCTCCGGACGCCAAGATCTTGCTGCCCGTAAGATGCCAGCCGGTAGCCGTCCGTTGCGCTCGCAACGGCTGCTTCCCTTCGGCATTCCAAACGGCCGACATCGCGCCCTGCGCAACAGCGTCGGCAAACGCCGCCACCTGCCCGCTCGTCCCGAAGCGCGTCACCAAGGCAACGGCGTTCACATGTCCTTCGTAGAGGCGCGCGACCGACAAATCGCCGGCCCCGATCAGGCGCAAGACGGCGGTCAGATCTCGCGACCGTTCGGCCGACAACAGATCCTCGCCACCCCAGCGCGCCGGAAAGGGAGCCAATAAAAGCGTAGAGGCCCGGAGTGCCGCGTGGACACGATCCGTGATGCGGGTTTCCCGGTCCGCCTGCTCGCCCTCCGCGAACAACAGATCGGAGAGCTGTGTTGCACGCAGCACGGCGTCCAGCGGCCCTGCCCGGCGTCCGCCATCGTCGAGCGGGATGCGTTCGAGACAATCAGCGTGTGATGACAAACGAAGGTCCTTGGCCATGCGGCCTCACCAATCTCTCGACAGCGAAAGCAGTGGAGGCTTTGGAAAGCGATCATGGAACGGACGATCTGCGACAATGTTCCGGCCAAGGTGGACCCGTCCGGCTGGAGCGGCGTTCTGGCTTCACCGCCGCACACTTCGAAGAGCCACCCTCATGATATCTCGTTTGACCGTGGAGCCGACAACGCTGGAGTTGAACCTGATCGCGGCTCGTCAGCCCGCATCGAGAGCGATTGTGGCTATCCCGGCCTGTAATGAGATCGAGCGGATCGGTTTGTGTCTGGCGGCCCTCGCGGTCCAACGCGATCGAACAGGCGCCCCGTTGGGTGCTGGCACGTTCGAGGTGTTGGTTTATGCCAACAATTGTACGGACGGCACCGCGGCTTCGGTTCATGCGTTGGCGCCCCTGCTCCCGTTCGGGCTCCACGTCGTTGAGGCGATGCTGGATCGCGAGAAGAGCCATGCCGGGTGGGCGCGGAAATATGCCATGGATGCGGCCGCCGCGCGTTTGACGTCGCCGGGACGAACCGACGGGATCATCCTGACGACGGATGCCGACACGATCGTGGCCGCCGTTTGGGTCGCTAACACGCTGACGGCCTTGTCCGACGGCGCCGATGCCGTGGCGGGTTATGTCGATGCGCACCCCGCCGAACTGATGCGGCTTGGCGCGGCGTTTATCCAACGGGGCCGATGGGAGGACACCTATCTCGCGGCCATGGCCGAGATGATCGCCTTGTGCGATCCCCACCTGCATGACCCGTGGCCCAATCACCGTGTCGCCTCAGGCGCTAGTCTCGCGGTCACGCTTGAGGCCTACCGGGCGATCGGAGGACTGCCGCCCATGCCGGTCGGGGAGGATGCGGCTTTGGTGAAAGCGCTCGGCCGTGCCGGGTTCAAGGTCCGCCATACCCTCGCGGTATCGGTCACGACATCGGCGCGGCTCGATGGGCGCGCCGTTGGGGGCGCCGCCGACACGATGCGGTTTCGCCACGAGAATCCCGACGCGGTCTGCGATGCCGATCTCGAACCAGCTCACTTGGCGTGGCGACGCGCGTTCTGGAAAGGTTATTTGCGGCGATGGCACCACGGCGAGGCGCATCGGCCGACCGCGCGTTGGGCCTTTAAGCTCCGGCTCGATAGTGCCGTTGCGGATGCGATCGCGCGCGAGAACCTTCTGTTCGATGATCTCTGGGCAGCCGTGGAAGCCAAGAGCCCGCGTCTTCGTCGTCGCCCCGCCTTGCGTCCGTCTGAGCTTCCGGCCGAAATTGAGCGGGCCGAGGCGATCATCAAGCGTCTGCGCCGTCGCGCGATCAGGGACCGCGTCGTCGCGCCAGACGACACGATCCTCGCGGCAGATCATGCCGGTCGCTCACGCGAAGCACTGCTGGTTGTCGGCCAGTCGCAGTGACGCGATCGTCAAGGACGATGATCCAACACGCAGGCGGCACCAAAGCGTGACGCAAGGATCCCCTTTGAATCGATGATCATGGCGATGTGTTCGCATCAGGGTTGGCTCAAATTCGGATCGTCCGGTGTGGCATAGCCATCCGTCTCACCCTGTCCGTCCCGATCGGGCAATGGCTCGGGCCGGGTCGACGCGCGAAATCGCCGCCGCAGCGGCTGCGGTGCCGGCGACCACGGGCGATCCGTCATCGCGGTGCGGGCCGGGTCGGTCAGCCACCCCCCGTTGCGAAGCCAGAGGCCGAGCGAACCGGTCGACGCCAAGCTGGCACGATCGACGATCAGCGCAGCGGCACAGCTTTCTGGCGCATAAAGCCCGGTCACGATGACGTCGGCGCGGCCGCAATCCTCCTCGAAGGCCTGCGGCTCGGACACCAGCGACAGGATCTGCCCGCCCGGCAGCGGCGCGACGCACCCGAGCTTGTCGCAACGGCCGACCGGGGCCGCAGTTTGACGACCCAGCAAGGCGGCTTCGCGACCATCGCCATCGGCGCGCAGCCATTGCTCGACCGCGAAGGAGTTGCTCTTGCCCACGACGGCTAGCAACCCGCTCTCCTGGCGCACCGCGACCGCATCCCCGGTCGGCGCGACGATCATGTCGTATCGCGAGCCGAGCGCCGTTCCGGCCAATCCGATCATGAGCAGCGGCATCGCTGTCAGGCGAAACAGCCATGTCCGCCAGATCACGACCGACAACACCGCAAGCGCAAGGAACGGCATCGCCCAGGGCGCGAAGGCCGGGAGATTGACGGTCGAATGCGGCGCAGAGGCGATCAGTCGCGCGGCCCACAGCACGATGCCGATGCCGGCGCCGACCCAGTGCCACACCAAACCATCGAGCCCGAGCGGATAGAGAACGCAGCCCAGCAAAGCGCCCGGAACGGCGAAGAATTCGATGATCGCCAGTGTCAGAGGATTGCCGATGAACACATAGGGGCTGAGTTCGTGGAAATTGCCGGCCATGAACGAGGCGGTTGCGATGGTGGCGCAGACGGTCGCGACGAGCAAACCGCGACCGTGATCGACGATGTGGTGAAGCCAGCGCCAAACGCCCGGAGCCGGTTGGCCACGCTTGGGAACGTCATCCGCCCCGTCCGCGCGACGTCCGCGCTCCCGCGTTTCGTAGACCGCGACAAGGGCCGCGACCGCCGCGAAAGAGAGTTGGAAGCTCGCGCCGAGAATTGACTCCGGCTCGACCAGCACGACCACCAGGGCGGCCAGTGCGAGGTTCCGCATGGTGAAACCGCGCCGGTCGACCAGCACGGCCCCGAGCATGATCAGTGTCATGAACAAGGCGCGCTGCGTGCCGATGCGCGACCCCGTGAGAATATCGTAGGCGATCGCCCCGGCGATGGCGACCAGCGCGGCCCATTTCTTGATCGGATAGCGGAGCGCCAGCGTGCGGCTCAGCGCGAGACCGCGGCGCGTGCCACCAAACAGCAATCCGGCCACAAGCGTCATTTGCACACCGGCGATCGTGATGATGTGGAAGATGCCGGCCTCGCGGATCAAGTCGCGGCCGTCCTCCGATAGCAGGTCGCGTTTGCCCGTCACCATGGCGGCCGCGATTGCGCCCGTATCGCCGCCGAGGATCGTATCGACCCGCGACGCGAGCGCGTTGCGGGCTCGATCGACCGCCATATGGAAGGCGAGGCCAAAGGAGGGCGCAGCAGGCGCCGTTGCGGTTTTCAATCGACCGAGGATCGACCCGACCGCGCCGAAGCCGGAAAAGTAGGCGTCGCGCGCGAAGGCGTAGCCGCCCGGGAGGGACGCTTGCGCGGGCGGCAGAAGGCGTGCCGTGACGGCGATGAAGTCACCCGCCTCGACAGGATCGTCGCGCCGTGTCGTGAGACGCACGCGATCCGGGACACGCGCGGGGTCGAGCCCCTCGGCGCTCCGTACATTGAGGATCAAGCGACTGCCCTTGCGGCGATGGTCGACCTCCTCGACGAAGCCGGTCAATTTGGCGATGCGGATCCGATCGAGCACCGGTGCCGCCACCCGCTCCGTTCGAAACCCCGCCGCCACAAAGCCACTGAACACGGCCGCGACCGCGACCGACAGCATGAAAGCGGACCGATTGTTGCGCGCCACCCAGGCGAGCGTGCCGAAACCGGCCGCCAAAAGCATGGGCCACCACAGCACGGGATTGCGATCGGCGGCGAGAAACAGCAGTACGCCGACGCCGCAGAGAACCGGCAGCCAGAGAAAGAAGCGGCGCTGCTCCCACTCGATCTCAAAGGCCATCGAGACGGCCCGGCCGACTCCCGTGATCGGGCGCAGCGAACCCGCGAACGCCCCGAGGCCGGCGAGAACGCCGATCGCGGAGGCTTTGCGGGTCGCTTCCACCATGAGGGCAATTGTTTCGGCAAGCGCGTGGCCAGAAACCGCGGACGGGCGTGTCTCTGCCGCCCTGACCGGATCGGCATGGCGATCCTATATACGATGGCCTCAGCCTGTCCTCAAAAAACGGACAGGGTGACGCCCCTCATGGTAGACGGGCGCTCGATGCGATGCGCCGTCGCGACCCGCGCGGCCGTTCCCCTTTCCTCAGCCACGAGGCCATCCACGCATGTCCGATCAGGTCGTCACCCGTTTTGCACCCTCTCCGACGGGCTTCCTCCATATCGGCGGCGCCAGGACGGCCCTGTTCAACTGGCTTTATGCGCGCAAGCACGGTGGAACCATGCTGCTTCGCATCGAGGATACCGACCGCGAGCGCTCGACCACAGCCGCGATCGACGCCATCGTGGATGGCCTGAACTGGCTCGGCTTAAGCTGGAACGGCGATGTCGTTTATCAATTCCAGCGCGCCGCACGGCACCGCGAGGCCGTCGAGGATCTGCTGGCCAAGAACTTTGCCTATCGCTGCTATGCGACGCCAGACGAGCTCGAGGCCATGCGCGAGGACGCGCGTCGCGAGAAGCGGCCGCCCCGCTACGATGGGCGGTGGCGCGATCGCGATGCCTCCGACGCACCATCCGGCGTGAAGCCTGTGATCCGCCTCCGCGCCCCGCAAGACGGGCAGACCCAGATCCATGACAAAGTCCAAGGGACCGTCACCTGGGCCAACAAGGATCTCGACGACCTCGTTCTGCTCCGCTCCGATGGCAACCCGACCTATATGCTGGCCGTGGTGGTCGACGACCACGACATGGGTGTCACGCAGATCATCCGCGGCGACGATCACCTGACCAATGCGGCCCGGCAGGCGCAGATCTATGACGCCTTCGGCTGGCAGGCCCCCGCCATGGCGCATATCCCGCTGATTCATGGGGCCGATGGGGCCAAGCTGTCCAAGCGCCATGGCGCACTCGGGGTCGATGCCTATCGGGCGCTCGGCTACCTGCCGGACGCTGTCCGCAACTACCTCGTGCGGCTCGGGTGGAGCCAGGGTGACCAAGAGTTCTTCTCGACCGAGGAGATGACAGCGGCCTTCTCGCTCGAGAATGTCGGCCGCTCGCCGGCGCGTTTCGATTTCGCCAAGCTGGAAAACCTCAACGGGCACTACCTGCGATCGACGCCCGACGCGGACCTGCTGACCGCGCTGATCGACACCCTGCCCTATCTGGACGGCGGACCGGCGCTCGAAGCCAAACTCGACCCCATCCTACGGGCCAAGCTTCTCTCTGCCATGCCGGGCTTGAAGGAGCGCTCCAAGACGTTGGTCGAACTGCTGGACGGCGCAGGTTACCTCTTTGCGGATCGTCCGCTGCCGATTGATCCGAAAGCCGCCGAGGTTCTGGCCAAAGGTCGGGATCACCTCGTCGCTCTGCGGCCTTTCTTCGCGGCTCTCGAAATCTGGACAGCCGCGACGACCGAAGCCGTGGTTCGGGATCATGCGGAAAAGACCGGCACGAAGCTCGGCCTAGTCGCCCAGCCGCTGCGGGCTGCCTTGACGGGCCGCACGACCTCGCCCGGGATTTTCGACGTGCTTGAGGTGATCGGTCGGGATGAAAGTCTTGGCCGAATCGACGATTGCATCGCCGGCCTCACCTGACCAAAGAGTCGCTTAGCGCGACCCCGCTGCTTTGGCCAATCACTGAATTGTGTTGTCGCATTGACGCATGTGTGCCGCTCTTTGAGCGACCTTGACGCAATGCAGCGATCCGCTAGCTTCCACGCAGCGCACAAAGGCCGGTTTCCTGTTGGAGATCGAGCCTTTGCTTGACCGTTAGATCTCGCAAGGCAGCTCAATGACAGGCACTTCAGGCACCATCATCGTCGACAACAAGTCGATCGAGCTGCCGATCAAGACGGGTACGATCGGCCCCGACGTGGTCGACATCGCCAAGCTCTACGCCCAGACGGGTGTGTTCACTTATGATCCCGGCTTCACCTCGACGGCGAGCTGCGAATCCCGGATCACCTACATCGACGGCGACGAGGGCGTTCTGCTCTATCGCGGTTACCCGATCGAGCAGCTGGCCGAGCATGGCGACTTTCTCGAGACCTGCTATCTGCTGCTTTACGGAGAATTGCCGACCAAAATCCAGAAGGCCGACTTCGATTATCGCGTCACGCGCCACACGATGGTGCATGAACAGATGTCGCGCTTCTTCCATGGGTTCCGGCGCGATGCGCATCCGATGGCCGTGATGGTCGCGAGCGTCGGCGCTCTGTCGGCCTTCTACCACGACTCGACCGATATCTCGGACCCGACGCAGCGTATGGTCGCTTCGATGCGGATGGTCGCTAAAATGCCGACCCTGGCCGCTATGGCGTATAAATATACGGTCGGTCAGCCGTTCGTCTATCCGAAGAACGAACTCGACTATACGTCCAACTTCCTCCGCATGTGCTTCGCGGTGCCGTGCGAGGAATATAAGGTCAATCCGGTCCTCTCCCGGGCGCTTGATAAGATCTTCATCCTCCACGCCGACCACGAGCAGAATGCGTCGACCTCGACGGTTCGTCTCGCAGGCTCGTCGGGCGCGAATCCCTTCGCCTGCATCGCGGCCGGGATCGCCTGCCTTTGGGGTCCGGCGCATGGAGGCGCCAATGAAGCGGCCTTGAAGATGCTCGCCGAGATCGGGTCGGTCGACCGTATTCCGCAGTTCATCGCTCGTGCCAAGGACAAGAACGATCCGTTCCGTCTCATGGGCTTTGGTCATCGCGTCTACAAAAACTACGATCCTCGCGCCAAGATCATGCAGAAGACCTGTCACGAGGTGCTTCGCGAGATCGGCATCAAGGACGATCCGCTCCTTGACATCGCCATCGAACTCGAGCGGATCGCCTTGTCGGACGAGTATTTCATCGAGAAGAAGCTTTATCCGAACGTCGATTTCTACTCAGGCATCACGCTCAAGGCGCTTGGGTTCCCGGTTTCGATGTTCACGGTGCTGTTCGCGCTCGCCCGTACGGTTGGCTGGATCGCGCAGTGGAAAGAGATGATTGAGGATCCGGGTCAGCGCATCGGTCGCCCACGGCAGCTCTATGTCGGCGCGCCACGCCGCGACTATGCCCCGGTCAGCGAGCGTTGAGGCTTATCGCCTCGAGACAAACCTGACATCAAAAAGGGCGGGATCCAGTGGATCCCGCCCTTTTTTGCAACTCCGGCCCGTGATCGGCTCCGATTGTTTGCGGCTCGCTACACAACCGTACAACTGTTAAAACCAGTAACGGAACGCGATTTGATCAACAAAACCGCAGCTCCGTTCCTCAAGTCTCTAAATGTTTGGATTATTGCAGAGAGATAGACGGCCATCTGTAGGCGGTCTCTTCTTTAACATGCAGCTTATAAACTGCCGACCTTGGGCGTACTTCCCTAGACTTGGACCGCTCGAAGCGAACTCTTGTGTCGTTGACAGTGATAAAGCACAGCTATTAGCGTCGCGCAAGGCTGCCATGCAGATTTTTTCATCGATCTGCCCTTTTTGTGCAAGCGGAAACGCCGTGCCGCAGTGGTCGGTTCGCCGCGCTTGACGCGACGAGCGTGGCTTGCCACGGAGGATCGACGCATGACCGAGGCTTGCCATGTCGACCTATGATGAAAACAACGTCTTTGCTAAAATCCTCCGCGGCGTGCTGCCGTGCCACAAGGTCTTCGAGGACGAGGTCGCCCTCGGGTTCATGGATGTCATGCCGCGCGTGGACGGGCACGTGTTGGTCATTCCAAAGGTCCATGTCCGCAACCTGATCGACATCGCGCCCGCCGATCTGGCACTTCTCATGCCCCGCGTGCAGGCCGTCGGACTTGCGGCGCAACGCGCCATGCAGGCGCCCGGGCTGACCCTGCAGCAATTCAACGAAGAGGCAGGCGGACAGGTCGTGTTCCACCTGCATTTCCATCTCCTCCCGCGTCACCCCGGCGTCGCCATGAAACCGCCCGGTGGTCCGATGGCATTGCCGGAGATGCTGGCCGACCAGGCCGAGCGCATTCGCGCAGCACTGCGCGACTGATCCGGCAAACCGTCTTTCCCCACAGGAGCCACACCCGTGAAACAGCTCGCATTCCTAGGTCTCGGCGTCATGGGTTACCCCATGGCTGGCCATCTCGCCGCGAAGGGGCACGATGTCGTCGTTTATAATCGCTCGTCCGCAAAGGCCGATGCTTGGGTCGGGCAGCACAAGGGCACCTCGGCAAAAACCCCGAATGACGCCGCCCGCGAGCGCGACATCGTCTTCTGCTGCGTCGGCAACGATGATGATCTTCGGTCGGTCACGCTCGGCCCCGATGGGGCTTTCGCGGGCATGAAACGCGGCAGTATCTTCGTCGATCACACGACGGCATCCGCCGAAGTGGCGCGCGAACTCGACGCCAAGGCGAAGGAGCTCGGGATTGCATTCATCGACGCGCCGGTGTCCGGCGGACAGGCCGGCGCCGAGAACGGCGCCCTGACGGTGATGTGCGGCGGCGATCAAGCCCCCTACGCTGACGCCGAACCCGTTATCGCGGCCTATGCCAAAGCATGCCGCCTGATGGGACCCTCCGGCGCGGGTCAATTGACCAAGATGGTCAACCAGATCTGCATTGCGGGGCTCGTGCAGGGCCTTGCGGAAGGACTCAACTTTGCGGAAGCGGCCGGGCTCGACCTCTCCGAAGTGGTGGCCGTGATCTCGAAGGGGGCGGCTCAATCCTGGCAAATGGAAAACCGCGCCAAGACCATGGAGGCCGGCAAATTCGATTTCGGCTTCGCGGTCGATTGGATGCGCAAGGATCTCGGCATCTGCCTCGCGGAAAGCCGACGCAATGGTGCCCCACTCCCGGTCACCGCCTTGGTCGATCAGTTCTACGGCGACGTGCAAGCCATGGGCGGCAAGCGATGGGACACGTCCAGCCTCATCGCGCGGCTGAAGCGCTAATCAGTCCAGAACTTGCATTCTCAAGAAGGCCGGGCTCAAGCCCGGCCTTCGTCGTTGTGATTAACGGCACGGCGGCTCGTTCGGGCCACCGCATCCCGGATGGCCATGCTGGCCTTCCTGCTGGCGGTGCTGCTCCTGCTGTTGTTGGCGCTGCTGCTCTTGCTGCTGGCGCTGCTGACCTTGTTGTTCCTGACGCTGCTGTTCCTGCTGCTGGCGCTGCTGCTGCTGTTGGCGTTGTTGATCCTGCTGCTGATGCTGCTGGCTCTGCTGTTCCTGACGCTGCTGCTCCTGCTGACGCCGCTGTTGATCTTGCTGTTGGCGCTGCTGATCATTCTGCTGCCGCAGTTGCTGCTGCTGTTGGCGCTGTCGGTCCTGCTGCTGATGCTGCTGGCTCTGCTGATCCTGGCGCTGCTGGCTCTGCTGATCCTGGCGCTGCTGCTCCTGCTGACGCCGCTGCTGATCTTGCTGTTGGCGCTGCTGATCATTCTGCTGCCGCAGTTGCTGCTGCTGTTGGCGCTGTTGGTCCTGCTGCTGATGCTGCTGGCTCTGCTGGCTCTGCTGATCCTGGCGCTGCTGCTCCTGCTGACGCCGCTGCTGATCTTGCTGTTGGCGTTGTTGTTGCACCGCCGGATTTGGCACGGGCGTCCCTTCTGGCAACTGACCCTGGGGACGGCGCTGGGCCGGGTTCGGCACCGGCGTGCCTTCCGGCAGTTGATGCGGCGCCTGCGGGGGCTGGCCCTGAACGGGACGTTGAGCCGGGTTCGGCACCGGCGTGCCTTCCGGCAATTGATGCGGCGCCTGCGGGGGCTGGCCCTGCACGGGACGCTGGGCCGGGTTCGGCACCGGTGTTCCTTCAGGCAGTTGATGCGGCGCCTGCGGGGGCTGGCCCTGCACGGGACGCTGGGCTGGGTTCGGCACCGGTGTTCCTTCAGGCAGTTGATGCGGCGCCTGCGGGGGCTGGCCCTGAACGGGACGCTGGGCCGGGTTCGGCACCGGTGTTCCTTCCGGCACCTGATGCGGCGCCTGCGGGGGCTGGCCCTGAACGGGACGCTGCACCGGGTTCGGCACTGGCGTGCCTTCCGGCAATTGATGCGGCGCTTGCGGGGGCTGGCCCTGTGGAGCTTGGCCGCGGGGCTGCCCGCCGCCATCATCTCCGACGGTGTTGCGCGGATTTTGACCTTGGTTCCGATTGTCGAACTGGCCTTGGTTAAATTGGCCCTGCCCGTCGTTGTTGGGGCGGCCGTCGTAACGGCCCTGCCCGTCATTGTTGGGGCGGCCGTCATAACGGCCCTGCCCTTCGCCATTCTGCGGGATCAGATTGCCATTTGGCTCCTGCGCGAAGGGCCGAGGTTGTGCATATTGCCCCCGATAGCCAGCCGGCGGCTCCAACCGGCCGGGTTCTCCATAGGGCCGCGAATAGGGAATCGGGATCGGGATGGGGATGGGCAGAAAGCCCGGTGCGATCGATGGCGGCGGCGGCGGGAGATCGACGAAATAGGTCGGTCGCGGCGGCAGAAACACCACTGGCGGCGGCGGCGGCGGCGCGTAATCCGGCTCAGACAGGATGATCCTTGGCTCGTCGAAGACGCGATATTCGACCTCGGGGGGCGGCGGCACGTCGTAATCGATCACATTGAAATTCGATGGTGGGTCGAATGCGGCCGACAGGCTCGCCAGCCTGCGGCGCGCGTCGTAAACGTGCGGACCATGCGGATAACGCCGCAGATACGTCCAATAGGCATCGGGGCTGTTGCGGCTGACGGTCCGGCGCCAGATCAGCGCCTCGCGTCGCACGGCCAACAGCGTCCGGACTCGCGCCGCATAAGGGCTGTCCGGAAAAGCCGAGACGAAATCATTATAGCCATCGAACGTATCGCGCGCGACCGCGATGCTATAGGCATCCTCGACCGGAAATTCGCGGATGGGGCGCTTGCTCATCGCGGCAAAGCTCTGCTGCGCGCTGGCGAGAGCCGGTGCCCCCGGACCAGCCTGCAGAAACGCGAACGACGCCGTCAGTTTCGACACGTCCCAGGGCACCTGGGCGCCTTTGGTGGTCTGGTTCACGCGCAGCCGCACCCGATCGAAAACCTCGTCGACCGGCACACCGCCGCTCCGCATCATCTCCGCCAGCGCCTGCCCATAGACCCCATAGGTTCCCTTTGGATTGGGGGCGACAGTGCCCGGCGCAGCGTTGAACGCGATCAAGCTCCCTTGTTCGGCATCGACGAGCGACAGGCCCGGCGCGACATGCTCCGAAGCGGGAATCGCGGGATTCTGATAGGCGGCATCGAGCACGACGACGCGAGCGCGAAGCGGAAGCGCTGCCAGCGCGCGGGTGAAATCGGCAAGCCGGAGCGATTGGATCGGGATATCGGTTTCACGCGCCAGGGTCGCATCGACCGGCACATAGTAATTATCACCATCGAACTGCAAAGCGTAGCCGGAGAGATAGACGAACACGATCGCATTCGGCCCCGCAGCCCCGGCCTTGGTGAGAAAGTCGCGGAAGGAGCGTCGGATGTCGTCCGACCCGAGATCGCGGGCGCCGGTCACGTCGAACCCCGCAGCCGTCAGTGTCTGCGCCACGAGCCCGGCATCGTTGGCGGCCGTTGGAAGAGCGCCCCGCGCATAGGCTCCATCGCCGATCACCAAAGCCAGGCGAGGCTGCTGTTGCTGCTGGGCGACGGCTGGACTGAGGGGCGCGGCGGTGCCGCCGAGAAGGATCGCGACCGCGACAATCTTTCTGACCAGTCTGCTCATTTTTCGTCCCGATTGCTAACATCCACGGCAGTCATTTCACGCCGCACGGGCTGAACCAAGCCTGAACATCGCGGGGCAGCACTCGGCACGTCGATCATCCCACAGCGTCGGTCCCGACCAATCGTGCGACTTCCGCGCGAACGACCGGCAGCACCTCCACCTCGAACCACGGGTGACGCTTCAACCAGCCACTGTTGCGCCAAGAGGGATGCGGCAGCGCGATCAGGCGGGGCAGGCCAGGTCGTTCGAACAAGGCACGCCACGCCTTCACCTGCTCGGTCAAACCGAGCGACGGAGCGATATCCGGGTGGAGGCGGGCGAGATGATAGCGGAGGGCGTAGAGGCCGATCACCAGGATGGTTTCGACCTGTGGCATGCGCGCGAATACGGCATCGTGCCACGCGGCGCGACATTCCACACGGGGCGGAAGATCCCCCTTGCTGGCGTCGTGGCCCGGAAAGCAGAACCCCATCGGCACGATCGAGACCCGCGTCTCATCATAGAACAGATCCGGCCCGATCCCCATCCAGGCCCGAAGTCGTTCACCCGAGGGGTCGTCGAATGGCGTGCCGCTGACATGGGCGCGGATGCCGGGAGCCTGACTTGCGATAACCAGACGAGCCTTGTTGGACAGACGGAGGATCGGCCGAGGCGCATGCGGGAGCGGCAGCTTGCGGGGGCTCTCGAGACAGATGCGGCACGTCCGAATCGTGTCGGCCAACGCGGCGGGGTCTCTCGAATCAGGATCGTCGATACAGCAGTCCTCCGATGATCAATCGCTTTATCAAACTCATTTTACAGGTGTGGTGAGCCGCTCATTAAGGTTTCTTTGCGACCCTCATTCTTATTCGATTGTTTAATGTCGGGCGTATTGCGTCGATGAAACATGTCACCGCGGAAACGGAGGAACGCGGGCGCAGCGATCACGTGTTGGCTGCCACGTCGCATCGGCTGCGATGGTTCCACGGGGTCAGGGCCAGGCTTTCAGACGGCCGCCGCGTGTCGGTCTTCGATGTCGAACTGCTCCGCATGTTCGCCGAGCGACACCGCGGCGCGACGCCCGCGATGGGAACCCTCGCCTTCGTGGTTGCTGGCGTCGCCACCATCTGGGTCCCGGTCACCGACGTCCTGATCTGGTTGTCGTTGCTGTGTTCCGCAATGGTCGTTCTATCGGGGTGGACCACCACATTTCTGTTCCGCTCGGATACACGGGTTGGTTCGCGCCAGTGGACGCTCCGGTTCATCCTTGGCGAGGGAGCGCAAGGCGCGGCATGGGCCTTGATCGTCGCGCTGTTGCTCCATGTCCGGGACCCTGCCGCACAGACCTTCGTGCTCTTCGTGCTGCTTCTGGTGGCGGCCACGACCGCTATGTTGTCGGCCACACTCCCGGCCGCCGTCTACGCCAGCCTCGCCCCGATCACGATCGCGATCGTGGTCTTTACCCGGCCCGTATCCGGCTATGCGGCACTGCCCCTGATGACCCTTGCGGGAGCCGCCGTCGTATTTTTCATCGTACTGGCGCGTCGTCTCTATGGCACGGCTGTCGAGACCTTGGTGGCGCAGGCCGAGAAGGATGCGCTGATCGTCGAACTCGAACAGTCCAAGCTGAATTCCGACGAGGCACGCCGTCGCGCCGAAGAAGCAAGCCTCGCCAAATCACGCTTTCTGGCGACCATGAGCCACGAATTGCGGACGCCGCTCAATGCCATCCTCGGATTTTCAGAGGTTATGAAAGGCGAGTTGTTCGGCCCGCATACCGTGTCGGCCTATCGGGAATATTCCGACGATATCCACTCCAGCGGGCAGCATCTCTTGATGCTTATCAACGAGATTCTCGATCTGTCGCGGGTCGAAGCCGGTCGCTATGAGCTCAAAGAGGAATCCGTAGCGCTCGCCCATGTCGTGGATGATTGCCAACGTCTTCTGGCGCTCCGCGCCGGCAAGCGGAACATCACCCTGGTGGATCTCGTCGAGGGTGGCCTGCCCCTCATTTGGGTCGACGAACGAGCGATCCGGCAGGTGATCCTGAATCTGCTCTCGAACGCGATCAAATTCACCCCGCATGGGGGCACCGTGACGATCAAGGTCGGCTGGACCGTTCAAGGCGGCCAATATGTGTCGATCCGCGACACCGGACCCGGCATCCCCGAGGCGGAGATCCCCGTCGTGATGTCGTCCTTCGGGCGTGGCACTCTCGCGCAGAAAAACGCCGAAGAGGGGTCCGGTTTGGGACTACCGATCGTCAAGGGTTTGATCGAATTGCACGGCGGCACCTTCACGCTGAAATCGAAACTGCGTGAAGGTACAGAAGTCATCGTGATTCTGCCGCCGGAGCGGATCATCGACCCGACCCCGCAAGACAACAGCGAAAGCGTGCCCGTGCGAACGGAGCGCCGACGCCGGGCTGTCCGGTCCGCCGCCTGAACCATCAATCCTTGTTGGACACCCCGGCATCCGCAAAGGTCGCCATGCCGGTGTGGCAGGCGAGAGCCGCCTTGACGATGCCGGCAGCGAGCGCCGCACCGCTCCCTTCCCCAAGCCGCATGCCGAGATCGAGCAAAGGCTCTTTGCCGAGGCGCCGCAACACCTCGCCGTGCTGGCCTTCCGCCGAGCGGTGCCCCGCGATGCAGTGATCCAAAATGCCAGGTGCGGCCGCATGAAGCACTGCGGCGGCGGCACAGACCACGTAGCCATCGAGGATGACCGGCACGCGCTGCATGCGCGCCGCCAGAATGGCACCCGCCATGGCGGCGATATCACGGCCGCCGAGCCGCCGCAGCAGCTCGAGCGGATCGCTCGAGGATCCCTTGTGAAGCGCGACGGCGCGTTCAACCGCCGAAATCTTGCGGGCGAGACCGGCATCGTCGACGCCCGTGCCGCGCCCGACCCAGTCGGCCGCCGATCCCCCATATAGCGCGTGATAGATCGCCGCCGCGATGGTGGTGTTGCCAATCCCCATCTCGCCGAGGCACAGCAAGTCGGTCCCTCCCGCAATCGCCTCCATGCCGAACGCCATGGTGGCGGCGCAAGCGGCCTCGTCCATGGCGGCGTCTTCGGTGATGTCGTTAGTCGGATAGTCGAGCGCCAGTTCGAACACCTTCAGACCCAGCCCGTAGGTGGCGCAAATCTGGTTCACGGCCGCGCCGCCGGCCGCAAAGTTGCTGACCATGCCCTGCGTGACCGATTGCGGAAACGATGACACGCCCTGAGCCACGACGCCGTGATTGGCCGCAAAAACCGCCACCAGAGGCCGGTTGAGCGTTGGACGGGGCGTGCCCTGCACGGCGCCGAGCCATTCGGCCAAGCTCTCGAGCCGGCCGAGCGACCCCAACGGCTTGGTGAGTTCGGCATCGCGATCGCGCATGCCGGCCACAGCCTCCCCATCGAGCGGGGGCAGACGCGTGAACAGGTCACGGATATCGTCGAACGGAAGGCCGGTTGTCATCGGGTCGTCATGCTCCCTGGCGGCATCGGCCTCGGCCGTCTGCGTCGCCTCGGCTTGTAGCCGCCAAGCGCCGCTCTGCCTACACCCGCCTGCCATGCGCCATTGCGGCTCGACAGTGCGCCGGTTTACCCGCAGAAGACAGCCATGCCGACCAACCCGCCTCGCCATCCCACGATCGTGGCGCAAGCCTTCGCGCTCGGGGCCGATGTCGTGACTTGCCTGCGTTTCTTTTCGCGCCTGCCCCTGCCCCCCTTCGCGTTCGAGCGTGATGGCATGGGCATTCTGGCCGAAGCCGTGCGTGTGCTGCCGGTCGCGGGCCTGATCCTTGGGGCGATCGGCGCAGCGGTTCTGGCCGTCGGCGCCGGATTGGGCTTGCCGGATGCTGCATGCGCCGCGCTGGCCTTCGCGGCCTTGGCGATAGCGACCGGCGCGTTACACGAGGATGGATTGGCCGATACGGCTGACGGATTCGGGGGCGGCGCGACGCGTGACCGCAAACTCGCGATCATGCGAGACAGCCACATCGGGTCTTACGGGGTGCTGGCCTTGGTGTTCGGCACGCTGCTCCGCGTGATTGGGCTCGCGACCGTGCTCGATCGGGCCGGGCCGGTGGGGGCGGCTTGCGCGCTGATGGCCGCGAGCGCCGTCTCGCGAGGGCTTTCGATTCTCCCCATGACAATGCTGGCAGCGGCGCGACACGATGGATTGGGCCGGTCGGTCGGGCGTCCCGCCGCGAGCGTCAGCCGCATCTGCTTCGTTCTCGTCGCGGCCATCGGTGTGGCGTTGCCGATCGCAGGCGGCCTCGATGGTCGTTCGGCATTGATCGCCTGCGGCATGGCCGCCGTTGCGGCGCTCGGCATGACGCGCCTCGCCTTCCGGCAAATCGGCGGCCATACGGGCGACGTGGCCGGCGCGACTCAACAGGTCAGCGAGATCGCGTTTTTATTCGGACTTTTGATCGTGATTCATGCCTGATCTTGCTGCCGCAACCTCCTCGCCCTGCATCAAACTCTGCCGGCTCGACGAGGCCGCGACGATGTGCCTTGGCTGTGGTCGCACCCTCGAGGAAATCGGGCTCTGGGGCGGCATGCCGGAGCCGACGCGGCTCGCCATCATGGCCAAGCTCCCGGAGCGGCTCGTTGCGGCAGATCGCGATACCGGTATTGCCGAAACTTAACCCTGCGGTCGCCTCGACACGCCAAGATCGAGAGCCTACCTGATCGGTGAGGGATTGATCCTTCGGCCCCCGACCGGACGTGATGTCCCCGCGATGAACGACCTCACCCAGCCCGAGATTGTCAGCCTGCTATTCTATGGCGCGCTTGCGCTGTGGCTGGCCGCAGCGATTCCACGGTTGTTTCGCGGACGCTTTATGGCCGGGCTCGCGGCTCTGACGTTCTGGATCATTGCCTTCCTCGTGGTCATCACCGGCTATTCCTATCGCGACGAGTTACGGGGCGTCGCCTCCCACGTGATCGCGACAGTCGTCCCGGGCATGCCCATGCAAGTCAGCGCCAGCGAGGTCGCGGTGATGCGATCCTCGGACGGGCAATTTTTGGTGCGGGGAACCTCCGGCGACGCGAGGCTCAGCTTTATTTTCGATACGGGCGCCTCGGCGGTCGTGCTGCGTGCCGAGGATGCGAGCCGCCTCGGCATCAAGCCGCGCGACCTGACCTACGACGTCGATGTGGCGACCGCGAACGGACATGCGATGACGGCCGAAACGACCCTGCCGGAACTCCGGATCGGCAGCATCGTCGAAACCGATGTCGAGGTGCTGGTCGCCAAACCCGGCGCCTTGCACGAGAATCTGCTCGGCATGACGTTTCTCAATCGGCTCGCCAGTTTCACCATCGCGGACAACAAGCTGATCCTGCGGAGCCGGTAAAGGATCAGGCTGCGGCGCCGAGCATGGATGCCGCCGTTTCGAGATGCCGAAGCGCCTCCGCCACGACCTCCAGGCCAGCGCCTCGCTTGGGGGCCTCGGTGGCAAGATGTCGCCGCCAGAGACGCGCGCCCGGGCGCCCCGCGAACAACCCGAGCAGATGGCGGGTCATGTCATGGAGACGGACGCCGCGACCAAGCTGATCCGCCATATAGGGCATGAAAGCCTCGACGGCCTCGGCGCTGCTCGCCACGGGGGCCGGAACGCTGAACAGCACAGGATCGACCAGCGCCAGAAAATCCGGATTGTGATAGGCGGCGCGCCCCACCATCACGCCATCCACGTGAGCGAGTTCGGCCTGCATCGCCTCGAGCGTCACAAGCCCGCCGTTGATGCTGATCGGCCAATCCGGATAGGCGGCCTTCAGCGCGTGCACCAGCGCATAGTCGAGCGGCGGCACATCGCGGTTTTCCTTCGGCGACAGACCTTGCAGCCACGCCTTGCGGGCATGCACGATCAGGGCTTCGGCGCCAGCGCGTCGCACCGTCTCGGCCATGGCGAACAGGGCCTCCTGCGGATCCTGATCGTCGACGCCGATGCGGCACTTCACCGTGACGGGCAGCGGGGTCGCGGCCACCATGGCGGCGACGCAATCCCCGACCAGCGCGGGTTCTCGCATCAGACAGGCGCCAAACCGGCCATTCTGCACCCGATCCGACGGGCAGCCGACGTTGAGGTTGATCTCGGCATAGCCATAGTCGGCACAGATTCGGGCCGAGGCCGCAAGATCCCCCGGATCCGAGCCGCCGAGTTGCACCGCGACCGGATGTTCCGCCGCATCGAACGCCAGCAGCCGCTCCCGCGGCCCGAACAGGATTGCGCCGGTCGTCACCATCTCGGTATAGAGCCGCGCGCGGCGCGTCATCAGGCGGTGGAAAAACCGACAATGTTTGTCGGTCCAGTCCATCATCGGTGCAATCGAAAACCGATGGGGGCTGACTTGACCCTCGATGTGATTGATCGGTGAAGGTGTTTCGGCGTTCAGGTTCGTCTCGTTCATGGGGCGATCAGTGCCTTTTCAGGCCGTTTTTCGGGTGCGCGTGCGACCGCGTCGCAACACGTGGAGGCTTGTCGCACTGATGGATACAAACACGGCACGCAAGCGCCGCGACGTTTCCATCGGTATAACGCGGAAATCGGGCTGAGACGAGACGGCACGATGGTCTTCGGACGCGGACGAAGCAGCACCACGACGAGGACGCTCAACACCGCATTTCGTCTTGCGGCGCAAGAGAACGGGAGGCCGATCATCCCGCTCGACGACATGCGGCGCGACGACGCCTCGCACCTCACCCTCGACACGGTTACCCGCAAGCTCAGTTCCGGCAACATCCCGCTGCCGCTGTTCCGATCCGAAGAAAGCCAGAAGGCACCGAAAGGCGTGCACCTGACTGATATAGCGCTCTATCTCGACGAACGCCGCAAGGCTGCGGTCAAGCTCAGGGACCAGATGACGGGCGGCGGGGGTGAGGGGCGGATGGGCTTGCATTCCACCAGCTTGAGCGCTCGAAAATCCGAGTTGGGTGGAAGGCTAACATTCGCCGTCTGCGGACCGAAACGTGGAAAAAGACCGGAAAAGCATTACATAAAATGAACAAATCCGTGCGACCCCGGGGCGGAAGAAGGTCTACCTTTTGCCCTGCTCGAACACTGGATGAGTTGGATCGTACTCCACTTCAGGACTCCATCTTAGGTCAGAGGCGAAAAGAGAGACCATTGATATCCACCACTTTTGTGGTCGTGTTTTTGGTTTGTTCTAAGAACCACGGCGCGCGCGTATATACTCGAGCCGGCTCCCGTCATCGGTGGCATCATCTATCAGTGAGGCGGACCGATGTACGACAGACCCGATAGCCTCTTTTCCGGCCCCAGTGTTTTTGAACTGACTAACCAGGTTCCAGTGCATGCCATGGCCGCTTTGAAAGGTTACGACGAGAACAAGATCCTTTCGATGCCAGCTGACGATCTTGTCGCCGAAAATTGTCAGAAGCACCGGCTGTATATTCCAGTGCTTAATACTCAAGAAACCTGGATTGAAGAAAAGGAGATTACGCAGATAGTAAATCATGCCGGCTACGACATCTACGAGGACCGCTTTGGCTCCCGCGAGTCTGTAGTTCACATCGTGATCTTCCATCTGCCGTTTTCTGGCGATGGCAGTCTCTTCAAAATCGGCCCCAGTTCCAGATCTGTTCCGGGTCCGCAGGCAAATGTCGGTAACCAGGAACTGTCAATCGCGCTTGCGACGCTAGACAAGAGCCACGACCAGATCAGGGCCGAGTACGATCAAAGAGTCCAGGACATTCAAAGGCATCTGATGACTCTGAGCCGAGATGTCGCCAGTCTTCCCGTGCAAATCGAGGCGCAAGCGCGGACCTATGTGGAGCAGCGGAAGGCGCAGCTTCTAAAAAGCAAGAACTTGGTTGCGTCGCTTGGATTCCCGATGAGGCGGCGACCGGACGTGCCCGCGACCTTCCACGCTCCAGAAGTCAGGCGCAAAATCATGCCCGTCCGACCGCAAACAATCCCTCCGTTCAAACCGGAGCCTGCTCTTGATGAAGCTGAATATCAGCATATCCTGAGCGTCATGGACAATATGACAAGGGTTATGGAGCGCAGCCCGAAAACCTTCCACAACATGGGTGAGGAGGATATTCGGCAGCATTTTTTAGTACAGTTGAATGGCCATTACGATGGACAAGCTACAGGGGAGACTTTCAATTTTCAGGGCAAGACAGACATCCTGATTCGGTCGGATGGACGGAACATCTTCATCGCTGAGTGCAAGTTCTGGCACGGCGAGAAGGCCTTTCTAGAGACTATTGACCAACTGCTCTCGTATCTTAGCTGGCGGGACAGCAAGACCGCCCTTGTCATCTTCAATCGCAATAAGAATTTCTCTGCTGTCATTGGCGCGATCAAAGGCGCTATGGACATGCACCCTCAAAGGAAGGACGGACCAACAGTCGAGGGTGAAACCCGGCTTCGCTACAAGATGGGATATCCTGCGGACCACAGCCGCGAGATCATCGTCACTGTCATGGCTTACGATATCCCAACACCTTTTTAACCGAGGCGCGAAATCGTGCTGTGGCTGACATTGAAGCTATGGGCATTTTCTCGGACACTATAGACTGCGCCTAGCGGGCCATAGCTTCCGCCTGCTAATGCGGAGTCAGCTTTGGCTTGCGCCTGGATTTTAAACCGCGCGTCTTGGCCGCCTCGTGGCACCGCGCGGTTCGATGAAACGCTTGAGTTCCCAACTGCCGCAGGGTCTGCCTTCACCTTAGGAACGGTCTTTCGCCAGCGCCTCGCTCAATTTCCGAGTTCGGGCTGTAGCGACGATTAAGGCAATAAGTCGGACCAAGCTTCCAAGACTCATGCGCCGATGCGTCTGTCTATAGTCAAGACGGGTATGTTTTAAGGACAATCCGTCCAGTCTATCATAAGCACCAACGAGAAACGATGGGAGCTAACGCCGGTTGCCGAGTCGCGCGAGATGCGAGGCTCTGCCGTGGCGGGATCGGACCCGTTCATCTGCCGGACACGGCCAGTCCAGCCCACGCTTAAGCCCCGCTCATTCACGCGAGCAGCATAGAGACGTCACGCTCATCCCCGCCCAAGACGCGGCCGATTGGCAGCCCGCTCGATCGACGATCTCGTTGGCAGAGGGAAGGTCAGCTTGAGTTCCGCGCCATGACCTGTAATGGGTCTAGAACGGGGGGACCTCACGTCACCTCGGCAGAGGCCCCTATGGCAAAGCACCTGTCTCAACCCTTCGACCGTCGTCCGATCGTCACGATCCCGATGAGCAGAATGGCGCACATCTGGGCCGACGGACGCGGATATCGAGCATCGCTGATCCCAGCCCTGCGCGTCGTCTTTCGTTATCAGCCCATGCCACTCAGCAACGCGGAATGTCTGTCAGGACGGAAGGTGGAGAATGTCTAAGACTGCGTTTGTCTATTGCGCGCATTTTGTCTCCAAATCAGTCGAACGCGAAATTGCACGTCTGGATCGAGAGCTCGATCCGTCGATCGATTTGTTTGTGACGGGTTGCAGCGCAAGCGGCAGCGACCTCAAGGAGCTCGCGATCGGACGCGCGAAGGTTTTCCCCTATTATAAAAAGGACGTCGAGGCCCTGCCCTACAGCAAGAAGCTGGAAAGCATGGATTGGGTCACGATGCGCGGAAACCCCGACCTCTTCCTCTTGTGCTTCTTCCGCGACGTCAAAGACTACGACCAATATTGGTTCTGCGAATATGACGTTCGATATACGGGGCGCTGGGGCACCCTGATGGACGACCTGAAGGATTCGGCGGCGGACCTGTTATGCTCCTATACCACGACCTATCAGGATGGCCCCGATTGGATGTTCTGGCCGTCGTTCCATATGCCGGGCAAACCGGGACGCGTCGATCTCGTGCGCTCGTTCCTGCCCTTCTGCCGCGTCTCGAATCGCCTTTTGTCGAAGATCGACGAGAATTGCCGGGACGGGTGGGCGGGGCATCCGGAAGTTTTGTGGCCGACCATCGCGGTTGATAACGGATTCTCGCTCGAAGAGATCGGCGGCGCGGGCCGCCTCGTGCCGGACGCCCGTCGGAACAAATATTATTACTCGGCAAGCCTGACGTCGAAGATTTTCGTGTCGACCTTTGGCGCGTGGCCGTTCTATTCGGAAAAGAGCAACTTCAAGCCAGGGGTCGGCGAGCCCGACATTCTCTGGCATCCCGTCAAGGAGTGACGCTCGACCATCGTGTCGTCGCGATCGATCAGGTGCCGGACTCGCGCTCGGCGCGCAGTTTGGCCCACCAATCAAGCCGCTTCTTCAACTCGCGCTCGAAGCCGCGTTCGACCGGCTCATACAGCTTTTGGCGCCCGATCGATTCCGGCCAATAATTCTGGCCGGAGAACCCATCCGGCTCATCGTGGTCATAGGCATATCCTTCGCCAAACCCCTCGTTCCGCATCATCTTGGTCGAACCATTGAGGATCACCTTCGGCGGTGTCACCGATCCTGCATGTTTCGCGAGCGCCATCGCGGCCTTGAAGGCCGTGTAGGCCGCGTTGGATTTCGGCGCCGTCGCCACGTAGATCACCGCCTGGGCGATCGCGAGTTCGCCTTCCGGACTCCCGAGAAAGTCGAACGCTTCCTTGGCGGCATTTGCGACGACCAGCGCCTGGGGATCCGCAAGGCCAATATCTTCCACCGCCATGCGAACGATGCGGCGCGTGATGAACAAGCGATCCTCGCCCGCGTCGAGCATCCGCGCGAGATAATAAAGCGCTGCATCCGGATCCGAGCCGCGCACCGCCTTATGCAACGCCGAGATCAGGTTGTAATGCCCATCCTGACCCTTGTCGTAGAGCGGCGCGCGGCGCTGGACGACATCGAGCAGGGTCGCGTCGTCGAACACCTCGCCAGGACGCGCGGCCCGCCAGATCTCCTCGGTGAGGGTCAGCAGCGCCCGCCCATCCCCATCGGCAAGACGGACCAGCGTCGCGCGGCCGCTCTCGGAGATCGGTAGCGCCCGCCCTTCGGCCGCCTCGGCCCGGTCGAGGAGCTTGCCGAGCGCTGCCTCGTCGAGCGCCCGAAACACCAGAAGGCGGGCCCGCGACAGCAGCGCCGCATTGAGCTCGAAGGAGGGGTTCTCGGTCGTGGCGCCGATCAGCGTGATGGTGCCATCCTCCATCACGGGCAAAAAGCTATCCTGCTGGGCGCGGTTGAAGCGATGGATCTCATCGACGAACAACAAGGTGCCCTGCCCGGTCCTGCGGCGGGCGCGCGCTTCTTCGAAGAGCTTCTTGAGTTCCGCAACGCCCGAGAAGATCGCCGACACCTGCACGAACGTCAGCTTGGTGTCGCGGGCCAGGAGACGCCCGACGGTCGTCTTGCCGGTTCCAGGAGGCCCCCAGAAGATCAGCGAACCCATCGAGGTCGCCCCGATGAGCCGGGTCAGCGCCCCGTCGGGTCCAAGCAAATGATCCTGCCCGGCCACGTCGGACAGGGTCCCCGGTCGCAACCGATCCGCAAGCGGACGCGGGGCCGATTGATCCAATCCCGCCGCCGCAAACAGATCCGTCATCGTCGTCTAGCCACCGATTTCGGTTTGCACCACCTGTCCACCGCGCGACAGCGTCAAATGGTAATAGCTGCGATTGAGGTTCGTGGCGCGCTCGAGTTGCTTGGTCGAGGTGATCTGATCATTCTCGAGCCCGAGAATGACATCGCCCTTCGCAAGACCTGCCTCGGCCGCGTTCGAGCCCGGATCGACGTCGGCCACGACCACACCGTCGTGAACCCCCTGGATCGACAGCTCTTCCGCCACCGCGGGTGAAAAGTTCACCACCGTCGCGCCAGAGAAAGGCGACCTATTCTTAAGCTTGATCACCTCGCGCGGCGGCACTTCCGGCGCGGTCGTCAGCTTGATCGGCACGATGACGGTTTTGCCACCGCGCGACACCGTGAGCGAAGTGACCGAGCCAATCGCCTTCGTGGCAAATCGATACCCAAACCCATCCGGATCGTCGATCGACTGCCCATCGACCGCCATGACGATATCGCCACTTCGCAAACCCGCGTCTTTCGCGGGTCCATCATCGAGCACGCTCGCGACGAGCGCGCCCGTGGGACGGTCGAGGCCGAGCGTATCGGCGATATCGCGGGACATGACCTGGAGCGTCGCGCCGAGCCAAGGCCGGCGCACGTCATGGGCTCCAGCCTTGGCGCTCTCGATGACGGTTTTGACGAGATTGACCGGGATCGCGAACCCGATCCCGACGCTTCCGCCCGATTGCGAGTAGATCGCCGAATTGATGCCGATCAGCCGACCATGCATGTCGACCAGCGCGCCGCCCGAATTGCCTGGATTGATGGCCGCATCGGTCTGGACAAAGAACTGGTAGTCACTGCCGCCGACTTGCGTGCGGGCCAACCCCGACACAATGCCTTGCGTGACAGTCTGGCCGACGCCGAAAGGGTCGCCGATGGCGAGCACCAGATCGCCGACCTCGAGCGCATCCGAATCGCCGAGATCCATGCTTTGGAACGGACCGCCGGTCTTGAGTTTCAAAATGGCGAGATCGGTGCGCTTATCCCGCAGCACGATATCGGCCGCGACCTCCCGCTTGTCGGAAAGGGCGACCTTCACGTCCGTCATCGTGTCGATGACGTGGTAGTTGGTCACCACCAGCCCCGACGAATCGACGATTACACCGGAGCCGAGCGACTGAGCCGTCGGCCCGCCGGGACGGGGTGTCGAGCGCCCTCCCCCGAAAAATTGCTGAAAGACCGGATCGTCGAACAACGGGTTCCGAGCCTGGCGATCCGTCCGCGACGCATAGACGTTCACGACGGATGGCTGCGCCTTCTTGACGACCGGCGAAAACGACATCAGCACGTCTGACCGCGCTTGCGGAACAGTCCGCAGATCATCGGCCACAGCTCCGCCAAAGCTGCCCACAAAGGCCAGCACGACAAGAGCTGCTCGTCGATTCGTCAAAGACTTCATCGCCTGATCCTCTCCTGCCTCAATCGAAACCGTGGGCGATCGTTTGGACATGGCGACCAGACCGGTGACGCCGCTCGAGCCCACAAACCAAAAGGGAGAACACGCTGCCGTATTCCCCCCGTCGTGCTGAACTAAAGAACGCTTACGCGGCTTCGTCGACGATGGTGCCGATCGGGGGCTGGCCCCGCGCTTCGACGTCGCGATCGACGAATTCGATCACCGCCATCGGAGCGTTGTCGCCGTAGCGGAAGCCGGCCTTGAGAACGCGGATGTAGCCACCCTGGCGATCTTTGTAGCGGGGTCCAAGCACGTCGAAGAGCTTCTTGACCAAGAGCACATCCTTGATCTGCGCGATCGCTTGACGCCGCGCATGCAGATCGCCGCGCTTGCCGAGCGTGATAAGACGCTCGACGACGGGGCGGAGATCCTTGGCTTTGGGCAAGGTCGTGATGATCTGCTCGTGGTGGATCAGAGCACAAGACATATTGGCGAACATCGCTTTCCGATGTTCGGCCGTGCGATTAAAGCGGCGCTGCGAGCGACCGTGATACATGGCTGTCTCCAATTGTTATGCGGCCGCCGTGCCACGGTACGGCCGCTCTTTTGAGGAGCCCGATTGTTACGGGCTCCGGGTATCGATCGGCTTAGTAGTGTTCTTCGAACCGCTTGGCGAGTTCGTCGATGTTCTCTGGCGGCCAACCGTTGATTTCCATCCCGAGATGCAGACCCATCTGGGCCAACACTTCCTTGATCTCGTTCAACGACTTTCGACCGAAGTTCGGGGTCCGAAGCATTTCGGCTTCCGACTTTTGAATGAGATCGCCGATGTAAACGATATTGTCGTTCTTCAAGCAGTTCGCTGAACGGACCGACAATTCGAGCTCGTCGACCTTCTTCAACAGCGCCGGGTTGAACGCCAATTCCGGAATAGCCGCCGAAACCTCTTCGCGCTTCGGCTCTTCGAAGTTCACGAAGACGTTGAGCTGGTCCTGCAGAATGCGGGCCGCGTAAGCGATCGCATCTTCGGGCGTAATCCCGCCGTTGGTCTCGATCGTCATGGTCAGCTTGTCATAGTCGAGGATCTGACCCGCGCGGGTGTTCTCGACACGATAGCTGACGCGCCGAACCGGCGAATACAGACTGTCGACCGGAATGAGACCGATCGGGGCATCTTCAGAGCGATTACGATCCGCCGCGATGTAGCCCTTGCCGGTGTTGACCGTGAACTCCATCCGGATTTCTGCACCCTCGTCGAGCGTACAAATCACCAGATCGGGGTTGAGCACGATAACGTCGTTGACGGTCGCGATATCCCCGGCCGTGACCCGACCCGGGCCCTGCTTCTTCAGAACGACACGCTTCGGGCCTTCGCCCTGCATCTTGATCGCGATGTCCTTCACATTGAGGACGATGTCGGTCACGTCCTCGCGAACGCCCGGGATCGACGAGAACTCATGCAACACGCCATCGATGTGGATGGCCGTGACGGCAGCACCCTGCAACGACGAGAGCAGGATCCGCCGAAGTGAATTGCCCATCGTAAGACCGAAGCCGCGCTCGAGCGGCTCCGCCACGAGGGTTGCGGTCCGCTTCGGATCATCGCCAACGATGACCTCGAGCTTGTTCGGCTTGATCAAATCCTGCCAGTTTTTGTGAATCACGTGTGCACCTTCAAATTCGATACCCGGCGCCGAAACGCCGGGCGCAGGCCGGGTTCACTGTCGATGGGAGCGGGGCGCCACGAAAAGCAGCGCCGCCACATCAAACGCGACGACGCTTACGTGGCCGGCAGCCGTTATGCGGGATTGGGGTCACGTCGCGGATCGACGTCACGGTGAAGCCGGAGGCCTGCAACGCGCGCAGGGCCGATTCGCGCCCCGAACCGGGTCCCGACACTTCGACTTCAACCATACGCATCCCGTGCTCAGACGCCTTGCGGGCCGCGTCTTCGGCAGCCATCTGAGCCGCGTAGGGGGTCGACTTGCGCGAGCCCTTGAAACCCATCGTGCCGGCTGACGACCACGAGATCGTGTTGCCCTGTGCATCCGTGATGGTGATCATGGTGTTGTTGAACGTCGAGCTCACATGAGCGACGCCGGAGGCGATATTTTTGCGTTCGCGACGACGAACGCGTGTTGCTGCTTCTTTTGCCAAAGGTCTTGTCCTTCAAGCGCGCCCGTCATGCCAGGCGCTCGGGATGAATGTTAAATTACTTCTTCTTACCGGCGATCGGCTTGGACTTGCCCTTACGGGTGCGCGCATTGGTATGCGTGCGCTGGCCGCGAACCGGAAGGCTGCGACGATGACGCAGGCCGCGATAGCAGCCGAGGTCCATCAGGCGCTTGATGTTCATCGAGGTCTCGCGACGAAGGTCGCCCTCAACGAGATAGTCACGGTCGATCGTCTCGCGAATCTGAAGGACTTCAGCGTCCGTCAGCTGTGCAACACGACGATCCGCCGGGATGCTGACCTTTTCACAGATCTCTTCCGCCTTCTTCGCTCCGATCCCGTGAATATACTGAAGCGCGATCGTCACGCGCTTGTTGGTTGGGATGTTTACGCCTGCAATACGGGCCACGTGGTATACTCCAACGGGTGTGATCGAGCCCACCCGGATATTTCAAAGGAAAAGGTCGTCGCTCGAACGAAAAAATACCGGGCGCCCACACGGATTGCCCAGTCACACCAAGCTTCGCCACCTTGAAGGTTTTGGCCTATAGAGCGTCGTAGCTCACCCGTCAACCCTCAAGCGAGATCGGCCGTCAAAAGCCGGCCATTCCCGGCGCATCAGGATCGGGATGACGCCATCGCAGCGGAACCGACAAGCGTGTCGAGTTCACGGTTGATCTGATCCGTAACCTCGTCGATCGGCATCATTCCGTCGATCCGCCGAAGCGAGCCGTGGCGCGCATAATAATCCGACACCGGCGCGGTCTGTGCCTTGTAGGCGTCGAGTCGAGCCTTCACGGTCTCGGGCTTGTCATCGGCCCGAACCACGCCGCCACGCGCCGCGGTCTCGAGCGCCCGGTTGTGAATACGCGAGACGAGAACCGATTCGTCGACGTCGAGTTCGATGACCCCATCGAGGCGCATTGCCTTGCCGATCAGCATGCTGTCGAGCGCCTCGGCCTGCGCGACGGTGCGCGGAAAGCCGTCCAGAATGAAACCATTCTGCGCGTCGGTTTGCATGATTCTATCGGCCACGATGCCGACAACCACATCATCCGAGACGAGATGGCCGGCATCCATGATGGCTTTGGCCTGAAGGCCGATCGGTGTTCCGGCGCTCACAGCCGCACGCAACATGTCACCCGTCGACAGTTGCGGGATGTGATAGCGCGCCCGCAGTCGTTCCGATTGGGTTCCTTTACCGGCACCAGGTGGTCCCAGCAGAACGATCCTCATCTCTTCTTTCCTCCCCGCAAACGGGACTTCTTGATCAGTCCCTCATATTGATGAGCTTGCAGGTGGCCGTGGATTTGCGCAACCGTATCCATCGTGACGCTGACGATGATCAGCAACGATGTGCCGCCGAAATAAAACGGAAGGGCGGCGTAAGACACGAGGAGTTCGGGCAAGAGGCAGATGATCGCGAGATAGGCTGCACCGAGCACGGTGATGCGGGTCAGCACCGTATCGATATATTGCGCCGTCCGTTCACCGGGTCGAATGCCGGGCAGGAACCCACCGTGCTTCTTGAGATTATCGGCCGTCTCCACCGGATTGAAGACCACGGCCGTATAGAAGAACGCGAAGAACACGATCAAACTGACGTAGGCGATCTCGTAGAGCGGGCGACCACGACTGAACACCGCGACGATCGACGAGAGGATCCCCGTTCCGCCGGCCGACTGCGAGAAATTCGCGACCGTCGTGGGCAGAAGCAGCAGAGAAGAGGCGAAGATCGGCGGAATGACGCCGGCCGTGTTCAGCTTCAACGGCAGAAAAGATGTCTGCCCTTCAAAGACGCGGTTACCCACCTGTCGCTTCGGATAGGTGATGAGCAGCCGACGCTGCGCACGCTCCATGAACACGATGAAGGCAATCACGCCGATCGCCATCACCAGCACCAGGAGGATAAGGCCGGTCGACAGCGCGCCCTGACGTCCAAGCTCCAGCGTATTGGCGATAGCGGCCGGAAATGCCGCGACAATGCCGGCGAAGATGATCAAGGATGATCCGTTGCCGATCCCACGCGACGTGATCTGCTCACCGAGCCACATCAGGAACATTGTCCCGCCCATCAATGTAATGACGGTCGAGATGCGGAAAAACCAACCTGGATCGGAGACAACCCCGCTCTGCCCTTCGAGCCCTACCGCGATCCCATAGGCTTGGAACGCCGCGAGCACGACCGTGAGGTAGCGCGTATATTGGTTGATGACCTTCCGGCCCGCCTCACCTTCCTTTTTCAAGCTCTCGAGGGAGGGCACCACCGACGTGAGGAGCTGGACGATGATCGAGGCCGAAATGTAGGGCATAATGTTCAGGGCGAAGATCGCCATTCGCTGAACCGCGCCGCCCGAGAACATGTTGAAGAGTTCGAGCACGCCCTGTTTGTGACCGACGAAATTGGCCTCGAACGCGGCAGGATCGATTCCCGGCAGCGGAATGTATGTCCCGAGCCTGTAGATCACCAAAGCGCCGAGCGTGAACCAGATACGCTTCTTAAGCTCCTCGGCCTTGCCGAAAGCCGAAAAGTTGATGTTCGCTGCAAGCTGTTCAGCTGCCGATGCCATTTCTGTGCTCCGCAGGCACGCGCACGCGCGCCAGATCAAACCATGACGGTGTAGACCAGGAGGTGCCGCTCAATGACCACCTCCCCGTCGTCTATCCGTCTCGCAACTCCGCCACACTTTTCGTCTTGCGGCGGGCCTTCATAGCAGTGCGACCCTACTACAGCACACCGACGCCCGGGCCATCACGGCTCAGATCGACCGGGAGAGATCGAAAGAGCCGCCTCGCGTCCGGATCCCGGTTGAGCAGCGCTTGTTATCTAAGATAGACGAGAGCGGCGCAACAGGTCTTCGACCTTAGAGTCGTATCGACCGGTCCAGAGCCTTCGTTACTCTACTCAAGAAAAAGGGGGCTGGCGATTGCTCGCCGCCCCCAATCCTTACCCGAAAAGCGGATCGTCACGCAGCTGACGCGTCGCTCGACTGGGCCGACATCGTGATCGTCCCGCCTGCCTTTTCGATCGCTTCAACCGCCGACTTCGAAGCCGCAGCCACATCGAAGGTCAGCTTCGCGGTCAGTTCGCCCATACCAAGGATCTTAACCCCATCACGAGCCTTCGAGACGAGACCAGCCTCGATGAGGCCCGCAACCGTGATCGGACCACTGCCGAGTTTGCCGGCATCCACTGCCTGCTGGATACGGCCGACATTGACCTCGTTATAGTCAATCGAGGACACGTTATTGAAGCCACGCTTGGGGAGCCGGCGATGCAAGGGCATCTGACCGCCCTCGAAGCCCTTTACCCGAACGCCGGTACGGGCCTTCTGACCCTTGACGCCGCGACCGCCGGTCTTGCCTTTACCCGAACCAATGCCCCGACCGACGCGCATGCGCGACTTGCTGGACCCGTCATTATCCGAAATGCCATTGAGCTTCATGATTGTAGCTCCTTCACTGGCTATCGACGATACGGACCATGTGCGCCACTTTGGCGATCATGCCCCGGATTGCCGGCGTATCTTCAAGGGTGGACCGACGGCCGACCTTGTTGAGCTTCAGCCCAGCAAGGGTGCGACGCTGCTCGCTCGGACGCCCGATGGGGCTTCCGGTCTGCTCGATCACGATGGTTTTTCCGTCCAGGGACGCCATGCTCAGACCTCCCCGCTCAAGCTTCAGCCGCTTCCGCATCCACACCCTGACGGCGCGATTGCAGAACCGAGACCTTGAGATTGCGGCGAGCCGCGACCTGACGAGGCGAATCTTCATGCTTCAAAGCATCGAACGTCGCCCGAACCATGTTGTAGGGGTTCGACGAACCCTGGCTTTTCGCAACGACGTCATGGACGCCAAGCGTTTCGAAGACGGCGCGCATCGGGCCGCCGGCGATGATCCCCGTACCGGCCGGAGCAGCGCGCAAAATCACCTTGCCGGCGCCATGACGGCCCAGCACGTCGTGATGAAGCGTGCGGCCATCGCGCAGCGGCACCCGGATCAGACCACGCTTTGCGGCTTCCGTCGCTTTACGGATCGCTTCCGGCACTTCGCGGGCCTTACCGTGACCGAAACCAACACGCCCCTTTTGATCGCCAACCACCACGAGAGCGGCGAAACCAAAGCGACGACCACCCTTCACAACCTTCGCGACACGGTTGATGTGAACCAACCGGTCGACGAACTCGCTATCGCGCTCTTCGCGATCGCGTTCCCTTTCACGTGCCATTTTTACTTTATCCGTCACTTGCGCGGACGCTGGCGACCGAAACCCGGCCCGCTACCCGCTCGCTTCGAAACGCGAAGACGTGCCGGTCGCAGGGCATCACCCTCAGACCGACACGTCTCGACGATTTAACAAGATTGTCCGCAATAGCGGCCAATCGCTAGAACTTCAAGCCACCTTCACGCGCGCCTTCGGCCAAAGCCTTGACACGGCCGTGATACATGTAGCTCCCACGATCGAAAACAACTTCGCTGATCCCAGCCGCAACCGCACGCTGTGCGAGCAATGCCCCGATCGACTTAGCGGCTTCGACATCCGCGCCCGTCTTCAACGACTCGCGGTTCTGCTTCTCGAGAGAGGAAGCGGCGACGAGAGTGACGCCGTTCGCATCATCAATGATCTGCGCGTAAATCTGCTTCGACGAACGAAACACCGACAGACGCGGACGACCGTAGGCGCGAGCCCGGATCGACCGCCGAACCCGGCTCTTACGCCGATCTAATTGGTCCTGCTTGGCCATGGTCGATCCCTTACTTCTTCTTCCCTTCCTTACGGAAGATAAACTCGCCTGCGTATCTCACGCCCTTGCCCTTATAGGGCTCCGGAGGCCGGAAGCCGCGGATTTCCGCAGCAACCTGACCCACTTCACGTCGATCGATGCCGGAGATGGCCAATTCGGTCGGACGAGCCGCCACGATTGTGATGCCTTCCGGAATCGGAAAATCGATATCGTGACTGTAACCAAGCGAGAGCTGCAGCTTGCGGCCCTGAACCGCAGCCTTGTAGCCGACGCCCGTGATCTCGAGCTTGCGCTCGAAGCCTTTGCTGACGCCAGTCACCAGGTTGGCAATCATCGCACGCGAGGTGCCCCACATTGCCTGTGCCCGCTTGGTCTCGTTGCGCGGATCAACGCTGATGTTCCCATCAGCGAGAACGACCGAGACTTCTTCCGGAACGCTGAAATGAAGTTCGCCCTTGGCGCCCTTTACCGACACGTTCTGCCCGTCGACCTTGGCTGTAACGCCTGCCGGCACGGGAACCGGCTTCTTACCTACACGGGACATGGTCAGAACACCTTGCAGAGCACTTCGCCGCCGACGTTATTCTCACGCGCGGCATGGTCGGCCATGACACCCTTCGGCGTCGAAACGATCGTGATCCCGAGACCATTAGCGACGCGAGGCATCGCATCAACCGCGCAATAAACGCGACGGCCCGGCTTGGACACACGCTCGATCAGCTTGATGACCGGCTCATTGTCGAAATACTTCAGTTCGATCTCGAATTCGGTACGGCCATTGCCGTATTCCGTCGTCGAATAACCGCGAATGAACCCTTCCTGCTCCAAGACGTCGAGCACGTTCGCTCGGATCTTAGAACCGGGGGTCGAAACCTTACCTTTACGACGCATTTGTGCGTTGCGGATACGCGTGAGCATATCGCCCAATGGATCATTGACTGACATGATCCCCTCCTTACCAGCTCGACTTAACAAGACCGGGGATCAACCCCTTCGACCCCAGCTCACGAAGAGCAATGCGCGACATCTTCATCTTGCGATAGACCGCGCGGGGACGACCGCTGACTTCGCAACGATTGCGAATGCGGATCTTGGCAGAATTGCGGGGGAGCTCCGCAAGCTTGAGGCGGGCCTCGAACTGCTCTTCGATCGGCGCCGACTGGTCGGACGCGATTGCCTTAAGCCGAGCGCGACGGGCGGCGAACTTCACCACCAGCGCCTGCCGGTTCTTATTCTTTTCGATTGAACTCTTCTTTGCCATCTACAATGGTCCTCGAGTTACCGCGTTTGAGCGACGTGGCTCACTGCCGGAACGGAAAATTGAACGCCTTGAGAAGCGCACGAGCCTCATCGTCGGTTTTCGCGGTCGTGCAAACGATCACGTCCATCCCGAGATTAGCTTCGGCCTTGTCATAGTCGATTTCTGGAAAAATAATGTGCTCTTTAATGCCGAGCGCAAAATTTCCGCGACCATCGAAAGATTTGATGTTCAAACCGCGGAAATCGCGGACGCGCGGCAACGCGATCGTGATCAGACGGTCCAAAAACTCATACATGCGCGTGTTGCGAAGCGTGACCTTTGCGCCGAGCGGCATATTCTCGCGAACCTTGAAGGTCGAGATCGCCTTGCGCGCATGGGTGATTACCGGCTTCTGACCAGCGATCAACGCAAGATCAGCCGCCGCGCTCGTCACCTTCTTGGTGTCGTTCACGGCGTCGCCCACGCCCATGTTGAGGACGATCTTCTCGAGGCGCGGAACAGACAATGCATTCTTATATCCGAACTGCTCGACCATCGCGGCCCGCACAGTCTCGTTATACAACACCTTCATCCGCGGCACGTACCCGGCCGGAGTTTCCGGCGATGCCGACATATCGACGTCGTTGTTTTGCTTGTTACGAGCACCCTTGGCGCCTGCCTTAGCAGCCTTGCCAGATTGGGCGGACTGAGCCTCAGCCATCGATCAAATCTCCTGAAGCCTTCGCGAAGCGAACCTTACGGCCGTCTTCGAGCACCTTGAACCCAACGCGAGTGGCCTTGCCGGTCTTCGGATCGGCAATAGCCAAGTTCGACAGCTGAATCGGTGCTTCCTTCGAAATAATACCACCCTGCTGGGTCTGGCTCTGCGCCTGATGCTTTTTCACGAGGTTGATCCCGCGAACGAGCGCGCGATCTTCCTTCGGAATCACCTGGACAACTTCACCGTTGCGACCCTTGTCGCGACCAGCGAGGACGACGACTTTGTCGCCTTTCTTGATCTTGGCAGCCATTACAGCACCTCCGGCGCGAGCGAGATGATCTTCATGTGGTTCTTGGCGCGAAGTTCGCGCGGCACCGGGCCGAAGATACGAGTTCCGACCGGCTCTGACTGATTGTTGACCAGCACAGCAGCGTTGGAATCGAAACGGATCACGGACCCATCAGCCCGACGAATGTCCTTGGCGGTCCGAACCACGACCGCCTTCATGACGTCGCCCTTCTTGACGCGCCCACGTGGAATAGCCTCTTTGATGGAGACGACAATAATGTCTCCAACGCCGGCGTATTTCCGCTTGGAACCGCCCAGCACCTTGATGCACATCACACGCCGGGCGCCGGAGTTGTCGGCGACGTCGAGGTTAGTTTGCATCTGAATCATGGCATCTGCCCTTCAACTCGAATGGGGTCCTTCCCCCTTCAACCGGCGGCAGGCCCTTCGTAAACTTTTATAATCGAGACGCTCAGGCCTTATCCGCCGCCGTCAGCGCAATCCAGCGCTTCAGCCGCGAGATGGGCTTTGTTTCTTCGATCGACACCAGATCGCCGACCTTGAAGGCACGACCCTCGTCATGTGCGTGATAGTTCTTCGAACGGCGAACCGTCTTCTTGAGCAGCGGATGCGTGAACCGCCGCTCGACCTTCACAACGATCGTCTTTTCCTGCTTGTCGCTGACGACGACACCCTGGAGAATTCGCTTTGGCATCTTCTTCTCAACCCTTCGCTGACGTGCTGCGCTTCTGCGCCGCAATCGTCTTGGCCCGCGCGATGTCCCGACGGACGACACGAACTCGAGATGTATTTTCGAGCTGGCCCGTCGCGCGCTGGAAGCGCAGGTTGAACTGCTCCTTCTTCAACCTCAGAACTTCGTCCGAAAGCTGGTCATCCGACATCACTTTGAGATCGGAAAGGCGCTGCTTGTTCTTCATCTTTTCCCCTCCCCTTACTCTGCAATACGCTGGACGAAACGAGTCTTGATCGGAAGCTTTGCGGCCGCCAAAGCCAAGGCTTCCTTCGCGATGTCGACCGACACCCCATCCAGCTCGAACATGATACGCCCCGGATGGACGCGAGCCGCCCACAACTCCGGGGCACCCTTACCCTTACCCATACGCACTTCAGTCGGCTTCTTCGAGACCGGGAGATCCGGGAACACCCGGATCCAAACACGGCCTGCACGCTTCATGTGGCGAGTCAAAGCGCGACGAGCGGCTTCGATCTGCCGAGCCGTGACCCGGTCCGGCTCCATCGCCTTCAGACCGAACTGACCGAAATTCAGTTCGAACCCACCCTTTGCCACGCCGCGAATGCGTCCTTTGAACGCCTTGCGGAAGCGGGTGCGCTTTGGTTGCAACATCGTCTTATTCCCAAATCTAAGTCAGCGGCCCGTTAGGCAGCGTGACGCGGTTCCCGCTCACGACGACGACGATCACCACCGGCGCCGCCGCTCTGATCGACTTCCGCCATACGCCGCTCCTGCGCCATCGGATCATGTTCCAGGATCTCACCCTTGAAGATCCAGACCTTGATGCCGCACGTGCCGTAAGCCGTGTGGGCGGTTGCAACACCATAATCCACGTCGCCGCGCAAGGTATGCAGCGGGACACGACCCTCGCGATACCACTCCTGACGAGCGATTTCGGCACCGCCGAGACGACCGGAACAGTTGATCCGGATGCCTTCAGCGCCAAGACGCATCGCCGATTGAACGGCACGTTTCATCGCACGACGGAACGCCACGCGACGCTCGAGCTGCTGGGCGATCGAGTCGGCCACCAGGGTCGCGTCGATTTCCGGCTTCCGGATCTCGACGATGTTGATCACGACTTCCGACGTGGTCAGCTTGGAGACCATCTTGCGGAGCTTGTCGATATCCGCGCCCTTCTTGCCGATCACGACACCAGGCCGCGCCGACATGATGGTCACGCGGCACTTCTTGTGCGGCCGCTCAATGATGATCTTGGACACTGCGGCCTGCTTCAACGCAGCCATCAGCACTTCCCGGATCTTCATGTCCTCATGGAGGAGCTTACCATATTCATTCTTGTTCGCGAACCAGCGCGAGTCCCAGGTCCTATTGATCCCGAGACGCAGCCCGATCGGATTGACTTTCTGACCCATCGTCTTTTCCTCAGGCGGTCGCTTGTTCGACTTCGCGAACGACAATCGTGAGATTGGCAAACGGTTTCTCGATCCGTCCGGCGCGACCGCGCGCCCGCGGGCTGAACCGCTTCAGCACCAACGCCTTGCCGACATGAGCCTCGGCAACGATCAGATCGTCTACGTCGAGGCTATGGTTGTTCTCGGCATTCGCGATCGCGCTTTCGAGGGTCTTCTTGACCTCAACGGCGATCCGCTTGCGCGAGAACTGCAGGTCGGCAAGAGCATTGTCGACCTTCTTGCCCCGGATCAGCTGAGCCAGGAGGTTCAACTTCTGCGGGCTGACACGAAGCATGCGGCAGACCGCCTTCGCTTCGTTATCCTTCAGGGCGCGGGGAGTTTTCGGCTTGGACATCCTCAGCCCCTCTTGGATTTTTTGTCCGCGGCATGGCCGTGGAACGTGCGGGTAGGCGAGAACTCACCGAACTTGTGGCCGATCATCTCTTCGTTGACGGTCACCGGCACATGCTTGTGGCCGTTGTGAACGCCGAACGTCAGACCGACGAACTGCGGCAGGATGGTGGAGCGACGGCTCCACATCTTGATGACTTCGGAACGCCCAGACCCACGGACGGTATCGGCCTTCTTCAGCAGATATCCGTCGACGAAAGGACCTTTCCAGATCGAACGGGACATGGATTAGCCCTTCTTCTTGCGGCTGTGACGGGAGGCGACGATGAACTGCGTCGTCGACTTGTTGCTGCGGGTCTTCTTGCCCTTGGTCGGCTTACCCCAAGGAGTAACCGGATGACGTCCACCCGAGGTGCGGCCTTCGCCGCCGCCGTGCGGATGATCGACCGGGTTCATGGTCACGCCGCGGTTATGCGGACGCCGACCCAACCAACGACGACGACCCGCCTTGCCGTAGTTGATGTTCATGTGATCGGGATTCGACACCGCACCGACCGTGCCGAAGCACTGTCCGTGGATGAGGCGCTGCTCACCCGAATTCAGACGCAGGATGACGTAACCCTGATCACGACCGACGATCTGAGCATAGGTGCCAGCGGACCGAGCGATCGCCGCGCCCTTGCCGATCTTCATCTCGACATTATGCACGATCGTGCCGACCGGAATGCTTGCCAGCGGCATCGCATTGCCGGGCTTCACGTCCACCTGGTTGCCAGCAACAACGTCGTCGCCGACCGCCAAACGCTGCGGAGCGATGATGTAGTTCTGCTCACCATCCTCGTAGCGGATAAGCGCGATGAACGATGTGCGGTTCGGATCATATTCGATCCGCTCCACTTTCGCGACCATATCGAGCTTACGACGCTTGAAGTCGATGATCCGGTAGGTCTGCTTATGACCGCCGCCACGAAACCGCACCGTAATGCGACCCGTGTTGTTGCGGCCGCCGGCAGACGACTTGCCTTCGGTCAATGTCTTGAGCGGCTTGCCCTTGTAGAGGCCGCTACGGTCCACGATAACCAGCTGGCGCAGGCTTGGCGTGACCGGTTTGAATGTCTTCAGTGCCATCGCACTATTCCCTCAACCTGCTCAAAGACCGGTGGTGACATCGATCTTGTGTCCCTCGGCGAGGGTCACGACGGCCTTCTTCACGTCCGACTGGGTGCCGCGGAATCCGCGAAACACCTTGCGCTTACCCTTACGGATCAGCGTGTTGACGCTTTCGACCTTGACGTCGAACAACTGTTCGACAGCGGCCTTGATCTGCGGCTTGGTCGCGTCCTTGCGAACGCGAAACACAACCTTGTTCTCGTCAGAAGCCATAGTCGCCTTTTCCGTGATCACGGGAGCGACAATGACGTCGTAGTGGCGCGGGTCCTGACTCATTTGAAGCGTGCCTCTAGCGCGTCGACCGCGGCCTTTGTGAGGACCAGCTTCTTGCGGCGCAAAATATCGTAGACATTGATGCCCTGCACGGGCAGCACATCGATTTGCGGAATGTTCCGGGCCGCGAGGCGAAAGCCTTCATGCGGCTCGGCGCCATCAATTACCAGCGCGTTGGTCAAACCGAGAGCCTCGAACTGCTCGCGCAGCAACTTGGTCTTGGTTTCGCTGACTTCGGCGCGATCCCAGATGATGATCTCGCCGCTGGCAGCCTTGGCCGACAAAGCATGGCGCAACGCCAGCGCACGGACCTTCTTGGGAAGATCATGTGCATGAGACCGGACGACCGGACCCATGGCGCGACCGCCGCCTCGAAACTGCGGCACGCGAGCCGACCCGTGACGAGCCGAACCAGTGCCCTTCTGCTTGTACATTTTCTTGCCGGTGCGCCAGACGTCGGCGCGACCTTGCGTCGCGTGCGAGCCAACCTGGCGTGCCGCCAACTGATAGCGGATCATCCGAGCAATCAGATCTTGGCGCGGCTCGAGGCCGTAAATCGCGTCTGAAAGCTCGATTGAACCCGTCGATTGACCGTCGAGCGACGTCACATCAATTTTCACCGCTCAACCCTCCGAAACTTGTTCGCTGGGCGACTGACCGGCAGCAACCGGCGCCCGGAACTTGCCGGGAAGCGGCACGTCCTTGGGAGCAGCCTTCTTGACCGCGTCACGAACAAAAATATACCCGCCGGCAACACCCGGAACGGCACCTTCGACCAAGATCAAGCCGCGCTCCACATCGGTCTTCACGACCTTGAGGTTCAGCGTGGTGATACGGTCAGCACCCATGTGCCCCGCCATCTTCTTGTTCTTGAACGTCTTACCGGGGTCCTGACGACCGCCGGTCGAACCGTGCGACCGATGCGACACCGACACACCATGGGTGGCGCGAAGACCACCGAAGTTCCAGCGCTTCATAGGGCCGGCAAAGCCTTTACCCATGCTGGTGCCCGTCACGTCGACGAACTGACCCTCGACGAAGTGATCCGCCGTGATCTCTGCACCGACAGGAATGACCTGATCGGCCGACACCCGAAACTCAGCGAGCTTCATCTTGGGCTCGACATTGGCGATGGCAAAACGCTGGCGTTCGGCCTTCGGCACGTTCTTTACCTTTGCCCGACCAATACCCAGCTGCAGCGCGGTATAGCCATTGGCTTCTTCCGTCCGATGGGCGACGACCTGGCAACCGTCGATCTTCAGCACGGTGACCGGCACATGTTCGCCGGTTCCGGTGAAGACTCGGGTCATCCCGACCTTCTGGGCTATAACACCTGACCGCATGTCAGAAATCCTTCAAGACACTTTGATAGAAAGTGCCGACCGGTTCACAAATCAAAGCTTGATTTCGACGTCGACACCGGCGGCTAGATCGAGCTTCATCAAAGCATCAACCGTCTGCGGTGTGGGATCGACGATGTCGAGAACGCGCTTATGGGTACGAATTTCGAACTGCTCGCGCGACTTCTTATCGACGTGAGGCGAGCGGTTCACCGTAAATTTTTCAATCCGCGTCGGAAGCGGAATCGGACCACGAACCTGAGCGCCAGTACGGCGCGCCGTGGAAACGATTTCCTTCGTCGAAGCATCAAGCACCCGATGATCGAATGCTTTGAGGCGAATGCGGATGTTTTGACCGTTCATGGGTTCATCCTTTGATCGAGCGGAGCGGGAGCTTATGTCCCGCTCCCCCAATCGGCCTCTTATTCGATGATCGAAGCGACAACGCCGGCGCCGACGGTGCGGCCACCTTCACGGATAGCGAAGCGGAGCTTCTCCTCCATGGCGATCGGCACGATGAGCGCCACTGACATCGTCACGTTATCGCCGGGCATCACCATCTCGGTGCCTTCCGGCAGCGTCACGATCCCGGTCACATCCGTGGTGCGGAAGTAAAACTGCGGACGGTAGTTCGTGAAGAACGGCGTATGACGGCCACCCTCGTCCTTGGTGAGGATGTAGGCCTCAGCCATGAACTTCGTATGCGGCTTCACCGAGCCGGGCTTGCAGAGAATCTGGCCACGCTCGACATCTTCGCGCTTTGTGCCGCGGAGCAGGCAACCGACGTTATCACCGGCCATGCCCTGGTCGAGCAGCTTGCGGAACATCTCGACGCCTGTAACCGTGGTCTTGACGGTCGCCTTGAGACCGACGATCTCGATTTCCTCGCCGACCTTGACGATGCCGCGCTCAATGCGACCTGTCACGACAGTGCCGCGGCCAGAGATCGAGAACACGTCTTCGACCGGCATCAGGAAGGGAAGATCGATCGGCCGATCCGGCTGCGGGATGTAGGCATCAACCGTTTCCATCAGCTTGAGAACGGCATCATGGCCAATCTCGGGCTGCTTGTTTTCAAGGGCGCAAAGCGCCGAACCCTTGGTGATCGGAATGTCGTCGCCGGGGAAGTCATACTTCGATAGCAGCTCGCGAACTTCGAGCTCGACGAGCTCGAGGAGCTCTTCGTCGTCGACCATGTCGACCTTGTTCAGGAACACCACCAGAGCCGGCACGCCAACCTGACGAGCCAACAAAATGTGCTCGCGGGTCTGAGGCATCGGACCATCGGCGGCCGACACGACCAGGATCGCGCCATCCATCTGCGCGGCGCCAGTGATCATGTTCTTCACATAATCGGCGTGGCCGGGGCAGTCGACGTGAGCGTAATGCCGGTTCTTGGTCTCGTATTCGACATGCGCGGTCGAGATCGTGATGCCACGAGCCTTCTCTTCCGGAGCCTTATCGATCTGATCATAGGCCGTGAACGTTGCACCGCCGGATTCAGCCAACACCTTCGTGATAGCTGCCGTCAGCGATGTCTTGCCATGATCGACGTGACCGATGGTGCCGATGTTGCAATGCGGCTTGTTGCGCGAAAACTTTTCCTTAGCCATGCTAAGCTCCTTCAAACCCCTGTGACAGGCTCAGATATACGGCCCGATCAAGCGTATTTGGCTTGAACCTTGGCGGCTTCACCCGCCGGGACCTGTTCATAGTGATCGAATTGCATCGTGAATGTCGCACGGCCTTGGCTGAACGACCGAAGCTGGTTGACATAACCGAACATGTTGGCAAGCGGCACCATCGCATTGATGACGTTCGCATTACCGCGCATGTCCTGACCCTGAATCTGCCCGCGGCGCGAATTCAAATCGCCGATGACCGAACCTGTGTAATCCTCGGGTGTCACCACCTCGACCTTCATGATCGGCTCCAGCAAAACCGAACCGCCCTTCTGAAGCGCCTCACGGAAAGCTGCACGAGACGCAATTTCGAACGCCAGGACCGAGGAGTCGACGTCATGGAAGGCGCCGTCAATCAAGGTCGCCTTGACATCCACCACCGGGAAGCCGGCGAGGATGCCGGCGCCCATGACGCTGTTGATACCCTTCTCGACGCCAGGCACGAATTCCTTCGGAACTGCACCGCCGACAATCTTTGACTCGAACACATTGCCGCCACCGGCCTCGTTCGGCTCAAAGATAATCTTGACGCGGGCGAACTGGCCCGTGCCGCCGGTCTGCTTCTTATGCGTGTAATCCTGCTCGACCCGCTTGGTGAGCTTTTCACGATAAGCAACTTGCGGCGCGCCGATATTCGCGTCGACCTTATAGGTGCGGCGCAGGATATCGACCTTGATGTCGAGATGAAGCTCGCCCATTCCGCGAAGAATGGTCTGGCCCGACTCCTGATCGGTCGACACGCGGAAGGACGGATCCTCTGCGGCGAGTTTCGCAAGAGCGACGCCCAGCTTCTCCTGGTCGGCCTTGGACTTCGGCTCGATCGCGATCTCGATGACCGGCTCGGGGAATTCCATGCGTTCCAGAATAACGGGCTTCATTAGATCGCAAAGGGTATCCCCCGTGCGAGTATCCTTGAGACCCGCTAGAGCGACGATGTCTCCCGTGTAGGCTTCCTTAATGTCCTCGCGGTTGTTCGCATGCATAAGAAGCATCCGCCCAACGCGCTCTTTCTTCTCCTTCGTCGAGTTCAGCACGGTCGTGCCAGATTCAACGTGGCCCGAGTAAACGCGGCAAAACGTGATCGTCCCGACAAAAGGGTCGTCCATGATCTTGAAGGCCAGCATCGAGAAAGGCTCGCTGTCCTTCGGAAGACGAGTGATCTCTTCTTCCGTGTTGACATCGATCCCCTTGATCGCATCACGATCGATCGGCGACGGGAGAAAGTCGACGACTGCATCGAGAAGCGGCTGAACGCCCTTGTTCTTGAAGGCCGTTCCGCAAAGAACCGGAACGAAGGTGACGGTCCGAACTGCCTTGCGGATCAGAGCCTTCAGCGTCGCCTCGTCCGGCTCGTTGCCGTCGAGGTAAGCCGCCATTGCATCGTCGTCGAGCTCGACCGCTGCCTCGATCAGAGCCAGGCGGTATTCCTTGGCACGATCCAGCAGCTCGGCCGGGATCTCTTCGTCATGATAGTTGGCACCGAGAGCTTCATTCTCCCAAACCACGGCCTTCATACGCACGAGATCAATGATCCCGAGGAAGTCGGCTTCGGAACCGATCGGCAACTGAACGCAAACCGGACGGCCCGCGACACGCACCTTGATGTCATCGACGCACTTGTAGAAATCGGCCCCGATCTTATCCATCTTGTTGACGAACACGATCCGCGGGACGTTGTATTTGTCAGCCTGGCGCCAGACCGTCTCGGTCTGGGGCTCGACGCCCTGGTTGCCGTCGAGCACGCAGACCGCACCATCGAGCACACGAAGCGAACGCTCCACCTCAATGGTGAAATCGACATGGCCGGGCGTATCAATGATGTTGAGGCGCTTATCCTGCCAAAACGTCGTCGTCGCAGCAGACGTGATCGTGATGCCGCGTTCCTGCTCCTGCTCCATCCAGTCCATGGTCGCGGCGCCGTCGTGGACTTCGCCGATCTTATGTGACTTGCCGGAATAGTAGAGAATCCGCTCAGTCGTCGTCGTCTTACCGGCATCAATGTGAGCCATGATGCCGAAATTACGGTAATCTTCGATCGCGTGGCTGCGGGCCATGGAATAATCCTCGAGAAATCTCGAATGAAAGCGGAATTACCAGCGGTAATGCGAGAAGGCCCGATTGGCCTCCGCCATACGGTGCGTGTCTTCCCGCTTCTTGACCGCGTTGCCGCGGTTGTTCGAAGCATCGAGCAATTCGGCCGACAAACGATCGACCATGGTCTTGTCGTTCCGAGCACGGGCTGCGGTGATGATCCAACGGATCGCCAAAGCTTGGCGGCGCTCGGGACGAACTTCGACCGGAACCTGATAGGTGGCACCACCGACGCGACGCGACCGAACCTCGATGGCCGGGGCGACATTTTCGAGAGCCGCACGAAACACCGGGAGCGGCTCCTGGCGCGTCTTGCCCTCGATCAAATCGAATGCACCGTAGACGATCGCTTCTGCGGCAGACTTCTTGCCGTCATACATGATCGAATTCATGAATTTAGTGAGAACAACGTCACCGAACTTTGCGTCCGGAATGATCTCACGCTTCTCTGCGCTGTGCCTTCGCGACATAACGACCGCTCCTTGAAACCAGTTACTTCGGACGCTTCGCGCCGTATTTCGAACGGCGCTGCTTACGATTCTTGACGCCCTGGGTATCCAGCACACCGCGGAGAATATGGTAACGAACGCCCGGGAGATCCTTCACACGGCCGCCGCGGATCATCACCACGGAATGCTCTTGAAGGTTATGACCCTCGCCAGGGATATAACCGATGACCTCGAAACCGTTGGTCAAACGAACCTTGGCCACCTTACGAAGCGCCGAGTTCGGCTTCTTCGGGGTCGTCGTATAAACACGCGTGCAAACTCCGCGCTTCTGCGGGCTTTGCTGCAATGCAGGCACCTTGTTACGCGCCTTTGCAACAACCCGCGGTTTGCGGATCAACTGGCTGATCGTCGGCATTTCCCGCCTTCACGCAAAAATCGTGGCCAAACCAAACAAGCATTTCGATTGGCCAAATCAAAACACGGGCTTCTAAACCCAAAACGAATAGCGCTTTCAGCCATTACGGCTTCAAGCGTCAAATGCAGAGGACCACGGAGCAAAGCTTCGCGGTCTTGCGTTTATCTGGCCGAGGCCAGCTATGACTACATCAAGTCGCCCGGAGAGGCCAACAGCGTTTAGGCAATCTGGGTTCAGGGCGAGTCGCTCCGAACGAATTGGCCTACTGCCTGTCGAAAGTTGTGTTCTTTTACGGAGCGGAGTGGGTGTCGTCAAGGATAAAACGACAGAGATGTGAATGCGTCGTTAGGAAAGGTTCGGAAGGCTTTTCCGCATTTCCCAACTCGTCGACCATCACGACTTGACCATCCGATTAAGAGAAAACGGCCGACTTGAGCCCTTAGTACCGGTTAGCGGCCGCTATTTCGGTAGGTCCTATCAATTTGTCGGATCTTGCGATCCGAACATGTCCAGCAGCAGCATCGTACACACCGCATTTTGTCGGTCCGACTTATTTGACGCGACCGCGATTCGTTCAACCAGTTGATAGGGCGACTGATCCGGGCAGTTCAGAACGAGGATGTGGAACGGGAGTTCGCCATGCGTATCTTCCGTGGATGGCGCGACATTGGACGTAAGTGCTATCTCCAAAACTCTGCGGACGATGCCCTGCGAAACTTCGCTTGACCCAGCTCCCCCGTCGTTCTGATGTGAGAGCGCATCAGCGGCCGTGGTCGCATGAAGTACGCGCCCGCTCGTGCCAATCAGCCAAACCGGCAATCTCTCCATCTCACACGCATCAGCAAACAGGCGCGCTCGCTGGCCGGCCAAGAGCGGGCCAAGAACATGAGCCGGCATATCGCGAAGCAATGCCCCTGCCCCTGCGTGCGGCGTAATTGGTGTTTGAGAGACGGGATCGGGCAACACGGGCATTTCAATCGGTTCGAGACGTTACGCGAATCTTAACAACCTGAGGCGGGACTGGTTCCATAAATCGGATCGTCGAGCTGGCGCGGAAGAGGTACGACCGTGCACGACCGTGATGACACAAGTGCATGAAAAAGGGCGCCGAGGCGCCCTTCATCGTTGTGTCTCGCGACAGCCGATTACTCGGCCGCTGGAGGAAGTTGGAGCGGCACCGCGGCTTGCGACGCACCCGCCTGCTGCTCGAGGATCAGTCGATCCCGGGCCGCAGCGACGCGACGAAGCTTGGACATTGCCGCTCCGGTTCCGGCTGGAATAAGACGTCCAACGATGACGTTCTCCTTCAAGCCCTCCAGTGTATCGATCTTACCGTTGACCGCAGCCTCCGTGAGGACGCGCGTGGTCTCCTGGAAAGACGCCGCAGAGATGAAGGAACGCGTCTGCAAGCTCGCCTTGGTGATTCCGAGCAGCACCGGAGTCCCGACCGCGATCTTGCCGTTGTTCTCGAGCACCTTGTTATTGGCCTCTTCGAGCTCGACCTGATCGACCTGCTCGCCGTTGAGGAAGTCGGTATCGCCTGGATCGGTGATGTCGACCTTCTGCAGCATCTGGCGAACGATGACCTCGATGTGCTTGTCGTTGATGCTCACGCCCTGCAGGCGATACACTTCCTGGATCTCGTTGACCAAATAGGCCGCGAGTTCCTCGACGCCCTTAATCGCAAGAATATCGTGCGGTGCCGGGTTGCCATCGACGATGTAGTCACCCTTCTCCACGACGTCGCCGTCCTGCAGATGAATGTGCTTGCCCTTCGGGATCAGATACTCGACGGGCTCGCCACCTTCATCGTGCGGAACGATCGAGAGACGCTGCTTGTTCTTGTAATCGCGACCGAACTGGATCGTGCCGGACATCTCCGCGATGATGGCGTGATCCTTCGGCCGACGAGCCTCGAACAATTCCGCGACACGCGGCAGACCGCCGGTGATGTCGCGGGTCTTGGCGCCTTCCATCGAGATACGAGCGACGATATCGCCCGCCACGACTTCGCCGCCAACATCGAAGCTCAGGATCGAGTCGACCGGCAAGAAGTACCGCGCCTCGCTACCACGGGGCAGCTTCACGACCTTGCCGTCCTTGCCCTTGATGACGATCGCGGGACGAAGATTGACGGAGCGCTGATTCAAACGCCAGTCCATCACGACGCGCTTGGCGATGCCGGTCGCCTCGTCGATCGACTCGGACATCGAAATGCCCTCGCTGAGATCCTCGAAGCCCACGACGCCGTCGATTTCGGTCATGATCGGACGGGTGTAAGGGTCCCACTCGGCAAGACGCTGACCGCGCTTGACCTTGTCGCCCTCGTCGACCTTGAGGCGCGCGCCGTATTGAACGCGATGCGTCGCCCGATCCGTACCATCCGGTCCTTCGATCACGATCGCGACGTTCCGCGCCATGACCATCAGGTCGCCATCCGCATTGCGGGCAAGCGCCCGGTTGCGGATCTTGACCGTGCCGTCGAAATTCGACTCGACGAAGGACTGATCCGCGATCTGGGCTGCGCCGCCGATGTGGAACGTCCGCATCGTCAGCTGCGTCCCAGGCTCGCCGATCGACTGAGCCGCGATGACGCCGACCGCTTCACCCATATTGACCGGCGTGCCGCGTGCAAGGTCACGCCCGTAGCAGGTCGCGCAAACTCCGTTCTTGGCCTCGCAGGTCAAGACCGATCGGATCTTCACCTCTTGGATACCAGCCGCATTGATGCGGTCGATATGCCATTCCTGGATCATCTCGCCTTCAGAGACGATGACGCTGCCGTCCTGGTTGAGCAGCGGTTCGGCCGACGTCCGGCCGAGGATGCGGATCGCCAGCGACGCCACGATCTGTCCGGCGTCGATGATGGCGCGCATCTTGATGCCACCCTTCGAGCCGCAATCGACCGTCGAGATAATCGCATCCTGCGCCACGTCGACGAGGCGACGCGTCAAGTAACCCGAGTTCGCAGTCTTCAACGCGGTATCGGCCAAACCCTTGCGGGCGCCATGGGTCGAGTTGAAATATTCAAGGACGGTCAGACCTTCCTTGAAGTTCGAGATGATCGGGCTCTCGATGATTTCACCCGATGGCTTGGCCATCAAGCCGCGCATCGCCGCCAACTGCTTCATCTGAGCAGGCGAACCACGCGCTCCCGAATGCGCCATCATGTAGATCGAGTTGATGGGCTTATCCCGGCCGTCATCATCCTTCTGCACGGTGGAAATGCGGAGCATCATTTCTTCCGCGAGCTTGTCGGTGCACTTCGCCCAGGCATCGACGACCTTGTTGTACTTCTCACCCTGGGTGATCAGGCCGTCGTTATACTGCTGCTCGTATTCCGTCGCGAGCGTACGGGTGTCCTCGACGATCTTCGGCTTGGTTTCCGGCACGACCATGTCGTCCTTGCCGAACGAAATGCCGGCGCGGAAAGCCTCGCGGAAGCCCAAAGCCATGATGCGATCGCAGAAGATGACCGTCTCCTTCTGACCGCAGTTGCGGTAGACGGTGTCGATCATGTTGGAGATCTCTTTCTTCGTCATCAGCTTGTTGGCGACGTCGTAAGGAATCTTGGGGTGGCTCGGCAGAATCTGGCCGAGGATCATCCGGCCCGGCGTCGTGTCGAAGATCTTCGATACCCGCTCGCCATTCTCATAGGTCCAGGCACGGCCCCGGATCTTGGTGTGCAGCGTCACGGTCTTTGACTGCAGCGCATGTTCGATCTCGGCCTGGCTCGAGAACACCATACCCTGACCGATATCGCCATCGCGCATCAGCGTCACATAATAGAGACCGAGCACGATGTCCTGGCTCGGCACGATGATCGGCATGCCGTTGGCCGGATGCAGAATGTTGTTGGTCGACATCATCAGCACGCGAGCTTCCAGCTGCGCTTCGAGTGACAGCGGAACGTGAACGGCCATCTGATCGCCGTCGAAATCGGCGTTGAAGGCGGCGCAAACCAGCGGATGCAGCTGGATCGCCTTGCCTTCGATCAAGGTGGGCTCGAACGCCTGGATGCCCAAACGATGCAGCGTCGGCGCACGGTTCAGCATGATCGGGTGTTCGCGGATGACCTCATCCAGGATATCCCAAACCTCGGGCTTCTCCTTTTCGACCAGCTTCTTGGCCTGCTTGACCGTGGTCGAGAGGCCCTTGGCGTCGAGACGCGAATAGATGAACGGCTTGAACAGCTCCAGCGCCATCTTCTTCGGCAGGCCGCACTGGTGCAGCTTCAGTTCCGGACCCACGACGATCACGGACCGACCGGAATAATCGACGCGCTTGCCGAGCAGGTTCTGACGGAACCGGCCCTGCTTACCCTTCAACATATCGGCGAGCGACTTCAGCGGGCGCTTGTTGGCACCGGTGATGACGCGGCCGCGACGACCGTTGTCGAACAGCGCATCGACCGCCTCTTGAAGCATACGCTTCTCGTTGCGGATGATGATGTCCGGCGCGCGCAGCTCGATGAGCCGGCGAAGACGATTGTTGCGGTTGATGACGCGGCGATAGAGGTCGTTCAGATCGGACGTCGCGAAGCGTCCGCCATCCAGCGGCACCAGCGGACGCAAGTCCGGCGGAATGACCGGAATTTCGGTCAGGATCATCCATTCGGGGCTGTTGCCCGAGTGCATGAAGGCTTCGATGATCTTCAGCCGCTTGGCGAGCTTCTTCGGCTTGAGCTCGGTAGTCGCCTCCGAGATCTCGACCTTGAGGTGCTCGGCGATGCGGGGCAGATCCATTCCGCGCAGAATTTCGCGAATGGCCTCGGCGCCGATCATGGCGGTGAAGTTGTCCTGCCCGTATTCGTCCTGCGCGCGGATGAATTCATCCTCGCTCAGAAGCTGACGGTCCTTGAGCGTGGTCAAGCCGGGCTCGATCACGATGTAGGATTCAAAATACAGGATCCGCTCGAGATCCTTCAAGGTCATGTCGAGCAGCAGGCCGATCCGCGACGGCAGGCTCTTCAGGAACCAGATATGCGCGACGGGAGCCGCCAGGGAGATGTGGCCCATGCGCTCGCGCCGGACCCGCGAAAGCGTGACCTCGACGCCGCACTTCTCGCAGATGACGCCCTTATACTTCATCCGCTTGTATTTGCCACACAGGCACTCGTAGTCCTTGATCGGACCAAAGATGCGCGCGCAGAACAAACCGTCCCGCTCCGGCTTGAAGGTGCGGTAATTGATGGTTTCGGGCTTCTTGATCTCGCCGAACGACCACGAGAGGATCTTCTCCGGGCTCGCGATTGCGATCTGAATCTGGTCGAATGCCTGAGGCTGGACGACCGGATTGAAGAGATTCATGACCTCTTGTTTCATAAACAGCTCCTGGACTGGGGCGATCTGGCAGCGTCTGCCTCCGCGCCCTGTCGGATGAATGTATCGTCGCCAAAGCTGGAGGGATCCGCCGATCCCTCCAGCTTCGTTTGCTTGTTATTCGGCCGCTTCGGCGATCGTCTCGTCGGGCTTCTTGGATTGAGTCAATTCGACATTGAGGCCGAGCGACCGCATCTCCTTGACCAACACGTTGAAGCTCTCCGGAATACCGGACTCGAACGTATCGTCGCCGCGCACGATCGACTCGTAGACCTTGGTCCGGCCCGCGACGTCATCCGACTTTACGGTCAGCATTTCCTGCAGCGTGTAGGCGGCGCCGTACGCCTCGAGCGCCCAAACCTCCATCTCGCCGAATCGCTGTCCGCCGAACTGTGCCTTGCCGCCCAGCGGCTGCTGGGTCACGAGGCTGTAGGGTCCGATCGATCGGGCGTGGATCTTGTCGTCCACAAGATGATGCAGCTTCAGCATGTAGATGAAGCCGACCGTTACCTTCCGATCGAATTGGTCGCCCGTCCGGCCGTCGTAGACCGTCGACTGACCCGACGAATGCAGGCCCGCCTGCTCCAACATCTCGACGATGTCCGGCTCGTGCGCGCCATCGAAGACCGGCGTCGCGATCGGCACGCCGCGCTTCAAGTTATGGCCGAGCTCGACCATTTCCTCGTCGTTCAGCGACGCGACCGTTTCGTTATCGCCGTAGATGTCGGCCAGCTTGGTCCGCAACGGCTGCATGTCGCCATGGCGCATGTAAGCATTGACGGCCTCGCTCACCTGCTTGCCAAGGCCAGCACAGGCCCAGCCCAGATGCGTCTCGAGAATCTGACCGACGTTCATGCGGCTCGGCACGCCGAGCGGATTGAGCACGATATCGACCGGCGTACCGTCGGCCAGGAAAGGCATATCTTCCTGCGGCACGATCTTGGACACCACGCCCTTGTTGCCGTGGCGGCCTGCCATCTTATCGCCGGGCTGGATCTTCCGCTTTACCGCAACGAAGACCTTGACCATCTTCATCACGCCGGGAGGCAGCTCATCGCCGCGCTGCAGCTTCTCGACCTTGTCCAGGAAACGGCTTTCCAGCCCCTTCTTGGCCTCATCATACTGCTTCCGCATCGCCTCGATCTCGCCCATGACGGCGTCGTCCTGAATGGCGAAATTCCACCACTGAGACCGCGGATATTCGGCGATCAGCTCCTTTGACAGGACAGTGTCCTTCTTGAAGCTCTTCGGGCCGGAAATACCGGCCTTGCCGGACAGAACGGTCGCAAGACGCGCATAAACGTTCCGGTCGAGGATCGCGAGTTCGTCGTCACGATCCTTGGCGAGCCGCTCGATCTCTTCGCGCTCGATGGCCTGAGCACGCTCGTCCTTGTCGACACCGTGTCGATTGAACACGCGAACTTCGACGATCGTGCCCTGTACACCCGGAGGAACCCGCAACGAGGTGTCACGGACATCGGAAGCCTTCTCGCCGAAGATGGCGCGAAGCAACTTCTCTTCCGGCGTCATCGGGCTTTCGCCTTTCGGCGTGATCTTGCCGCAGAGGATATCGCCCGCCTGCACTTCGGCACCGATATAAACGATGCCGGCTTCGTCGAGATTCTTCAGCGCTTCTTCCGAGACGTTCGGAATATCACGCGTGATTTCCTCTGGACCCAACTTCGTATCGCGGGCCATCACCTCGAACTCTTCGAGATGGATGGACGTAAAGACATCCTCCTTGACGATCTTCTCGGATAGCAGGATCGAATCTTCGAAGTTGTAGCCATTCCACGGCATGAACGCGACTAGCACGTTCCGCCCGAGCGCGAGATCGCCGAGGTCGGTCGAGGGACCGTCAGCGATGATGTCGCCCTTGGCCACCATCTCGCCGACGCGCACCAGAGGTTTCTGATTGATACAGGTCGACTGATTGGAACGCTGGAACTTCATCAAGCGATAGATGTCGACGCCCGGCTTCGCGGCATCGACCTCTTCGGTAGCGCGGATGACGATACGGGTGGCGTCGATCTGATCGACCACACCGGTCCGTCGGGCAGCGATCGCGGCGCCTGAATCGCGCGCCACGATGGCTTCCATTCCGGTCCCGACCAGCGGTGCATCCGCCTTAACCAGAGGCACGGCCTGACGCTGCATGTTGGATCCCATGAGCGCACGGTTCGCATCGTCGTTCTCGAGGAACGGGATCAGCGCGGCCGCGACCGAGACCAACTGCTTCGGCGACACATCCATAAAGTCGACGCGTTCACGGGGCACGAGCATCACATCGCCGGAGTGACGACAGATCACGAGTTCGTCCGTGAGGGTTTTATCCTTGCTGGTCGCGGCATTGGCCTGCGCGACGTAATGCTTGGACTCCTCCATGGCCGACAGGTAGACGACCTCGTCGGTCACATGACCGTCGCGAATGCGGCGGTAAGGCGCTTCGATGAAGCCATACTTGTTGACGCGGGCGAAGGTCGCCAACGAGTTGATCAGACCGATGTTGGGGCCTTCCGGCGTCTCGATCGGGCAGATGCGGCCATAATGGGTCGGATGCACGTCGCGGACTTCGAAGCCGGCGCGCTCGCGCGTCAGTCCACCCGGTCCAAGCGCCGAGAGACGACGCTTGTGGGTGATCTCGCTGAGCGGGTTAGTCTGATCCATGAACTGGCTGAGCTGCGAGGAGCCAAAGAACTCACGCACCGCTGCGGCTGCGGGCTTGGCGTTGATCAGATCCTGCGGCATCACCGTGTCGATATCGACCGACGACATACGCTCCTTGATGGCGCGCTCCATGCGGAGCAGACCGAGGCGATATTGGTTTTCCATCAATTCGCCGACTGACCGCACGCGACGGTTGCCGAGATGATCGATGTCGTCAATTTCGCCACGTCCGTCGCGCAGATCGACCAGAGATTTGGCGACCGCCAGAATGTCTTCCTTGCGAAGGATACGGACTGTATCGGCCGCATCGAGATCCATCCGCATGTTCATCTTGACGCGACCGACCGCCGAAAGGTCGTAGCGCTCGCTGTCGAAGAACAGCGAGTGGAACATGGCCTGGGCGCTATCGACCGTCGGCGGCTCGCCGGGGCGCATCACGCGGTAGATGTCGAACAAGGCCTCCTCGCGCGACGAATTCTTGTCGACCGCGAGCGTGTTGCGAATATAGGGGCCGATATTGATATGATCGATATCGAGGATCGGCAGCTCGTCGAAGCCGGCCTCAAGCAGAAGCGGCAGCGTCTTTGCGGAAATTTCGTCGCCGGCCTCGGCGAAGATCTCGCCAGTGCTGGGGTTATAGAGATCCTGCGCGATATACTGGCCGTAGAGATCTTCGTCCTGCACCCGCAGAGCCTTGATGCCCCGCTCCGCCAAGAGGCGAGCCGAACGAACCGTCAGCTTCTTGCCGGCTTCGATCACGACCTCGCCCGTGTCGGCGTCGATCATATCAAGGGCGGCCTTCATGCCCTTCATACGCTCAGCGTCGAACGGCATGCGCCATCCTTCGGTCGTATGCGTGTACTGAATGGTCTTGTAGAAGGTCGACAGAATCTCTTCGCCGTCCATGCCGAGCGCATAGAAGAGCGAGGTCGCCGGCAGCTTCCGGCGGCGATCGATACGCGCGTAAACGATATCCTTGGCGTCGAATTCGATATCGAGCCACGACCCGCGATACGGGATGATACGGGCTGCGAACAGCAGCTTGCCCGACGAATGGCTCTTGCCCTTGTCGTGATCGAAGAACACGCCCGGCGAGCGATGCATCTGTGAAACGATCACGCGCTCGGTCCCGTTCACGATGAACGTGCCATTCGACGTCATGAAGGGCATGTCGCCCATATAGACGTCCTGCTCTTTGATGTCCTTGACCGACTTAGCGCCGGTATCCTGGTCCACATCGAACACGATCAGGCGGAGCGTCACCTTGAGGGGCGCCGCAAAGGTCATGCCGCGCTGACGGCACTCGTCGACATCAAACTTCGGCTGCTCGAACTCGTAACGCACGAATTCCAGGAGAGACGTTCCGGCAAAGTCCGAGATCGGGAACACCGATCGGAACACCGATTGCAGCCCTTCGTCGGGGCGACCGCCCTCCGGCACGTCGACCAGCAGGAATTGGTCGTAGGATGCCTTTTGAACCTCGATGAGGTTCGGCATTTCCGCAACTTCTTTGATGTGACCGAAGAATTTGCGGACCCGTTTCCGGCCGGTGTACGTTTGCGCCATGTTGCTCCTCGTACCTTCTGGCTTGAGCATGACCGCCCGTGCGGGCCACGCTCACTTACTCGCGTCGGATCCGAACCGACGGCGTCACGAGAACCAACGAGGCTCTCCCGAACGGACCGGCGTGCCACCCTCAGGGCTCGCCTCATCCGTCCCGACATCCGGGCTCGGCATTGTCGACCGACATCGACATCTTCGGTTGGATCGTTCGGCGCTCGAGGGACACTCGGCTTAGACGAACCGAACGCACCAAAGGTCCCGGGGGGATAATCCCCGAGACCATTGCATTCGTTAGTGAGGAATGATGCGCGAGATGACCCGCGCGTGTTGTGACAACGGTCTTACTTGAGTTCGACCTTAGCGCCGGCCTTCTCGAGCTGTGCCTTAAGCTTGGCAGCATCTTCCTTCGACACGCCTTCCTTGACGGCCTTCGGAGCAGCTTCGACCAAGTCCTTGGCTTCCTTCAGCCCGAGACCCGTGATGGCGCGAACTTCCTTAATGACTTCGATCTTCTTGTCACCGATCGCGGCCAACATGACCGTGAACTCGGTCTGCTCTTCAACCGGAGCAGCAGCAGCAGCCGGGCCAGCCGCAACAGCGACAGCGGCGGCGGCGGAGACGCCCCACTTTTCTTCGAGCAGCTTCGCGAGCTCAGCAGCTTCGAGGACGGTCAGCGCCGACAGGTCGTCGACGATCTTTTCGAGATTTGCCATAGTGATCTTCCTGATATTTGGTTGGAACCGTATTTTTACAAGACGCCGCCGTCAGGCTGCATCGCGATCGGCATAGGCCGCGAAGACGCGCGCCAGCTTGGCAGCCGGAGCGGTCGAGAGCTGCGCAAGCTTGGTTGCGGGCGCCTGGAGAAGGCCCACGAGCTTGGCGCGCAATTCGTCGAGCGAGGGAAGCGTTGCGAGCGCTTTCACGGATTCGACGTTCAAGGCGGTCTGGCCCATGGCGCCACCGAGGATCACGAACTTGTCGAAATCCTTGGCAAAAGCCACAGCTACCTTCGGGGCCGCTACCGGATCGGCCGAATAGGCGATCAGGGTCGGGCCGCGCATCAGCGGTCCGATGGAAGCGACATCCGTGCCTTCGAGAGCAATCTTGGCGAGGCGGTTCTTGGCGACCTGGACGGACGCCCCGGCTGCACGCATCTGCTTGCGCAAATTCTGCATCTGGGCGACGGTCAGGCCGGAATAATGAGCTACGACCACGACTGATGCTTTGTCGAAAACATCATGGAGCGTCGTGACGAACTCCTTCTTTTCCGCTCTGTCCACAGCGTACTCTCCGCTTGGCGGAACGAAAGGTTCCGCCGGTTGCACATCATACGCGGCACGAGAGAGACCGGGATTTACCGGCAGCCACCGAGCCACGTTCATTGTGCCTGCCCCCGGAGCGATCAGAGATCGCCGCCGGACAGATGGTTCGAACCAAATAGAGACGGCCCGCATCTCGGCGAACCTTCCTGAAAATCCGGTTATCCCCGTCTATGCAAGCTTCGTCGCAACCATTCCGACCAGAAGCCGTTGGGTTGCAGATCGAGGATCAAGCCGCCGGTCGCCCGGCATCGGCACTTGCAGTCTAGGACAGGACACGGCTGCACCGATCAAAGATCGAGGCAGCCCATCCACTCCGCCCGATGATCGGACAAGCCGAAAAACGGGACGAAGATTCATGCCGGATAAGCGTTAACGCAAATCCAACCTGCTTCATACTGCCCCTCGGATCGTTTGCCAAGGGGCAGTATGAAGTTTTTCTACGATGTCAAGCCGTATCGTCCCGGCTCGGTTGCCAGAGCCGTTCAGCGCTTTTAGTTCTGGACGTTCGACGCCAGCACGGTCGACGGATCGACCTTCACGCCCGGGCCCATGGTGGACGAGATTGCAACGCGCTGCACATAGGTGCCTTTGGCGCCCTGCGGCTTGGCCCGCGACACGGCGTCCACGAACGCCTTGATGTTTTCGACCAGCTTATCCTCGTCGAACGACGCCTTGCCGACGCTGCCCTGAACGATACCGGCCTTCTCGACCCGGAACTCGACAGCGCCGCCTTTGGAGGCCGCAACAGCCGACGCGACATCCATCGTCACCGTCCCGACCTTCGGGTTTGGCATCAAACCGCGCGGGCCCAACACCTTACCGAGACGACCAACGAGCGGCATCATGTCCGGGGTTGCGATGCAACGATCGAACTCGATCGTTCCGCCCTGGACCGCTGCGACCAAGTCTTCCGCGCCGACGATATCGGCTCCGGCCTTCGTGGCCTCATCGGCCTTGGCGCCACGTGCGAAGACGGCGACCCGGACGGTGCGGCCTGTGCCGTTCGGCAGGTTGACCACGCCGCGAACCATCTGGTCGGCATGTTTGGGATCGACGCCGAGGTTCATGGCGATCTCGACCGTTTCGTCGAACTTGGCGGCAGCCTTGGACTTCACCAGCGACACGGCGTCGGTGACGCCATAGAGCTTGATCCGGTCGATGCTTTCGCGAGCCTTCGCGATCTTCTTTCCGATATGTGCCATCGTGATTACCCCACCACCTCGAGGCCCATCGAACGGGCGGAGCCTTCGATCATCGACATTGCGGCCTCGACGGACGCGCAGTTCAGATCAACGATCTTCTTTTCGGCGATCTCGCGCACCTGAGTCCGCGTGATGCGACCAACATTGCCCTTGCCCGGGGTCTTCGACCCGGCCGCGATGCCAGAGGCCTTCTTGAGCCAAAACGACACCGGCGGAAGCTTCATCTCGAACGTGAAGGAGCGATCCTGATAGGCCGTGATGACGACCGGGATCGGCGAGCCCTTCTCCATCTGCGCGGTACGCGCATTGAAGGCCTTGCAGAACTCCATGATGTTCAGACCGCGCTGACCGAGCGCAGGCCCGATCGGCGGGGATGGGTTAGCGGCTCCGGCCGGGACCTGGAGCTTGATGTAACCCGTAATTTTCTTTGCCATTCACATACTCCAAAAGCACCGTGGGACATGACGGTCCCGGCGGCGGCTACGGTTTCGTGGTGCGTCAGTCAGACCGGCAGGCTGGCCGGGCCGTGACTCCCACGCTGATGAGCGGACCGAGATCCGCCCCGCGCTCCGTCAGGAACGCGTTTCGGAACGCAGCCATGACGGCCACGCCCCAAATCGTTGAACGAAGGTCAGAGCTTCTCGACCTGCGCGAATTCGAGATCGACCGGCGTGGCGCGACCAAAGATCGACACCGCAACCTTGACGCGCGAGCGACCCTCGTCGACCTCTTCGACGATGCCATTGAACGACGCGAACGGACCATCGGCCACGCGCACCTGCTCGCCGATCTCGAAGACGATCGAGGACTTCGGCCGCTCGACACCTTCCGCGACCTGACCCTTGATCCGGTCGGCCTCGGCGTCGGAGATTGGCATCGGCTTCTTGTCGGCACCGAGAAAGCCCGTGACCTTCGGGGTGTTCTTGATGAGGTGATAAACGTCATCGGTCAGGTCGGTTTTCACCAGCACATAGCCCGGGAAGAACTTGCGCTCGGAATTGACCTTACGGCCTCGCTTCACCTCGATGAAGTTTTCGGTCGGAACCAGGATCTCGTCGAACTTGTCGGCCAAGCCACGCTGGCCAGCCTGCTCGCGAATCGAATCCGCGACCTTCTTTTCGAAGTTCGAGTAAGCGTGGACGATGTACCAGCGCATGCTCATGAATTGTTCTCAAAACCCGTTTGATGACGATGGAATGAAGACCGGCCGCAACGTCTAGCGGCCAAGCCCCAGGACGAGACCCACGAGAAAGTGAATCGCCTGATCGACCGAGACGAAGAAGACCGACGCCAGCACAACCATGACGATGACCATTCCGGTCGTGATCAAGGTTTCGCGGCGAGTCGGCCACGTGACCTTCGTGGCTTCGGTCCGAACGTCCTGAATGAATTGAAATGGGTTCGCCATACGAAATCCAACAGCCTCCGGCTGTGTGCCAGAAGACGGCTCCGGCGAAACTCGCCTACCCTGCTCGGACGCTAGCCTGAAAGAAGAGCGGCGCGAGACCGTTCGGTCACGCGCCACATCGAAGCTGCTATAACGCGACTTGCCGATGCAGCCAAGCGAAAAAGCATTTGCGGTACGCTGGGCGTCTTTACAGAAAATTCGGAGCAGCGGCTGGCAGGAGAGGTGGGACTCGAACCCACAACCCCCGGTTTTGGAGACCGGTACTCTAGCCGATTGAGCTACACTCCTGCACGCGAACCCGCGAGCGCCGCCATGCTGTTTAGCCGCAAGATCGGGCGGGACGCAAGAGCGTATTCGGCTTGGCGCGGCATCCACGCCCTGCAGTCGCCCTATCGAAGCGGCTCCACCGTCACGGCCGTGCCATGGGCCAGCACCTCGGTGATCCCGTCCATGATCTCGTTGGCGTCGTATCGCATGCCGACCACGGCATTCGCGCCGGCCTGCCCGGCGTGCCTGACCATATCGTCGTAGGCTTCCTGGCGCGCGTTTTCGGCAAGGCGGACGTAAATGCTCAGGCGGCCACCGAAGAAGCTCTGCCAGCCCCCGGCCCAGTTCCCGATAACACTGCGGGACCGCACGGTGATTCCACGACAGATGCCGAGATGCTGGATGATCCGGTAGCCCGCGATCTCATTGGTGGTCGTGACAATCATTAAAGGAATCCCTGGCAACGCATTGCGGCCGGCACGACGCGCGCGCGGTCCGTGATTTCGGATTTGACGCGTTCTAAACTCTGTTCCAAATTCGACGCGGGTGTCGTTTTTGACAGAGGCACCCATCGAGGCTCATCGCCATCAAACATCTCTCACTCACGCCCGCCCCCATCGCCGCCGTCCGGCCCGCCACCTGGCTCGACAACGGCTCATCAGGTGCTCAAGCTCCGGCGTCCGAAGCCGGGTTGGCGCACGCCGAGAGCGGGCCCGTGAGCACGATCCTGTTTCTGATGGTACCATCCTTTTCGATGATCGCCTTCGCGTCCGCAGTCGAGACCTTGCGTCTCGCTAATCGCGCGATGAATAACCACGCCTACCGATGGAAGGTGTTGAGCGGAGACGGCCGGCCCGTCATCGCTTCGAACGGCATCCCGGTCGCAGCAGATGGGGCCTACGCCGATCTGGCGGGCGCCACGGCCGCTATCGTCTGCTCCGGGACGGACGTGCAAACCTTCGAGCATCGCGATCTCATCGCGAAGCTCCGCACGCTCGCGACACGCGGTGTCGCGCTCGGCGCGCTTTGTACCGGCTCCTACGTCCTTGCACGGGCCGGGCTTCTCGATGGCCATCGATGCACGATCCACTGGGAAAACTTCGACGCGTTCCGCGAAGAGTTTCCCGACCTATCGGTCACGCAGGAGCTGTTTGAGATCGACAAGCTGCGGTTCACCTGTGCCGGAGGCACAGCCGCGATCGACATGATGCTGTCCTTGGTGTCGAAGCAAAAGGGACAGGAAGTGGCCGCCATGGTGACGGATCAACTGATCCATCACCGGATGCGCGACGCCCACGAGCGTCAGCGGATGGAGTTGCGCGCGCGTCTCGGGGTCGCGCATCCCAAACTGATCAGCGTCGTGAGCGAAATGGAACGCTGCATCGAACAGCCGCTGTCATGCGCCGATTTGGCGGACGGCGTCGATCTTTCGACCCGGCAACTTGAGCGCCTGTTCCGCAAATATATCGGCGATGCTCCGACGCGCTATTATCTCGGCCTGCGCCTCGATCGCGCGCGCCATCTGCTGCTGCAGACCAGCATGCCGATTCTGTCGGTCGGTCTCGCCTGCGGTTTCGTTTCGGCGTCGCATTTTTCCAAATGCTACAGTGAGCATTTCGCCCGGACCCCATCGCAAGAGCGCCGGAACCCGCGACGAGACGATCGCGGTTCGAAACAGGAGTGATGTCACACGACGCCCTCGCACCCGCGCGGCAAAGTCGGACAGTACGGCGGCTTTTTCCATTGACAGGAACGGCTCAGCTCACCATAAGCGCCCACACAAGGACGGGTTCGGCGGGTGCAACAGCCCCGGTTCGAAGTCGGCCTCGGGCTTACACGCTGATTGTCATTGACGATCCTGCATGTGGTCTGGAGGAGTGTCCCGAGTGGCAAAGGGGGCGGACTGTAAATCCGCTGGCTAAGCCTTCGTAGGTTCGAGTCCTACCTCCTCCACCAATTGGCCCATGCGGGTGTAGCTCAATGGTAGAGCAGCAGCCTTCCAAGCTGAATACGAGGGTTCGATTCCCTCCACCCGCTCCAGTTTTTTCAAACCCTCACGCCAGGTTTGCAAGCGTCCATTTGAAACGAATGGCGGCTGCATTCGGAAACAGGACCCCGTCTGGGCAACGGCGCTTTAGTCTGCCGTCGATTCGGACCGCGCGCGCTCGATACGATCGCGGATCAGGGGAATTGCGTGATGCCGGGCGCGGATCAGCCACCCGCTTCCTTTGCACCGCATCTCTGTTTGGCTTTAGGCATGCCCGGCCAAGTTCATGCGCGGGCGTCGATCCTGCGCTCAGGTCAGAACTGCACGCCGCGCGTCAGTGCGCCGTCGACCAGGAGATTGGTGCCCGTGACGAAGCTTGCGGCTGGGCTCGCCAGGAACACGACCGCATTGGCCATTTCCTGCGGTGTGCCCATCCGGCCGGTCGGATTGAGCGCGAGCGAGGTCTTGTAGAGATCCGGGTTGCCGTCCTTGATCTGGTGCCACACTCCACCCTCGAAATAGGTATTGCCCGGCGACACCGTATTGGCACGAATGCCTTTATTCGCAAGCTGATAGGCCAGCCCCTGCGTGTAGTGGATCAGCGCAGCCTTGAAGGCGCCGTAGGGTCCCGCCGCGAAGTCGATCTCGCGACCCGACACGCTCGATATGCTGACGATCGCAGCCGCCTCACTGCTTTCCAGATACGGCATCGCAGCCTCGACGAGGCGCACGCACCCCATCATGTCGACCTCGAAGCCGCGGCGCCAGCTCTCCTCGTCGGCGCCGATCGAGAGCGCGCTGACATTCGCCACCACGATATCGATGCCGCCCATGGCTTTGCCGGCCGCCTCGACCCAGGATTTCAGGCCGGTGGCGTCGGCGATGTCGAGCACTGTGCCAAAGGCCTCGACGCCTTGCGCTCGGATCGCCGCTTCGGTGGCGGCAGTCTCGGCGCCGTTGCGGGCGCAGAACGCCACGGAGGCCCCCTCGCTGGCGAACGTCTCGACGATGGCGCGCCCAATGCCTTTCGTGCCGCCGGTCACGATGGCCTTGAGGCCTTTTAGATGCAGATCCAATCCCGTCTCCTCCCCTGTCGTCGGACCACGTCTCAACGCTTGGCCGAAACCGCGTTCACGACATCGCCGACATGAACCGTAACCTCGCCCAGAAGATCAATGGTCGCCGAGAAGAAGGCTTTCGATCCATCGCCGTCGTTATGCGCCGTCATCGCGGCCGCATCTGCAAATCGTTCCTGCGTGATCAGGATCGATGGATCGTCGGTCGAACGGATGACCACATAGTCAAGCGTGCCGGCTTCATGTGCCTTGACGTAGTCACCCACGGCCAAAAGCGCGCCCAGGACTGTCTCGACACTGCCCGGCTTGCACCGGATGATGGCCATGAGGCTGACCATATGCGCGATCCTTACTGCAGCCGAGGATGCCGCTTGTGCCAATCGGTCACGCTTTGGAACGCATGGCCGGCTCGACACAGCAGCGCTTCGTCGAGGTGGCGACCGACGAGTTGCACACCGACGGGGCGCCCGTTGGACGTGACACCGGCCGGTAGTGTGATCGTGGGCTGACCGGTCATGTTGAACGCGGACGAGAACCGCAGCAAATCGGCGATGACGGCGTCGGCTTCGGCGGCTGTCAAAATGTCGGCCATGGTCGGGCCGCTCATGCCCTGAACTGGGACGAGCAGCAGGTCGATGCCATCCATCGCGGCCTCGACCTCGCCTCGGAAGGCGAGACGGCGCAGCGCGATCTTCTGCATATCGGCCGCCGTGACATCGGTCGCGATATCGAGAAACTGTGCCAGGATCACGCCGTAATCGGCACGGCGAGAGGGAAACGTCGCCTCGTGAGCCACGGCGGCTTCGACGGCGCAGAGCGGGAACCAGTCCTGCAGCACTTGCCGGCTGTCCGGAAAGTCGATCTCGACCATCGTTGCGCCGAGATCGACCAGGGTTCTCCGCGCCTCCTCGATGGCCGCCATGGCCGGCGCGTCGGTTCCTTCCGCCATCCAGCGCGGTGCGAGGCCGATCCGCAGGCCAGCCACACCGCCATCGATGCCGGCCAGATAATCGGGGACGGCCGCGCGGAGGCTGGTCGGATCCTTCGCGTCATATCCCGCAATTACCCCAAGCATGGCGGCGGCATCGCGAGCGCTACGGGTCATCGGGCCGAGATTGTCGAGCGTGCCGCCAAGTTCGAAGGCACCGTATCGGCTGACCCGCCCCCACGTCGGCTTGATGCCGGTCAAGCCGTTGGCGGCCGAGGGGAAGCGGATCGATCCACCCGTGTCGGACCCGATAGAGCCATAGCAGAGGCCGGCGGCCGTTGCGGCGCCGGAGCCGCTCGAAGACGTGCCGGGCCAAGCCTCGACGTCCCACGGGTTCAGCGGCACCGTCATGTCGGGGTGGTAACCCGCATAGGCTCCTTCGGTCATGGCGAGCTTGCCGAGAATGATGGCTCCGGCCGCGCGCAACCGCGCCACAACGGTGCCGTCCTCCGGCGCCATGAAGCCCCGATGCAGCGCCATGCCGGCGGCTGTTGGCGCATCGGCGGTCCAGCACAGGTCCTTCACGGCCAGCGGTACGCCATGCAGGGGACCGCGAACCACCCCGCGCGCGATCTCGGCTTCGGCCAGCGCGGCTTCGGCCAGGGCGCTCTCGGGCATCAGGCGCTCGTCGCTGTGCAAGGCGCCATCTTTGGCGGCGATCCGCTCGAGCATCGCCTCGGTCAACGCGACTGGTGAGACAGCCCCCGCCTGGACCTGCGCCGACACCTCGGTCAGTTCGGCAAAAGCCATCTCGTCGCTGAGCGTCACAGGGATTTCCAATCGGTGCCGGATTCAAAAGCCGAGGCGGCGGCATAAATCGACATTTCGTCGTAGCTCTTGGCCACCAGCATCATGCTGATCGGGAGCCCGTCGCTCATGCCGCATGGAATCGCCATGGCAGGATGACCGGTGATGTCGAACGGGGCGGTGTTGGGCAGCATTTCGAAAGCGCGTTGCACGACGAGACCGAGAGGCGCATCCGCCGGCGGGATTGGGGTAGCCTTCATGGGCAGGGTCGGCATCAGCAGCAGATCGTAGGTGCCGAGCGCCTTGTCGTAGGAGGCCTTCAGCATGCGAGTGAGATTCTGCGCCTTGGCGTAGAAACGTCCACGATATTGCGAGATGAAATACTGGCCCACCATCATGGTGATCTTCAGCGTATCCGACAGGCAATCGGCCCGCTCGCGCCACGCCGCATGGGCATCGAGCAACGAGACCGTATAGAGACCCTTCCAATTATAGCCCATGCCGTTGCCCAGCATCATCTGCATCTGAGCGCCCTCGCTGGCGACTGGCGTCCAGATCGCGGGGCCCCACAGATGCTCGGGTAGCGAGATTTCGGTGACCTCGGCACCCATTTCGCGCAATTTGCCGGCGGCCGCCCGCACCTTCGCGTCGACATCCTCCTCGCTTTGGGCAAAACCAAAGCCCTCCTTCAGCACGGCGATCTTCATGCCTTTGACGCCGCGACCGAGCGCCTGCGTATAGGGCGCGACTTTCGGCGCATATTGGCGCGGGTCCAGCCCGTCCTCGCCCGCCAGCACCTCCAGCATCAGCGCGTTATCGGCGACATTCGCGGTAATCGGGCCGGTATGGTCGATCGTGGATTCGATCGGCATAACGCCGGTATAGGGCACGAGGCCATGCGTCGCCTTCATGCCGTAAATGCCGCAATAAGCGGCCGGAATGCGGATCGAGCCGCCTTGGTCGCCGCCGATCGCCAGGTCGACCTCGCCTGATGCAACCAGCGCGGCACTCCCCGAGGAGGAGCCACCCGCCGAATAGCCCATCTTATGCGGGTTATGGACGGGGCCGCTCGCGTTGGTGTGACTTCCGCCCGAGAAGCAGAAATATTCGCAATGGGCCTTGCCCATGATCGTAGCGCCGGCGTCGAGCAGGCGTGTCACGATGGTGGCGTCGAGGTTGGGCACATAGCCTTCGAGGCTGGAGGCACCGTTCATCATCGGAACGCCGGCGAGGCAGACATTGTCCTTGAGCGCGACGGTCTTGCCTTTCAGCTTACCCTCGGGCGCGCCCTTCACCTCGCTTTTCACGTACCAGGCGTTGAGCTTATTCTCGCTCGCGGGAGGAAACACGCCGGGCGTGCGGGGATATTTAACCGCCGGAATATAGTCGGGCAACGATTCCACGAGGTCATAGGCCGCAAAGCTGCCGGCCATGAGATCCATGAATTCGGCGATGCGCTCGGGCGAGAGGCTCATGCCGAGGCCGTCGACGATATCGGTCATCTGTTCGGGCGTGGGGCGTGCGACTGCCATAACGTTCTCCGTTGTTGGTGTAGCCTGAGGTCAGGCCGCCATCCCGATGAGGTCAGCGACGATATCGGGATCGTCGAGTTGGTCGGGCCGCAGTTCGCCGGTGATGCGGCCTTTCTGGATCACCAACACACGGTTCGACAGCGCCGCGATGAACTCGAGATTCTGCTCGACCAGGATCATGGCGATGCCGGATGTCTCGCGCAGCCGCTGCAGCGTCGCTGCGATCTCCTCGATGATGGAGGGCTGTATGCCCTCGGTCGGCTCGTCGAGCAGGATCAGCTTGGGTCGGGTGCAAAGGCATCGCGCCAAAGCCAGAAGCTGTTGCTCGCCGCCCGAAAGCGCCCCGCCCTGCCGATCAAGGAGCCGGGTCAGCCGGGGGAACAATTGCAGCGTCTCGTCGATGATGGCGCGGTTCTCGCGTCCACCGGCCACGCAGCCCATGCGGAGATTGTCGAGCACGCTGAGCGCCGGAAAGATCTCGCGCCCCTGAGGCACGTAGCCCATGCCGCGCTTCACGCGCTCGAACGGTTTGAGATGGGTGATGTCATCGTCGAGCAGCGCCACACCGCCGTAGGTGGCCGGAATGAAGCCCATCAAGGTTCGCATCAGCGTCGTCTTACCCATGCCGTTGTGGCCGAGGATGCCGAGGAACTCGCCGGCCCGGAGGCGAAGATCGATGCCGGTCAGCACCGGAACGCGGCCATAGGAGGCTTGGAGGGCGGAGACCTGCAGCATTACGCGGCCTTCTTGCCGAGGTAGACGTCGCGCACGCGCTGATCGCGCATCACGGCATCGGCCTTGTCTTCCATCAGCACCGCGCCTTGGCTGAAGACGGTAATGAGGTTCGAGATCATGCGGATGAAGGCCATGTCGTGCTCCACCACGATGAGGGATTTGGTGCGGTTGATGGTGCGGATGATCTCGGCGGTCCGGCCGACCTCGTCGTGGTTCATCCCGGCGGCCGGCTCGTCGAGCAGGATGAGATCGGGTTCCCCAGCCAGGACGGTGCCGATCTCGACCCACTGGCGCTGGCCGTGCGACAGCGTTCCGACGATCCGGCCGGTGTCGCCGGTCAGCGCCACCGTTTCCAGCACCTGATCGACCAGCGCCTCCGCCTTCCGGTCGGCGTTCTTGCGACGAGCTGCGAGCCACAGGTTTTCGCGGATCGAGAGGCCGTTGAAGACCGATGGGGTCTGCGTCTTGATGCCGATACCGGCCCGCGCGATGGCATGCGACGACGCGCCCGCGATCGACCGGCCGCGATACACGATCGTGCCGGCGCTCGGCAGGAGTTGCCCGGTCAGCATCTTGAAGAAGGTGCTCTTCCCCGCGCCGTTGGGACCGATCAGACAGCGCAATTCGCCGGGCGCCAATGTGAAGTCGACCGTATCGACCGCAACCACGCCGCCGAAGCGCATCGTCAGGCCCTTGGTTTGCAGGAGGGGCTCGCTCATGCTCATTCTCCCGCCCGCGCCGGCGCTCCGCCGGGCGGCTCCACCATCGGGACCGCGATCTCGTCACGCGCTGCGGCGACGACAGCGGCACGGCTCAGCTTGCGTCCCCGCCAGAGCCGAGATGTCAGTCTCTCGACGACCGGGACGACGCCGGCCGGCATCAGCAGCACGAAGACCAGCAGAATGATGCCGAGCACGAGATTGGCGTCGAGCGCCTGTTGGGTCCCGATCGCGGTGATCAGTTCCTGAATCGCGATGGCGCCGAGGACCGGCCCAATCAACGTGCCGAGGCCGCCGATCATCACCCAGATGATGATCTGCGCCGATGTGGCGAGGCCGAAGATCGTCGGGCTGATGAAGGCTCCCCATAGTGTATAGAGGCACCCTGCCAGACCCGCGATGCCACCGCCGATCACGAAGGCCAGCAGCTTATAAAGGCGCGGGTCATAACCGAGCAGCGAGGCGCGCGTCTCGTTCTCGCGGATCGCGACGACGACACGGCCAAAATGGCTCGCCAGTAAAAGTCTGAGGCCGAGGAAAATGGCGATCAGGCAGCCGCCCGTCAGATACCAATTGTCTTCCGGCGCGAACGCGTAATCGTTGAACGGCAGGGTGATGCCGGGTACCGACGGAATGCCGTTGAAGCCGCCGAGCGCCGCCGCCCCGATCCGATAGGCATCGCCTGCCGTCGAATTGAAGACGTTGAAGAGGATCAAGGTCACGGTCAGTGTGATGACGCCGATATAGACGTTGCTGATCCGGCCGTAGAACATGAAATAGCCAAGCAGCGCCGCAAACACGGTCGGCACCACAACGGCGCAGATCAGCGGCACCACGCTGTTTGGGAAATTAAAGGCCGCCACCGCATAGGCGTAGCCACCGAGCCCGAAGAACGCGGCCTGTCCGAATGACAGGATGCCGCCGAAGCCCCAGATGAAGCCGAGGCTGAGCGCCAGGACGCCCATGGCCAGGAACACCGTCCATTGCATCAGCGTGAACGTATCGACCAGTTGCGGCGCGACACCGACCAGGACAGCGGCCAGCAAGCCGAGGACAACAACCGGCATCGGGAGGGGGAAGCGCCGCATCAGAGGCTTCCCTTGAAGAAGCGGCCCGTGATGCCTTCCGGCAAGATGCGGATCAGCACCGTCGCGGCGACCAGGAGGATCACCTCACCGAAAACCGGCGTCGTGAAATACGATCCAAGCTGGTTGATAAAACCGAACAGCATGGCGGCGGACGCCGTCCCGGCCAGGATCGACGCGCCCCCGCCCACCACGGTAATGAATGCCTTGGCGATGAAGGCCGAACCCATCGTGGGCGAGACGCCTGATACGGGTGCCAGCAATCCGCCTGCAAGGCCCGTGACGGCCGCGCCGATGCCGAAAGTCAACATGTAGATGCGCGTCGGATTGACCCCGAGCGCGGAGGCCATGTTCGGGTTCTGCATGGTGGCGCGGGCGATGAGGCCGAACCGGGTGAACCGCATCACCACGACGACGGCGACCAGCAAGGCGAGCGCAACGAACGCCAGCACCAGCGTATAAAGGTCGGAGCGGTAGGCACCGACCTGGAAGCCGCCGAGCGGGGTCGGCACGCCTTTAATCGTATTGCCGAAGATGGTCGTGATCAGCCCGACGATGAAAAGGCTCAATCCCCAGGTCGCCAGCATCGTGTCGACCAATCGGCCATAGAGGAAGCGGATCAGGGTCCGCTCGATCAGCAGCCCGACGAGCCCGACGAAGATGGGCGACACGACCAGCATCGCGATCCAGACGTTGACGCCGAGGTTGGTCGACACGACCGTTGCATAAGCGCCGAGCATCAGGAACTCGCCGTGGGCGAGGTTGATGATCCGCATCATGCCGAAGATGATCGCAAGCCCCAGGCTGATCAGCACCAGGGATGCGATGCCGCTCAACACATTGAGGCCGATGATGGCCACGAGATCCATGGCGACAGCCTTTTCGATCGATCCGATGCCGACGATCAGATCTTGATGACGTATTGCTGGTTGTCGGTCGGGTTCTTGACGAGGTCGCAGACCGCAGCCGTGTCGAGCGGCTTCTGGTCGGGATAGCTCCCCGTGACCGACCATTTCTTGTCCTTAACGACCGCCAGATAGGCGCTGCGGACGGCATGGTGGGTCGGTTTGTCGATGGTGACTTGGCCGCTCGGCCCGGCGAAGCTGATGCCGGTTTCAAGCGCCTCGATCATCTTCATCCGGTCGATCGAGCCCGCCTTCTTGACGGCCTCGGCCCAGATGTGGACGCCCTCGTAAGTCGCGCAGGCGAGCTCGCTGATATACGGAATATCCTTCCCGTATTTCTCGTGCATCTTGTCCACATAGGCCTTGCTGGCCGGGGTGGTGAGTTCTTCGAAGAAGCCGTAGGCGCCCATGATGCCCTCGCTCTCCTTCGCGTCGAGGGTCGATGGCTCGTTGACGAGGCCGAAGGTGGTCGAGGCGATCGGGATCTGGCTCTTCATGCCGGCCGCAGTCCACTGACGGTAAAAAGCGGTGTGGTTGCCGCCAACCAAGGCCGACAGGATCAGGTCGGGCTTGGCCTGCTGGATCTTGCTGATCGTCGGGCCGAAATTGGTGACGTCGAGGGGGAAAAACTCAGTCGAGAGGACCGTCCCGCCATTGTCCTGGCAGTATTTGGTCATCCATTTGGCGGTGATCTGGCCGTAGTTATAATCAGCCGCGATAATGTAGGCCTTCTTGCCGCTTTTGCTCATCGCATCCGGCACGAGCTTTTGCACGGTTTGGGCCGGTGTGGTGCCGAGGCAGAACTCGTTGCGGTCGCAGACGCCACCCTCATAGAGGGTGTTGTAGAAATAAAGCACTTTGAACCGGTCGAAGATCGGACGGATTGCTTCGCGCGAGGCCGATGTGATGCCTCCGTGCACCACCGCGACCTTGTCCTTGAGGGCGAGTTGCTGGGCATATTGCGTGTACAGCTGGATGTTGGACTGGGGATCGTAGGACACGATCTTCAGCGGCCGACCGAGCAGACCGCCAGCGGCATTGAGCTCTTCGACGGCGAGTTGCACGCTGAGCACCATCGGCTGTCCGCTGGTGCCGAGCGGACCCGACTGATCATGCAGGCTGCCGACCAGAATCGGGTTCTCCGCACCGAGAGCGGTGTAGCGCAGGACGGCCGGCGAGAGGATGAGGCCGCCGGTCGCCGCCGCGGTCGAAGTCAATACTCTGCGACGTGTCCAATTCATAAGATGCAGCCTTGCAACGAAGGGAAATCACGCCTGCGGGGCGACATGACGAAGCGAAGGAGGCGAAATCCCGTCGCGCTTTATCGTCTGCAGACACCAGGACTTCACCACTCGATGCTTGAAATTTCAAGTATCAAAGATTCAACATCTTTGCGGTTGCCTTGCACAATTTCGCGGCGGGTTTGCCTCATTCTTGGGGTTATCTGCTCTGCACGACCCGAACGTCGACGCCGTCGGCGACCGCGAGATGCACCCGGCGGCTGCGCTCACGCGTCGGGTCCGAAGCGCGAGCACTGCGATGAAGCGGCGTTGCCCCGTTGACGACGGACCGCATCGCCGGTGCGGACGACGTTCCCGCGACGCCCATCAGAGCCGCGAGATAGTGCAGCCCCTCGTAGCAGGATTGCCCGATGTCGTTTTGTACCGGCGGCGACGCGCCGAAGGCTGCATGGTACCGCTCCCGAAAAGCGTCGTTTTCCGGCGAACGGAGGTGGGCGAAGTAGCAGCTTGAGAGGTGCATGTTCTCGGTATTCTCGGCCCCAATCCCGTAGAGGACGTTTTCGTCGATCGCGGTCGCGAATCGGAGCACGTCGCCAGCGAGCCCGGCTTCAGCAAAGGCTCGATTGAACCGCACGGCATCTTCGCCGATCAGCGACATCAGGACGGCATCGGGGCGATCGGCGCGGATTTGATCGAGGATCGCTTCGTAATCCTCGAGATCGAAGGGCAGCAGCGCACTCCCAACCACACGGCAACCCAGCTGGCGCAGCATCTGCCGCGCATGACGATGAACGACATGGGGCCAGATGTAATCATTCCCAATCAGCCACCACCGCTCGGCGCGACGATGGGTCGTTAGCCACTCCATACCCGGACGCAGCAACCGGTCTGGCGTTTCGCCAATCGCGAAGACGTTGCTGACGGCGTCGCCGCCCTCGTAGAGCGGCGTATAAACGTAAGGCATGTTGGGTGGAATCTGCGACGCGACGATGCCTCGGAGATCGCTGAGGTGCATCCCGACCAGTGCATCGACGGATTGGCTCACCACGATGTCGCGGAGGAGGCGTTCGACATGGCTGCGTGTTTGGCCGGCGTCGATGATGACGAGATCGACGGATTGTCCGAGCATTCCTGCGCCCGCGTTCAACTCGGCGACGGCGAGACGCGCGCTCGCCTCGCAGGACGGTCCCCAGATCCCCGCTGCGCCCTGCATCGGAATGAGCAAGCCAACTTTGATGGCAATCCCCAGCGCCAGCGACAGTCGTGAGAACGGAGCTTTGCAAGCCATATGCCGTCTGTCGCGAGGTGATCCACCTTCGCGATGGACAGCGCGGACCACCACCCTTAAAGCGATCAGAGGTGGTGCGCGAAAACAAGATCTCGATGACCGACCCCGTGACCGACCAATTCTCCTATCTCGTCGCCAAGATCGCCGCTCAGCTCGATGCGCGGGTCAAATCTGTCGTGGCCTGCGCCAATCTTTCGCCCGAGCAATGGCGCATTCTCGCGCTGCTCGATGAACGGGACGGGCGTTCGATGAGTGATCTCGCCCAGATGGCGTTTGTCGAAGCCGCGACGCTGACTAAGATGATCGACCGGTTGGTGTCCGACGCCATGGTGTATCGCGCGCCCGATACCCGCGATCGCCGTCGCGTGCTCGTTTTTCTGTCCTGCAAGGCGCTTGATCGCATCGCGGCGATCAAGCCTCAGCTGGCCGCCGAGGATGCGGCCGTCACCAAGCGGCTCGGTCCGCTGACGGTCCGCGCGCTGCAAGCGATGTCCCAACATCTCGAAGTCCTGCGCCGCGAGGCGGACCGTTTGGCACGCGAGCCTGATGAGAAGGTGCTGGCGCAAGCCTCGAAGTAGCGTCGTCGCGCGGAGCCGATTGCTCAGGCCGGCAAGCTGCTGGACGGCAGCCTATCGCGAGCCCGTGCTTGCACGGCCGTCATGGTGTTTAGGCGAAATGCCTGCGAGCCGTTGGCCCCGACGCTTGCGTCAGATCGCCGGAGGAGCGACGGGCTGGATGACGTCGCTCGCGACATTCGTGTTGGTCGACGACGTCTGCGGTTGCTCGACGGGACCGGAGAGAGCCTCCTCGGCTAGGGTGAAGACGAGCAATTCGTGCCTGATCTGCCGGGTGGACGGCAGCGGGAGGCGGCGTCCGAAACGCGTCGATTGAGCCATGGCACGAACCTGTTCTGTTGCCTTGCCGGCGCACCAATTGGCGCGCGTAGACCGTCGAAATTCAGTCTTCTTCGCCTGAATAAGGGGGGGAGGCTTCGACCAACACCGCATCAGGCTCGTTGCTGACGATGCTTAGCTTATCCTCTGGCGCAACGCGCCTGAAATTCTCGACCGCGCTCTTGATGCGATACTGGAGAAAACTGCCAACTGGTGGCAGTTGCGCCTCGATCGTGAACGGATTCAGTTTGGCGAAGAGCTGCTCGCCTTGAAAATCGAGCACGACGCTGTCTCCAACTGAATATCGATGAGTGGTCATGTCATGTCCTCCGTCACGTCGTCTCGGCTTGCGCGACCGCCATACTCGCCGCACCGATACGACTGCGGATCTCCATTACGACAATAGCGTGGGTCGCCCATCGGCTGCGGCTTCATCGCCCTGACCTCGACGACCCGCTCGTGCAGTATCGCGACCGACCGTTATCAACGGTTATACTCTGCTACACTTTATCGCAACCGCTCCTCCTTACCACGGGGCGCGCCACGGTGCACGCAAGTATTTTCCCGCCGACCGCGAGCAGCTCCCCTAAAATACTCGTGTATTACTTTTTCGTTCAGCCGCAAAAGGGCGGTACGGGAGCTAAATTTCTACCGTAAAGACATGCATTACCTCACTTGGTTTGCCGTTCCACCGCGGAACGGGATGGAACTGAATTGCGGTTTGCTCTTTTTCAAGAGGATCGATGTCATTGGGGGTGCCGGCCGGGCGCTCGCATCACTTGGCGATGGGAGCATGAGCGATGTCCGACCCTGAGGACGCAGACCTGCGGCTTGCCAGCATCAACGCTGCGATGACGGCCGCCTTCGACCATGTGACGGATGCACGCGATGCTGCTGTGATCGGCATGCTTCTCCAGAGCCTCGATGCAACGGGGATCGGCCTTTGTCTCTGCGACGAACAGGATCATATCCGCTACGCCAATACCGCGTTCCGCTCGGCTTTTCTGACAAGCCTCAGCAGGTCGCCCATCAATTTCGTCGACGCGCTGGCGGATGCGATCGAAGCGGGCGTCGGGATCAAGCTCGAATCGCAGCCTCTCGATCAATTTGTGACGCGCGTGAAAGAGCGGCGGCGAACCCACAAACAAGCACTGAGTTTCCCGGTTGACCTCGCCGATGGCAGCTGGTGGTGGGTGAACGATCATCCGCTCGAAACAGGCTGGATGCTGGTGATCGCCAGCGAGATATCCTCGATGAAGACTGAGGAGTCGCGGCTCAAATTAGCGCATGCCGATGCCGTGAAAGCGGCGCAAACAGATTTTCTGACCGGATTGCCCAATCGGAGGCAAGGCTTCGAAGCGGCAGAGGTCGCCATGGCGGTCTTTCGCGCCAATCGCCTGCCGCTCACTTTGGCTTTGTTGGACATCGATTATTTCAAGCAGATCAACGATGCTCACGGACACGAGACCGGCGACCAGGTGCTGATCCACCTCGCTAATAATCTATCGGCACGGCTCGGCCCACAGGATCAACTCAGTCGGATCGGTGGCGAGGAGTTTCTGCTTGTCATGCCGAGTACCTCACTGTCGCGAGCCGAGCTTAAAATCACCCGTCTTCTCGACGCGATCGAGCCTTTGTCGCGACGAGACGGCCAGAGCTTGACCGTGACGCTCAGTGCAGGTCTTGTCGGCCCCGATCCGGGCGAGACCTTCAAAGATGCTCTCCGACGCGCCGACAAGGCGCTTTATTCAGCCAAGGCCCAGGGCCGCAATCGGATTGAACTGAGCAGGCCAGGCTGACGGATGAAAGTCTCGGCACGATCAGAACGTGGCTGGCGATCGCTCCGGCGCATGCGCGACGAAGCGATCAGGTTTTCGGACATGACCACCGCCGAGGCCGATGCGATCATCGTGGCACGGGATATCGATCTGCACAGGGTTGCGCGGCTGCGCTCGACGTCCTTTGGACGGCCCATTCTGCTCGAGATCGACGAGGTCGAAACCGCCGATGCGGCGCTCCTACACTGGTTACCTGCTTGGCCGGATGGCATCGTTCTGCGTCGCTGCCGATCGGCGTTCGACGTTCAACATCTCAGCGCGAAGCTTGCGGTTCGGGAAGCGGACGCCGATGTGCCGCATGGCACCACCGTCGTGATCGCAATGGCGGGCAGCAGTGCCTCAAGCCTGCTTGACATCGCAAGCTTCCGCGATGCTGGGGCGCGGCTCATCGGTCTTGGCTGGGACGACTGCGATCTCGCGGCCGACCTTGGTGCCGAGCCTGCCACCTTTGCGGCCACCGATCTATGGCGGTCGGCCCGTTCAACGGTGGCGCTGGGTGCGGCAGCCGCGGGCGTGCTCGCTCTCGATACGGCTCATTCGGAAGCGGCGTGTCAGCTTGGGCCGCGTTGCGTGCAAGCCAGGGCCCTCGGCTTTGCAGCGAAGATCGCGGGGAGCGCGGGCGAGACAGCCACCATCAACGAGGCGCTGCGGCGCGGCCCTATCGGAGCGTGATCGTGCCCCCTCTCCCCGACACATTCGTCTGGATCGATCAGGCGCAACGGCTCGATCTCTCGATCGAGCGCCGAGGGCAAGGGCCAACACTGCTGATGCTGCCCGCGCTGAGTTCGATTTCGACCCTCGGCGAAATGCAACCGCTTCAGGACAGGCTCTCCGATCGATTTCAGACCGTCGCGCTCGATTGGCCCGGCTTTGGCACGCGACCGCGTCCCAAGCGGATCTGGGATCGAAAAGCGCTGCAGACCTATCTGGATGTCGTGCTCGACACGGTGGTCGAACGCCCCCTTGCGACGCTCGCGGCAGGACATGCGGCGGGCTATCTGCTCGATGCCGCTATGCGCCGGCCCGGCCTTGCAGGCCGACTGGTGCTGCTGGCCCCCACCTGGCGTGGTCCGTTGCCGACCATGATGGGTCGGCGCTCGAGGCTTGGCGAGCGGGTCGGTCGCGCCGCTGATGTCCCGCTTCTCGGGTCCCTGCTCTACCGCCTCAATCTCAATCCGCCGATGGTCCGCCTCATGGCGCGCCAGCATGTTTATACGGATCCGACTTGGCTGTCGGGCGACCGCTTGGCCGCCAAGATGCGCGTCGTCAACCAAACCGGCGCGCGTCATGCGTCCTTACGTTTTGTCGCCGGCCTCCTCGATCCTTTCGACGATCACGAGGCTTTTCTGACTGCGGCCACGCTGGTCCGTGACCCGATTCTCGTCGTTTATGGAGACCAAGCTCCGTCGAAGTCGAAAGCCGAAATGGCCGCGCTCTCTGCTCTACCGCATGTCGAGACGATCGTCCTGCGGAAAGGAAAGTTGGCGCTGCACGAGGAATGGCCCGACGAAGTCGCGGCCGCCATTCGGCCGTTTCTATCGCGATAAACTCGCCTCAGCGTACCCCGGACGTCGTGACATCGCCCCCGGCGCCGCGCGGTCGCGCGATCGAGAAAAGCGTGTCGACGACGGCATAATCGGCATAGCCGCACCGCGCGATAGGCTGCATGGCCGCTGTATCGATGCGTCCATCATTGATATACGCGTCGTCGATATGCACACCGACCACTTGGCCGAGAACAAGAAAATTGTTGATCTGCTGGCCCTCGACGTCGTTCAGCGTGACGATCTCGATCAGGCGGCATTCAAGCGCGCACGGACTTTCGGCCACGCGGGGCGCTTTCACGATCGTCGAGGGGGCGGGAGTCAGCCCTGCATGGGCGAATTCACTCGTGCCGCGCGGGAGCGGCGCCGACGAGGCGTTCATGGCATCGCGCAGCGCGTAGGTCGGCATATTCCAGACGAACTCTCGCGTTTCCTCAATGAAGGCGACGCTGTCTTTTCGCCCCTCGCTCGAGAAGGCGATGATACAGACGGGTGTCGACGCGATCGCATTGAAAAACGAGTAGGGCGCGAGGTTGAACGCTCCATCGTGATTGATCGAGCTGATCCAGCCGATCGGACGCGGCACGATCATGGCCTTGAACGGATCATGCGGGAGGATGCTCGTGTCGCGTGCCTCGGGCCGGTAGAACAACGGCTTGATCCTTCAGGTTGCGCTTAGAAACGGGTGACGATGTCCGCCAGCACGGGACGGATGCGATCGTCCAACACGGCTGTCGGATGTCCGATGTGAATGAATCCGGCCACGTTCTCCGTGTCGGCCAAGCCCAACGCGGCTTTGGCGCGCGTATCGTAGGCGTACCATTCGGTGAGCCAGGACGTGCCGAACCCCATCGCATTGGCCGCCACCGTCAGGTTCATGGCGACCGCGCCGGCCGACAGAATCTGCTCCCATTCGGGAATTTTGACATGCGGTGCAGCGCGCGAGACGATCGCGACCACGACCGGCGCATGCATGAGGCGCGCCCGTTCGAGGTCAAGGCGCTTGGCCGGCGTGTCGGGATTATCGTCCAGCACGATCTTGGCGAGTAGATCGCCTGCACGGGCACGCCCCTCGCCCTCGAAGACGATGAAGCGCCAAGGCGCGAGCTTGCCATGATCGGGAACACGGGCCGCGATGGTCAACAGCGCGTCGAGTTGCTCGGACGTCGGACCCGGAGCCGTCATCGATTGCGGCGGCACGGATCTGCGATGCTGCAACAGGGCGATAGTCTGATTTGCGCTTGTCTGATCGGTCATGCGGAAACTCGAAGCACAATCGGCATCGAACGACAAGCTGTGCAAGCCGTCACCGTCGCGGCACTTGGGCTGACCAACCTTGTGCCGAAGGGGCCGTTTAGGTCACAAGCTGACACGCGAGTCATCAATCGGTCCGATTTGGTCCACATGGCTCGGTATGGCAGCGCAAGAGATGCGACCTCGAGACCAAGAGCGATGGACAGAGCGGATGATCGCGTGACGACGGCCAATCGAGGATTGTTGTGCTCGCTTCTCGTCGGGATCCTGGTCGGTGGTACGCCATTTTCCGCTTTGGCGCAGACCCAAGCCGACTTGCCGAGGCTCGCGACGCCGCAGGCGCCGCCAGCGACGCCACAAGTCCGACCCTCGGAATCAATCGCTGCGGCTTCGGCGCATGATGCAGCGCCTGCTGCTCCGACAAGCGAGCAGCCGGAGTCTGGCAAATCGCTGCTTCATGTCTCGGCGGGATTGACGGTCGACTCAACCTATCTGAAAGCCGGTCTGATGTGGCGTGTCTTCGACGCGACACCAACGGCTGCGGGAACCTACACACTCGTGGCGCAATCGACCGACGCACAGGCCACGTTCAAGCTGGTTGACGGGTCCTACATGGTGCATGTCGCCTATGGTTTCGCGAGTGCGATGAAGCAGGTGCAGATCACCGGCCGCGCCGTGACCGAGCGCCTCAACCTCAATGCCGGCGGCATCGAGGTCAAGGGTTTGAACGGCGATGATCCCATCACGCCGGATCGGTTATCGCTGTCGATCTTCGTGCCGGAACGGAATAATTCAGAAGCCAAGCTTGTGGTTTCCGGCGCCAAACCAGGGCAGATCATTCGCTTGCCGGAAGGCCCCTACCACGTTGTCTCGACCTATCTCGACACCGTCGGGGTTGGCTCTCTCACGCCGGTGACCGACACGAATTCGACCGTGAGCGCAGATCTTCGGGTGCAAGCCGGCAAGCTGATCGAGGCCACTGTGCGGCACAGGACAGCCGTCTTAACGCTCAAACTCGTGAATGCCGCGGGAGGCGAAGCCTTGGCCAATACGAGTTTCACGATTCTGACACCGGGCGGCGACATCATTCGCGAGTTGATCGGGGCATTTCCCTCGCTTGTCCTGGCCGAAGGCGACTATCTCGTGATCGCACGTCATAATGGGCGCACGTTCCAGAGCGAGTTCAAGGTGCAGTCCAACCTCGATCGCGACGTGGAAGTCATCGCCCAGTCGCAACCCTGAACGCCGAGTCGAACGCCATGCAGACCTTCTTCGTCGAGATCAAATGCGCCCTCGGCCGGACTTACGCGGTCGCGAATGCCCTCGCCGAGGCGGAGATCGCGTCTGAAATCTATTCGATTGCCGGCAATTACGACATTTTCGCCAAATTTTACGTGTCGAAGGACACCGACATCGGCCATTTTGTCGGCCAAAACGTGCAGTTGATCGATGGGATCGTCGACACCCGCACCATCATCACGTTCAAAGCTTTCTAAGTCCGATCACGCCGACCCCGACGCTCGGGAAGACCGTCGAGGGAAGCCGCAAGGGCGGCGCGACTGATGCGGCGACGGCCGGAGCGTTGCGCCCGGACACCCGTCGATCTGCCATACGAGGTCAGCGAGCCCATCATGGCATTCCAGCAGAGAACCGATCGCGAATCGTTGCTCCGCACTCAGTCGCTGCTCGGACCGAGCCGGCTTTGCCCCCCGCGAGCACCGTAGCGCCCGGCGTGGAACTCGTCGAGACGTTGCGGAGAGCCGCCTGTTAAGCGGGCTTCCGCAAATCGGGAGGCGTGGCCTCGGCAGCGAGCAGATCGAGCGCCTCGTCGAGGCCCATCACCGATTGATCGGGCGAGCCGAGGCGACGCACCGAGACGGTCCGCTCAGCCGCTTCCTTGCGCCCGATGACGAGAAGCACAGGCACCTTGGCGAGCGAGTGTTCGCGCACCTTGTAGGTGATCTTCTCGTTACGGAGGTCGCCCTCGAACCGCAGGCCACGCTTGCGCGCTTCCGCCAGCACCTCGAACGCGAAATCGTCCGCGTCCTGGGTGATCGTCGCGACCACGCCCTGAACCGGCGACAGCCACAGCGGCAGATGACCGGCGTAATGCTCGATCAAAATGCCGATGAACCGCTCCAGCGAGCCGCAGATCGCCCGATGCACCATGACCGGCGGGGTCTTGTCGCTGTTCTTGTCGACATAAAAGGCACCGAACCGCTCCGGCAGGTTGAAGTCGACTTGCGTCGTCCCGCATTGCCAGTCGCGCCCGATCGCGTCGCGCAACACATATTCGAACTTCGGGCCGTAGAATGCGCCCTCGCCCGGATTGACGCCCGTCGTCACGACGTCGCCATGTTCGGTTTCGATCCGCGACATCACGTCGGACATGACGGCTTCGGCGTGGTCCCACATCGCATCGCTACCGACGCGCTGTTCCGGTCGGGTCGACAGCTTCAGCATGATCTTCTCAAAGCCGAAGTCGCCGTAGACCGAGAGAATAAGATCGTTGATCTTGATACATTCGGCGGCGAGCTGCTCCTCGGTGCAGAACACATGCGCGTCATCCTGCGTAAAGGCCCGCACACGCATCACGCCATGCAGCGCGCCCGATGGTTCATAGCGATGCACGATCCCGAATTCTGCAAAGCGCAGAGGAAGTTCGCGGTAGGAGCGAAGGCCATGCTTGAAGATCTGAACGTGGCCCGGGCAATTCATCGGCTTCAAAGCGAAGACCCGTTCGTCCTTGGTCTCATCACCGGCCGACTGCACCTTGAACATGTTTTCGCGAAACCAGCCCCAGTGGCCGGAGGTCTCCCACATCGCCTTGTCCATCACCTGCGGAGCGTTCACCTCCTGGTAATCACCTGCGAGGCGGCGGCGCATATAGGCGACGAGCGTCTGGAACAGCGTCCAGCCCTTCGGATGCCAGAAGATGGCGCCGGGGGACTCCTCTTGGAAATGAAACAGGTCCATCTCGCGACCGAGACGCCGATGATCGCGTTTGGCGGCCTCTTCAAGCTGCTTCAAATAGGCGTCGAGCTCATCCTGCTTGGCGAAGGCCGTGCCATAGATGCGCGACAGCATCGGCTTGGTCGAGTCGCCCCGCCAATAGGCGCCAGCCACCTTCATCAGCTTGAACGCCGAGCCGATCTTGCCGGTCGAGGTCATATGCGGACCGCGGCAGAGGTCGAGCCATTCGCCTTGATTATAGAATTTCAGATCCTGCCCGGCCGGAATGGCATCAACGAGCTCGACCTTGAAAGCCTCGCCCCGCTTTTCGAAAAAGGCGCGCGCCTCGTCGCGGCTCTTCACGGTCTTGGTGAAGGGTGCATCGCGCGCGATGATCTCTCGCATCTTGGCTTCGATGGCCGGAAAATCCTCCGGCGTGAACGGCTCGGCCTTGAAGAAATCGTAGTAGAATCCGTCGTCGATCACGGGGCCGATCGTAACCTGCGTGCCAGGAAACAAAGCCTGCACGGCCTCGGCCAGGACATGGGCGGTATCGTGCCGGATCAGTTCGAGCGCACGCGGGTCATCGCGTGTCAGAAACTCGATGCGAGCATCCTGCTCGATCGGATCGGCAAGATCGACGACGGCGCCGTCGAGCGCCATGGCGGCGGTGCGTTTGGCGAGGGAGGGCGAGATGCCTTTGGCGATCTCGACACCTGTGGTTCCGGCCGGAAACGAGCGTTGCGCCCCGTCGGGGAAAGTCACGGCAATCATAGTGTCTCCTTGTGCTCACTCGCCGATACAGGTCGGCGTAAGCGGATCGTTCGGCCACCCTTCATGGAGGGCCGGGAGCGCCCTATAGCAGGTTGCCGAAGGCTGACAAAGCGCTCGTCCACCGCGCTGATCTCTTGAAGCCTTGCCGTCGCGCCGGGTGGCATTAGGATGCCGGCCGGTTTGGTGTGGATCGGATCTCGATGAATTTCTTGCGGATCGTGCTGGTCGTCCTTGCGACATTCATCCTCGCGGCGATCGGATGGCGCTTGGCCCATGTCCCGCGACCGACGTCACCGGAGGTGGCATCGATGCCGGCAACGTCACTGGAGTCCACGGTCGCGCCGACACCGCCCGCTCCCATCCCGCCCGTGCCGGCTCAGCCGGCACCAACCCAGCAATCGGCTGCGACGCCCGACGTTTCACCGCCAACATCCTCGCCTGCCCAATCCGCCGAAACCACGGCGGCACCGGCCACGGCACCAGAACCCGCGATAGCTGCCGTATCCGACGCGCAGCGTGCGCGAGTCGAAAAAGCCATGCAGGATGCGGCTGATCTCGCGCCGACCTTCGATCGTATCAAGAATGCGTTCCCGGCCGTCGCGCAACGCGCGGTCGATGGCGCAGCCGCGAAGCTGAAAGCCGACACCGACAGGCCATCGCCGGACGACGTCTTTGCCAATGCGGTTCGCGATCTTCGGCAGTCGTCCGGCGTTCTCGCCGCGAAGGCCGGGCCGGACGCCCTCGGCGCGATTTTCGACAAGCAATCGGCGACGTTGGCCGAATTGTCCCAAACCGATCCGCATCTCTGTGCCGATTATCTCTATGGCGGAACCAGCCCTGCCTATGCTGATTTTGCGTCCGGTCATCGTGCCTTGGTGGCCCAGGCGGCGGAGGCGACGCTCGGCGCGATCCTCGACGGCCGCAAGCAGCAGATCGACCACGGGACGCCCTCGCCGGACGACTTCAAACTGGTTGAGGATGGCTTGACCGCGAAGGGTCTTTCGGCGGACGAGATTTCAGCGCTGCTCGATGGGAAAAGCCTGGACCCGCCCCTTCCCGACGATCGCCTTTGTTGGAATGCCAGAACCTATCTGTCGGTCCTGCATGATCTACCGCTCGATCCGCGTCTGCGGGTTTATGGTTTGGCGGCGGAGCTTTTGGCCCGATCCTGATCGACGCTGTGTGGTCTCTCGCGGCCGGGGCTCTTGCGCCATGCGCCAAAGCGCCATGGTGTGAACCACGCTGCCGTGGGGAGTGTGGCCGGCACGGGGTCGAAACCCGCGTCGCCCCACGGATGGCAACGGCAGATGCGCGAAAGGCCCATCCACCCACCGGCCCAGAGGCCATGGCGCTGGATCGCCTCATCGGTAAAATCCGAGCAGGTGGGGAGATATCGGCATTGCCGCCCGGATAGGCCCGACAGGGTCAGTTGATAAGCGCGGATCGCGCCATGCGCCGTGCCGCGCAACAGGCGGCTCGCGGCGTTCATGCCGAGACGACGACCCCGGCTTCGATCTTTTCGACCGCCTGAACGACAGCCTCAAAGGTCAGCAGGGTCGAGGCATGCCGCGCTTTATAGTCGCGCACGGGTTCGAGCACGGCGATATCGGCCCACGCGCCCGATGGCGGGGCGCCATTCTCCTTCAGCATGCGGCGAACCGCGTCCCGCAAGCTACGGAGATCGTCACCCGTGGACCCGATGACATGGCGCGCCATTATCGACGACGAGGCTTGGCCAAGCGCGCAGGCTTTGACGTCGTGAGCGAAGTCGGACACCACCCCATCGTGCATGGCGACATCGACCGTCACGGTGGAGCCGCAGAGCTTGGAATGGACGGTTGCGGAGGCATCCGGCGACGGCAGACGGCCCAACCGGGGGATGTCGGCCGCGAGTTCCAGGATGCGGCGGTTGTAGATCTCGTTCAGCATGCCTATTCCCATACCGTTGCGGGCCTGTTTCGCGCGCCCGCTCGCTTATATAAGGCAGTGCCCTGCCCGCTCCCAAGGGTCGAGCGCGACGAAACGACTGAACCGCTCGGGCCGGGTCACCGGACTGATGAAATCCGAGCGGATATGACCCGGGATCGACCGGGCAAAAGGGCTGTTCATGAGTTCCGTTACGACGATCAGGTCCGACATTCCGGAGATCAAGCGAGCCGAGGCGACAAGCCTGGCCCATGGTGTGGCTCGCCCCACGCGCGCCGAAGCCGAAGCGGCGGTCGAGACCTTGCTGCGCTGGTCTGGCGACGACCCGACGCGCGAGGGTCTGGTCGATACGCCGCGCCGTGTGGTCCGCGCCTATGAGGAATTGTTCAGCGGCTATCGCGACAATCCCGCCGACGAACTCGCGCGCGTGTTCGAAGAGATCGCGGGTTATGACGATCTCGTTCTGATGCGCGACATTTCGTTCGCGTCACACTGCGAGCACCACATCATCCCGTTTCTCGGCAAGGCGCATATCGCTTATTACCCGAACAAGGGCGCAGTCGGCCTGTCGAAGCTCGCCCGCGTGGTCGAGATTTTCGCGCGGCGCCTGCAAACCCAGGAGGCCCTCACGGCCCAGATCGCGGACGCGATCGAGGCGGCGCTGAAGCCGCGCGGCCTCGCCATCATGATCGAGGCACAACATCTTTGCATGTCGATGCGCGGCATTAACCTGCACGGCAGCACCACGCTGACCAGCAAATTCACCGGCGTGTTCGCGACCGATCCCACCGAGCAGATCCGTTTTATGACGATGCTCCGCAGCGAGCACCGGGACCTGCGATGACCGTGATGTTCGATGCTCCGGGCGATAAGGCATCGCTCGAAGAAGGTACCGGCTTCACGCCTCGTTTTGATGCTGCTGGGCTGATCACTTGCGTCACGACCGAACACGGCACCGGAACCGTCCTAATGGTCGCACATATGAACGCTGAAGCGCTGAGCAGAACCCTGGAGACCGGGATTGTTCATTACTGGTCGCGCTCGCGGAACGAACTCTGGCGCAAGGGTGACACCTCTGGCCAGACCCAGACGCTGGTGACGATGCGGACCGATTGCGATCAGGACGCCTTACTCCTGATCGTCGAGGTCGGCGGCGACGGGCATTGCTGCCATACAGGACGGCATTCCTGCTTCTATCGCGACGTATCCTTCGGCCCATCGGCGGCTGACGTGCGTCTGGCGCCGGTCGATCGCGAGGCTTGAAGCCCTGCCGTTGCGCCGTTAACCCTCTTTCAGGATCGTGGTCTCGGAAACGAAATCGGCACCGATCTGATGCAGACTAGTCTGAGGCAACGGGATCGAGGACGATGGTGTTTCCCTTCGGCTGGAGCGTGACCGTCCGGGCGCAGGAGGATCAGGCGTCCGGCACAGAAGCGGCCCGACCCAAGGTCGGATTGGCGCTCGGCGCCGGAGCGGCACGCGGATGGTCGCAGCTCGGCATTCTGCGCGAATTGCTCGCGAACGGCTTTGCGCCCGATATCGTGGCCGGCACCTCGGTGGGGGCGGTCGTCGGAGGATGCTATTGCGCGGGGCATCTGGATGAACTCGAGAGCTTCGCGTTGTCGCTCAACAAGCGCCGCGTCTTCGGGCTGATGGATTTCACGCTTTCGGGCATGGGGCTGCTCGGCGGCGCACGACTTCGGGCCAAGCTCGAGCGCGACCTTGGTGACGTGCAGGTTAAGGATCTGCCGATCCATTTTGCCTCTGTCGCAACCGAGGTTCATACCGGGCATGAGATCTGGCTGACCCAAGGCCGTCTCGTCGATGCGATCTGCGCGTCCTACGCCCTGCCCGGCTTGTTCGAGCCCGTTCATCTCGATGGCCGCTGGCTCATCGACGGCGCGCTCGTGAATCCGATTCCGGTCAGTGTCTGCCGCGCACTCGGAGCCGATATTGTGATCGCCGTGAACCTCGTGGCCGAAACGTTGGTGCGCCGCCCCGCCCTGCAGGCGCCCGCACCGACGGCTCTCGCACCGAGCCCGGATACTCCGGCCCTCGCGTCCGACGTCCCGTCCGGCACCAGTTGGAGACACGGCTGGTGGAGCACAGCAGGCGCGACCGGGACAAACAGGCCGCGCGCCACGGTGGGACCCTCTGCACCTGGGATGGCCAGCGTTCTCGTCGACGCCTTCAACATCACGCAGGACCGGATCGCGCGATCCCGCCTTGCCGGAGACCCGCCGGACGTCATCATCAACGTCAAGGTCGGTAAGATCGGGCTGTTCGATTTTCATCGCGCCCGCGAGTTGATCGACATCGGCCGCGATGCCACGCAGCGCGCCATGCCGGACCTTCGCGACTATGTCGACCTCTATCCGGTTGCGGTGGCAACGCCGCCCGAGCCCTGAGGCCACGAGCGCTGCCCAGTCTGTGGCGCCAAGGCCACGCCCCCTCAGCAAACAGGGTAGCGCCTGCGGCTCGTTCGTGTATAAGCCGCAGGGTGCATGAGCCCTAAGGGTCGTGCATTTTGCTGTTTGCGGCTGGCTGGACGACATCCCGGCCTGACCGTTTTGCCGCAAATCCGAGAGACCGAGCAGATCCTGCTGCGGTTTCGCCTCCCACTCCTGAAAGGACTCTCGATGTCGATTACGGCTGAACGCAAGACCGAACTCGTCAAGGAATATGCAATCAAGACCAACGACACGGGTTCGCCCGAGGTCCAGATCGCGATCCTGACGCAGCGCATCACCAACCTGACCGAACACTTCAAGGCCCACACCAAGGATAATCATTCCCGTCGTGGTCTGCTGAAGATGGTGTCGACGCGCCGGTCGCTGCTCGATTACGTGAGGAAGAACGACGAAGCTCGTTACCGTTCGATCATCGAACGTCTCGGCATCCGTCGCTAAGACTCTTTTGGAAAGCGGCTCCGCTCGTCGGCGCCGTGATCCTGCTGACGCGCAACCGCCCGATGGGCGTCTCAAAATAGAAGACGAGCGGCATGGGTCGCTCATCTTTTCGACCCAGGACACATGTTGGCCATGGCAGGATCGCCGGGCGCTGGCGGCCGATCGCATTCGGTATCAGCGCCTCGCCGTTCTGCCCGTGGCCGGTTCCACCCCGTGTCCGCCACGAAAGACGGAAGACAATGTTCGACATTTCCCGCGAAGAGATTGAATGGGCCGGGCGCAAGCTCGTCCTCGAAACCGGCAAGATTGCCCGCCAGGCCGACGGTGCCGTTCTCGCCACTTACGGCGAAACCACTCTGCTGGCGACCGTCGTTTCGGCCAAATCGCCGAAGCCCGGCCAGGACTTCTTCCCCCTGACGGTAAACTATCAGGAAAAGGCCTTTGCGGCCGGCCGCATTCCCGGCGGTTACTTCAAGCGCGAGGGACGCCCCTCCGAGAAGGAGACCTTGGTCTCCCGCCTGATCGATCGCCCGATCCGCCCCCTGTTCCCGGACGGATATCGCAACGACACCCAGGTGGTCGTGACGGTGCTGGCGCATGATCTCGAAAATGATCCCGACATCCTCGCCATGGTGGCGACGTCGGCTGCCCTGACGCTGTCGGGCATCCCCTTCATGGGCCCGATCGGTGGCGCACGCGTCGGCTACATCAACAACGAGCTGAAGCTCAACCCGACCATCGACGAGATGAAGACCTCGAGCCTCGACCTCGTGGTCGCCGGCACGCATGACGCCGTGCTGATGGTCGAGTCGGAAGCCAAGGAACTCTCCGAGGAGCTGATGCTTCGCGCCGTCATGGTGGGCCATAAGGGCTTCCAGCCGGTGCTCGATATGATCATCCGCCTGGCCGAGAAAGCCGCCAAGGAGCCGCGCGATCTCGTGTCGGTCGACAAGTCCGATGTCGAAAAGGCTGTGCTGACGATCGCCGAGAACGATCTCCGCGCCGCTTACGGCATTACGGCCAAGGCCGAACGCTACAAGGCCATCGACGCCGCGAAGGCCAAGGTCATGGCCGAATTGGTGCCCGCGGCCGGCGAAGCCAAATTCACCAAGGAAGCCGTCGCGGTCGCGTTCCACGACGTTCAGGCCAAGGTGGTGCGTTGGAACATCCTCGATAAGGGCGTTCGTATCGACGGTCGCGATCTGAAGACGGTCCGTCCGATCGTCTCGCAGGCCGGCATCCTGCCGCGCGCCCACGGCTCGGCGCTGTTCACGCGTGGCGAGACGCAGGCCCTCGTGGTCGCGACGCTCGGAACCGGTGAAGACGAGCAGTTCATCGACAGTCTGGAAGGCACGTACAAGGAGCGCTTCCTGCTCCACTACAACTTCCCTCCCTACTCGGTCGGCGAGACGGGCCGGATGGGTTCGCCCGGTCGTCGCGAAATCGGCCACGGCAAGCTCGCTTGGCGCGCGATCCGTCCGATGCTGCCGACCGCTGCCGAATTCCCCTACACGATCCGCATCGTGTCGGAGATCACGGAGTCCAACGGTTCGTCGTCGATGGCGACGGTCTGCGGATCCTCGCTGGCCTTGATGGACGCGGGCGTTCCGCTGAAGCGCCCGACCGCCGGTATCGCGATGGGCCTCATCCTCGAGGGTGAGCGTTTCGCGGTCCTGTCCGACATTCTCGGCGACGAGGATCACCTCGGCGACATGGACTTCAAGGTGGCCGGAACCTCTGAGGGCATCACCTCGCTGCAGATGGACATCAAGATCACCGGTATCAACGAAGAGATCATGCGGGTGGCGTTGGATCAGGCCAAGGACGGTCGGCTCCACATTCTCGATGAAATGTCGAAGGCTCTGACCGGCGCGCGCGCCGAACTCGGTGAATTCGCACCCCGCATCGAAACCCTCAAGATCCCGACCGACAAGATCCGTGAAGTCATCGGTACGGGCGGCAAGGTGATCCGCGAGATCGTGGAAAAGACCGGCGCGAAGATCAACATCGAGGACGACGGCACCGTGAAGGTCGCTTCCTCCGATGCCAATTCGATCAAAGCCGCCATTGCCTGGATCAAGTCGATCGCCAACGATCCGGAGATCGGCCTCATCTACGAAGGCACCGTCGTCAAGGTGGTGGACTTCGGCGCGTTCGTGAACTTCTTCGGCTCGAAGGACGGTCTCGTCCACATTTCGCAGCTCGCCAAGGGCCGCGTTGCCAAGGCCTCCGATGTCGTCAAGGAAGGCGATAAGGTCAAGGTCAAGCTGCTCGGCTTCGATGATCGCGGCAAGGTTCGCCTGTCCATGCGGATCGTCGATCAGGTGACCGGCGAAGACCTCGAAGGCAAGGAAAAGGCCGAACAGGGCGCCGCCGACTAAGCGATCCCTCTCCGTCAAGCAAAAGGGCAGACCTCGCGGTCTGCCCTTTTTCGTCAGATCACGATGGTCAGATCAGTCGTTGCGGTCGTTTTCGCGCTGATCACGCGACATGGGCATGTCATAGCTCGGCCGACCGTCTTCTTCGCCCGAGTAAGAATGGCGTTTGTCAGCCCGATCCATGCGACGATCGTCACGGCCCTCGCCTCGGCCTGCGTCGTCCTGCTCGCCATAGCCATGGTGGCGGCGCATGTCACGAGGGCCGTTGCGGTCTTCACGATCCCAGCCACCGGCGCGCTCGTCGTCACGCGCGGGGCCACGATCGTCCCACTTGCGATCCATGCCGCGATTATCGCGTTCGTCACCTATGTGGTCGTCAGCACGCCAATGGTCGTCGGCGGCGCGAGTGTCGCGCGAGCCACCCTCACGCTCCGCATCCGGCCCACCGCGCTTGTGGTCCATGTCGCCATGCATCATGCGGTCGCCGCGCATGGGTTCATCATTCTGACCGGCATCCTCACCGATCATGCCTCTGACCATCATGCCCACTGGGCTCCGTTCCATGGCAATGTCGTGCAACAACATCGGCAAGCGGCGCTTCTGATCGACCGACAGCGTGGCATAGAGCGGTGAGGCGGCATCGGCGAGAGCCCCGAGTGCCTTGCCACGAATCAACAGATCGTCACTGGTGATCTTCAGGCCTTCGATCGCACCAGCGGCGTCCAACCCCTGGCGATCGGTCTCGTCCTGACGCTGATCGGTCCTATGATCCCGCAAGGTCTCGCGCATCGCGGCGACACCACGGATGGCTTGCTCAAGAGCAGGCCACAATTTCTCCTGATCCGGCGTCAAGGTCAGTCCGGCGTGGAGAGCGGCGACGCGGGCATCAAAAAAGGCAGCGCGATCAGCTTCGGCCGCGCGAGCGCGATCGGCTTGCTCGGCCTTTGCGGACGCCGCCGACATCGAAGCCGGATCCATCGCATCGGTCTCCGCATCCGGAGCGGGCATCGGCTTCGGCAGAGGGGCTGCCGCGGGTGTCGCGGGCGAAGCGGCGGGAGGAACCATCGGCGCGGCGGGCGGCGTTTGGGCCCAGGCCGTTGCGACAGCGGTGCTACCAAGGATGCCGGCGAGGAAGATCGCGGCAGTGCGTGTTGATCTCATAGAACAACCTTTCAGGTCATGGCGTGCTTAAGCCGAACCGGAAAGGCAGCGTCATGGTTACATTAAAAGATCGTCATATCGCTTGAAGCGCGAGCATTGTGCTTAAGCTGGTGCCACCACGATTTGCCTCTGGATTGACTCAGGGGATGGCGTCCTCACGCATGGCCTCAACCTCGCGCATGTTCTCCGGACGCGGGATCGACACGATGTTGAAACCGGCGTCGACGAAATGAACCTCGCCGGTGACCCCGTTTGCAAGGTCCGACAAGAGATACAACGCGGAACCGCCCACATCCTCGATCGTCACGGCGCGGCGCAGCGGCGCATGGCTTTTCTGGTAGTTGTACATGAAACGCGCATCGGCGATGCCGGCGCCGGCCAGCGTTCGAATGGGTCCGGCCGAAATCGCGTTCACCCGAATGCCCTGTTGGCCGAAATCCGCCGCCAGATAACGGACGCTGGCTTCGAGGGCAGCCTTGGCGACACCCATGACATTGTAGTTCGGAGCTACACGCGTTGCCCCACCGAACGTCAACGTCACCATCGAGCCACCATCGGTCATGAGCGTTGCGGCGCGTTTGGCGATCTCGGTGAACGAGAAGGCCGAAATTACCATGGTTCGCACAAAATTCTCGCGCGTCGTGTCCGCATAGCGGCCCTTGAGCTCCGAGCGATCCGAATAGGCGATCGCATGAACCAGGAAGTCGATCGACCCAAAGGCATCGCCAACCTGCTTCAAGGCAGCATCGACTGAGCCGATATCCTCGACGTCGCACGGAACCACGAGATCGGCACCGATCGTCGCGGCGAGCGGCTTGACCCGACGGCCAAGCGCCTCGCCCTGATAGGTGAAGGCGAGTTCAGCACCCTGAGCCGCGAGCGCCTTGGCGACGCCCCAGGCAATTGAATGATCGTTCGCGACTCCCATAACGAGACCGCGCTTGCCCTGCATCAAACCTGACGAGTGCCGCTGCAGCGATGTGACCATGACGGCTCTCCTCAAAGATCTGGGTGCTGGAAAACCAAAGTCGCGTTCGTGCCGCCAAACCCAAAAGCATTCGACAAAACGGTTCCGAGTTTGACCCCATCGCGACGCTGCCGAACAATGTTCATGTCGGCGAAGGCTGGATCGAGTTCCTCGATATTGGCGCTCTGGCAGATGAAATCGTGCTTCATCATCAGCATTGAATAAATGGCCTCCTGCACGCCCGTCGCACCGAGCGAGTGCCCGGTCAGCGACTTGGTGGCGGCGATCGGCGGACAGGCTTCCCCTGATCCGAAGACCGCGCGAATGGCTTCGATTTCCTTCTCGTCGCCCTTCGGGGTCGATGTCGCATGAGGGTTGATGTAATCGATGGGCGCCTTCACATCGGCCAGCGCCATTCGCATGCAGCGAATCGCGCCCTCGCCTGAGGGTGCCACCATGTCGTAGCCATCGGACGAAAGGCCATAGCCGATGATTTCGGCGTAGATCTTGGCGCCGCGCGCAATGGCCCGCTCGCGATCCTCGAGCACCACGATACCGGCACCGCCCGCGATGACGAAACCATCACGATCGCGGTCATAGGCACGGGATGCAACGGCTGGCCTGTCGTTGAAGGCAGACGACATAGCGCCCATCCCGTCAAACAGCACCGACAGGCTCCAGTCGAGTTCTTCGCAGCCGCCGGCAAACATCAGATCCTGCTTGCCGTAGCGGATCATCTCGTAAGCATTGCCGATGCAATGGTTGGAGGTCGCACAGGCCGACGCGATCGAATAGTTGACGCCCTTGATCTTGAACCAGGTCGACAACGTCGCCGAAGATGTGGACGACATCGCCTTCGGCACCGCGAATGGCCCAACCTTGCGAGGCCCTTTCGTCCGCGTGATGTCAGCGGCCTCGACGATCGTCTTGGTCGACGGCCCGCCTGAGCCGGTGATGAGCCCCGTCCGCTCATTCGACACATCCTCCGGCGTCAAACCGGCATCGGCGATGGCCTGATCCATCGACACATGAGCCCAGGCGCTACCGAGCGCATGAAATCGCATGGCGCGTCGATCGACGACGGTTGCCGGATCGAGCGTCGGGGCGCCGTGCACCTGACATCGAAAACCAAGTTCGGCATAGGTTTCAGCCCGAACAATCCCGGATTTCGCGGCCAGCAGGGATGCGTGCACCTCGGAAACGTTGTTCCCGATCGATGAAACGATCCCCATTCCCGTGATCACGACTCGACGCATACTCAACTTTCCATCTTAACCGGCGTCGCCGACCGTCAGGCGGCGCTTGGCTCAGCCCGAAACAGCCCAACCCGGAGGTCTTTCGCCTCATAGATGCGCTGGCCATCCGCTTCAAGCCATCCGTCGGCGATCCCAAGCACGAGCTTGCCCTTGAAGACCCGCTTGATATCGATCCCGTAGATGACACGTTTCACGGTGGGCAGGACCTGATTGCTGAACTTGACTTCGCCAACACCGAGCGCACGCCCGCGTCCCGGCAGGTCGAGCCAGCCGAGATAGAAACCGCAGAGTTGCCAGAGCGCGTCGAGACCGAGACAGCCCGGCATGACGGGATCGTTCTTGAAGTGGCACTGGAAGAACCAAAGATCCGGCCGGATGTCGAAGGCCGCGCGAATTAGCCCCTTGCCGTGCTGCCCGCCCTCTTCCGAGATTTCCTCGATGCGATCGAACATCAACATCGGAGGAAGAGGAAGCTGGGCATTTCCCGCACCGAACAGCTTGCCTTCCGCACAAGCGATCAAGTCTTTATAATCGAAGCTCGAACGCTTCTCGCTCATGTCATCGACCGCCTTTATTGTACCCACGAACCCGAAGCTGGCATGACCCAGGTCTCTCCCGTCGCGCGCGACGCTAGCATAGCGCAGTTCGGGCCGGAAGGTTTCATCGCGGAGCTGGCAACAGGCCGGTCCCGCCATTCACCAAGCATCCGGGGCCATCATGAAACTCGTTCTCGTCGTTGCCGCTGCCCTAGTGGATCCCGACGATCGGGTGTTGATCGCCCAACGCCCCGCTGGCAAAGCGCTCGCGGGTCTATGGGAGTTTCCAGGCGGCAAAGTCGAGCCGGGCGAACGCCCCGAGGCTGCGCTGATTCGAGAGCTGGCCGAAGAACTCGGCCTCACGGTTGCGGAGCCCTGCCTCGCGCCGCTGACTTTCGCGAGCTACGCCTATCCGGACTTCCACCTGCTGATGCCGCTTTACGTCTGCCGGCGATGGGAGGGGTTTGCGGCAGCGCGCGAGGGGCAATTCCTGAAGTGGGTGCGGCCGCGCGACCTCCGCGCCTACCCCATGCCACCCGCTGACGAACCGCTGATTCCGCCCTTGATCGATCTCATCGGCTGAGGCGGCTCATGCGTTGCGGACGCCGCCGAGGCGGCACACATGCCGCCACTCCGCCTCCGTGACCGGCTGCACGGACAAGCGCGAATTCTTGACCAGCATCATGTCGGCCAGAGCCGGGTCGGTCTTCACGGCTTCAAGTGTCACGGGAGTCGAAAACGCTTTAACTGCCTTAAGATCGACCATGCCGAACTTGTTGGTCGCGTCCGTATGGTCCGGATAATAGGGTTTAATGACCTCGACGATGCCGACGATCTCCTTCCCCTCGTTCGAGTGATAGAAGAACACCCGCTCGCCCACCTGCATGGCCATCAGATTCTGCTTGGCAACGTGGTTGCGAACCCCGTTCCAGAACGTCCCCTTATCGCCAGCCGCGATCTGATCGTCGAAAGACCATTTCGCGGGTTCGCTCTTCACCAGCCAATGGGCCACGCTACTCTCCTGTTCGCATCGCTCGCGCGTCATTGGATGGAAAGCGCGACGCGACAATCATGCGCCGAGACGGTGTTCAGCCCGAAACGGGCGGCTGAGCAACCCATCGATCGCGTCGTCGACCCGTAATGTTCCGGCCAGAATGGCCGCGACGCTCGAGGAGATCGGCATGTCGATGCGACGCTCCCGCGCGAGTTCGGCCAGGGCCTGCGCTGTCCAAACGCCCTCGATGACCGAGCCCCTCCCGAAATCCGGAAGCGGGCCAAACGCGATCGCATGTCCGAAGGCGAAGTTCCGTGACTGCATCGAGCCACAGGTGAGGACCAGATCACCGAGACCAGACAGGCCCGCCAAGGTCTCGGCTCGCCCCCCGGCCCGCTGACCGAACCGCGACATTTCCGCAAAGGCGCGCGCGATCAGCGCCGCCCCCGCGCTCGCGCCGAGGCCCCGCGCTTCGGCGATGCCACAGGCGATCGCAAGCACGTTTTTGACGGCTCCGCCAATCTCGACGCCCCGGATATCGTCCGTGTGGTAGAGACGAAACGAAGGCGAACCGATCTGTTGGCCAAGGCGAGCCGCTTCGGCCAAGCTCTCGGCCGCGATCGTGACGGCGGTCGGCAAGCCCAAGGCCACGTCGGCCGCAAAGCTCGGCCCCGAGAGGATCGCAGGAGGGTTAGCGGGCAAGCAGTCGCGGACGACCTCACTCATGAAGCGGCCGCTCGCGCGCTCGATGCCCTTGGCGCAGACCACGACGGGAACGCCGCGTTCCAACAGGTGTGGGAGGGCCTCAAGCAGGCCCCGCAAAGATTGGGCCGGCACCGCAGCGAGCACGAGATCGGCGGACCGGACCGCAACCGCGAGATCGTCTGTTGCGACCAAGCTCGACGGGAGAAGCCGGCCAGGCAGATGGCGGCGATTTTCGCGACGCGCCGCCAGGTCAACCATCTGGTCGCCATCGCGACCCCAAAGCCAAACGGGTCGGTCGCCTTGGGCCGCGACGATCGCCAGAGCCGTACCCCACGCGCCGGCCCCGAGAACGGCGACGCGGCCGGGTGCCATCACGCCTTCCCGTTGAGGCTGGGCTCGGCCTGGGTATCGAGCGGCCACCGGGGCCGTGCTGCGACGAGAAGATCGTCGGTCAGCCCGAGGCCCAACCGTTCGATTCCGGCCCAGGCCACCATGGCACCATTATCGGTGCAAAGTTCGGGGGCCGGGATCACCAGCTTGACGCCCGTTTCGCCGGCGAACCGCGTCAGCGCGCGCCGGATCGCACCGTTGGAGGCAACACCGCCCGCGGCCACGAGGGCGGTCGGGCGGTCGGCGACCTGTCGAAAGGTCCGCAAGCCTGCGCGGGTCCGGTCGATGATGACATCCACCACCGCGGCCTGGAACGAGGCGCAGAGATCCGCGACATCGGTCGGTGTCAACGGTTTGATTCGCTCGGCTTCGAGCCGCACGGCGGTCTTTAGACCGGAGAGTGAGAAATCCGGAGTGGGGCGCCCCGTCATCGGGCGCGGCAAGGCGAAGCGGGTGGCATCGCCGCGCCAGGCTTCGCGCTCCACGCTTGGGCCGCCCGGATAACCGAGGCCGAGCATCTTGGCAGTCTTGTCAAACGCTTCGCCGATGGCATCGTCGACCGTGGTGCCGAGACGGACATAGTCGCCGACACCCCGCACGGCCAGCAACTGCGTATGACCGCCCGACATCAGCAGCAGCAGATAGGGAAATGGCACGTTGTCGGTCAGGCGCGCCGTCAACGCATGGGCCTCGAGATGATTGACGGCCATCAGGGGCTTCCGCGTCACCAGCGCCAGGGCCTTGGCGGTCGTCAACCCAACCAGAACCCCACCGATGAGACCAGGCCCGGCCGCCGCCGCAATTCCATCGAGATCGGCCAATTCGAGCCCGGCCTTGGCCAACGCGACGTCGATCAACCCATCGATCGCCTCGACATGGGCGCGCGCCGCAATCTCGGGTACCACGCCACCAAAAGCCGCATGCTGCGCGATTTGGCTGAGCACCTCGTTCGACAGGATGGTCCCGCCCCCGTCTGCGTTCAGCTCGACGATCGCCGCAGCGGTTTCGTCGCAAGTCGTTTCTATTCCGAGGACGCGCATGCTTCCCTTTCGCATCAAGCCTGCACAGCTTATAGTCGGCGCCGTTCCGGAACAACATCGGGGGCCATGACGGACCGGGTGGAGCGATGTCGATCCACACGTCATCGCTGCATTCTCGAACGCATCAGCGGGTTCGATATCGGTCGAAGCCGACGCTGCGCTTCATTGCCAGGAAGACTTGATCGTTGAAGCTCGGCACACGAGGAAGCCCCCTGGCCTTGGCTCAAGCGCACGAAGCGCGCAGGCGATTGGCGAGCGCCAACGGTTGGGCCGACGACGCGATCGAGATTGTCGTGATCCGCACCACCGGCGACCTCATTCAGGATCGCGCCTTGTCCGAGGCGGGCGGCAAAGGCCTGTTCACCAAGGAACTCGATCGAGCGCTCATCGACGGTTCGATCGACCTCGCTGTCCACTCGGCCAAGGACTTGCCGACGACCCTGCCGGCCGCGATCGCGATCGCCGGCTATCTGCCTCGGGAGGATGTCCGCGACGTGTTGATCGCGCCTCGGGCTAAAACTATTGCGGGCCTGCCGCGCGGCGCCACGGTGGGGACGGCCTCGCTGCGACGCCAAGCGCAAGTGATGCGGCTGCGGCCCGACGTCGAGGTCAAGCTGCTGCGTGGCAATGTCGGCTCGCGCTTGCGGAAGGTCGAAAGCGGCGAATTCGACGCGACCCTGCTGGCGCTCGCAGGCTTGAACCGTCTTGGATTGGCCGAGCATGCAACAGCGATCCTCGACACCGACGATTTTCTCCCCGCGGTCGGCCAGGGCGCCATCGCGGTGACGGTTCGCAGCCACGACGACCTCGTCAGAAGCCAAGTCTCCGGTGTGATCGATCATGCCACGACGGTCGCGCTCGCCTGCGAGCGCGCATTCCTCACGGTGCTCGATGGATCGTGCCGGACACCGATTGCGGGTTTCGCATCTCTGACCGACGCGACCCTGTCGTTTCGCGGGATCGTCCTGTCAAGCGACGGGTCGGAAGCGATCGAGTCGATCGCGTCGGCCGGTCCCGACTATGCCGCCGAGTTGGGGGAGGACGCAGCGCGATCCCTGCTGGCGCGATGTCCGCCACATATTCTGGCCCCGTTCAAACCGGCGGGTTGAGCGATGCGCGTGTTGCTGTGTCGACCACACCGGGACAGCGAGGCGACGGCCCGCCTTCTCGCAGATGCTGGACATACGAGCAGGATCGCTCCGGTCATCGAGATCATGCCTCTTGCGTTCGACGAGACTTCGTTCGGCATCGTGGATGCGCTGGTACTCACGAGCGCCCATGCGGCCCAGGTTCTCCCATCCGATGTGGTCGCGCGCTGGGCGGGTCATCCGGTCTATGCGGTCGGACAGGCAACGGGCACCGCGGCCACCCGGGCCGGATTCCACGATGTCAGGATCGGCGGCGGCGACGCGCAGGCGCTAGTTTCGCTTCTCCAACTCACCCTGCCCGCCCCGCGCCGCCTCGTCTACCTCGCAGGGCATGTCCGAAAGCCGATGCTCGAAGCGACCTTGAAGCCGGAGCGCTACACCGTCGGCGTGGTCGAGGTGTATGATGCCCGAGAAACCGGGGGCTGGAACGCGCACTTGGTGGCCGATCTCGGTTCGGGGGGCATCAACGGAGTGATGCACTTCTCGCGTCGCAGCGCAGTCCTGGCGCTCGATTATGCGACCCGGGCCGGGGTGGGTGACGCATTTCGGCAGCTCCCTCATCTTTGCATATCGCGGGATGTTGCAGCCGTCTTGAGCGAAACGGGGGTCGACACCATCACGACCGCAGCCTTGCCCACCGAAGACGCGCTGTTGAGACTGCTTCCAGCTGCATGATCGACCTGGACTCCGCAACACTCCGGCGGAATGCCTCATGCAAAAGCATCATGGCTGCCACAATCTGATTTGTGCATTTGGAACTTGCTGCACCGCAACATTATTGAGATGATAACGACGGGAGAGCGTCAGGGAGCACGACCGATGAGCGAGATCTGGAACACCAAATACGGCAAGCGGAAAGTTCGTCACGAACCTGCGACGCTCGAGGATGCGATCTTCGCGGCGCAAGGCATGACCGACGACCTGGAAGGCCAGATCGAGATCGCGTCGTCGCTCATCGACCTCCCGCGTGAGGCCGTCAAGGCGGCTCTTACCAAGAAGGCGCCGTTGCGCTTGAACTCGTCACGCATCGCAGCGACCGGAGCCGGTGGCCAGACCCGCGCTGTCATTGTCGAGCGCCGGCCCGTGCGTCGCATGGTGGCTCAACCAGCCGCCCTGAATGTGAGAACAGCTTAGTCGAAGCTTTTCGACCAAACTACGGGAACCTGTCATTTCCCGCAGCGTTCCTCCACGGAGACGTTCTGAATGTTCAGCGCGTCAGAGGGTCGACCCTCGGTCTTCAACGGCGTCAGCTTCAGCCCGAACGGTTGACGGCGCCGCTTTTCGATCGTCGCGACCATTCGTTTCACGGAGGTGTAGTTATGGACAACGATCGTATCGAAGGCGCAGCGCGCAACATCGGCGGCAAGGTCGAGTCGGCTGCGGGCGATTTGCTCGGCGACAACAAGACCAAGACCGATGGTCTGATGGACCAGGTCGCGGGTCAGGCGCAAAATGCGTTCGGCAGCGTGAAGGATACGGCCCGTCAGGTCGCGAACGACGCTCCGAAATATCTCGACGACGCCATCGATAACGGCCAGCGTTATTACCGTCAGGGCAGCCAGGCGGTCCGGGAACAGTTCGGCAATGTCCCGGTCACAGAAATCATGTTGGCTGGTGCTGCTGGTTATCTGTTGGCTTGGTTGATCCACGGCCGCCAGTGACCGAGAGGGCGGATTGTCGTTAAGGCGTCCCCCGCTCCACCCGTTGAACTGACACGCGTCAGCGATCTGAAAATTCGACCGACGGCGCCGGCTGCAATCATGCACCTCCGGCGCCGTTTTTCGTTCTAGCTGGAGGACATCATGAATATCGATCTCACCGGAAAAGTCGCGCTCGTGACGGGGTCGACCGAGGGTATCGGTTTTGCGATCGCCGGAGGGCTCGCAGCCTCAGGCGCGACGGTCGTCCTGAACGGTCGGACACCCGAGAAGGTCGATGCCGCAATTGAAAAGATTAAACGCACGCTGCCGGAGGCGAATCTGCGCGGCATCGCGGCCGATCTTGGCACCGCCGAGGGCTGTCAGGCGACGGTCGCGGCGCTGCCCGACGTCGATATCCTGGTCAACAATGTCGGGATTTTCGAGGCCAAGGATTTCTTCGCTACCTCGGACGACGATTGGCTACGCTTCTACGACGTCAACGTCATGTCGGGCGTCCGCCTAAGCCGCGCCTACCTCAAGGCGATGATGGAGCGCGATTGGGGACGTGTCGTGTTCATTTCCTCCGAATCGGGCCTGAACATTCCGCCCGACATGTTGAATTACGGCGTGACCAAAACCGCGATGTTGTCTGTCTCGCGCGGCCTCGCCAAACTTGCGAAGGGCACCGGTGTCACGGTCAATGCGGTCCTGCCAGGCCCGACTTTGACCGAAGGCGTGGAAGCCATGCTCGAAGCCCAAGCCTTGCAAGAAGGCAAGACCGTCGATGAGGTCGGCCTGAACTTCGTCAAGGAGAAGCGGCCGAGTTCGATCATTCAGCGCCTCGCCACGCCCGAAGAGGTCGCGAGCCTCGTCGTCTATGTGTGCTCGTTGCAGGCCTCGGCCACGACGGGTGCGGCGCTCCGAGTCGACGGCGGAACGGTCGATACCATCGCCTGAACATGGATCGCGTGAGGGCCGTCGAGAGACGGCCCTCATGCCCGAATAGACTACTCGGCCGCAGCCGTCATCTCCATCGACTCGGCACGATGCTGCGCCGGGCCGACATCGCGCCACAGGTTATGGGCCGAGTTGATCAGACCCACATGGGTGAAGGCCTGCGGAAAATTGCCGACCTGCCGCTTGGCCTCGACATCATATTCTTCCGACAGCAAACCGACGTCGTTACAGAGGCCGACCAGGCGTTTGAACAAGGCATGCGCCTCGTCGGAGCGGCCCATTAGCGTATAATTATCGACGAGCCAGAAACTGCAGGGCAAAAATGCACCCTCGTGGCCGGTCAAGCCATCGACGTTGCTGTCGGTGTCGTAACGCAAGACGAACCCGTCTCGAAGCAGGGTCTTTTCGATGGCTTCCACGGTTCGGATCATGCGCTCGTCGGAGGCGGGAAGAAACCCGACCAGGGTCAGCAGCAAGAGGCTGGCATCGAGATGCTTGCTTCCATAAGCCTGCGTGAAATGCCCGAGTTCGGCATTGTAGCCTTTGTCGAGCACCTGTTCTCGAATAGCATCGCGCGTCCGACGCCAGCGATCGACATCGGCATGGTCGAGTTCGAACTCTTCAACCGATCGAATGGCGCGATCGAACGCGACCCATGCCATCACCTTGGAGTGGGTGAACTGCTGCCGTTCGCCGCGAATCTCCCAGATCCCGTCATCCGGCTGCTGCCAGATCGTATCGAGATGATCGACGAGCGCCCGCTCGATCGACCAACCAAACTCGTCATAGTCCATGCCCATGCGGCGCGCCTGATACATGGCGTCGAGCACCTCGCCGAACACGTCGAGTTGCAATTGATCCGACGCCGCATTGCCGACCCGCACCGGCTTTGACCCCTCATACCCCTCGAGCCATGGCAATTCGAATTCGCTGAGGCGACGCTCGCCAGCGATGCCATACATGATCTGCATCTGATCCGGCGTTCCCGCGATAGCGCGGACGAGCCAGTCACGCCACGCGACCGCTTCGTCGACGAAGCCGCTGGACATCAAGGCGTAAAGCGTCAGCGTCGCGTCCCGCAGCCAGCAGTAGCGATAATCCCAATTGCGGCCACCACCCAATTGCTCGGGCAAGGAGGTCGTCGGAGCCGCTACGATGCCACCCGTCTCGAAGTGTGTAAGGGCCTTGAGCGTGATGGCAGACCGCAGGACGAGGTCGGCCCATTCGGCATCGACCGCAAACGAATGCTTGCCCGACCACTCCGCCCAGGCCGTGGAGGCCTCCTCGATCACCGACTTGACATCGACGCTGGCTGGAATTGGCAAATAGGACGGCGCCCATTCGAGCGAGAACGGAAGTTCCTCGCCGGCCTTCAACGTGAACGCCGCAACCGTGTGCATATCCTTTCCCGTGAACGGGATCGGGGACGTAAAGGTCAACCGGTCCGGCCCCGCCACCATGGTGAGGCGGTCATCGCCGAGACGACGCGCCCACGGCACGACAAGGCCGTAACCGAACCGAATAACGAGGTCGATCCGCATCTCGACCGAACCCGACTCACAGCGCACGAGGCGCACGACATCGGCATGGTCGCGACGCCGTCCCATACAATCGGTCAGGACCACGACGCCGGTCGCGGTCTCGAAACGGGTTTCGAGCACCAGCGTCCCTTGTCGGTACTGACGGGTGGCCTTAGACGTCTGATCCGTCGGACCAATCAGCCACCGTCCGTTCTCTGGATTGCCGAGCAACGAGGCGAAGAACGCGTCGGAATCGAAGCGTGGCAGCGACATCCAATCGATCGACCCATCTCGACCGACAAGCGCGGCGCTCGCGCAATTTCCAATCAACGCGTAATCTTCAATCAAGCTCGGCATGAATATGTCCTTTCGATCAACGATCCTAACGCGGCTGTATGTCCGTTGTTCGTCAACAAGCTCCGGCGTTTACACCGTAGGCCACCCCCCGATGATCGTCACGGCCTGTGCGCCAGCCGCCACGGCTCGATCGAGCGCGAGCGTGATGGACTGAGACGCGAGGCGCGCCGCAAGAAACGCGGCAAAGAAGACATCGCCGGCGCCGGTCGTATCCAGCACGTCCACCGATGGAGCATCGACTTTCCAGTGCGAGCCGTCGCGCGACTTCGCCTGGCACCCGCGCGCCCCGCGTTTGATGAGCGCGAGATCGGCATGGCCGATCAGTCCGTCGAGTTGGCTGTCTGGATCGTCGAACCCGGTCAACGCGCCAGCCTCATCGGCATTGGCGACACAGATGGCGGCACCCTCGGTCCAGGCCAGAACCTGGGCGGCCCCAATTTCCCGGATCAGGCTGACCGACCCCGGATCGAACGAGAACGGAATGGCCGACTCTCGCACCCGGTTGAGCAACCACAAAGCTGTCTCGCGCGTGGCCTCGCCGACGAAGCTGTAGCCCGAGAGATGAAAGTGACCGATGCCGTCCAACACATCGTCCGGCAAGTGGTGCAGCGACAAACCATCATTGGCCCCACGGTCGGTGAGGAAGGAGCGCTCGCCGTCAGCATCGACAAGCGCCACGAGCGTCCCGGTCGGAAACGCGGGATGCGGCACGAGCGCGGGCTCTATGCCATGCAGACGCATCCGTTTGACTTCGGGCTCGAAATCCTCCGCCGCCACGCAGCCGATAAAACGAACCGCCGCGCCAAACCTGGCGAGCCATGCCGCCTGATTGGCGCCCGAACCGCCCGACACCGTCTGGATGATGGCCCTCTGATCGGTGCCGCGCAGGATAGGGCCGGCGGGACGGACGATGATGTCGCGCATGACATCGCCCATCACCAGCACCCGCGTCATCGGATCAAGCCGTCGCGCGGTGCGATGTTGTCGCCTCGAGCTCGGCCAGCGCCACCGCGATGGCGGCTCCAAGCGCGGCATTGTTGCGAACAAGCGCGATATTGGCGGTCAGGCTGCGCCCCTCGGTCAATTCATACATGCGCTGCAGCAGGAAAGGCGTGAGATCTTTCCGCGATACGCCCGCCGCATCAGCGTCGCGGATCGCTTGAGCGATCCGTTCCTCGATCAGGGTCGCGTCGAGCGCATCCGTCTCCGGGATTGGATTGGCGACCAGGAGACCGTTCCGCATCCCGAGGCGCTCACCGATCGCGATGATGCGCGCGATATCGGCCGCACTCTCGACGCGATGATCGACCGGGTACCCGCTGACCCGCGCGTAAAACGCCGGAAAGTCATTCGTCTGGTAGCCGATCACCGGCACGCCATGGGTCTCTAGAACTTCCAGCGTCTTCGGAATGTCGAGGATCGACTTGGCTCCGGCGCAGACCACCGCGACCGGGGTCTTGGCGAGTTCGGACAAGTCGGCTGAGATATCGAAGGTTTGTTCGGCGCCGCGGTGAACGCCCCCGACACCGCCCGTCGCGAAGATCCTGATCCCGGCGAGATGCGCGCCGATCATGGTGGTGGCAACCGTCGTTCCGGCCGTGCCGCCACGGGCCAGAACCGAGGCAATGTCCCGCCGCGACGCCTTGACGACGCCCGAGGATCGGTTGGCGAGGCGATCGAGATCGACGGCCTCGATGCCGACCCGGAACACGCCATCCATGATCGCGATCGTGGCTGGAACAGCCCCGCCCTGACGCACGACCGCTTCGACCGCCTGAGCGGTTTCGAGGTTCTCCGGATACGGCATCCCATGCGTGATGATGGTGGATTCGAGCGCCACCACGGCGCGACCGGCCGCCAGGGCCTCGCGCACCTCCGCCCCGACCGCGACGAGCCCGGCGAGATTGTCCAAAGCGACGCTCACGGCAACACCGCCAACCGCTCGACCAGAAGATCGTAGAAGCCGTCGACGTTGGCGGAGCGCATATACTGGACGTTGGCGGCCCGATCGGTCACGGACCAATAGTCCACGATCGTCATGCCCCGGGAGAGTTCGCTTGCGAGTTCGACGGTCACGTTGATGGTTCGTCCTGTGTAGAGGCTGGGGTCGATCAGATAGGCGATAACGTTCGGATCATGCAGCGGCGCCGCCGACCATCCGTAGCGTGCAAGGTCGAAGCGTTCCGAGAACCGCAGCATTTCGGCGGCCGCGATGCCGCACCGATTGCCGATAGCCGCAAGGCGGCCCAGCCGCTCTTCCGTGCTCAGCACTGTATGCGTGACATCGAGCGGCAACATGGTGATCGAGCATCCGCAGCGCAGCACGATATCGGCCGCCTCGGGGTCGACATAAACATTGAATTCAGCCGAGGGCGTGATGTTGCCGCCCTCAAAATGCGCGCCGCCCATCAGGACGATCTCGCGGATGCCCCGCGTGATGTCGGGCGCCTTCACCAGCGCCAAAGCAAGGTCGGTCATCGGGCCGAGACAGCAGAGCGTGATCTCGGCGTCGGCCGCAGCCCGCAACGTGTCGATGATGAAGTCGACACCATGCTGCTGCTGCAGCGGCATGGTCGGATCGTCAAACGAGGGCCCATCCAACCCGGTCTCGCCGTGAATGTGTTCCGCCGTCACCAGCGGGCGCAGCATCGGGCGCGGACAGCCGGCAAAGACGGGGATGTCGGTTCGGCCCGCGACTTCGAGCAGCTTACGCGCATTCGATTCGGTTCGGGCCAAAGGGACGTTGCCGGCCACCGCGACGAGCCCCAGCACCTCGATCTCTGCCGGCGAGCCGAGCGCCAGCAGAATCGCGACGCCGTCGTCCTGACCCGGATCCGTATCGATGATGATCTTGCGTCGCATGCTGCCCTCGGATCCACACCCGCCTCGGGTTCACTGATCGAGACACGCCATCCTGTCAAACAGCATCCCCAGATTTACATTAGAGGAATTAAAAACTGTTGCGCTCGGATCTTTGTTAGCTTAGAAAGATTGTAAGGTAGGAACTGGCAAGCGATGCCGGCCTTGAGTGAAGGACAATCCCCATGATCACCAACGCTTCGTGCAACAAGTGCGCTTTCTTCGACGATCATGCCGTCAGCGGCGCGCAGGCTCCGAAAAACGATGGGCTTTGCCGTTTCAATCCCCCGATTTCGCAGCCCGGCCCGGAAGAGCATGGTCTGTGGCCGGTCGTGTCGACCAACGATTGGTGCGGCCATTTCAACTCGGCTTCGGCTCAGTCGCAGGTTGCTGCTGAATAATCATCTGATCGAACCGATCGAAACGCCGGGCCTTGCCCGGCGTTTTTCGTTTGAGACTTGCTGGCCCAAAGCGCAACGGGGGCAACCGGTTCACGGCTTCCCTGGTTTGGGCTAAGGACGATCGGCCAGGAGAGACACGTGATGCCCATGATCAACGACCAGAGCGTGCCGCCCCCCGAGCAGACCAACCGGATGCAGCGGAACGCGCGGCTCGTCCTCATTCTGGCATTGGTTGCCCTCGGCGCATGGACTCTGCACGGCTTCATCGCGGCCCTGGTCTGGGCCGCCATTATCGCGATCGCGATTGGGCCGCTCTATGCAAAGGCAACGCTGCGCTGGCCGCCAGGCAAGCACAACATCGCTTTGCCGTTGCTGTTCACGACTCTCGTGGCCGTGATCTTCCTGCTGCCCTTCATCGTTCTCGGCATCCAGGCGGCGCGAGAAGCCCAAGCCTTGATGCATTTCGGTACCGAGGCCATGCGATCGGGCATCCCCGAGCCGGCGTGGGTGGGGTCGCTGCCGTTCGGGGCAGCCGAGGTCAGCGACTGGTGGAAGACGAACCTTGCCAATCCCTCCGACGTGTCGGGCCTCGTGCATCACGCGACGCATAGCGCGGGGATGCTCAACAATCGCGAATTGTGGACGGCATTCACACATCGCATCGTGACGTTTTTCTTCACCATCGTGACGCTGTTCTTCTTGCTCCGCGATGGCAAAAGCCTGTCGAACGACATGCTGCTGGCGAGCCATAAGCTATTCGGCCCACATGGTGAGCGGATCGCGCGCCAGATGGTCTCATCGGTGCACGGCACGGTGGATGGTCTGGTGCTGGTCGGGCTTGGCGAAGGCGTGTTGCTCGGCATCGCTTATGCGCTGGCAGGCGTGCCGCATCCGACACTGCTTGGCGCCTTCTCGGCTGTCGCGGCCATGATCCCCTTTGTGGTCGTGGTTTTGCTTCTGGTGCTCGGCGCGGTCCTTGTGGCTCAGGGCGCGCTGTGGACCGCGATCGCGCTGGTGGCATTCGGGCTGGTCATGAATTCGATCGCCGACCACTTCGTGCGTCCCGGCCTGATCGGAGGCGCCACGAAACTGCCGTTCCTGTGGGTGCTGCTCGGCATTCTCGGCGGGGTCGAGACCTGGGGGCTTATCGGCCTCTTCGTCGGGCCGGCCGTCATGTCGGCCCTGATCCTGCTGTGGCGCGAGTTCGTCCGCCCTGCGCCGCTGCTCGACGAGAAGCCGGCCCGCAAGACGCTATCGCCGGTCCCGATCGCGGGCGAATAACCTCAGGAGCCCTTGGCGGCCGCGATCAGTTTTTCGGCGTCGGCCGAATCCCATTCGGCCGGCCCGGCCATCGTGCCGATGCCGCAGCCATGTGGGTCGATCAGCATGGTGGTCGGCAACCCGAGTGCCTGCCCATCGGCTCGCAAGGTTTGAAACACGGTCGCGGTCGCATCGGTGTAGAGCGGCAAGCGCGTCACGCCCGTGTCCTGCAAGAACTGCTTCGGCCGATCGAGCTTGGCCGTATCGATGTTGATCGCGACGACCTGGAAGTCGTCGCTGCCGAGCTTCGCCTGCAATCGATCGAGGGCCGGCATTTCTTTGCGGCACGGTACGCACCAAGTCGCCCAAAGGTTCAGCAACACCGTCTTGCCTTTGAAATCGGCGAGCGTCATGGCGGAGCCGTCCGCCGTCTTGAAGGCCAGCGCCGGAACCGGCCGTGCGGTCCGCGACAGGTTAAGGGCCGCGACCTCACCATGGACGAACGGATCGACGCGGGACACGATGGCGCTCGTGGTCCGGCACTCGGGCGCCGCTTCCTTGCCGAGTTTCCCCATCCCGTATAGGACCGCGAGACCGCCACAGACGACGACGACAGCACCGCCCGCGAGCAGGCCGGCAAGCCTCTGGTGGCGGGACGGGTGGGCCGGGCTGGACGTGTCGGTCATGTCAAAAGGGTCCGAGGCAGATGAGCAATACGATGTGGGGCGGGCGGTTCTCGAGCGGTCCGGACGCGATCATGGAAGAGATCAACGCGTCGATCGGTTTCGACTACCGTCTCGCCGCGCAGGATATTGCCGGATCGCGCGCCCATGCGGCCATGCTCGCCAAACAAGGCATCATTTCGGCCGACGACGCCGTTTCGATCGATCGCGGTCTAGGCCAGATCGCCACGGAAATCGAGAGCGGCAGCTTTTCGTTCTCGCGCGCGCTCGAAGACATTCACATGAACGTCGAGAGCCGCCTTGCCGATCTGATCGGCGATGCCGCGGGGCGGCTGCACACGGCCCGCTCGCGCAACGATCAGGTGGCGTTGGATTTCCGGCTCTGGGTCCGCGACACCGTCGATGCGCTCGACATCGGCTTGGCCGACCTGCAGCGCGCCTTCGTAGAACGCGCGATCGAGCATGCCGGATCGGTAATGCCGGGTTTCACGCATCTTCAATCGGCCCAGCCGGTGACGTTCGGCCATCACCTGCTGGCCTATACTGAGATGGTCGGCCGTGACCGCGGCCGCTTCCGCGATGCGCGCAACCGTCTCAATGAATGTCCGCTCGGCGCCGCGGCGCTGGCCGGCACATCCTTCCCGATCGACCGACACATGACCGCGCAGGCGCTCGGCTTCGACCGGCCCACCGCCAATTCGCTCGACAGCGTGGCCGATCGCGATTTCGTGCTTGAGGTGCTGGCCGCCGCCTCGATCTGCGCCGTGCATCTGTCGCGTCTCGCCGAAGAGATCGTGCTGTGGGCGACCCCGCAATTCGGCTTTGCCAGCCTGTCGGACAAGTTTTCGACCGGATCCTCGATCATGCCGCAGAAACGCAATCCGGATGCGGCCGAATTGGTGCGCGGCAAGAGCGGCCGCATCATCGGTGCGTTGACCGGCCTGCTGATCGTCATGAAGGGTCTTCCGCTCACCTATTCCAAGGACATGCAGGAAGATAAGGAAGGCACGTTCGACGCCGTGAACGCCCTGGTGCTCTGCGTCGCGGCCATGACCGGCATGGTGCGGGATCTGAAGCCCGACACCGCCCGGATGGAAGCGGCCGCCGGGTCCGGCTACGCGACCGCGACCGATCTCGCCGATTGGCTGGTGCGCCGTCTCGATATGCCGTTCCGCCGCGCCCATCACGTCACGGGCCGGATCGTCGCTCTCGCGTCGGAACGAGGTGTGCCGTTGGAGGGGCTCGATCTTCCCGCTCTACAAGCGATCGAACCCGCGATCACGAACGAGGTCTTCGGCGTGCTCGGGGTCAGGCATTCCGTGGCGAGCCGCACGAGCTACGGCGGCACCGCACCCGACAATGTGCGCCAGCAGGCGCAGGCCTGGTTGAACCGACTGAACAGCCTTCAGGCCTGATCGAGTTCGGCGTCGGGTGGCGGTTCAAGCCCCGCAACCTGGGCGGCGCCGAGATCGTCTTCGGCCGAACTGCCCGCCAACCGCTCCAGCAACCATTTCGCCGCAGGCCCGGGCGGCTGGTCGCTACGATGCACCGCCGACAGCATATATCGATGACCGGGGTGGTTCGCGATGTCGAGAAGGACGAGGCGCCCCTGCGCCAGATCCTCCCGCACCATCACCTCGGGCATGTTCCCCCAGCCGAGGCCCTCGACCAAGAGAGCATGTTTGGCCCCAAGGTCGGCCAACCGCCACGTCTGTGGGCTCAGCACCGCAAAGTCCTGACCCACCGTGAGATCGGACCGGTCGGTGAGGACGAGCTGGACATGGCGACGAGCCTCGGTTTTGCTCAACGGCGCCGGAAGGCGCGCGAGCGGATGTCGCGGCGATGCGACCGCGATCATCCACACGCTGCCAATGGGCCGTTGTTCGAGGCCATCGACGGGCCGTAACATTGGCCCGCTGACCCCGACGGAGCAGGTGCGATCGAGCACCAGCCGGGCGACGGAGCCCAGAGCCTCGACATAAAGCCGCAGCGTGACGGTCGGGAACGCATCTCGGAACGTCGCCAGCGCCGCGACAAGCCGACGGGTCGGCAACATGACATCGACCGCGATCGCCACTTCGGCCTCAAGGCCGGCCAGCAATCCCCGTGCGCGCGCCTGCAAGCCATCCACCCCCGACGCGAGTTGGCGCGCATCGGCTAGGATCGCATGCCCGGCGAGCGTCAAGGCGGGGCGGCGCGTCTTGCGCTCGAACAACGACAGGCCCCCGAGTTGCGCCTCAAGGTTCGCGATCGTGTAGCTGATCACCGATTGCTGTCGGTTCAGCTTGCGAGCCGCAGCCGAAAAGCTGCCGGTTTCGACGATGGCCAGAAAGACGCGCAACTGATCGAAGGTGGGAGATCCGATATCCGGCATGGGTGGCGTCGCGCCCTCGTCGTGGTCGAGCAGGCTTACGCCATCCAGCGCGGAGCCGCCATGCCGACGGAGGCCTCGCCCCCGCGCTTGCATTTCCCCTCGCCTGTTGCAGCCCTTTGCTTGTACAGCATGCTCAGTCGAGGCGAGTGGAAGGTGCAGGTCTTGAGCGTGAGTGTCGTGAGCTTGAAAGTCTCGGCGCGTCCAAGAGGCGTCCGCCTTGCGGTCACCGTCGCCATGGCGGCGATCGTCGCGACAGGCCTGGCTGGATGCGGTCGTCGCGGCCAATTGGAACCGGCGCCGGACCCGACCGTTCAGGCCGCAGCACCGAGCGACGGGAACTCCCAAGCGATGGAGCGGCGACCGAAACGGGTGCCGATCAAGCCGCCGCACGAGTCCTTTTTCCTCGATCCACTTCTCTGACGTCAGCCCCGATCATGCATCACTTCGAGTATCGCGACGGCGTGCTCCACGCCGAATCCGTCGACATCCGCGCCATCGCAAAGGCTGTGGGGACGCCGTTCTACTGCTATTCCCGCGCCACGATGGAGCGCCATTACCGCGTCTTCAGCGAGGCGTTCGGCCGTCAGCCGATCCTTGTCTGCTATGCCATGAAGGCCAATTCGAACCAGGCTGTGCTGCGGCTTTTCGCCAATATCGGCGCCGGTATGGACGTGGTGTCGGGCGGCGAATTACGCCGCGCGCGGGCAGCGGGCGTCCCAGCTTCACGCATCACATTCTCGGGCGTCGGCAAGACCGCGCGTGAACTCGATGCCGCCCTGGACGAGGACATCCTCTGCTTCAACGTCGAATCGGAGCCCGAGCTCGCCCTCCTCTCCGAGTTGGCGACCCGCAAGGGACGCACCGCAAAGATCGCCTTGCGGGTCAATCCCGACGTCGACGCACGGACGCATGCCAAGATCTCCACCGGCAAGGCGGAGAACAAATTCGGCATCCCGATCGATCGGGCGCGCGCCGTCTATGCTCATGCCGCCACGCTGCCCGGCCTGCGCGTTACCGGCATCGACATGCATATCGGCTCGCAAATCACCGACCTCGAGCCCTTCGATCATGCCTTCGCGGTACTGAGCGATTTCGTCGTGCAATTGCGGGCCGATGGCCACACGATCGACCATGTCGATCTCGGCGGGGGCCTCGGTATTCCGTATCACGAGGGGGAGGATGCGGGCGCGTTCCACCCCGACCGCTATGCCGCGCTGATCGGCAAATATGCGAATGCGCTCGGCGCCACGATCGTGCTGGAGCCGGGGCGGCTGTTGGTCGGCAACGCCGGCGTGCTCGTGACCGAGGTGGTGCTGGTCAAGACCGGCGGCGACAAGACTTTCGTGGTGGTGGATGCCGCCATGAACGATCTGATCCGACCGACGCTCTATGAGGCGTTTCACGAGATCAAGCCGGTGGTCGAACCGGCGACGGGCGCGCGTGCGACCGTGGACGTCGTCGGCCCGGTCTGCGAGACCGGCGATTATATGGCGCTCGGCCGCGATCTCCCGCCTGCGGCGGCTGGCGATCTCCTCGCCATCATGACGGCGGGCGCCTACGGAGCCGTCCAGGCCGGCACGTATAATTCGCGCTTGCTCGTGCCCGAAGTCATGGTGGATGGCGATCGTTACGCCGTGATCCGGCCTCGGACGAGCTACGACGATCTGATCGGCCTTGATCGGATTCCCGAGTGGCTCGGCGCCTAAGCATCGCAGCGCCGCCCTGATGGCGACGAATTCGTAACCGATCGTCTCCAACAATGAGTGGGCCCGACTGATTCGGGATCGGTGAAACGAAGGACGTTTATGACTGACGCGCGGCGGTCCGGAGGCAGGCAGAGCGTGCCGTGCCGCTACGGTCCCGCGATCCTCCTGGCGGTGGTGGCGGCCGGCGTCGCACTTCCGGTCGCGGCCCAGGATGCGGCGCCGAATGCGGCACAAAGCAATGCGTCCGTAGCGGCCACGCCCGACTCTTCCGTGACGGCGTCTGTCCCCGCCACGACCGCGACCGACCGCGACCAGCAGATTGATGCGAGAAAGCAGGAGTTGCGGAGCCTGCAGGAGAATCTTTCGGTCTCCGATGCCGAGCGACACAAGATCGTGGCCGACATCGAGGCAATCCGCACCGACCGTGTGCGCCTGAATGCCGCCCTGCTCGAAACGACGCAGCATGTGCAAGATGCGGAGCGGAAGGTGGGGGAGGCGCAGGGGCGCCTCGATACGATGACGGGCAGCGAAGACGCGATCAAGCAATCGCTTGAAGGCCGGCGCGGCGTCATCGCTGAAGTGCTGGCGGCGCTGCAACGCATGGGCCGCAAGCCGCCGCCTGCGATCTTGGTGCGGCCCGACGACATTCTGAAGTCGATCCGGACATCGATGCTGCTCGGGGCGGTGGTGCCGGAATTGCGTTCGGAGGCCGAGGCTCTGGCATCCGACCTCAGCGATCTGCAGCGGTTGCGCGTCTCGATCGCGGGCGAACGCGACCAGCTCGCCTCCGAAATCGCCGGACTCGGCAACGAACGCGCACGACTGGATGGGTTGATCGTCGCGAAGCAAGCCGCCCAGACGGAGGCCGAAGCCGCTCTCGGCTCGCAACAAGGCCGCGCGGCCGATCTCGCGCGCCGGGCCACCAGCCTGCAGGATCTGATCTCCCGTATGGAGAACGAGGTTGCCTCTGCCCGACACGCCGGGGACGCAGCGCGGGCAGCCGACGAGGAGCGGCGCAAAGCCGCAGCGGCGGATGCCGACAGCATCCGGGCCAAGGTGGCGGCTGGCCCCTTTAGAGATCCAGCCCGGCTGACCCCGGCGGTCGACTTCGCCGATGCCAAGGCGATGCTGTTCCTTCCCTCGACAGGGCGCGTCGTCAAACGGTTCGGAACCGCCGACGACTTTGGCGGAACCGAAAAAGGCATGTCGCTCGCGACCCCGGCGCGCGCGGTCGTCGCAGCCCCATCGGATGGCTGGGTCGCTTTTTCAGGGCCCTACCGCACCTATGGACAAATCTTAATTATAAATGCGGGAAGCGGATATTATATCGTCTTGGCTGGAATGAGCCGGGTGAATGTGGCGCCGGGACAGTTCGTTTTGGCGGGCGAGCCGGTTGCGACAATGGGGGACGGCTCTGTCAAGACCGCGGCTTCGATCGCGCTTGGCGCGGCAGACCCCATTCTCTATGTTGAATTTCGAAAAGATGGAACGGCCGTCGACCCCAGCCCATGGTGGGCGAAGGCCGACCTGGAAAAGGTTCGCGGATGATGCGCAAGGTGACATTGATGGTTGCGGGTGCCGTTCTGGGCGCAGCGACCGCGACAGGCGTAATGCATACCAGTCTGATCGCGAGCAGCCCCGCCAGCGCCGCGGCATCCGATACGTATCGCAATCTCAATCTGTTCGGCGACGTGTTCGAGAAAATCCGCACCGATTATGTCGAGAAGCCGGATGAGGAAAAGCTTGTCGAAGCGGCCATCAACGGCATGCTGACCTCGCTCGACCCGCATTCCTCCTACATGGATGCGAAGAGCTATCGCGACATGCAGGTGCAGACGCGCGGCGAATTCGGCGGCCTCGGCATCGAAGTCACGCAGGAAGATGGAAACATCAAGGTCGTTACCCCGATCGACGATACCCCTGCGTCGAAGGCCGGTATTCTATCGGGCGACATGATCGTCGCGATTGATGGTGACGCCGTCTCCGGCCTGACGCTGAACCAAGCCGTCGACAAGATGCGGGGCGCCGTCGGAACGCCGGTCACGCTCAAGATCCTTCGCGCGAAGCAGAAGGATACGCAGGACGTCAAGCTCACCCGCGCCGTCATCACGATCAAGTCGGTCAAATACGAAGAGAAGGACGATGTGGGGTACATCCGCATCAGCCAGTTCAACGAGCAGACCTATGATGGCGTGAAAGCCGCCATGCAGAAGTTTCAGACCGACATCCCGAGCGACAATTTCAAGGGCTACATCCTGGATCTCCGCAACAACCCGGGTGGATTGCTCGATCAATCGATCGAAGTGTCGAACTCCTTCATCGACCGCGGTGAGATCGTGTCGACGCGCGGCCGCAACGCTGACGAGACCCAGCGCTACAGTGCGCGTCCGGGTGGCGACCTGTCCCATGGCAAGCCGATGGTCGTGTTGATCAACGGCGGTTCCGCATCCGCCTCCGAGATCGTCGCAGGCGCCCTGCAGGATCACAAACGCGCCACCATCATGGGCACGCGTTCGTTCGGCAAAGGGTCGGTCCAGACCATCATCCCGCTCGGCCAGAGCGGCGCCTTGCGCCTGACGACGGCCCGTTACTACACCCCATCGGGTCGATCGATCCAGGCCAAGGGCATCGAGCCCGAAGTGCAGATCCTCGAGGACGTGCCGGACGAACTCAAGGGCAAGGACGACACCAAGGGCGAAGCGTCGCTCAAGGGGCATTTGAAGAATGGCGACGACGAAAAGCAAGGCTCGCAGGCTTACGTGCCCCCGGATGCCAAGAACGACAAGCAACTGATCGCGGCGCTGAACCTGCTGCGCGGCAACACCAAGGCTTCAAATACGCCGGCACCGGCAGACGCCCAGAAACCCGCGACGGCGACACCCGTTCCGAACTGATCATCTGATGTGATCTCGAGCATTGGAAGGGCGGCGCGCAAGCGGCGCCCTTTTTCTTGGCAAGAGGTTTGCGGTCCAACTCGTCGCAGGCACCAGGCAGGTGCAAGCGGAGCTCGTCCGATTTCGGACAGACGCGTCAGCCTCGCTCTATCGCTCGGCTGCCGTAAGGGATTGTGCCACCCGCATCTACCAAACTGGATACCGCGACACATCCGCACGCCCGGACATGACAAAGATTTAATTTGTCCTGGTGCACCAAACTGCTCACGTTGCGGTCGCGATAAGCTGCGATGACCCGGATCGCGCCGATCCGTCCAGATCGTCTTCGCAGCGTTTCGCCCCCACCGGAAAAGCAAGCGTCATGTCGAACCCAAGCGATCGCAAGGGCCGCGGTTTTTCACGATTGATCCTCGTCGCGATCGTCATTGCGGCAGCTGTCGGGGTCTATGAGTTTCGAAACAACGACGCGTTCCGCGCGAAAGTCTATGCGACGGCTCCCTTTCTGAAACCCGCCGACAAGGCGGAAGCTAAAGCAGCGCCACCGCCGATGGCGGTGCCGGTGAGTGCCGTCGCGGCCCAGACCGGAGATTTTCCCGTGATCCTGGTCGGGCTCGGGACCGTGCAGGCGAATAATACGGTGCTGGTCCGCAGCCGGGTCGATGGTCAGATTATCAAGATCAACTTCACCGAAGGTCAGATCGTCAAGAAGGGCGATCTCCTCGTGCAGATCGACCCCCGCCCCTATAAGGCAGCGCTCGAGCAAGCGCAGGCGAAGAAGCAGCAGGATCAAGCCAATCTGGCCAATGCCAATCGTGACCTGACCCGCTACGAGTCACTCGCCAAAAATGATTATGCAACGAAGCAGCAGCTCGATACGCAGACCTCCCAAGTTGCCCAATTGACGGCGCAAATTGCGGCGGACGATGCGGCGATCGACAATGCTCAGGTGCAACTCGATTACGCGACCATCACGGCACCGATCACCGGACGGGTCGGGTTTCGATTGGCCGACCAGGGCAACATCGTGACGGCCGCCAGCGCCACCGGCATCGTCTCGATCGCACAATTGCAGCCGATTGCCGCGATCTTCACCGAACCGGAAAACAGCCTCGGGCAACTCCAAGCCGGGGTGGCGGCTGGGCCAGTGCCGGTCAACGCGTTGACGACGGATGGCAAGACCGTGCTGGCTGAGGGGACACTCGACACTCTGAATAACGAGGTCGACACGTCGAGCGGAACCATTCGGGTCAAGGCTCTGTTCAAGAACGAAGATAATAAGCTCTGGCCGGGCTTGTCGGTCACGACGCGGACCACGGTGGCGATCCGTAAAGATGTCGTGATGATTCCCGAAGCTGCGGTACAGCGCGGGCAAACGGGTTTTTATGCGTTCGTCGTCGGTCCGGACAATAAGGTCCAGCAGCGAAATCTGAAGATCGGCCTTATCGGTGATGGCAAGGCGCTGATTCAGGATGGGATCAAGGCAGACGAGATGGTCGTGACGGCGGGCCAATATCGGCTTCAGCCCGGCGTCCTGGTTAAAGTCGGCGACGATCAACAGAAGACAGCAGCAAAGGAGCCGTGAGCATGTACGGAGGCATCTCAGGCCCGTTCATTCGCTATCCTGTCGCCACCACGTTGCTGATGATCGGCATTCTGTGCATCGGGCTCGTGGCCTATCCTCTGTTGCCCGTCGCGCCGCTTCCGCAGGTGGACTTTCCGACCATTCAGGTGTCCGCAAGCCTTCCCGGCGCCAGCCCGGAAACCATGGCATCGTCCGTGGCGCAGCCGCTCGAGCGACAATTCGCGCAGATCCCCGGCGTTGCACAGTTGACGTCCACGAGCGCGCTCGGCAACAGCGCCATCACGATCCAGTTCGATCTCGACCGCAATATCGACGGCGCCGCCAATGACGTGCAGGCCGCCATCAATGCGGCCGGCGGGCAGCTGCCAAAGCAGCTCCCAAGTCCGCCAACCTACCGCAAGGTCAACCCGGCCGACTCGCCCATCATGCTTCTGGCCGCCACATCTGACACCTTGCCCCTGACCGAGGTGGACGACAACGCCGACACCAAGGTGGCACAGCAGATCAGCCAAATCTCCGGCGTGTCACAGGTGACGATCGGCGGCGAGCAGAAACCCTCGATCCGCATCCAGCTCGACCCTGCCAAGCTCGTGACCAAAGGACTGTCGCTCGAGGATGTGCGGTCCGCCATTGCGGTGACGACGGTCGATAGCCCGAAAGGCAGTATCGACGGCAAGCAGCAAAGCTACACGATCTACGCCAACGATCAGTTGACCAAGAGCAGCGACTGGAACGACGTCGTCATCGCCTACCGCAACGGCGGCCCGATCCGCATCAAGGACATCGGTCAGGCGGTCAGCGGCCCGGAAGACGCCAAGAAAGCGGCGTGGTCGCAAGGCAAGCGCGGTGTCTTCCTCGTCATCTTCAAGCAGCCCGGCGCCAACGTCATCCAGATCGTCGATCAGATCAAAGCCATGCTGCCGCGGTTGCAGGCGTCTATCCCGCCGGCAATCCATCTCGACATCATCAGCGACCGCACCACCACGATCCGCGCGTCGGTCCATGACGTGCAGTTCACCTTGCTGTTGACGATCGCGCTCGTCGTGATGGTCATCTTCATCTTTTTGCGAAGCTTCTGGGCGACCGTCATTCCATCCATCACGGTACCGCTCGCGCTGCTCGGAACGTGCGCCCTCATGTGGGGGATGGGCTATAGTCTCGACAATCTGTCGCTGATGGCTTTGACGATCGCGGTCGGTTTCGTGGTCGATGACGCGATCGTCATGCTCGAAAACATCACGCGTCACATCGAGGAGGGGGAGAAACCCCTCGAAGCCGCCTTCAAAGGCGCGAGTGAAATTGGCTTTACGATCCTGTCGATCAGCATTTCGCTGATCGCGGTGCTGATCCCGCTGCTTTTGATGAGCGGGATTATCGGCCGCTTGTTCCGCGAGTTCGCGGTGACCCTGGCGATGACGATCGCCGTGTCGGCTTTCGTCTCGCTGACGCTGACGCCGATGATGGCGTCCCGCTTCCTGACCGACCCGCATCAGCAGAAGCATGGTCGGCTTTACATGATGAGCGAGCGCTTTTTCGATGGGATGCTGAAGCTTTACGAGCGCGGCCTCAACGTCTGCCTGAAGTTCCGTTTCGTCACCTTGATGGTGTTTTTCGGCACGGTCATCGCGACCGTTTATCTCTTCAACGTGATCCCGAAAGGATTCTTTCCGAACCAGGATACGGGTTTGATCTTCGGCACGTCGGAAGGCGCTCAAGACATTTCCTTTGCCGACATGAAGCTGAAGCAGGAGGCGCTCGGCGACATCGTCTCAAAAGATCCGGATGTCGCGACGGTCGGGATGTTGCTCGGGTCAGGCGGTAACGCTCTGAACAATGGCCGCCTGTTCATCACCCTGAAACCGCGCGACGAGCGCGAGGCTTCGGCCCAGCAGATCATTGCGCGACTTCGCCCCCAACTCGACAAGGTCGAGGGCGCGAAGCTGTTTCTGCAGGCCGCTCAGGACGTCAACGTCGGCGGTCGCGCCGCTCGGACGCAGTATCAATACACCCTGCAAGACGCCAACCTCGACGAATTGAACGAATGGTCACCGAAGATCTTCGACAAGCTGAAAACGCTGCCTGAAGTCCGCGATGTGGCAACCGACCAGCAAACCAACGGCACCACGCTGACCTTGTCGATCGATCGCGACCAAGCTTCGCGTTACGGGATCACGCCCCAACTCATCGATGACACCCTCTACGACGCCTTCGGCCAGCGTCAGGTCGCGCAATATTTTACGCAGATCAACAGCTACCACGTCATTCTCGAGATCCTGCCTGAACTCCAGGGTGACCGAACAAGCCTCAGCACGATCTATATGAAGTCGCCCGCGACCGGCGGCATGGTGCCGCTTTCGGCTGTCGCTCATTGGTCGACCAAGCCAATCCGCCCCTTGTCGATCAGCCATCAGGGCCAGTTTCCGGCCGTGACGATCAGCTTCAATCTCGCGCAAGGCGTCGCGCTGGGTGAGGCCACCGCCGCGATCCAACGTTCCATGAACGCGATCCAGGCGCCGCAAACGATCCAGACCACCTTCCAAGGCAATGCGCAGGCGTTCCAGCAGTCGCTCAGCACCGTCCCCCTGCTGATCCTCGCGGCCCTGGTGGTCGTCTACATCATCCTCGGCATTCTCTATGAGAGCTTCATCCACCCACTGACCATTCTGTCGACGTTGCCGTCTGCCGGTCTCGGAGCTTTCGCGATTCTGATGCTGTTCGGCTTCGACTTCAGTCTGATCGCCCTGATCGGCTTGATCCTGCTGATCGGCATCGTGAAGAAGAACGGCATCATGCTGGTCGACTTCGCGATCGTTGCTGAACGAGATGAGGGATTGACGGCCGAAGAGGCGATCAGAAAGGCGGCCCTTCTCCGCTTCCGCCCGATCATCATGACCACGATGGCGGCGATGCTTGGTGGTATCCCGTTGATGCTGGGGACCGGGACAGGCTCGGAAATTCGGCAACCGCTCGGCTATGCGATGGTCGGCGGCCTTCTCGTGAGCCAGGTGCTGACGCTATTCACCACCCCGGTCGTCTATGTCTACCTCGACCGCGTGTCGACGTGGCTCGGCGGCGGCCACAAAAAGCGGGAGGCCGACGACCACATCGAGGACGTCGCGGCACTCCCGCAGCGGCAGGCGGCAGAATAGCGAGCGCCGCCTTTAGCGACGCTTGCTGCTGTTTTCGACGTCCGGCAGAAGAAACGTCAGCACTCCCAACAAGGGCAGGAACGAGCAGACCTTGAAGACGAAGTTGATGCTCGTCTGATCCGCGAGTTCGCCGAGGAGAGCAGCCCCAAGCCCGGCGACCCCGAACGCGAAGCCGAAGAAGAGGCCGGCGACCAAGCCGACATTCCTCGGGATCAACTCCTGGGCATAGACCAGGATGGCCGAGAAGGCCGAAGCCAGGACGAGACCGATCACCACCGTCAGGGCGCAAGTCCAGAAGAGGTCGGCATAAGGAAGCGCCAAGGTGAAGGGCAGCACACCGAGGATCGAGACCCAGATCACGGATTTGCGCCCGACGCGATCCCCAACAGGGCCGCCGATGATGGTGCCGGCCGCGACCGCGCCGAGGAACACGAAGAGGAACACCTGCGCTGTCTGGATCGACACATGAAACTTGTCGATCAGGTAGAACGTGTAAAACGTGCTCATCCCTGCGAGATAGAAGTGTTTGGAAAAGATCAGGCCAAGCAGGATCAACACCGACGCGATGATGCGCCGGCGCGAGAGGGTCGACGGCGCATGGACTTCGCCGCCCCTCTTGGACTCCGTTCGCAGCGCGGTCGCATACCAGCTTCCGACCCGCGTGAGCAGAAGCATCCCAACGAAGGCCACAAGCGTGAACCAGGCGATGCTGGTCTGCCCGCGCGGCACGACGATGAAGGCCGCGAGGAGCGGGCCGGCCGCTGTGCCGAAGTTGCCGCCCACCTGGAAGAGCGATTGCGCCAATCCATGACGACCGCCCGACGCCATGCGGGCAACGCGCGAGGCTTCCGGATGGAAGATCGACGATCCGATCCCGACCGACGCGGCTGCGACCAACAGCATGGTATAGTTGGTCGCGTAGGCCAGCAGAACCAACCCGACGAGCGTGACGCACATGGCGACCGGGAGCGAATAGGGCCGCGGTTTACGATCGGTCGACAAGCCGACAAGCGGTTGTAAGAGCGACGCCGTCACCTGAAACGTCAGGGTAATCAGGCCGATTTGCCCATAGTCCAACGAAAAGGTCTTCCGCAGCACCGGATAGATGGCGGGCAACAGCGATTGCATCAGGTCGTTGAGGCCATGGGCGATGCTGGCCGCGAACAGAATGCCAAACACGGTTCCGCTTCGCACGGCGGCCGACCCAAGCCCTTGGGTTTCTATCGTTTGCCCCACCTCGAACCGTGCCGGGACTGCCGCTTCGGCAGATTGCGAACCGTCGCCGGAGCGCGAGCTCTCGCTCGGCGCGCTCTCGTTTAATCGTGCGTCCATGATGTCGCCCTGCCTCCCGATCCGCTGGACCGGCCACCGCCGCGATGTTGATTGGGGAACAGGGCAAGGCAGAAAAATGGCCTTGGGCGGTTCGCGCCGGATCGAGCGTTTCGATTGAGAATGGCCGGCAGCCGATCACATTGGTTCGATTGCCGTCGTAGCGATACGCGCGATAGCGCCAGAAAATCAAGCTCGGCCGATTGGCGACGCCGATTTCGTCGCAGTCGGAACGGATGCTCATCCTGTTCGTGTGCGGGCGGTCGGGCTGCGGCGACCATGTGACAGCATCTCGAGATCGGTGACCCAACCTGTCACATGCAAGTCACTCAAGCCGGCATTGCGGCGAGGGCTTGGCTTTTCGACTTGTCGGTGCGGCAGGCTTGTGAAAAACGCTATGCAATTGGGGCGGACCGATCGAGACACATCGAGAACATCTGGATTATGCCATTGAACGCTGTCGCAGTTTCGCTTCAGAGCGCGCGTCGTGAACCTGATCTCGAACTGAGTCCCGATCTCGATCAAGCCATCGCCCATGCGGCTCGCGCGCTCCGTGCTTACCAAAACCAGGATGGTCATTTCGCTTTCGAATTGGAGGCAGACGCCACCATTCCGTCCGAATATGTTCTGCTGAAGCATTTCCTTGGTGAGCCGGACCTCGAAATCGAGCGCAAGATCGCGGTCTACCTGCGCCGGACCCAGAGCGCCGATGGCGGTTGGCCGATGCTCCATGGCGCACCGGCCAACATTTCGGCGACCGTGAAGGCTTATCTTGCGCTGAAACTGATCGGTGATACGCCAGACCAGCCCCACATGCGTCGGGCCCGCGAGGTCGTTCTGTCACTCGGCGGCGCCGTCAATTGCAACGTGTTCACGCGCAATACCCTGGCGCTGTTCGGCATCGTGCCCTGGCGAGCCGTTCCGGTCATGCCGGTCGAAATCATGCTTCTGCCAAGCTGGTTTCCGTTCCACTTGTCGAAGATTTCTTACTGGGCCCGTTGCACCATCGTGCCGATGACGGTCCTGGCCGCTCTCAAACCGGTCGCCCGCAATCCTCGCGGGATCGGGATCGACGAATTGTTCGTTGTGCCGCCCGCTGAGGTTCGCGTTTGGCCGAAGGGACCGGATGTCGTCCAGCCTTGGGGAGCACTCTTCGGCGGCCTCGACGCCGTGCTGCAACGGACCGAACGATTTTTTCCGAATGGGTCGCGGCAGAAGGCCATCGCCAAAGCCATCGCGTTCGTGCGTGAGCGACTGAACGGTGAAGATGGCCTAGGCGCCATCTACCCGGCCATGGCCAACACGGTCATGATGTTCGACACGCTCGGAATGCCGGTCGATGCACCGGAAGTCGTGCTAGCCCGTGCCTCGATCGAAAAGCTGTTGATCGTCAAGGACGATGAGGCCTACTGCCAGCCCTGCCTTTCACCAGTCTGGGATACGGCGCTTACGGCTCATGCGATGCTTGAAACCGAGGGTGTCGAGTCAAAAATCGCGGCCGATTGCATCGCTTGGCTGAAGCCCAAGCAGGTGCTCGACGTCAAAGGCGACTGGGCCGACCAGCGGCCGGATGTGCGGCCGGGTGGATGGGCCTTTCAATACGAAAACGCTCATTATCCGGACCTCGACGACACGGCCGTCGTCGTGATGGCGATGGATCGGGCGGCGGCGAAACGTGGTGATCGACGCTTCGACGAGTCTATTGCGCGCGCGCGCGAATGGGTCGTCGGGCTGCAGAGCCGCGATGGCGGTTGGGGCGCCTTCGACGCCGATAATGACAAACATTACCTGAATGCAATTCCGTTTGCCGATCACGGCGCCTTGCTCGATCCACCGACCGCCGATGTGACGGCGCGTTGCGTGTCGATGCTGGCGCAACTGGGCGAGCAACCGGAGGCTGGTAGCGCCATCCGCCGTGGCCTCGACTATCTGCTCAAGAACCAAGAGCAGGACGGCAGTTGGTATGGTCGCTGGGGCCTCAACTACATCTATGGCACATGGTCCGTGCTCTGCGCCTTGAACGCGGTCGGCATTCCGTCGCACGATCCTGCGATGCGTCGGGCCGTCGCGTGGCTTGAGGCGGTGCAGAATTCTGACGGCGGCTGGGGCGAGGACGAACGAAGCTATGCGCTCGATTACAAGGGCTTTCGCCACGCCCCAAGTACCGCGTCGCAGACCGCGTGGGCGCTGCTCGGCCTGATGGCCGCCGGCGAAGCCGATAGCGTCAGTGTTGCGCGCGGGATCGACTATTTGTTGCGGCACCAGGGAAGCGACGGGTTCTGGGCCGAGGATATCTATACTGCGACAGGCTTCCCGCGCGTGTTTTACCTGCGCTACCACGGCTATCCCAAGTTCTTTCCGCTCTGGGCCATGGCGCGTTTTCGCAACCTTCAAGCCAGCAACACGAAATCTGTCCTGGTCGGGATGTGATGCGATGATGGCTGCATCACTCCCGGTCCTCGCCGTGACCGGCATGAACGCGGAAGCCCGGATCGCGGGTGGGAGCGGTGTTGCGACCCTCGCGGGTGGCGGCGACGCCGCTCGCCTCGCGCTTCTGCTGCAAGGAGCGCTGTCCCGAGGCGCCAGAGCGGTGATCAGTTTCGGCATCGCGGGTGGCCTCGCACCAGGGTTGAAGCCCGGAACGGTAATTATCGCGCGCGCGGTCGATGACGGCGAGACCGTGATGCTGACCGACCCTGTCTGGTTGAAACGTCTGTCGTCCGCCCTGCCCGATGCGATCGTGGCCGACCTCGTCGGTGTCGATCACATGGTCGTTGGTCACGATGCCAAGACACATCTGCATGCAACCACAGGCGCGGCGGCGGTCGATATGGAGTCGCATATCGCGGCACGATTGGCCGCGTTGCATCAGGTGCCTTTCGCGGCGCTTCGTATCGTCGCCGATCCGGCGGAGCGGACGCTCCCGCATGCTGCGACGGTCGGGATGCGGCCGGATGGCAGCACAGACGTCAAGGCCGTTCTCAAAGCGCTCGCCCGCCGCCCTGCCGATCTCCCAGCCCTGATCCGAACCGCATTCGATGCACGAGCTGCCTTTTCGGCTCTGAAGCATAGCCGCACCTTGTTGTGTGGCCATCTTGGATTCGACGAGAGCGATCTTGCCCGGGAGGATGGCGCTCAGAGGCCCCTCGTCGACATCGATGTTGGGACGCTGGGGGTGTTTGGGGTTGGCACCGACGTCTCGGTCGAAAACCGCTGAACGGAGGATCGATCGCGCCGCTCATCGATCGTGAGGAAGCGGCGGCGTGACCCTGTTTCTCGATCGCCTCGCCTCTCCGCTCGGCACCCTGCTGATCATATCGGACGGGTCGGCGCTTCGCGCACTCGATTTCCACGATTATGAATCCCGGATGCGACGCCTTCTCCAGCGTCATTATGGCAGCGTGGAGCTCCAGGCCGGGCATGGCACCGGAGCGATCGGCGACGCTCTCAGCGCCTATTTTGAGGGCGACATTAGGGCTCTCGACACTCTGAAGGTCGAGACCGGAGGCACTGCGTTCCAACGCCAGGTCTGGGCCGCGCTCCGCGGGATCCCACCGGGGACGACGACGACCTATGGTCGCCTCGCCGCCGCTCTCGGTCATCCAACTGCGAGCCGCGCAGTGGGGCTTGCCAATGGCGCCAATCCGATCGCTATCGTGGTGCCGTGCCATCGCGTCGTGGGCGCCGACGGGCGGCTTACCGGCTTCGGTGGTGGACTACCGCGCAAGCAATGGCTGCTGACGCACGAGGCCCATGCTGCCGGGAATGCGCGACTTCTCTAAGCCACGTTTAAACGACAAAACCCGACGCTCGAGAGCGCCGGGTCTGTTGTTAAACTATCGCTGTGGCTTATTCGGCAGCCTGCAAGGGAAGGCGATTCTGTTCCTTCGTCGTGATCTCTTCGAGCTTCGTCTCGACGTGCCGCGAAAACATATATTCCGCCGGGCGCTGGTTCTCGAGTGAGATATCGGGCGCCATCGGACCCTTGGTGCGGATGCCTTGCAGCGCCACCTTGAGGATCTTCCAGGGTTTGGTGACCGAATCGGCAACCGCGGTCGCCTCGAACCCGCTGTGGACCATGCAGTCGGCGCATTTTTCGTAATTGCCGGTGCCGTAGTTGCTCCAGTTGGTGTCTTCCATCAACTCTTTGAAGGTGCTCGCATAGCCTTCGCCAAGCAGATAGCAGGGCTTTTGCCAGCCGAACACGGTCCGGGTTGGGTTACCCCAAGGCGTGCAGTGATACTTCTGATTTCCGGCCAGGAAATCGAGGAACAGCGTGGATTGGTAGAACGGCCAAGCCTTGCCGCCCTTGTTCCGCTCGAAGATGCCGCGGAACAATTCCTTGATCTTGGCGCGGTTCAGGAAATGCTGCTGATCGGGCGCGCGCTCGTAGGCGTAGCCCGGCGACACCGTAATGCCGTCGATGCCCATCGCGGTAACCTCGTCGAAGAAACGCGCCGACCGCTCGGCATCCGCATCGCTGAACAAGGTGGTGTTGATGGTGACGCGGAAACCCGCCGCCTTGGCGGCCTTGATGGCCGCGACAGCCTTGTCATAGACGCCCTTGCGGCACACCGACTTGTCGTGCATCTCGCGATCGCCATCGAGATGGATCGACCAGTTGAAGAACTTGTTCGGCTTATACTCGTGCATCTTCTTTTCGAGCAGAAGCGCATTGGTGCAGACGGTGACGAATTTCTTCTTCGCCATCGCGCCTTCAACGATCTGCGGCAATTCCTTGTGGATCAACGGTTCGCCACCGGCGATCACCAACATGGGGGCGCCGCATTCCTCGAGCGAGTCGAGCGCGTCCTTCACCGAAATGCGTTGATCGAGGATCTTGTCCGGATAGTCGATCTTCCCACAGCCCGCACAGGCCAGATTGCAGCGGAACAGCGGTTCCAGCATCATGACGAGCGGGTAACGTTTGCGGCCACGCAGATGCTGGCTGACCACGTAAGCGCCCATCCGGGCTGCCTGGTGTATTGAAATTCCCAATGTGAACTCCTTGAGCCGCCTAAACACGGCCTCGCTCACGACGCGTATCGACGTTGGTTAATGGCTCATGGCCATGGTGGGCAATCGGAAAGAAACGGTTTCTTCGATTCCGGGGAGGGTCGAGACTTCGATCGGTCCCATTCGGCGAAGAGCCGAAATGACACCGTCCACCAGCACTTCCGGTGCCGATGCGCCGGCCGTTAGACCGATCACCTCGACGCCTTTCAGCCAGTTGAGATCGAGTTCCGTCCCATCGGCGATGAGATAGCTCGGCACGTTTGTCTCGGCTCCGATCTCCCGGAGGCGATTCGAATTCGAGCTGTTGTTGGCGCCGACCACCAAAATCAGGTCGGCGATCCGCGACAATTCCCGCACCGCCGTCTGTCGATTTTGGGTGGCATAGCAGATGTCGCGCGTATCGGGGCCAACGACGTCGGAAAACTTTTCTTCGAGCGCCGCGATGATGGAGCGCGTGTCGTCGACGCTCAACGTCGTTTGAGTGATGTAGGCGACGGGCGCATCGATCGGCAGATCGAGCATGGCGACATCCTCGACACTGCGGACGAGATGCACCTCACCATCGATCTGTCCCACAGTCCCGACGACTTCCGGATGGCCGGCATGACCGATCAGAATGACGGACCGACCCTGCGCCACATAGCGCCGGCCCTGGTGATGAACCTTGGCGACGAGCGGACAGGTAGCATCGAGCACCGGCAGGTTGCGCCGGGCGGCTTCCTGCTCCACGGAGCGCGCAACGCCATGGGCGCTGAAGATCGTCACGGCTCCGTCGGGAATCTCGGACACGTCTTTCACAAACCTGGCACCCTTCTGTTCCAGGCTCTCGACGACATGGCGATTATGGACGATTTCATGGCGGACGTAGACCGGAGCCCCGTGCTGGACGAGAGCGTTTTCGACGATCTCGACCGCTCGGACGACGCCCGCGCAAAACCCGCGCGGCTGCGCCAAGACAACCTTCATGCACACATCCCCGATTGCTTAGCCAAACCGGCAATATCCGACCAAGCCGCTCTCAGCTCGTGCTGAGCCTCAATATTTCCCGCCTTCGTAAGAAAAAAAGCAATGGGCGGCAACTGCCCCGCCTCACTCCGCAGCAAGGTGTTGCAATGCGGTGACCATGCGATCGTCCCAAACAACCGCGATCGAGAGAAGGATCGCGCAACATCGGACTGTCATGTCCCGACGCTTCTGCTGCAGCCGCAAGGTTAATCGTTAGGGTTAAGCTCCCCTTAAACAGTTTCTGCAACCTTTGCTCATCGTTGATGGGTCGACCCTCGGCCTAGCCGAAATTGCAACTGTTCAAGTGGGGACGTCATCTATGGGCAGCACCAAAGCCCTGCTTTTCGCGGGAGTCGTGGCACTTGGGGCTGCGACCGGCGCACGCGCCGCCGACCTCCCGTTGCCGCCTCAATATGTTCCGCCGCCCGAGGTCGTCGATTTCGGTGGGTGGTATCTGCGCGGTGATGTCGGTGTGGGCGTCGCCAGCAATCCGAACATTCGATCCACCTTCTACGATCAGAGCTATGCTCCGATCGATACCGCGACCGCTGTCCCGAGCTTTGCGCGGGACCAGCAGCACATCGCCGATTCGAGCTTCGTCGACATCGGCGTTGGCTATCAGGTCAACAACTGGCTCCGCTTCGATGCCACCGGCGAATATCGCACCGACCAGCATTTCAGCACGATCGAGAGCTACGATGCGGGTGCGGGTTTCGGCGTCCCGGGGACCGGGCGCGGCTACGATCAATATAACGGCTCGCTGCAGAGTTCGGTGTTCCTGGTCAATGCCTATGCCGACCTTGGCACCTGGTATGGCTTGACGCCCTTCATCGGGGCCGGCGTCGGCGCAGCCTACAACCGCGTCACATCCTTGAGCGATCTCGGCGTCGGTGGCCCGACCATTGTCGACCAAGCCGGCAATGTGTTCAACGGCGTCGGCAACGGCGGCTTCGGCTTTGCCAAGGAACATGACAAGTTCAACCTGGCCTATGCCGCCATGGCGGGCGTGTCTTATTCGGTCAGCCAGAACCTCAAGCTGGAACTCGGCTATCGCTACCTCAACATGGGTGATGCGACCTCGGGCTTCATCAATTGCGTGAACAGCACCGGCTGCGTGATCGAGAAGCATCGTTACGATCTTGCCTCGCAAGATATCCGGCTCGGCATGCGCTGGATGATCAGCGATGTGGCCCCTACCCCGGTCTATTATCCGCCTGAAGCGCCGATCGTCCGGAAATACTGACGCGCGGACATTCTACCTACTGAACGACAAAACGCGGGGCCCTGGCTCCGCGTTTTTCTTGTGGGATCGCTAGTCGAATACGCGGCATGGTTAAGCTGCCCTTAAGCATATTTGTTCATTCTTTTCAGTAAGGGCCGGGCAAGCGCGACGGTCGAGGAGAATTGTCGATGCGGGCCGGCACGGTAGCGAGATTGGGTTTTGCGGCCCTGATCGGAATGGCGGCGTCGCCGGTCTTCGCGCGAACCGCAACCCTCTCGCCCACCTATCCGCCCGCACCTGTCTTCGCCGAACCCGACGCCGATGTCGCCGTCGGAACGGGTTGGTATCTCCGCGGCGATGTCTCGTATGGCGACGACGATCGCCCCAAGCTGTCGCCGCTCGGCTTCGATCATCGATCGGCTGGGGGCTACGCGGCTGGCGGCGGCGTCGGCTACCGTTTCAACAGTATGCTGCGGGTCGACGTCACGGGCGACTATCTTCAACCGATCGACTATGCCACGCAGATCACGACCCGCGGGGTCACGACCCGCCAGCAGGGCTCTCTCAACCGCTACGATGGGCTGGTCAACGGCTACGTCGACATCGGCACATGGTATGGCGTGACGCCTTACGTCGGGGCGGGTCTCGGCTTCGCGGTCTTCGATCCGTCGGCTTCGGTGACCGTGTTGGACGCAACGGGCTTGAGCGCGAGCCAGGGCGGTTCGCCTCGCGGCAGCACGACCTTCGCCTGGGCCGCCATGGCAGGCCTCTCCTACGCGCTGACGGACGCTGTTACGGTCGACCTCGGCTACCGTCACCTCGACATCGGGCGCTTCGGCACAACCGTCGGAACGTCATCCTATTCCCGCAGCTTCACGCGTGACGACGTGAAGTTCGGCGTCCGCTACGCGATCGATTGAGCGACAGGAGCCGCTTGACGGCTCCGCGAGGTTCGTACTAGTCCTTGCGGCGGGACACCTCTCCCCAACGAGAGGCTACCATCTGTGAGGATGGATTTTATGATGAACAAACCGGTTACACGGCCCGCAAACCCGTGCTTTTCCTCTGGCCCCTGCGCGAAGCGCCCAGGCTGGACACTCGAGGCGCTCGGCAAAGCCGCCCTCGGCCGCTCCCATCGGGCCAAGCCCGGCAAGGCAAAACTCCAAGCCGCAATCGACCTGACCCGCGACATCCTGCAAGTCCCCGCCGATTACCGTATCGGCATCGTTCCGGCCTCGGACACCGGCGCCGTCGAAATGGCGATGTGGTCGCTTCTTGGGGCACGCGGCGTCGATATGGTGGCGTGGGAAAGTTTCGGCGAAGGCTGGGTGACGGATGCGGCCAAGCAACTGAAGCTCAAGGATGCACGGATCCTCAAGGCCGGCTATGGCGAGATCGTCGATCTCAATAGCATCGATTTCAACAACGACGTCGTCTTCACTTGGAATGGGACAACCTCCGGCGTGCGCGTCCCAAACGGCGATTTCATCCCGGCGGATCGGGCCGGTCTGACCATCTGCGATGCCACCTCGGCGGCCTTCGCGCAGACGCTTCCCTGGGACAAGCTCGATGTCGTCACCTTCTCGTGGCAGAAGGTGCTGGGCGGCGAAGCAGCCCACGGGATGCTGATCCTGTCGCCCCGCGCCGTCGAGCGCCTGCAGACCTATGCGCCCGCTTGGCCGCTGCCGAAGATTTTCCGCCTCACCTCAGGCGGCAAGCTGATCGAGGGCATTTTTAAGGGCGAGACCATCAACACACCGTCGATGCTTTGCGTCGAGGATTACATCGATGCGCTGACCTGGGCCAAAGGGCTCGGTGGTCTCGATGCGCTCGTGGCACGAGCCGATGCCAACGCCACGGCGATCGCCGATTGGGTCGCAAAGACGGACTGGATCGATCATCTGGCGATCGCGCCTGACACCCGCTCCAACACCTCCGTTTGCTTGAAGGTTGTGGCGCCCGCCGTTACGTCGCAGCCGGCCGACGCTCAGGCTGCTTTTGCCAAGTCGCTGGCCGATATGCTCGATAAGGAAGGCGTGGCCTTCGATATTGGCGGTTATCGCGATGCGCCTCCCGGCCTTCGTGTCTGGTGCGGCGCCACGGTCGAGACGGCGGATGTCGTCGCCCTGACGGCATGGCTCGATTGGGCCTACGCGCAAGCCTCGGCCAATCTCGCCAAAGCGGCCTGACGCGTCCCCAGACGCTTAAAACTCGTGCCTCGCGTGATCGGCACGAGCAACGCCTTTCGATCCATACTCCCATGTCGCACGTGCGCTCGTTCCGAAGGACGATGACGCCTGCTCCAAGATCTGGACAAATCCCATGGCTCCTCGCGTTCTCATTTCCGATAGTCTGTCGCCCGCCGCCGTCGCCATCTTCAAGGAGCGTGGTGTGGAGGTCGACGTAAAACCCGGTATCGACAAAGATGCTCTGGCCGAAATCATCGACCAATATGACGGCTTGGCGATCCGCTCAGCCACCAAGGTGACGGCGAAGCTGCTGGAACGCGCCACGAAACTGAAGGTCATCGGCCGCGCCGGCATCGGGGTCGACAATGTCGATATCCCGGCTGCGACCGCCAAAGGCGTGATCGTGATGAACACGCCCTTCGGCAATTCGATCACGACCGCCGAACACGCGATCGCGCTCATGTTCGCGCTGGCGCGCCAGTTGCCGGCCGCCGATACGTCGACTCAAGCCGGCAAGTGGGAAAAGAACCGCTTCATGGGCGTCGAGATCACCGGCAAGGTGTTGGGTATCATCGGGTGTGGCAACATCGGCTCGATCGTGGCCGAGCGCGGCGTGGGACTTCGCATGCGGGTCATCGCCTTCGACCCCTTCTTGTCGGCCGAACGTGCCCTCGCGCTCGGGGTCGAGCGCGTCGAACTCGACGAGTTGCTGGCCCGCGCCGACTTCATCACGCTGCACACGCCGATGACGCCGCAGACTAAGAACATCCTGTCGGCCGAAAATCTCGCCAAGACCAAGACGGGTGTGCGGATCATCAACTGCGCCCGTGGCGGCTTGATCGACGAGGAAGCGCTCCGCAAGGAGCTGGACAACGGCCATGTGGCCGGAGCCGCAATCGATGTGTTCGCGACGGAGCCTGCGAAGGAGAACGTGCTGTTTGGTCACCCGAACGTCGTTTGCACGCCGCATCTCGGTGCCGCCACCAACGAAGCTCAGGAGAACGTGGCGCTTCAAGTCGCCGAGCAGATGTCGGATTACCTGATCCGCGGCGCGATCTCGAACGCGGTCAATTTCCCCTCCATCACGGCCGAGGAAGCCCCTCGCCTTCGCCCCATGATCGAGCTGGCCGATCGGCTCGGCTCTTTCGCGGGCCAGTTGACCGATGCGCCGATCCGTCAGGTGAAGATCACCTATGAGGGTGCGGTCGCGGAGCTCAAGATCAAGGCGCTGACAGCCTCCGCCTTGGCGGGTCTGCTTCGTCCCGTTCTGTCGGCCGTCAACGTCGTGTCGGGTCCGGCCGTCGCCAAGGAGCGCGGCATCGTGGTCGAGGAGACCACGCGCGCCGCCGAGGGCGACTACGAATCGCTTATTACCCTGGCGATCACGACCGATGCGCAGGAACGCGCTATTTCGGGCACGGTGTTCACTGATGGTAAGCCGCGCATCACGGCCATCAAGGGCATCAAGGTCGACGCCGAATTCGCCTCGACGATGCTTTACGTCACCAACGAGGACAAACCGGGCTTCATCGGCCGATTTGCGACGACCCTGGGCGACGCCGGCGTGAATATCGCGACCTTCGCGCTCGGGCGCGACCAGCCAGGCGGCTCGGCGATCGCGCTGACGGAAGTCGATGGTGCGGTGCCGGATGGGACGCTCGACAAGATCAAGGGCATCCCCGGCGTAAAGGCCGTGAACCTGCTTCACTTCTAGAAACTGCGACCGACGGTCGAGACGAGCGACGGGAGCCCGGACATGATCGTCCGGACTTATTTACGAAGAGCAGCCCGGACACTAGTGTCGGGCTTGGCATCCCCGGGCCGCTGATGCGGTGGCCGGGGTCGCGGCGCGAGACGAGCTAGAGCAATATGGCGAATGTGGTGGTGGTCGGCGCTCAATGGGGCGACGAGGGCAAGGGCAAGATCGTCGACTGGTTGTCGACCGCGGCCGATGTCGTGGTGCGTTTTCAGGGCGGTCACAACGCTGGTCACACCCTGGTGATCGACGGCAAAGTGTTCAAACTCGCTCTTCTGCCCTCCGGCATCGTCCGCCCCGGCAAGCTTTCGGTCATCGGCAACGGCGTCGTTCTCGATCCCCACCATCTCCTGGCCGAGATCGACAAGCTGCGGCAGCAGGGCGTCGAGATCACCCCCGACAACCTGAAAATCGCCGAGAACGTCTCGCTCATTCTGGCGCTCCACCGCGAACTCGACGCGCATCGCGAATCCGCAACCGACACCGGCGTCAAGATCGGCACGACCAAGCGCGGGATCGGACCGGCCTATGAGGATAAGGTCGGACGCCGCGCGATCCGGCTGACCGATCTCGCTGAGCCCGATTATCTCGACGAGAAGATTGAGCGGCTGCTCTCGCATCACGATCCGCTGCGACGCGGACTCGGTCTCGAGCCGCTGTCGCATGCGGCGATCCGGGATGAGTTGATGTCGGTGGCCGACAAGGTCCTGCCCTATATGGCCGTGACGTTCGATCTTTTGGACACCGCACGACGTGACGGCAAACGCATCCTGTTTGAAGGCGCTCAAGGCGCGCTCCTGGATGTCGATCACGGCACCTATCCATTCGTCACCTCATCCAACACGGTGGCAGGCGCGGCCGCGACCGGGTCGGGCCTGGGTCCGAAAGCGATCGGCTATGTGCTTGGGATCGCCAAGGCCTATACGACCCGGGTCGGCGGCGGTCCCTTCCCGACCGAACTTCACGACGAGATCGGCCAGTTGATCGGCGATAAGGGACACGAATACGGCGTCAACACCGGCCGCCGCCGCCGGTGCGGGTGGTTCGATGCCGTGCTGGTGCGTCAAACCGTCAAAACCTCGGGGATCGACGGTATCGCCCTGACCAAGCTCGACATTCTCGATGGCTTCGACGAGATCAAGATCTGCGTCGGCTACAAACTCGACGGCAAGGACATCGCCTATCTTCCGGCCGGCCAGGCCGCTCAGGCGCGCGTCGAGCCTGTCTACGAGACCTTTCCGGGGTGGGAAGGCGCGACGGGCGGTGCGCGATCCTGGGCCGACCTACCGGCGCAGGCGATCAAATACGTCCGCTATATCGAGGAACTGATCGGTGCCCCCGTGGCGCTCCTCTCGACGAGCCCTGAGCGCGACGACACGATTCTGGTTCAGAACCCGTTTCAGGATTGATGCGCTTCGGCTATTTGTTGCACCGAGACCTTAACTCGCGGGCTCACATCAGCGGGATTGACGAACCAGACCAGGGATGGTGTTAACGCTGAATGGCCGAATATTATCCTCTTCTCTCTCGGGCGGTCGCCTCCCTGCACGACGCGCCGCCGGAGGCGCGCCGCGCCATCTATGATCGGGCGCGACAGGCGCTTCTCGGGCAATTGCGTTCGATGGAACCGCCCGTTCCGGCAGAGGACATCGAACGGGAGAGCGTCGCCCTCGATGACGCGATCGCGCGGGTCGAGACCGACATCGTGGGGCCGCCGACGGTCGCTGCACCCGTAGCCCCCCCCTCGCCGGCTCCTGCTTCTCCGCCAACGGTCTCTCCTCAACCCTCAGCTCCTGCGGTCCCAGCGAGCGAACCGCCCGTCGCGGCATCGAGCCTCGACCCTGCGGCGCGGCAGGCAACGGTGTTGCCGCAGCCCTCGGCAGCGCCAGCCACGGTAACTACGGTTCGTCCGGCTGCCCCGGGCCTCACGTCTCTACGCGCAGGCTTGCCCCCAGGGCCAAGCCGTCCGCCGGGGCCGCCACGGCCCGTTCAGCCGATGCGACCGGCGAGCACATCGAGGCCAGTTGCAGCCCCCGTCATACGCGCGTCGCGCGAGACGGACGACCCGGCACAAGCCACACCCAAGACCATCTCATCGAGCCTCGCCTCGCAAAGCCCTGGATTGCCAAGCGCCTCGCGCCTGCAGGTTCCTTCGCCGACGGCCGAGCCGAACGAGCCGCTTGGCACGGATGCATCGGCGCACGAGCAACTCCCCGACACGCCGCAATTCCCGCCGACCAAAGATCGGTCCGACGAGCGGACCCTCAACCGAGACGAGTCGAACCGCCCGGCCGCGCCACGGCCGGTTCGGAAAGAGCCGTTCAGCCCTCGCGTTCTCATTGTCGCGCTTGTGGCGGCCGTCGTTGTGGCCGGCATTGCTTACACGGCTTGGCGCTTGCGCGACAAACCAGAAGCGATGGCGCGGGCACGCGCGGCGCTGCAGGCCGCTCAAAAATCCGAGCCGCAGAGCGGCAAGATCGTCAGCCGGGCGGACGGCACGAGCGCGCCGCCGACAATCCTGGCCGACAAGACACCGGCTACGGAAAAAGCGACGGCCGATAACACGACGCAGCCGGATCCCTCGTCCGCTGCTCCGCAAAGCCAGCCATCGGCTGCTCAATCGACAGCGGCACTGCCATCGGCTGGCGCTGCGCCGGAGGCAGCGCCAGCACAACCAACCTCGAACGACGCCGCCAATGCACCGGCTGCCGGCCCGACCGATGCCGCCAATCCACCGGCAGCCGCACCAAACGATAGCTCCACTCAACCGGCCGCAACATCGACAGCCGATCCCTCGGCTCCGCTCGCGGCGTCAACGGCCCCCGCGGCGCCAGCACCTACCTCGGCTGCGACTCCACCCTCCACCGCGACCGCACCTGCTTCGAGCGACGAGACATTGCCGGTTTCGCAACGCGCCGCGCTTCTCGTGGACGCGCCGGACGATCCCCAAAAAGTTAAAACCTATGTGGGTTCCGTGGTCTGGCATGCCGAAAATGTCAGCCCCGGCCAGGGGCAGCCCCTGGCCCAAGCCGTCCGCGCCGATATCGAAATTCCCGACGCCAATCTTAAAATGAGCATGCTGTTTCAGAAGAATTTCGAGCAGCAATTTCCCGCGAGCCATACGATGGATTTGCGGTTCACGCCGGGTCCGGGCAATCAACTTGGAAACGTGAAGCAAATCAACGTGCCGCAACTGCGCCGGGACGATTCACCGACAGGCGACACGCTGGTCGGACTGCCGGTGACCATCACGGACAATTATTTTTTGGTGGGACTGACGCGCGGCGACGTCGAAAGCCGCAACCTGGACCTCATCAAGAGCCGGAATTGGTTCGACGTCCCCTTGCTGCTGGTGTCTGGCAAGGTCGCCAAGATAACCTTCGAGAAGGGCACGTCGGGACAGCGCATTATCGAAAGCGCTATTCAAAGCTGGCAGTCAGCCACGCCATAAACAAAAAAGCCGAGGCGATTGCCTCGGCTTTTTTAGTAGTCGACCGTCAGGTTCAATGAACGCTCGATTGCGATTCCAACAAAGGCCGGCTTGCTTCAATCCGCGCCAATCCGGTCTTCACGGCAGCCTGCACCTTTTCGAAGGCTCTCACCTCGATTTGCCGAACGCGCTCGCGCGAGATGTTGAACTCCTCGGAGAGTTGCTCGAGCGTAATCGGATCCTCCGCAAGACGACGCGCCTCGAAGATGCGGCGCTCACGCGGGTTCAGAACGTCCAGCGCTCCCTTCAGCGCGTCGTGTCGGTTAGAGCTTTCTTCGTGGTCGGCAAGCAGAACCTCCTGGTTCGTCGAATCGTCAACGAGCCAATCCTGCCACTCGCCGTCGCCGTCCTCGCGCATCGGTGAATTCAGGGAGCTGTCGCCACCGAGGCGGCGGTTCATGTCGATCACATCCTGCGCGGTCACGCCGAGCTTGGTCGCGATGGTCTGAACGTGGTCAGGATGAAGATCGCCTTCCTCCAACGCCGAAATTTGGCTCTTCGCCTTCCGCAGGTTGAAGAACAGCTTCTTCTGGTTAGCGGTCGTGCCCATCTTCACGAGCGACCACGAACGAAGAATATATTCCTGGATCGACGCGCGGATCCACCAGATCGCATAAGTCGCAAGGCGGAAGCCCTTATCGGGCTCGAACCGCTTCACAGCCTGCATCAAGCCGACATTGCCTTCCGAAATGACTTCGCCGATCGGGAGTCCGTAGCCGCGATAGCCCATCGCGATCTTGGCCACGAGGCGAAGATGCGAGGTCACGAGTTCGTGGGCTGCATCGCGATCGTCGTGCTCACGCCAGCGCTTCGCCAGCATGAATTCCTGCTGGGGCTGAAGCATGGGAAAGCGACGAATCTCATTGAGATAGCGGGAAAGACCGCTTTCGCTTGAGATCATCGGGAGAGCAGGCGCCATAATATTCGTCCTTGGTCGGCCCGACTCGGGCCTTTTAACGGCCAGCATCCTGCCGTCTCGAACAATCAGATTTGAGCTACATGTCGATTTGATGGCTTAATGCTGCGGTGCAAGATCGACCGCTCGCAACGGCGGCCGCACTCTTTAACGCAACACTGCGATCATCGACCGAGCAGAGCCATCAACCGGCCTCTTCATCTCTTTCAAAAGATGGATCGCAAGACCCACGAAGTAAAGGGTGAGTGGCATCCCGCATCGGCGGCATGCAGTACGCGCTTTCATAGAAAAGGGGCCGGCGATCCGCACGGCCCCTTACACCTGTTTTTAAAATGATCGACGGCAGCTGTTAATGACGCAGCTTGGTCATCTCGTCTTTGAGCTGCAGTTTCTTGCGTTTCAACTCGGACAGTTTCGCGGGCTCTATGCTCGGCGCGGCACGGCAGGAGGCAATTTCTTTATCGATCGCCTGATGACGACGAGCCAACTCCGCAATGTGACTTTGCAGCGACATTCTGAACTCCTAACAGGAATCGTGTCCGAACGCGGTTCACGACGAGATGATGACACGATCTCGACGCGGCTCAAGCGGCCTTTCGGCTGCGTCGTCATCAACTCTTTGCGATGTTGGAGCGGTTTTAAAACGAATTAGCGGCGTCCGACCTTTGCCTGCTCGCGTTACGCCGGGTTACTGCGAGAACACGATCGAGCCGCAGCGTGGCTCGATCGTCTTGGGTTATGCCTTAACGGATTGATCGCACCGAGTGTCGGAGGGCGAAGAAGAGCCCGATCAGCCCCGCGACGACGACCGTGTCACGATGTCGGCTAGTGAAAATTTCCCAGTTTGTGTCGCGCGCATTCAGGTCGAACCGCCCATGCGCCGCATAGACGCCGCCGATCGGCCCGTACAGGTTCGCGGTGGCGCTGCCGAGTTCGCGTTGCTTGGTGATCTGCGCCGGATATCCACCGAGCGCGAGGAGACGATCGGCAAGGCCCGGCGCAAAGCGATCCATCATGATGGCCGCAAGCGTGGACAGGCCAACCCAAACGTCACGACGCGGATGTTGAGCAGTGAACACGATGGCGCGGGCTGCGACTTCCGGCTGGTAGACGGGAGCCACCGGCTGCGGCTTGCGGCCAAGGCGGTTGAGGCTCCAGTCGAATTGGGGGGTGTTGATCGATGGCAGATGCACCATCGACACACGGATGTGGGATCGATCGTGGAACAACTCAGACCGCAAGGCAGCCGTAAATCCCCGGACCGCGAATTTTGCGCCCGACATGGCTGACTGGAGTGGCATGGCCCGGTAGCCCATGGCCGAACCGACATTGATGATGAGGCCACGATCGCGCAGCCTCATGTGTTTGAGCGCCGCAATGGAGCCGTAGACCGTGCCAAGATAGCCGACCTCTGTGGCGCGTTTGAATTCGTCGGGTTCGATCTTTTCGACCGGCGAGAAGATGCTGGTTGCCGCATTGTTGACCCAGACCTCGATCGGGCCGAGCTCATGTTCGATGCTGTCGGCCGCGGCCGCGATGGCACTCGCATCCGCCACGTCGGCCGTGACCACATGGGCGCGCACGCCCATGTCGCGGAGTTCCTTTGCGGTGGCGTCGAGCCTTTGCTGGTCGCGGGCGATCAGACCAACATCGAACCCTTGTCGCGCGAATTCCCGAGCTGTCGCCCGCCCTACCCCTGCGCCTGCTCCCGTCACTACCGCTACGGCCACGTCGATCTCCCTGGTTACGGGCCGGATCGGCCCCTATCACTTGCGCTACGGGCTAACCCGTGCGGCGGGCGTTCGTTTCACACAAGACGCAGCCTTCCCGCGTGCTTGCTCCGCCACGCGACTAGTCGAGGAACCCAGCGTTGACGCTCAAGTCACTGATAGTTCGCGTAGATTTAGCTCGACGGGAATGCCCTCTTGCACCGCACTGAGGCTTGGCTCGACTTGCGACAGAACCCGGCTGTGCCATAATCTGCGGGTTCGGCTCAGCGGACAGACCTCCGGCTTGGAGCGAACGATGCGAATGAGGGTTGAGGCGCGATGAACCAATTGGGTCCCGAGGAAAAACGTGTCGCCCTGATCGAAATGGAGCAACTTCGCCAGGAACACCGGGACCTCGACGAAGCCATCATGGCCTTGTCGCTCCGGGAGACACGCGATCAGATTCAAGTGCAGCGGCTGAAGAAACGCAAATTGCTGCTCCGCGACAAAATCGGTTTCATAGAAGACCAAATCACACCAGACATCATAGCGTGACAATCGAGCCACATCGCGGCCACAGTTTCGTCTCGCTGCCGACCAAACAGCGGAACCTTTGCCGTGAACTGTCGGTTCCGCTGTTGGGCCTGTTTGGGCGGGCTGTTACACCGGGGATCGATACATGGACGGCCAATCACTCATCGTATTTCTCATCATCGGCGCGATCGCCGGCTGGCTCGCTGGACTCGTGGTTCAGGGCACCGGCTTCGGTCTGATCGGTGACATCATTGTCGGTATCATCGGCGCTTTCGTCGCTGGCTACCTGCTCCCGCAACTCGGGATCAACCTCGGCACGGGCGTCGTGGCTGCCATTATCGACGCTGCGATCGGTGCCATCGTGTTGCTCATCATCATCAAGCTGATCCGACGGGTCGTTTAACGATCTGGCGCATCGCTGCTTGAACAAACATCGGCAGATCAAGCCGGTCCGTCGGGTAGGACGGGCCGGCTTTTTGTTTTATTGTGCCATCGCCGCAAGGTGCCAAAGCGGCACGCGCAAGCTGGCGGGTCCATCATGAGCCTCTACGACAACGAAACGCCACGCCCCTCGCAGCGTTCAACCAGCGAGGTCCTCGACGCCGACGCCGCGAGCCTCGCCAGACTGATTGACCATACGGTCCTGAAACCCGACACGCTTGCGATCGATGTCGACCGCTTTTGCGCGGAAGCCGCACGGTTCTGCTTCGCCTCGGTCTGCGTCAACGGCGTTTATGTTCCTCGCGTCGTCGAGAGGCTCGCCGGTCTATCGATCCCAGCTTGTGCCGTCGTTGGCTTTCCGCTCGGCGCCATGTCGACACGCGCCAAGGCATTCGAAGCCTCCGACGCGGTCGCAGCGGGCGCTGGAGAAATCGACATGGTGATCCAGGTGGGGGCGCTGAAGGACCGGCAGTTCGACGTCGTCGAGGCCGATATTGCGACGGTGAAGCGCGCCTGCGGCTCGACCCTGCTCAAAGTCATCATCGAGACCTGCCTGCTGACCGACGACGAGAAGCGGGCCGCCTGTTCGATCGCCGCAAGCGCCGGCGCGAATTTCGTCAAGACCTCGACCGGTTTCGGTCATGCGGGTGCAACGATCGAAGATGTGGCCCTGATGCGAGGCGTGGTCGGCGATGCACTTGGGGTCAAAGCCTCTGGCGGCATTCGGACCAGGACCGATGCCGAACGCATGGTCGCGGCGGGCGCCAGCCGAATCGGAGCGAGCGCAAGTGTCGCCATCGTCCAGGCCTGACCGGAGAGGCGGAACGGCTCCCAGCAAGACGGCATCGCGCCACGTCAGCGTCAAGCTTGTGGAGGTGCCTCTCAATCGCCTCCCTTCAAATGCGGTCACTGATCTGCTGCCGATCGGGACGATCGAGATCAGGGTCGCGCGTTGGGAGGCGACTCGGGTACCGGCCGCCGGAACGGTCGTCCTCTGTACAGGACGCGGCGAGTTTATTGAGAAATATGCCGAGGTCGCGTCCGAACTCCTCGGTCGCGGGTTCGCAGTCGTGGCGTTCGACTGGCGCGGCCAGGGCGGCTCGTCACGCTTAGTGCGGGATGGACGCAAGGGACACGTCTCCGACTTCGAGGAATTTCAAGCGGATCTCGACGCCATCCGATCCGCCGTGCTCGAGCCGCACTGCCCAAGGCCTTGGTTCGCGCTGGCGCATTCCATGGGCGGCGCTATTGCGATCGCGCATGCCGCCGGCGGCCGTTGTATGTTCGATCGTATCGTTCTCTCGACCCCGATGGTCGAGATCTATGGCCTCGCGGCGCCCCGCGCCATCCGGGCGATGGCATCGACGGCATCTCGGCTCGGGCTGGGACGCTTCTATGTGCCAGGAGGAAGCAGCCGCTCGGTCATGATGAAACCGTTTGAGCATAACGTCCTTACGTCCGATCCAAAACGCTATGCCGCCTTCTCGGCCTTGGTGAGCGCCGCGCCCGAACTCGCGATCGGTGCGCCGACGCAGGGCTGGTTGAACGCGGCGTTCCGCTGCATGGGTGAGTTTCACGACGTCGACTTCCCGCGCCGGATTCTAACCCCGATGCTGGTGGTGGCCTGCGGCGCCGACAGCGTCGTCGCGACACGCGGGATCGAGCGTTTCGCCACCCGACTGAAAAACGCGAGCCTGATCGTTGTGCCTCATGCTCGGCATGAAGTTCTGATGGAACAGGATCACTTCAGGGCACAGTTTTGGGCGGCGTTCGATGGCTTCGTTCCAGGATCGTCGAGCGTCGCACCGCATCCGGCAGCGAGCTAGACAAAGCCTCTTTCGGGCGAAGCCTTGGCTTGGCTGTTCGGCCGCAGGAACCAAGCACGCCCATCGCATGTTTTCGCCTTAAAAATCGGGAAGTCCACCGTGCTCGACCAACCAAACGATGCTCCTCACGACCGCGACATTCTCAAGATCGGATCGCCGGACCACAAGGCGGACGAGCCGACGGCATTGCAGAAATCCGATGACGTCGACGACAGCGATGAGACCGACGAGACGTCGCCCGACGACGATGCGGCAGAGAAGCCAAAAGACACTCGGCCGTTCTGGCGCAAGCATCCGATTGCGCTGATCGTCGGCCTTATCGTGCTGATCGCGGCGATCGTGGCTGGCGTCCTCTGGTATCTGAACGCGCGCCACTTCGAGAACACGGATGATGCCTTTATCGACGGCCGGCCAATTTCGATCAGCGCCGAAGTCGAAGGCAATATCACCGCCGTGCCAGTCACCGATAACCAGGTTGTGAAGGCTGGTGACCTCCTGGCCCGCATCGATGATCGGAACTACACGGCTGCGGTCGCCAATGCGGAGGCTCAGATCGATCAGGCGCAAGCGCAGTTTGAAAATATCGAGGCACAGATTGGAGCGCAGAAGTCGCAAGTCCGGCAAGCGGAACAGCAGGTCAACGAGGCTCAGGCTGCGCTGAATTTCTCTAACGACGAGAACAAGCGATATCAGGATCTCGCCAAGACCGGCTTTGGGACGATCCAGCGGGCTCAGCAATCGGCCTCCGATCAGCAGCAGAAGCGCGCCGCGCTGGACGGCGCTCAATCCAACCAGGCTGCTGCTGAAAAGCAGATCAACGTGCTGAAAGCCCAGAGACGCAGCGCCGAGGCGCAAATCGAGCAAGCGAAGGCGCAGAAGCTGACGGCCGACGCCAATCTCTCGCGCACGATGATCCGCGCGACCGTCGATGGCCGCGTGACGCGGCTCACCGGGGCGGTCGGTTTCGTTGCAACCCAGGGCCAAGGCCTGATGGTTCTGGTGCCGTTGGATGTTTGGGTCACGGCAAACTTCAAGGAAACTCAACTCGCCGACATGAGGGTCGGACAGCCCGTCGATATCGAGATCGACGCTTTCGGCCGGACCTATCCCGGCAAGATCAACAGCATCCAGGCCGGGAGCGGCACGGCTTTCAGTTTGCTGCCGGCTCAGAACGCCACGGGGAATTACGTGAAGGTCGTTCAGCGCATTCCAGTGAAGATCACCTTCGATCAGCGTCCGGACGTGGAGCTTGGACCAGGCATGTCGGTGGTGCCGACCGTCCGGGTGCGGTAAGCTCTGGCGTCGCCACCGGAGTATTCGATGTCCGATCACCACCACGCCGCAGCATCGCCCCCGTTGGCGAGCGGCACGGACCACGCGCGTGACCATGCGGGCGCTGCGACACAGCCCCACAGCGATCACGTGCACGATTACGATCATTCGCATGCCGGGCACAACCACGGCATCGGAGGTCACGTTCACGCACCGGCCAATTTCGGCCGCGCCTTCGCGATCGGCATCGGCCTCAATACGGCCTTCGTGCTCGTCGAAGCGGGCGCCGGCGTCTATGGCCACTCGGTCGCGCTGCTGGCCGACGCTGGTCATAACGTCAGCGATATTCTGGGCCTGATGGTGGCGTGGCTCGCGCAATCTCTGGCGCAGCGTGTTCCCTCGCAGCGGTTTACCTATGGGCTCCGCGGCTCATCGATCCTGGCAGCGCTGTTCAACGCCATCTTCCTGCTCGTGGTGGTCGGAGCGCTGAGCCTGGAGGCCATACAACGGCTGTTCGCACCAGAGCCTGTGGCAGGCGGCACCGTCATGATCGTGGCGGCGATCGGCGTCGCGATCAACGGTTTGACCGCCTATCTGTTCGCGTCCGGGCGGCACAACGACATCAACATCAAGGGCGCCTACATGCATATGGCTGCCGATGCGCTGGTGTCGGTCGGAGTCATTGCGGCCGGGGCCGTGATCCTGCTGACCGGCTGGCTCTGGGTCGATCCCGTCGTCAGTCTCGTGGTCAACGCCATCATCGTGGCCGGCACGTGGGGGCTGCTTCGCGACAGCGTTTCGATGTCGATGCAGGCGGTTCCACCGTCGATCGAACCAGCGAAGGTTCGTCGTTTTCTGCTCGATCGACCCGGCGTCGCCACACTGCATGATCTGCATATCTGGCCGATGAGCACCACCGAGATCGCCATAACGGCGCATCTCTGTATGCCGGCGGGGCACCCCGGCGATCACTTCTTGTCGGAAACGGCTGTGACGCTGCGAGACACGTTCGGCATCGGCCATATGACGGTGCAGATCGAGGTGAGCGAAGACAATCGCTGCCTGCTCGCCCAAGACGGGGCGATCTAGCCTTGGATCACGTCTCGATCGTTTCGATCTTCTGCTATCCGATCAAAGGCTTGTCGCCGCAAGCTCTGTCCGAGGTGGAACTCACGAAAGGCGCTTATTTTCCCAACGACCGACTTTACGCCATCGAGAACGGCCCGTCGGGATTCGATGAAACCGCGCCGCGTTATCGGCCTAAGACCAAATATCTGATGCTGATGCGCGATGAACGTCTGGCGACGCTGAAGACGCGCTTCGACCCCTCGATGTCCCGCCTGACGATCGAGCTTGACGGCCGTCTTCGATGCGATGCCGATCTATCGACTTTCGCCGGTCGTAATGCGGTCGAGACCTTCTTCGCCGCCTTCTGTAAGGACGATCTCAAAGGTCCGCCACGCCTTCTCGGCCCGTTCGACCCGTTCCGATTCACAGACTCGACCAAGGGCTTCGTCTCCTTCGTCAATCTCGCCAGCGTCGCGGCCATCGCCAAGGCCGCTGGACAAGCTGTCGATCCCCTCCGGTTCCGCGCCAATCTCTACCTCGACGGATTGCCGGCCTGGGCCGAACACGACCTCATCGGGCGCCAGATCACGATCGGCAAGACGCGGCTCGCGATCACCAACACGACCGAACGCTGCGCCGCAACGAGCGTCGACCCTGCGACGGGCGAACGCGACATCAATGTGGTCAAGACACTTGTGAACACCGTCGGGCACAACCTTTGTGGCGTCTATGCGCGTGTCGTTCAGGGTGGCGGGATCCGGCCAGGCGATCCGGTCACGATCCTGGACTAGGCCGAACGGCTCCGTGACAGACCGACGAGGCTGCAGATCAAGAGGCCGAGCGAGATCACTGCGTTCCATCCTGCGAGCGACAAGCCCGCGACCACCAGGGCGGCGGCGTCGCAGCGGACGACCTTGACGCTCTCGAGTTGCTTCATGAAATCGCTCACTCCGGCCGCCGCTTGCACCGCACCGGAACAACCGGAGGGGCCGGGCCAGATTTTCCATTCGACGCCGGCATGATACACGCCGATCACCGTCCCGGCCGCAAATAGCAGGGCCAGCACAGCGAAGCCGATCGACGCCAATCCCCAACGACGCATCAGAATCGACACGATCGTCAACAAGCCGACCGCAAATCCCGCGTAGAACGGCTGGCGCTCCAGCAGACAAAGCTCACATGGCGTGTAGCCGGCCCGCTCGAAGGCCCAGACGGTCAGGATCGTGGCTACGATCGCGAGCGTTACCCCGATCGCGAGCGGCAGGATAAGGCGCGGGCGCGTCTTCATCGTCAGAGCCATTTGATCGCAATCCAAAAACCAATCACCACGATGGCCGCGAAGCTGATCAGGATAAGACCGAAGTGGCGATCGAGCGCCGCTTTGATCGGCACGCCGAAGCGGCCCAGAATAGCAGCGAGCACGAAGAAGCGGATGCCGCGCGTGACGAGCGAGAGCAGAACAAACAGGCCGAAATTATACGACAGGAGGCCGCTGACGATCGTGACCAGCTTATAGGGGATCGGCGTCAATCCCTTGATCAGAATGAAGAGCGCGCCCCATTTGGCGTAGAATTCGCGCAATGCCTCGAGTTTGTCTGCATAGCCATAGAGGTGGATCAGCCACTGACCGAGCGTGTCGAAGAGCAACGCGCCGATCGCATAGCCCACCATGCCGCCAAGCACGGAGGCGATCGTGGCGATGGCGGCATAGCGCCAGGCTCGCTCCGGTCGCGCCAGCACCATCGGGACTAGGATAATGTCGGGCGGAACCGGAAAGAACGAGCTTTCCGCAAAGGCGACGAGCCCGAGCGCCCACGGTGCGCGCGGGCTATCGGCAAGGCGCAATACCCAAGCGTAGAGGCTCTTGAACATCGCCACCCCATAAGCGAGAGGTCCGTCCGTGTCCATCCGCGACAGAGCCGCAAGCTGAGCTTCAGCTCCGCCTTGCGCTTGCCTTATGGTCTCGCTACCACTTGAGAGCCGACGCGAGCGACCCGCGGGTTTCGATGTGACGGCTTGCCGCCCAAATCCCTCGCGTTGCACAAAGTAAAATCAGCCATCGTGCGTCATCTTCTTTCCCTTCTGATCCTCTGTGCGACCGCCTTGGTGATCGGCGGAATGGTCGGCGTTACGCCTGCTTCCGCCATCGAATCCGTTCGTGTCCCGGTGGACAGCCGAGCCATCGATCTGACTCGATCGGTTGAGCGCTACAATGGCCAGGGCGATCGCATTCAAATCTCGACGGCGCCAGGTGCGGACGGCATCGTTCGGCGCATTGAGGTCGGCGCCAAACAGGCGGGGACGCAACCAAACTGGATCGTGTTCGCGCTCACCAATGATTCCGACGAACAGCTCGAGCGCTTGGTCGTGGTGCCGCATTTCCGCCTCGCCGGCTCCGGTGTGATCTGGCCCGATCTCGGCACGGTCCGCATCTCCGCTATCACGGCGAGCCAGGGCTTCGCGCCCGAGAGCGAGGAAAGCGCCGACGCCGACGTGTTCCGCCTCACGCTCGACCCCGGTGCGACCGTTACCTATGTGGCCGAACTTCGCTCCGCCACCCTGCCCCAGATCACTTTGTGGGAGCCGGACGCCTATAAGGACAAGCTCACCAGCTTGACGCTGTTTAAAGGCATCGTGATCGGGATCGCCGGTCTGCTGGCGCTCTTCCTGTCGATCGTCTTCGTGGTGCGCGGCGCCATCATCTTCCCGGCAGCGGCGGCTCTCGCCTGGGCCGTCTTGGCCTATGTGTGCATCGATTTCGGCTTCTGGCACAAATTATTCGCGGCGGGCGGCGAGGCGGATCGCGTGTCGCGCGCGGTCGCGGAGGCCAGCCTTGCGGCGACCCTGCTGGCGTTCCTCTTCGCTTATCTCAACCTGAACCGTTGGCATGTGCGCTACTCGCATATTGCGGCCGGCTGGCTGATCTTTCTGGCGGCCCTCGTCGGCTTCGCGCTTTACGACGCACCGGTCGCGGCCGGCATCGCGCGCATCATGCTGGCGACCGTGGCGGCCGTCGGTTTCATTCTCGTCATCTATCTGTCGACGCATGGCTACGATCGCGCCGTCATGTTGATTCCCACCTGGTTCCTGTTGCTGGTGTGGGTGGCGGCGGCCGGGTTCACCGTCATGGGATCGCTGACCAACGACCTCGTCTCGCCGGCGCTGATGGGCGGTCTGGTTCTGATCGTCATGCTGATCGGCTTTACGATCATGCAAAATGCCTTTGCGATCGGGGGAATGTCTCACGGAGTCGTTTCAGATGCCGAACGCAAGGCGCTTGCGCTGACCGGCTCGGGTGACATCATCTTCGACTGGGACGTCAATGCCGATCGAATTTTCGTCAGCCCCGATGTCGAAACGCAGTTGGGTCTTCGGCGTGGCGACCTCGAAGGTCCGGCCGCCGGCTGGTTCGATCGCCTTCACGCGCTCGACCGCGACCGCTATCGCGCCTGCCTCGATACGGTGCTGGAGCAACGCTGCGGCCGCATAGCACAGGACTTCCGCTTGCGATCGGCCGATGGCGAATATTTCTCCTATGCCATGAAGGCGCGGCCCGTCGTCGGGCAGGATGGCGAGGTGGTGCGCGTCGTCGGCACGCTGGCCGACGTGACCGACATCAAGGCGGCGGAAGATCGGCTCCTGCACGATGCGGTGCATGACAGCCTCACCGGCCTGCCCAATCGGGAATTATTCTACGACAGGCTTGATGCCGCGATGACGATGACGCGGAGTAGCGACCGCGCCGCACCGACGGTGTTTTCACTCGATGTCGACCGCTTCAAGCAGATCAACGAGCAGGTGGGCCTCTCGGTCGGCGACTCGATCCTGCTGACGATCGCGCGTCGCCTCGGGCGCCTGATGCGGCCGCAGGACACGATGGCCCGGATCGGCGGCGACCAGTTCGCCTTCATCATCGTGTCGGAGACCGATGCCGACCAGATCATGCAATTGGCCGACACGATCCGGCGCGCCATCAATACACCTATCACGTTCAGCACCTACGAGATCGCCCTCACGTCGTCGATCGGTGTGGCGTTCTACGACACGGCCCTGCACGCGAAACGGGACGACATCCTGAAAGATGCCGAGATCGCCATGACGCATGCGAAGCGCGCGGGCGGCGACCGCATCGAACTCTATCGCACCGGCATGCGAGCGCAGCGGTCGGATCGGCTCGCGCTCGAAGCGGATTTGCGGCGCGCCATCGAGCGAAACGAGATCAAGGTGGTGTTCCAGCCGATCGTGCGGCTGGAAGACCGGACCATCGCGGGTTTCGAGGCGCTGCTGCGTTGGGAGCATCCGCGCCTCGGCACGCTGAGCCCGGCGGATTTCATCCCCCTGGCGGAGCAGACCGGGCTGATCGTCGACCTCGGGCTGTTCGCCATGGACCGAACGGCGCGGGAACTCGCCTCCTGGCAGCAAGCGCTCGACGTGTCGCCCCCCATTTATGCCAGCGTCAACGTTTCGTCGCGGCAGTTGCTGCGCCACGATCTCCTCGGCGATGTGAAATCGGTGCTCAAGCGCTCGGGTGTCCTGCGGAATTCGCTGAAGCTCGAACTCACCGAAAGCCTGATGATGGAAAATCCGGAATATGCGGCGCAGATGCTGCACCGGATTAAGGATCTCGGGGCTGGCCTTTCGCTCGACGATTTCGGCACGGGCTACTCGTCCCTCTCCTATCTGCAGCGGTTCCCGTTCGACACGATCAAGATCGACCAGTCGTTCGTGCGTCATAACGGCAAGGGCAGCCGTCCTGTCATTCTGCGGTCCATCGTCGCCTTGGCGCATGATCTCGGCATGGAAGTCGTGGCCGAAGGCGCCGAATCCGAGAGCGACGTGATCGAGCTCTCGCAGCTCGGCTGCGAATATGCACAAGGCTTTGCGTTCGGTCAGCCGATCTCGGCCGCCGAGGCCCGTAAGCTGGTCGGTGCGACGGCCGAAGCCGCCTGAGCGTTATCAGCCGCTGGTCGGAGCCGACTACGCCTTGAAGACGTGGTCCGCCACGATACCGGCTCGCGCGCAGGCGTTGCGGGTGTCGATCACGAGCCGGGCCTGCGCCACCAGCGCCGCGTAATCCACATCGTCATGGTCGGTCGAGATCAGCACGGCATCATAGGCCGCGACGGCCTTTGCGGTCAGATCGACCGACATCCGTCCCGTGAAGCGCGGGTGCTCGCGGATCACCGGGATCACCGGGACGTGAGAGTCGTGGAAGTCGGCGACGGCGCCCCGCTCTTCGATCAGTTCCATCAGGCGTAACGAGGGGCTTTCGCGCGTATCCTCGATATTCTTCTTATAGGCGACACCCATGACCAGGATGCGGGCGCCCTTCAGCCCCCGGCTCGCATGATTGTCCAGCGCGCGGGCCAGCCGCTCGATGACGTAATGCGGCATCGCCGTGTTGATCTCGCCCGCAAGTTCGATGAATCGCGTCGGCGTCTCGAATTCACGCGCTTTCCATGCCAGGTAGAAGGGGTCGATCGGGACGCAATGGCCGCCGAGGCCCGGGCCGGGGTAGAACGGCATGAAGCCGAAAGGCTTGGTCTTGGCGGCGTCGATCACGTCCCAGATGTCGATGCCCATCGGCTCGTAGATGACCTTTAATTCGTTGACGAGCGCGATATTGACCGAGCGAAAGATGTTCTCGGTCAGCTTGACGGCCTCGGCCGTCGCGCTGGAGGCGACCGGAACGGTACGGACCACGAGGCGGCTATAAAGCGCATCGGCGAGCGCCAGCGCATCCGGCCCCTCGCCTCCGACAACCTTCGGGATCGTCGAGGTCTGATAATCGGCGTTGCCGGGATCTTCTCGCTCGGGCGAAAACGCCAGAAAGAAATCGACGCCCGAGCGAAGCCCGCCTGCTTCGAGGATCGGCTTCACACGCTCGCGCGTCGTGCCCGGCCAAGTGGTCGATTCGAGGACGATCAATTGCCCCGGTCGCAGGCGAGTCGCGATGGCCTCGGCGGTTTTGTCGATGAAGGACATATCGGGCTCGCGCTGACGCGTCAGCGGCGTCGGGACGCAGATCAGAATAGCGTCGGGTTCGTCCAGCCGGGCGAAATCATCCGTGGCCACGAAACGTCCATCGCGCGCCGCCGTGTTGATCGCCTCGGTCGGGATATGTTTGACGAAGCTCTCACCGCGGTTGAGTTGCGCCACCCGCGGGCCGTTGATGTCAAAACCGAGGACGCGAAATTCGGCCTTCGCGGCTGCGAGCGCCAAGGGAAGGCCGACATAGCCGAGCCCTATGATGCCGATCAGGCAGGACCGATCCTCGATCTTCTGCAGCAGGGGCGCGACGGCAGCAGGTGCCGTATGACCAGATGCGACCGTCAATCCCAACCTCGTTTGCAAGAACGCGCCGCGCGTCGCGGCGTCCTGCAGTCCTTAGCCGCAATGAGGGTGGGCACCAAACCAAAGGCGTCCCGGCATCGCGGTCACGCCTTGGTCACACAAACCGACTACCGCCGCGCAACGCAGCATCTCATTTTTAGGTGAACCCATGTCGGAATCAGTTCGCGCGATGCGCCGCGAGACGACTGCAAATCTCGAATCGGCGGTTCACAGCAATCGTGCCTTGTCGCGGGCGGGCCTGCTCGAACGCTTGTTCACCTTGGCGTTCAGCGGCCTCGTCTATCCGCAGATTTGGGAAGATCCGATAGTCGATATGGCTGCCCTCGAGATCGGCCCCGACGACCACATCGTCGCCATCGCGTCCGGGAGCTGCAACGTCCTTTCCTATCTGACCGCGAACCCGGCCTCGATCAGCGCGGTCGATCTCAACGCGGCCCATGTGGCACTCGGCCGCTTGAAGCTCTGCGCGGCGCAGCACCTGCCTGACCATGCCGCCTTCTTCGCTTTTTTTGGACGGGCGGCCTCGCGCGCCAATGTGGCGGCCTATGACCAGGACATTCAACCGCATCTCGATTCGTTGTCGCGGGCCTATTGGAATGCACGCGGCGTCAGCGGTCGACGGCGCATCGACGGCTTTTCGGGCAACTTCTATCGTCGCGGTCTGTTGGGCCGCTTCATCGGAGCAGGCCATCTGCTGGCTCGCCTCTATGGCTGCGATCCGCGTGCCATGTTGCAGGCCGACAGCTTGACGGCGCAGCGCTCGCTCTACGATCGGCATCTCGCGCCGGTGCTCGACAAGGGGTTCGTGCGCTGGTTGATCCGGCAGCCCGCCTCGCTCTATGGCTTGGGCATTCCGCCGGCGCAATATAGCGCCTTGTCGAACGATCTACCGGGCGGCATCGCGGCCGTCCTGCGCCAGCGGCTGGAGCGATTGGCCTGCGGGTTCGACATCAAAACAAACTATTTTGCCTGGCAGGCCTTCGGTCGGCGCTATGATCAAGCGCCCGACGCGTCGCTCCCGCCCTATCTGCAACGCGACAATTTCGCAGCCATCCGCGATCGAAGCGATCGGGTCACCTACCGTCAGCAATCGATGACGGCGTTCCTCGAGACGAAGCCGGCGCGCAGCCTCGATTGCTACGTGCTTCTTGACGCACAGGACTGGATGACAGACGCCCAATTAACCGCCCTCTGGACCGAGATCACGCGAACCGCGAAGCCTGGGGCTCGCGTGATCTTTCGCACCGCGGCGGACGAGCGTTGCCTGCCGGGCCGGGTGCCGGCGCCCATCCTCAATGCCTGGACCTATGATGAGGAGCGAAGCCGAAGCCTCGGGGCGCGCGATCGCTCGTCGATCTATGGCGCCTTCCATCTCTACACGCTTGCGACCGTCGCGTGAGCGACGCCGCAAGTTTGATGGATCGGATGTATCGCTGGCAGCGGCACATCTACGATGCCAGCCGGAAATTCTATTTGCTGGGACGCGACGGACTGATCGCCGACCTCGCCCCTCCGCCCGGCGCCCATATCCTGGAAGTCGGCTGTGGCACAGGACGCAACCTGATCGCGATCGCGCGCGCTTATCCCACCGCCCGATGTTATGGTCTCGACGTCTCGGCCGAGATGCTGGCGACGGCGGAAAACGCGGTCGCCCGGGCCGGCTTGAGCGAGCGCATCGTGCTGCGACAGGCCGACGCGACCGCCTTCAACCCCCATGTCTTGTTCGGACGGGACGGCTTCGATCGCATCGTCATTTCCTATGCGCTGTCGATGATTCCACCCTGGAGGGCGGTGCTCGATCAAGCGACGCACCACCTCGCGGCGCGCGGATCGCTTCACATCGTCGATTTCGGCGACGGCAGCGATCTCCCGGCCTGGTTCCGCGCGGCGCTGACGGGCTGGCTCGGCTGGTTCCATGTCGAGCCGCGTGTTCAGTTGCCGGCTCGTCTCCACGAGGTCGCGACGGCGCGCAATCTCGTGCTCAGTCATGCCACTCCGTTTCGAGGTTACGCGGTTTACGCGGTGCTCCGGCGGCCCTAGGAGAAGCTGGGCAGCACTGCGGCTCCGGGCGTTTTATGTTTTGCCGCGACCGTGTAGAGACGGGGTCCGATAGCTCGGCGCTTCGCGTCTCCAACGACGGCTCGATATCCAATCCATGACCGCAACCTTGCTCTTCGATCTCGACGGGACGATCGTCGAAACCGACCACGTCCATTTCAAAGCGTTTCAAAACACCTTCGCGCCGCATGGCGTGAGCGTCGATTGGGAGACCTATCGCAAAACGATCATCGGCAAGGCCAATCCGGCCATTGCGGCCGCTTTTCTGCCGCATGTTCCGGTTGATCGTCACCACGCCATCATGGAGAGCAAAGAGGCGGCCTATCGCGCCCTGCTCGGTGAGATCGAGCCGGCGCCGGGGCTGCTCGACTTGCTGGCCTGGGCCGAGCGACACGCCATCCCCTGCGCGGTCGTCACCAATGCGCCGCGCGCCAACGCCGAACTGGTGCTGAAGTCGCTCGGGCTCGACACCCGCTTCGACGTCTTAGTGATCGGACCTGAACTCGCCGACGCGAAACCGCATCCGCTGCCTTATCTGACGGCCCTCGCGTTGCTCGGCGGAGCAGCGGCCTCGTCGGTCGCGTTCGAGGATTCGCCCTCCGGCGCCACCTCGGCGGTTGCGGCTGGCCTTGGCGTCGTGGGTCTGCTGACCTCCGTCGACGCGAGCGATCTGACCGCCGTCGGGGTCGAGATCATGGCGAAGGATTTCACAGATGCGGCCGTGCTGGCCTATGTGAGCGAGCGGACCGGAACGGCGCGCTAGCTCGGTCTCGTCCAGACACACGCTTGGCTTGTGCGATCACGACCGCTAAAGAAGAGCCGCTTCACGAAAGGCAAACCCGTTTCCATGCGCATGTCCCAGGTGCTGAGCAGTCTCGCCGACGAGCCTGGGGAGCGGATCACGATCAGGACGATCTTCGGTGCCTTGAGCGACCGATCGTTCGCGATTCTGATCGTGCTGCTCGGTCTGCCGAATTGCCTACCGATGCCGCCCCCGATCCCATCCATATCGGCGCTGCTGCTGATCCTCATCGCTGTGCAGATCGCGATCCGGCGGCCGGCTCCCTGGCTCCCGAACTCGCTGATGGGACGCTCGATCAAGCAGGCCGATCTCGGTAAGGCGATCCGCCGCGCGTTGCCGGTCGTCAACACGCTCGAGCGTTGGTCGAAACCGCGGCTGCACATTTTCGGCGCGCGAACGGGGGCGATTCTCACCGGCGCGATGTTGATCGTCATGGCGCTCGGCATGCTCACGGCGGCCCCGCTCATTGGTCAGGTGCCCTTCGGCCTTGGGGTTTGCCTGATGGGGCTGGGTCAGTCTGAGCGTGACGGCGTTCTGGTCGCATCCGGCCTGCTGGCCGGAGTGATCGGCGCCGCGCTGAGCGCCAGCTTCCTCTACGCCGTCATCCTCGCGGTCAGAGAATTGCTCTGACGACGGTTGGAGCTTTCCGGCATCACTCAGCCGGGCGTTGCGCCATCATCTGCTTGGCGCCGCTCTGGGCCATGAGCGTCAAAGCCAGCGCCACGACCGCGACCCCTGCCCCAAGCCACGGCAATTGCGCGTAATGGACCCCGGCGTTGATCGCGAAGCCGCCTACCGCCGCACCGATTGCGTTACCGAAGTTGAACGCCCCCTGGTTCAGGATCGAAGCGAGGTTCGGCGCATCCGAGGCCGCTTCGACGACCCAGATTTGAAGCGGTGCCCCGAGTGCGAACGCGAGGGCGCCCCACACCATCATGGTCAGCACAGCCGGAATGGCGGCGTGGCACGTGAACGCGAAAATCACCAGAACCGCGATGATGCAGCAGAGAATCGTCTTCACGGTTCCGGTCAAATTGCGGTCGGCGAACGGACCGCCGATGATATTTCCGGCCGTCAAGCCGAATCCGAACAGCAGCAGCGCGAACGTCACCTGACCCGGGGTGAGGCCGCTGACGGTCTCCAGCAGCGGCGTGATATAGGTGAAGACCGCGAACAGGCTCACGGACGAGGTGGCGCTGATCAACATGGGCATCAGCACGCGCCATTGCGCGAGCGCTCGAAATTCGGACCCGAGGCCGTTACGCGCGCCGGCAAGGCCCGAGGGTACGAAAATCGCGATCGCACCGGCCGCAATCACACCGATGCCGGTCACGGCCCAGAAGGCGGCGCGCCATCCGGCGACCTGGCCGAGTGCCGTGCCGAGTGGAACGCCGAGCATGTTGGCTAGCGTCAAGCCGCCGATCAGCAAGGCCACCGCCTGAGTCCGCTTGTTGCGCGGCGCGAGGTCCCGCGCCACGACGGCACCGATCCCGAAGAAAGACCCATGGGCGAAGGCCGTCAGCACTCGAGCGACCATCAAGCTCGTGTAGGTCGGGGCCAGAGCGCAGGCGATATTGCCGATGATGAAGATGGCCATCAGGGCCAGAAGAGCCGATTTACGGGGGAAGCGCGCGGTCGCGACGGCCACGATCGGCGCCCCCACCGCAACCCCCATCGCATAGCCGGACACGAGCAACCCCGCCTGCGGAACGGAGACACCGAGGCTATGGGCCACATCGGGCAAGAGGCCCATGATGACGAATTCGGTGGTGCCGATTCCGAAGGACGCAATGGCGAGGGCGAGAAGCGGCAGAGACAGCACGGGCAGCGGTTCCGGTTCGCCGCACCCTTAGCCTGCCGCATCGCACAAATCCATACGGCACTGCGGCATAGGAGCTCGGCGCTTAAGCCGTGATCTCGATGCGGCGCTTCTCCTGTGCGGATTGAGTCGCGGCATCGCTCAGCATCTGTGCCCGCAGTCCGTCCTGTCCGGACGGTGTCGGCGCCGTTCCGGACGTGACGGCTTTGACGAAAGCGTCGAGTTCAAGCCGATAGGCGCTCGCATAGCGTTCGAGGAAAAAGTTCTGCACCGGATCGGCGTTGAAGCCCGCCGCGCTCGCGAAATCCACGGTCGTTTCGTGAATGTTGCCGGCGCGGAGCATGCCCTTCGAGCCATGCACCTCGACCCGCTGATCATAGCCGTAGGTGGCGCGACGTGAATTCGAGATCTGCGCGATCTTGCCGGACCCTGTCTCGAGCAGAACGGCCGCCGTATCGACATCGCCGGCCTCCCCGATCGCGGGATCGACGAGCGCGCTTCCGGCAGCCGTGACGGCGATTGGCTCTTCGCCGAGCAGGAAGCGCGCCATGTCGAAATCATGGATCATCATGTCGCGGAACAGGCCGCCGGACCGGGCGATGTAGCTGACCGGCGGCGGAGATGGGTCGCGCGAGATGATGGTGACGATCTCGATATCGCCGGCGAGGCCGTGATCGAGCCGCGCCTTGAGGGTCGCGAAGTTTGGGTCGAAGCGGCGATTGAAACCGATCATCAGCGGCACCGCGGCCTGTGCGACGACATCGAGGCAGGCGCGAATGCGATCTGAGCTGAGATCGACCGGCTTCTCGCAGAAGATCGCCTTGCCGGCACGCGCGGCTTTCTCGATCAAGTCGGCGTGGAGATCGGTCGGGGCGCAAATCAGCACCGCGTCGATGTCGGAGGCGGTCAGGATGGCGTCGGCAGCACGAACCTCCGCGCCGGTCTGCTGGGCGAGCGCTGTGGCGCTGGCCGCGTCCGCATCCGCGATGGCCACAAGCCGCGCGTCAGATCGTGTCGCGACATTGCCACCGTGAATGCGCCCAATGCGCCCTGCCCCGATCAGTCCAAATCTTACCATCTCGTGATGCTCCCGATCGCTTGCTGTGGTCGACGCCAAGGACAAGCAAAACCTCGCGGCTCAAGCCGTCAAATTACACAATTGAAAGAAGAACGCATATTCTGAATTGACGCCAGAACGGAATTATTGTTTCATATTTTGAGATGAACGCCCTGCAAGAGGGGTCATTGGGAGGCCGTGATGAGCCACAACGCCAATCCAGCTTTCGCAAGAACCGCCGCGCCGAGCCATGAGCCACTGGCCGGCAAGGTCGCGCTGATAACCGGCGCAACGCAGGGGCTTGGCAAAGCTGTCGCAGAGCGATTCGCCGCCACCGGAGCGTCGGGCCTCGTCCTCTGCGGACGCAACACCACCAATGGGGCTGCGATTGCTGCGGCTCTGAACCGTGACGGTTGTCGGACCATCTTCGTTCGGACCGACTTGTCGTCGGTTGCAGATTGTCGCGCGGCCGTGGCGCGCGCCGATGCCGAATTTGGACGGCTCGACATCCTCGTCAATGCGGGTGGCATCACCGACCGGGGCAATATCTTTGACACCACCGAAGAGGGCTTCGACCGCATGTTCGCCACCAACGTGCGCGGCCCCTTTTTCTTGATGCAGGACGCCGTTCTGCTCATGCGACGCGAGCGGATCGAGGGATCGATCGTCAATATCCAATCAATGGCGGCACATGGCGGCCAGGCCTTCATCGCGGCCTATTCGGCCTCCAAGGCCGCGCTCGCGGCGCTGACCCGCAACACTGCTCATGCCCTGCTCAACTACCGCATCCGCGTCAACGGCCTCAACATCGGCTGGATGGCAACGCCGGGTGAGGATGCGACCATGAAGACCTATCACGGCGCCGCCGACGGCTGGCTGGAAGCCGCCATGAAGACGAGACCGTTCGGCCGGCTGATCGATCCCGACGAGGTGGCACGCGCCTGCGTCTATCTCGCCTCGAGCCAGTCGGGCCTGATGACCGGATCGAACATCGACTTCGATCAGACCGTCACGGGCGCGGCCGATGCGCCACTCGCCCGCGAAGACTGACCAGCGCGTCCGCCGATGTCCGAGGATCGAACCATGTCGTCCGCTCATCCGACCCTCGATCTAATCGCGATCGGCCGGTCCTCCGTTGATCTCTACGGCGCGCAGATCGGTGGGCGCTTGGAGGATATGGCGAGCTTCTCGAAGGCGGTCGGCGGCTGCCCGACCAATATCGCGATCGGGACCGCGCGGCTCGGGCTGAAGAGCGGTCTTGTGACGCGCGTCGGTGACGAGCATATGGGCCGGTTCATCCGCGAGCAGTTGGCCCGCGAGGGGGTCGATGTCGATGGCGTCCATACCGATGCGGAGCGGCTGACAGCTCTTGTGATCCTGGGCGTCCGCGATCAGAAGACGTTCCCGCTGATCTTCTATCGCGACAATTGCGCCGATGCCGCGCTCGACGACACCGATATCGACGACGCCTACATCGCCAGTGCGGCCGCGATCGTGGTCACGGGGACGCATTTCGCTCATCGCAAGGCCGCCGAGGCGCAAACCAAAGCGATCGGGATCGCCCGCCGCCATGGTCGCAAGGTGATCTTCGATGTCGATTACCGCCCGAACCTCTGGGGTCTTGCGGGCCACGGGGCCGGCGAGGAACGCTACATCAAATCGCGTGGGGTCACGGCGCTTCTGGCGCCGGTGCTGCCCGACTGCGACGTGATCGTCGGAACCGAAGAAGAACTGATGATCGCCGGCGGCGCGGACGATCCGCTCGACGCGATCCGGGCGATCCGAGCCGTGAGCGCGGCGCTTATCGTCTGCAAGCGCGGCCCCATGGGTTGCGTCGTCTTCGATGCGGCCATCCCAGCCTCGATCGAGGACGGCATCAAAGGGCCTGGCTTCCCGGTCGAGGTGCTGAACGTGCTCGGCGCCGGCGACGCGTTCATGTCCGGTTTCCTGCGGGGCTACCTGCGGGGCGAACCCCTCGAGACGACATGCGCCTATGCCAATGCCTGCGGGGCCTTCGCGGTCTCGCGGCTGCTCTGTTCGGTCGAATATCCGACCTTCACCGAGCTGACCCAATTTTTGCGTCAGGGCGTCACGTCTCCGCAGCTGCGGCGCGATGCGGGACTCAACCACATTCATTGGGCGACGACACGCGATGCGCTCACGCCGCGCCACGCCCATCCCAAGCGGATCATGGCTTTCGCGATCGATCATCGCATGCAACTCGAAGCCATGGCCGACGAGGCCGGCGCCTCGCGCCAGCGGATCGCAGCCCTCAAGGTGTTGGCCGTTGACGCGACCGTAGCGGTGGCAGACGGCCGCGACGGCTTCGGCATGTTGCTCGATGGCCAACACGGACAAGACGCCTTGTTTCGAGCCGCAGGCCACCCGCTTTGGATCGGGCGGCCGGTGGAGCGGCCAGGATCGCGGCCGCTCGATTTCGAGGGCGATGGCTCGCTCGGCGCGATGCTGAACGAATGGCCGCTCGCCCATACCATCAAATGCCTCTGCTTCACCCATCCCGACGATCCCGCTGCGTTGACGGCGCGCCAGGATCGCGAATTGCTGCGGCTTTCCGATGCGGCCCGCAAAGGCAACCATGAGCTGCTGATCGAGATCATCGCGGGCAAGCACGGCACGCTGACCGACACGACCGTTGCGAGCGTCATCGCTCGACTCTACGGGCTCGGCATCAAGCCCGATTGGTGGAAGCTCGAAAGCCAGCCGAGCGCGGCGGCTTGGGAGGCGATCGCCACCACGATCAAGGCCAACGATCCTTATGCGCGCGGCGTCATGCTGCTCGGCTTGGATGCGCCGGAAGATGAGTTGTTGGCTGCCTTCCGGCTCGCCGGGGCATGCGACATGGTCAAGGGATTCGCGGTCGGCCGCACGATCTTCGGCGAGCCCGCCCGCGCTTGGTTTGCCGGGCAGATCGACGATGCCGAGGTCACGGCCAGAATGGCGGGTCGATTCGAGCGGCTCGTCGACGCATGGCTGGCCATCCGGCCGAATTGATCCGATACAAGCCGAGGGGAGGGAGAGCGCCATGTCGACCGTCAGATTGACCGCCGCACAGGCACTCGTGCGGTATCTCGGCCAGCAGCAAACCGAGGTCGATGGAGCGCGCGTGCCGCTCTTCGCTGGCATCTGGGCGATCTTCGGTCATGGCAATGTCGCCGGCATGGGCGAAGCATTGCAGGCCGCAAGCGAGACGCTCCCGACCTACCGGGCCCATAACGAGCAGGCGATGGCCCATAGCGCGATTGCCTTCGCCAAAGCGACTCGGCGGCGGCGCATGATGGCCTGCACGACGTCGATCGGCCCCGGCGCCACCAATATGGTGACGGCCGCCGCCCTGGCGCATGTCAATCGGCTGCCGATCCTGCTTCTGCCGGGCGACGTCTTCGCGAATCGTCGGCCCGATCCGGTGCTGCAGCAGATCGAGGATTTCGGCGACGGCACGGTCTCGGCGAATGATTGCTTCCGCCCCGTCTCTCGGTATTTCGACCGCATCACCCGCCCCGAGCAGATCATGCCGGCGCTCGAACGTGCGCTTTCGGTGCTGACCGACCCGGCCGAATGCGGCCCCGTGACCCTGGCGTTCTGTCAGGACGTCCAAGCCGAAGCCTATGATTACCCCGTGAGCTTCTTCGACGAGCGCTTGCGCCGCATCCGCCGTCCCGAACCCGACCGCGATGAGCTGCGGCAGGCGGTCGACCTGCTGAAAGCGGCCCGCAAGCCGCTGATCGTGGCGGGCGGCGGCGTTCTTTATTCGGGAGCCGAGGCGGCACTTGCCTCGTTTGCCGAGACGCTCGGCATTCCGGTGGTCGAAACGCAAGCCGGCAAGTCCGCATTGCCGCATGACCATGCCGCAAGCCTCGGGGCCGTCGGGGTCACCGGCACCGCCGCCGCCAATGCCATGGCGGTGGAGGCCGATCTGGTGCTGGCGATCGGCACACGTCTCGCCGATTTCACGACGGGCTCATCGGCTCTCTTCGCCAACCCGGATTGCCGCCTCGTGACGCTGAACGTCCAAGCATTCGACGCGGGCAAATACGGCGCGACGCCGCTGGTGGCCGATGCATTGGTCGGTCTCGAGGCGCTCCGGGTCGCGATCGGCACCTATCGCGCGCCCCAGGATTGGACCAGCAAGGCAGCGTCCGAGAAGCGACATTGGGTCGAGACGGCCGGCCGCTATACTGACCCGAGCAATGTCGAGATGCCGTCCGACGCGCAAGTCATCGGCGCGGTTCAGCGATGCGCCGTCGCGTCCGACATCGTGGTCTGTGCCGCCGGGGGATTGCCGGGCGAACTGCACAAATTGTGGAAATCGAGTCAGCCGCTCGGCTACCATGTCGATTATGGGTTTTCCTGCATGGGCTATGAGATCGCGGGCGGGCTCGGCGTCAAGCTTGCCCAGCCCGATCGGGAGGTGTTCGTCCTGCTCGGCGACGGCTCATACCTGATGATGAATTCCGAGATCGCCACCTCGGTCATGCTCGGGCTGAAGCTGACGCTGGTGCTGCTCGACAATGGCGGTTTTGGGTGCATCAACCGGCTGCAGAAGGCGACCGGCGGCGCGGCGTTCAACAACCTTCTGGCGGATTCCAAACACGTCACGCTCCCGCTCCTCGATTTTGCCGCGCATGCTCGCAGTCTGGGGGCCGAGGCCGTGAAAGTCTCGGGCATCGCGGATCTCGAGACGGCTCTGCACAGAGCCCGCAGCGGATCGCGGACACAGGTGATCGTGATCGACACCGACGCCGCCCCAAGCACGGATGCGGGCGGCGCATGGTGGGATGTGGCGGTGCCGCAAGTCTCTCAACGGCGCGAGGTCGAAGAGGCCCACGACACTTACGCGCGCCACCGCACCCACCAGCGTCTCGCGATCTGACGGTCAACCGAGAAGGACCTTCGTCTCATGTCACTTCGTATTGGCGCCAACCCGATCGGCTGGTCGAACGACGATCTCCTGGAGATCGGCGGAGACATTCCGCTCGAGACGTGTCTCGCCGAAGCCCGGGAGGCCGGCTTCGTCGGTATGGAGCTCGGCAACAAATTCCCGCGGACCCCCGATGCCCTGAAGGCCGCTCTCGCGCCATTCGACATGGCGTGCATCGGGGGCTGGCACTCGGTGGAGTTGCTCGAGCGCTCGGCCGAGGAGGAGTTCGCACGCGCCAAACCGCATCGAGACCTGCTGAAGGCGATGGGGACGGACGTCTTCATCGTGGCAGAAACCTCGAACGCGATCCACGGCCGGCGTGACATGCCGCTGTCGAACCGGCCCATCATGGAAGCGGGAGCCTGGGCGACTTACGGGACCCGCATGACGGACTTTGCCGAGCGCCTCGCGGCCGAGGGTTTCCGGCTCTGCTACCACCATCACATGGGAACGATCGTCCAGTCCGAGGCCGACATCGATGCCTTCATGGCCGCCACGACGCTTCCGGTGAATCTGCTGCTCGATACCGGGCATGCGACCTGGGGCGGCGCCGATCCGGCTGCCTTGGCCAAGCGATACAGGTCGCGCATCTCTCACGTTCATTGCAAGGACGTGCGACCCACCGTGCGGACCCGTGTCGAGGCAGAGGACTGGAGCTTCCTCGACGCGATCCTCGGCAAGGGCGACGACCTTGGGATCTATACGGTGCCCGGCGATGGCTGCGTCGACTATGTCGCCGTCTTCGAGGCGCTTTCGGGCTATTCGGGCTGGGTCGTGGTCGAAGCCGAACAGGACCCGAACAAAGCCAATCCGCTCGCCTATGCGAAAAAGGGCGTGGCCCATCTCAAGGCCGCGCTGCATGAGGCCGGCTTGGCTTAAGCCGCCTGGACATTCCGCAAACGAGAACCGAGTCATGTCGCAATCGCCCCTTTTGGTTCACCCCTCGGCGCCCGACCGGGATGGCCGCATCCATGCCGTGACGCCAAAGAGTGCTGGCTGGACCTATGTCGGCTTCGAGGTCTACGATCTGGCGGCGGGATCGGCGCTCCGTCGCGAGACCGGCAGCACCGAAGTCTGCCTTGTGATCCTGTCCGGTCGCGCCACCATCACGGCCGGCGACAAAGACATCGGCACGATCGGCGAGCGCCACTCCGTCTTCGAGGGCTTACCGTGGTCGGTCTATGTCCCGGCCGGGTCGCAGTGGCAGGTCGTGGCAGAAGGGCCGTGCGAGCTGGCGGTCTGTGCCGCCCCCTCCTCCGGCGGCCGCCCGCCCGTCCTGATCGGCCCCGACAAGGTCGGACAGGAAACGCGCGGCAAGGGCAGCAACACCCGACATGTCCGCAATATCCTTCCCGACAGCAGTCCGATCGCCGAAAGCCTGCTGGTGGTGGAGGTCATGACGCCAAGCGGCAATTGGTCGAGCTATCCGCCCCATAAGCACGACCGCGACGCCTTGCCGGCCGAAAGCCTTTTGGAGGAGACCTATTATCATCGCCTCAACCCCAAACAGGGTTATGGCGTGCAGCGGGTCTATACGGACGACCGCTCGCTCGACGAGACCATGGCGTTCGGCGACCGAGACGTCGTGCTAGTGCCCCGCGGCTATCATCCGGTTGGGGCAGCCCACGGCTACGACCTGTTTTACCTGAACGTGATGGCCGGCCCGCAGCGGATCTGGCGTTTTTACAACGACCCGGACCATGAATGGATGGTCGGCTAAGCGCCGGCGTCTCCATATCCTCGCTTCAATTCGGCACCAGAGTAACGGCTCACACATCCGAGGGTCCGACGTGAGCTTTCAACTGGTGCGTGCAACCGACGACGAAATCGTCGTCTGGCACACGGAACACGGTCATATCTACCTCTACGAAATCCCGCCCAAAGCCCGTGACCTGACGATGCGCTGGTTCAAGAATATTCCCGACGCGACCCAGGATGCCGAAAGTCTGAAATCGGAAGCGCAGATTTATGCGACCGAACAGTCCCGCATTCGGCGTCTGATCGGCTGAACCTGCATGATCGGCACGCTTTCGACCCGATGGGTCGGCGTTGCCGCTTGCGTAATTCCCAAACTTTGGCAAAAGTCGCGGCCCCCGCGACGGCTTTGGCCGAAGCTGTGGCGATGTGTCTAAAGCGATCGGTGAGCCGCCATGAAAGTCACTCTTGAACGCGCGGCCTTGTTGAAATCTCTCGGCCACGTCCATCGCGTCGTGGAACGACGGACCACAATCCCGATCCTGTCGAACGTGCTGATCCGCGCCGAGGCGGGTGCGCTGAAATTGAAAGCCACCGACCTCGATCTCGAAGTCACCGAGACGCTTCCGGCCGATGTGGGGCAGCCGGGCGCCACCACCCTGCCGGCCCATACGCTGCACGATATCGTGCGGAAGCTGCCTGATGGCTCGCAGGTCACGCTGGAGATGACCGGCGACACAAGCCAGTTGGTGCTTCGCTCCGGCCGCTCGCGCTTCCAGTTGCAATGTCTGCCCGAGAGCGATTTCCCGGATCTGTCGGCCGGCGAACTCACGCACAGCTTCAAGCTCGTAGGTGCCCAGCTCAAGCAGTTGATCGACAAGACTCAATTCGCGATCTCGACGGAGGAGACGCGCTATTACCTCAACGGCATCTACATGCACACGATGGAGGTCGAAGGCCGCGCCGTGATGCGGGTGGTGTCGACCGACGGACATCGACTGGCGCGGGTCGAGATCCCCGCCCCGGAGGGCTCGGTCGAGATGCCGGGCATCATCATCCCCCGGAAAGCCGTCTCCGAGATCCAGAAGCTGATCGAGGATCCGACCGCCGACGTCATGCTCGAACTCTCGTCGACCAAGATCCGCCTGACGTTCGGTGGCGTGATCCTGACCACCAAGCTGATCGACGGGACCTTCCCCGATTATGCCCGTGTGATCCCGACCGGCAACGACAAGTTTCTCACGGTCGAGAAGGGCCCGTTCGCGGCGGCCGTCGACCGCGTCTCGACGATTTCGTCGGAGCGTGGACGCGCCGTGAAGCTGGCGATTGCCGATGGCAAGCTCATCCTGAGCGTCACCAACCCGGATTCGGGCTCGGCCACCGAGGAACTCGACGTCGATTACGACGCCGCACCAATCGATATCGGCTTCAACGCGCGCTATCTGCTCGACATCACCGAGCAACTCGACAACGACACGGCGTTGCTGAAGCTGGCGGATTCAGGCTCGCCGACGCTGGTCCAGGATCGAGAGGGCGCTTCCGCCATCTACGTGCTGATGCCGATGCGGGTTTGAGGGCGGCCACCCGCTTCCCAACGATCCGACGGCTGATCCTCGCCGATTTTCGGTCCTATGCGGCCCTCGATATCCGGGTCACCGGCCAGATGGTTCTGCTGACCGGCGACAATGGCGCTGGAAAGACCAATCTGCTCGAAGCGTTGTCGATGCTGACGCCGGGCCGCGGTTTGCGGCGGGCCGACGCCGCCGATCTCGCGCGCGCCGGCGGTTCCGGTAATTGGGCCGTCTCGATCGAGCTCGACGACAGCGATCATCATGGCGCGTCGGTGCGGCAAATCGGAACCGGGATCGAAACCAGCGAGGGGTCGACGGCCCGGCGCTGCCGGATCGATCGCGCCGTCGTACCGTCCGCGAAATCCTTCGCGGATCATCTGCGCGTCGTCTGGCTTACGCCCGCGATGGATGGTTTATTCGCCGGCCCGGCCACGGAGCGTCGCCGCTTTCTGGATCGGATCGTGCTCACGGTCGACGCCGACCATGCGACACGCGTCAATGCCCTCGATCGCGCGCTCCGCAACCGCAATCGCATTCTTGAGGATGGACGCGCCGGATCCTTGAACCGCGCCTGGGCCGAGGCGGCCGAACACGAAGTCGCCGGGCTCGGGGTCGCGGTCGCGGCCGCACGGGCCGAAACGGTCGCTCGACTGGTCGCGCTGATCGCGGAGACACGGGACGACGCCTCCCCTTTTCCCTGGGCCGACGTGATGCTGCGGGGCGATGTCGAGACCTTGCTGGAGCGCCATCCGGCCGTCGAGGTCGAAGACCTCTATCGAGACATGCTGCGGAGCAGCCGACCGCGCGACATGGCCGCGGGGCGAACCAGTATCGGCCCGCATGTCTCGGATCTTCTCGTTCGCCACGGCCCGAAGGCGGTCGAGGCCGCCCGCGCCTCGACAGGTGAGCAGAAGGCACTCGTGGTCGGGCTGGTGCTGGCGCAGGCGCGGCTCGTCGCCTCGTTGAGCGGCATCGCGCCCATGATCCTGCTCGACGAGATCGCGGCGCATTTCGATCCCTCCCGGCGGCGCGCGCTATTCGCCGCGCTTCGGTCCCTCGGCGGGCAGGTCTTCATGACGGGAGCCGACCCGGTTGCCTTCGGAGATGCGGGCGCCATCACGCGGTTGACGGTCGAGGCTGGATCGATCCGAGCAACACCCGATGATGCGCCCATGTGACACGCGAATCGGACGATGGTTCGATCGCGTCCACCGTCGGAGAATCCCACAACTCGGGGACTTGCCAGATCGTCTTAGTTTCCGTTACGTCAGCTAAGCTCTTTTTGTCTTACGACTGATATGAACGCGTTCTAGAGCAGCGTCGATCTTGGTCAATCGTGTGGGCGTTGACGATGCCTCTCTCGTGGGGCGCGTCGAGATATGATGGGCGGGGCCGAACGGCCCGTCGGCGATCGGGGCTGGATCGCGATGGGTTCGACGGGTCTGGCTGGGTGAGGCGCGGCATGCAGCGATCGCTGGGTGTTGCATGCGCGAATGGTGGACATACGGGTCGCCGCGGGTGAGATCATTGCCGCGACGACGACAAGCATGCGTTGCGACAGACTGCAAAGCCGCATCGAGACGGAACCGGCTCACGGTTCGATGATCTCGATGAGGCCGCAACCGAAGCCTGAGGGGGCGCCGGCTTCGGGTTTATGCCCCATGTGGAAAGGATCCTGATGCGTATCGCGATGATCGGGACAGGCTACGTCGGTTTGGTGTCGGGAGCGTGTTTCTCGGAATTCGGCACCAATGTCGTTTGCGTCGACAAGGATGCGACGAAGATCGAGAATCTGAAGCGCGGCCAGATGCCGATCTTCGAGCCGGGCTTGTCGGACCTCGTCGCCAACAACGTTCGGGCGGGACGCCTGTCGTTTTCCGGCGATCTGAAACCCGCCGTGGCGGGTGCGGGCGCGGTCTTCATCGCGGTCGGCACGCCCTCGCGACGCGGCGACGGACACGCCGACCTGTCCTATGTGTTTGCGGCCGCGGAGGAAATTGCCCACGCGCTGTCGGGCTATACGGTCATCGTGACAAAATCGACCGTGCCGGTCGGCACCGGGCGGCAGGTCGCCGACGTCATCGCCAAGGCGCGACCCGATCTCATGCTCGGGCGCGACTTCGACGTGGTCTCGAACCCCGAATTCCTGCGCGAGGGTTCGGCGATCAGCGACTTCATGCGCCCCGACCGCGTCGTGATCGGCACCATGTCGAATGCCGATCGTGCCCGGGCGGTGATGCGCGAACTCTACCGCCCGCTTTATCTGTCCGAAACGCCGGTCCTATTCACCAAGATCGAGACCTCCGAGCTCATCAAATATGCCGCGAACTGTTTCCTCGCGACGAAAATCACGTTCATCAACGAGATCGCGGACCTCTGCGAAGCCGTTGGAGCGGACGTGCAGGAGGTGTCGAACGGCATCGGCCTCGACGGCCGCATCGGCAAGAAATTCCTGCATGCGGGTCCCGGCTATGGCGGATCCTGCTTCCCGAAAGATTGCATGGCGTTGATCCGCACCGCGCGCGAAACGGGAACGCCGATCACCATCGTCGAGACCGTGTCGGCCATCAACGACGCCCGCAAACTCAAGATGGCCGATCGCGTCGAAAGCGCGATGGGCGGATCCCTTACGGGCAAGCGCCTGGCGGTGCTCGGCCTCACCTTCAAGCCCAACACGGATGATATGCGCGACAGCCCGAGCCTTGCGATCGTGCCGGCGCTGGTCAGCAAAGGCGCGGTCGTCCGGGTCTACGACCCCGAAGGCATGGACGAAGCCCGCAAGGTCATCGGCGATGTCGAATGGGCCAGCGACACCTACGATGCACTCGACGGCGCCGATGGCGTCGTCTTCATCACGGAATGGAATGAATTCCGTTCGCTCGATTGGGCGCGTGTCGCCAAGCTGATGCGCGGCCGCGTCGTGGTCGATCTTCGCAACATCTACGCCCCGGATCGGGTCGCGGATGCCGGCTTCACCTATCACTCGCTGGGCCGAGCATCCGTGTCGCCCCAATGATCGCTCCGCTGCGCGTTACGTAGCGTTGGCATAACTATTGCTTGCGATAATTAAAGACGGATAGGCCAACGAGAAAGTAGAGAAGCTTTTAAATCGATGTGAAAAGACAATCCATGCGAGCCATTTACATGAGATTGCCATCAGTGATAAATAGATCCAAGCTTAAATCGAAATAGATGTGATTTAGAATCGTCGGCGCATCTGGATCAGTAGCGATGTTGTTATACGTTGCTGCGCGACCATGCGTCAGACGATCCTCGATCATCAGTGCGATCGGCGTGATCGCCGCATCAGACCGGGCTGCGACTGGCCTAGCCAATAAGGGGTTGAACGTAGCGTGGCGACAGACGACATCGACCCGACCGATCCTCTCTCGACGATCCGAAGCAGCGGCCTGTTCGACGGCAAATTCTATTCCGACACCTATTGGGATATTGCCCAGGCCGGCATTGATCTCGCCGAGCATTTCTATCTCTGGGGTTTTCGAGAAAATCGGCGTCCCAATGTCATTTTCGACACGGCGTGGTATCGCGACCACCACCTCGCCGATCAGCCCGATCTCAATCCGCTGCAGCATTATATCGAGGTTGGGGCCAAGCAAGGCCTTCTGCCCGGTCCGCTGTTCGATGCCCAATGGTATCGCGAAACCCACAAGCTCGGGGACGCGGTCGACGCATTATCCCACTATATCCAGCACCGGATCGGCCCCTTCAGCCCGGTTGCCGAGTTCGACGCGGTCTATTACCTCAAAACCTATCCCGATATTGCGGCGGCGGGCATCGACCCGTTTCAGCACTATATCAACTATGGCTACCGCGAGAGCCGGAATCCGTCGGCGAATTTCGACACGGATTTTTACATCAAGCGCTATCTCGACGGAAAATTCGAGCAAAACCCGCTTGTCCATTATCGGCAGAACCGCGGCGCGGGCTTCCTGCCTCATGCGTCCGAGGACGACGCGACGATCCCGGCCAATGTCAAGCGCTTCACCAAGGCCGGCCCCGCTTTCGAGGAGGCGAGACCCATTGCCGGGAGCGTGCCGCGCCGGGGCAAAGTGCTGGCCTATTATCTGACCCAGTTTCATGCCTTCCCCGAAAACAACAAATGGTGGGGAACGGGCTTCACCGAATGGACCAACATCGCGCGAGGACTGCCGCGTTACCACGGCCATTTCCAGCCCCGCGTGCCACGCGACAACGGATTCTATTCGCTTGCCGACAAGGAAACGATGCGGAAGCATGTGGCTCAGGCCAAGGCTGGCGGCATCTATGGTTTCGTCTTCTACTATTATTGGTTCAACACGAAGCGTCTGATGGAAAAGCCGCTCGAGGATTTCCTCGCGACGCCCGACATCGACATGCCGTTCTGCCTGATGTGGGCCAACGAAGATTGGACCCGCCGCTGGGATGGGCTCGAGGGCGAGGTTCTTATCTCGCAGGGTTATAGCGAGGATGACGACGTCAAACTCGTCGCCGACTACACCCGACACTTTAAGGACCCGCGCTACATCCGCCTGCAGGGCCGCCCGTTGCTGATGATCTACCGTCCGAGCATCATCCCGGACACGAAGGCAGCGATCGAGCGGTGGCGGACCCTGTTCCGCCAGAATGGTGGTGAAGATCCGATCATCGTCATGAGCCAGAGCTTCGACGATTTCGATCCCCGCAAATTCGGCCTCGACGGCGCGATCGAGTTTCCGCCGCATAAGCTGACCAAGCTGACGGCGCCGATCAACAAGAGCCTCAACTATCTCGACGATACGTTCTCGGGCCGGGTCTATGCCTATGAGGACGTCATGAGCGTCTCGATGAACGAGGCGCCGTCGGACTTCCCGCTGATCAAGACGGTTGTTCCCAGTTGGGACAATGACGCGCGTCGCCAAGGCTCCGGGCTCGTGATCCACGGGTCGACGCCGACCCTTTACGAGTTCTGGCTCTCGCAGTTGATCGACGCCGCTCAACGCAAACCCTTCTTCGGTGAACCACTGGTTTGCGTGAACGCCTGGAACGAGTGGTGCGAAGGCGCCTATCTCGAACCGGACCTGCATTTCGGCTCCGCTTATCTGAATGCAACCGCGCGGGCAGCAGCCGGCGTCACGCAATTCTCCAAGCGTCCTCGACTGCTGCTGATCGGGCACGACGCTTTCCCGAGCGGTGCGCAATTGCTGATGCTGAATATCGGGCGAACACTCCGCCAGGCGTTCGGGGTCGAGGTCGAATTCATCCTGCTGCAAGGCGGCAAGCTGGAAGCCGAATACCGCCTGATTGCACCCACGACGCTCTGCCCCGATAAAGACAAGCTCGTTCAGAAACTCACCGAGTTGAAGGAGCGTGGCTTCAGTGCCGCCATCGCCAACACCAGCGTCGCGGGACATGCCGCCACCTCGGCCGTGGAGGTCGGGTTCCGCACGATCCTCCTGGTCCACGAATTACCCCGTATCCTGCGCGAGAAGGGGTTGATGCCGTCAGCGCGCTCGGGGTTGATGTCGGCCGACAAGGTCGTGTTTGCAGGCGCCTACATCCAAGACAAGCTGCTCGAAGCGCTGAATGTCCCCGTTTCAAACCGTTTCGCGATCCGGCCGCAAGGCACATACAAGACCCTGAAACGGAATGATGGATTCGGCAAAGCTCTTCGCGACGGGCTCGGCATGGCACCCGGCAGCCGGCTGATTCTCGGCATGGGTTATGGCGATCTTCGCAAGGGATTCGACCTGTTCCTCCAGGTCTGGCGCCTGCTGCAGATCTCGGATTGCGACATCCACTTCTGCTGGGTCGGGAGCATCGATCCGGGCTTGCGGGACTGGTTATCGGTCGAGATCTCCGATGCGGAGAAGACCGGCACGTTCCACATGGCCGGCTATCGCGCCGACGTTGAAGGTTTCTTTTCGGCCGCGGATGGCCTCGTGCTGACCTCACGCGAGGATCCCTTCCCAACCGTCGTGCTCGAAGCCATGAGCGTCGATATTCCTGTCTTCGCCTTTGAAGGCACAGGCGGCATTCCGGACTTCCTTCGGCAATATGGCATCGGTTACGTCGCGCCCTATGCCGACGTCACCGCCATGGCGACGAACCTTGCCGACGTGCTGAACGAGGCGCCGGATCGCGGCTTGTTGGACCGGGCACGTGAGATCGTCGCGAGCCAGTTCGACTTTGCGGATTACGTCGAGGATCTGATGCATATGGCGCTGCCGCGCCTCATGAAAGTGTCGGTCATCGTCCCAAACTTCAACTATGCCCATTGCCTGCCCGAGCGTCTGGCGACGATCTTCATGCAGACCTATCCGGTCCACGAGGTCGTCGTGCTCGACGACGCGTCTCGCGACGAGAGCGTCGCGGTCATCGAAGCCACGGCCAAAGAGCACGAGCGCGACTTCACGCTGATCCTCAACGAGCAGAATTCCGGCTCCGTCTTCAAACAGTGGCGCAAGGGCGCCGAACATGCCACCGGCGACTATCTCTGGATCGCCGAGGCCGACGATCTCTCGGACATGACTTTCCTGGCCCAGATGATCGGAGCGATGGAGAGCGACCCCTCCATCGTGATGGGCTTCAGCGACTCCAAATCGATCGATATGACCGGGGCGCCCGTCTACCCGGACTACAAGGGGTATTACGCGACGGTCGAGCCAAAAGCCCTCACGGTCGATGAGGTGTTCGAAGGCCGCGAGTTCGTCGATCGCTTTCTAGCGATCAAAAACCTCATCATGAACGTCAGTTGCGTCGTGTGGCGACGATCGGCGCTTCTGGCCGCCATGGATCGCTGCGAAAGCGACCTGAAGAACTTCCGGATGGCGGGCGATTGGCGCATCTATATCGAATGCCTCACGGCGCCCGGTGCTCGCATCGCTTATGTGGCAGAGCCGCTGAACGTCCATCGTCGCCATGCCAACAGCGTCACCCACGCCCTCGACTCCCGGAAGCATGTGAGTGAAATCGCGACGATGCACGAGAAAATCCGGGCGAAGCTGCACATCAGCAGGGCAACGCCGGGACAGACGAGCTATCTCGACGAAATCGAGCAGCAATTCTCCCGACGTCCGATCGAGGCCTGACGAAGCCGAATACATTGGCCATGTGGCCGAGCTAGGTCGAGGATTCGCCGGTCCAGCCTGGAAGATGCGACGCGGCCGTCGTATGCGCCATTGCGAGGGCCTCGGCCTGTACCTTTTTCTTGTTGTCGTGGAGCGCCTCGGCCGAGATGCGCCGACGAAAGAAATCGGCCCAGAGAAATTCGGCGAAGGGCTCGGTTGCCTTGGCATAGCCACCAGCATCTTTGACCGTGGACGCAAGACTGCGAAACGGATCGTCGACCAGGGCTGTCAGCTTCTTCGGCATGTCATCGAACGAGCATCGATGGCCATGCTGATCGTAGGGGTGCGCCAGCTTCAGGTGATCCATGATGGTCCAAAACTCGGAGCGGGCAAGCTTCGAGAAGTCGTTCGAGATTGTAACGAACGCCTTCGTCTCACCCGCCTCGATCAGCGCCATCCCAAGATGGTGGTGATCGGTGATGTAGATCCGATCTTTCGGCCCTCTGACGGCTGGAAAGCAATGGCTCGGCAGAAAATTCGCCTTCTTGTCCTCGCCATCCTTCCACGCGCGCCGTTTTTGCGCCACCTCGGCAAAACCTGCCGTCATTTGAGTGGGGCGAAGGTCGATCAGAGCGACCTCGTTCAGTTCTGGGTTGTGGAGCGCCATAAGCCACCTTCCGACCGTTGCGACGATGCGACCCGCAAGTGGGGCTCGCGGGTCTTTCAAAGCGAACGTCGAGTCTCGACGAAAGGATCGTCGCAATCGCCATCATGTCATAAAAATATAATAATTCTCGGACGAGCGGGGCGCCTATTTGACCGACGAAAAAGATGTCGGCTGCAGAAATGAATTCGCGATGTTGGCGACGAGTTGCCCGTTTGCTTCTGTCTCGGCCTTCGCGCTCAGCCACTCGGGATCGGTCCCAAACGCGGCCCACTTGGTTTCGCGCTCAGCCAGCGACTCCCAAGCGAGAAGATAGGTCAAATCGTTGATCGACGGACCCGCGACGGTTGTCCAGAAACCGGCTTGGCGTATGCCGTGTTTCTCCCAGAGTTTCAGGGTGATTGTGTCGAAGCGCTTCATGATATCCGGCAGACGCCCGGGGACGGCCGTATAGACGCGGAGTTCGTAGATCATGGCTGACCTTTGCGGTGGGAGGAACGGCATCGAAACCGATCACGGTCAGAGATGTATCCCCTCCCGCCACAACGCTCAATTAAAACGCACGGCTTTTCAGCGACCTTGCGCAGCCACAGCCTCAATATCCGGTGCCAGAGCCCGCGCGATCCAAAGCTGGATTATAGGGTTCTGGCTTCGGCAGGGTCTCGGGCGCCGCACTCTCTTGCGGAACATCGGAGACCGGCGCATTGGCCGGATGGTTTCTGGCAACGTGATGATGATGAACCACGTGACGGGTCGGCGTCATGCCCTCATAGGACGGCGTCGCATAGGCGATCGTCGCGGTTAAACCAACCATGACCAGAGCCGCAAGCGCGATGGTGTTGACTCTCATTGGTGTCTCCTTGCGTTGGACTGGCGGCCTGTGATGCCTGCCACCTTCAGCCAACACAGAGAGACATTGGGCAGACGAAAGACGCGTCAACTCTCCCGACTCACGCCCGAAATCACAACTTCGCGATCGGGCCTAGCCCAAAGAGATATCGGGAGCCGATCAACACCGTGGCTTGCCGGTCGCAGGATCCGGCGTCTGGGCCCGCAGCTCACGACCGAAAACGGTGAAAAACACGCATTTTTCGACCGGCGTCGGCACCCCGTCGATCATCTGGACGACCGTGCTCTGACGCAACAGGAAGCCGTGTCCAATGATCGCGAAGCACACGGCCAGAAAGACTACCAAACCGAGGACCATCCACAAGGCCAGCTTGTGGAGCGGGTCGATCGTCATCGGTCGCGCCATCTCGCCCTCCGTCACAAACCGTAAAAGCGTCGAAACCACGCGACGAAGATTGGTATTCCCTGCTCGATCGATGTCTTCGGTTCGAAACCGAGGTCGCGGCGCGACGTCGCGATATCCGCATAGGTCCTTTGGACATCGCCCGGTTGCATCGGGGCCAACACGATGTCGGCCTTGCGTCCGCACGAGCGTTCGATGACGTCGACGAAATGGCGTAACTGCTCGGTGCGGTGGTTGCCGAGATTGAAAACGCGATGAGGCGGCGTTCCCTCCGGTGGACGGTCCAGCGCCGCGATCACGCCTGCGACGACATCGTCGATATAGGTGAAATCGCGCTCCATGTCGCCGTTGTTGAACAGGCGGATCGGCTTGCCTTCGAGCACAGCGCGGGCGAAGAGCATCGGGGCCATATCGGGGCGGCCCCACGGTCCATAAACCGTGAAGAACCGGAGGCCCGTGGCGGGGATGCTGTAGAGATGGCTGTAGGTGAAGCTCATCAGTTCATCGGCTCGTTTCGTCGCAGCATAGAGCGATTGCGGCTCGTCACATCGATCGTCGAGCCCGAACGGCAGCGTCCGGCTGCCGCCATAAACCGAGGATGAACTGGCGTAAACGAGGTGTTTCAGTCCCGGCATGTTGCGGGCGAGTTCGAGGATCTCGAGATGCCCGACAATGTTGGCCTTGATATAGGCCCGCGGCTCTTCCAGCGAGTAGCGCACGCCGGCCTGCGCCGCCAGATGAACGATGCGGTCGAGGTCGGGATGCGCCGCGATCAGGGCGTCGAGAACCGCCTTGTCGCTGATATCGCCCTCCACGAACCGGAACTGCGCGTGCGGCAACAACAGAGCGAGCCGCGCACGCTTCAACGACACGTCGTAATAATCATTGACGCTATCGAGGCCGACGACAGTCTCGCCGCGCGCCAGCAAGGCCGTCGCCACGTGAAAACCGATGAAGCCAGCCGCGCCTGTCACCAAGATGGTCATGTCGGTCTCCCCTCCGCCAGACAAAGCCGCGTCCACCCGCGTCGATCATAAAGCACGGCCGCCCCTCGGAGCCGCGTCCCCTGCGTCGCATCGCGATGTCGCTCGCGTGTCGCTGACATATCGATTGACCAAAGGGAAGAGGCCGCACGCAAAGCAACGCTCAAGTTGACGCGCGCCGATGACGACCGTGCCGTCACGGGTTGGCCATCAACCATTTTTCGGCCTCGGCCGCTCCGAACCGCTCGATGCTGAGGTCGTCGGCCGGAACCTGTCGGACGAAACGCTCGGGCATTTCCACGAACACGTAATCCGGTCGTGTGCGGGTGATGTATGATTTATCGAGGCTGGTCGACCAGATGAAATGCACCTCTTCGAAATAAAGCGCGAAGAGATAGGACAGTAACGTGCATTCCAGTCGCGATTCCGAAAACGAGCTGCCGAACAGAATGACGTTTTTCTTTACTTCGGCCGTTGGATTGCGCCAGATCAGGTGCGAACCGACATGCAATCCAACGCGACCACCCCGCGCTTCCGAGAGCCCGACGATCGGGTTTTTGTAAACGGTGCGGATGGCGGGGTCGATTTTGCGGCGCAAGAAGACATCCGGCCCCACGTCACCGTAATCCGCCGACCAGAGATCGCCGTGATAGGTCAGGCGTCCGTCGGGCATCGCAGTGTAGCGGCCCCAGTCGAGGCTCAGCCCGACGGAGCGCATCATCTCCTGAAAGACCAGGAAGGCGCCAACCGGCGACCAGTGGCTATCGGTTTTCACATAGACGTTTTGGGCGATCTCGGCCCGCAACAGATCGCGCGGATAGAGAACAGCGTCGTCTTGGATGACGCTTTTGAAGGCCTGCCCAGGTGACGTCACCGGCTCGGCCAACTGACGGGCGAGTTCGTCATCGCCATAGATCGACAGTTTCTCCGTCGACAGCACAAAACGCCAAGGGATGTTTTGCTCCGCAAAGAAGGCCGACCGTGCCGCGACCAGAGCGATCCAGCCATCGCGATCGACGTCGGCTTGAAAGAGGCGGTCGGAATAGAGCTTCAACGTTCCGTTCGTTCCACCGGTCAGATAAATCAAACCATCCTGGCCGAGCGACACCCTTGGGACGACCCCAATATCGATCTTATAGGCGAAATTCGTCATCGACATCAGTAACTTCCATGAGCAAACGAGCGCCGAACCGTAAACCTAAGTGCCGTTTTAGTCACCCCCCGCATAGACCGAAACGAGGCACCCTCCCCCTTCGTCACACTCGTTCCAGGAGTAGACCAACACTAATCCCGAGGGACAAATCGCCGGATTCGCACGGACATATTGGGTCGCATCGCCGATCGCGGCCTTGATCTCGCCCGGGCTGCCATGCGGCACATAGTGGATCGACTGCCCACGCTTGGGCGCGTGTTCCCAGAAGGGCGTGTTGAGCTTCCGCGGGCGCGTATCCCACCCGGTCATCACGATCGGCACGATATGCGGGGCATGACGCGCCATATCGGCCCAATAGTGTTGCGCCGACGCCCGCAGATCATCGAAGCTGGGCGTATCGCTCTTCGGGGTCTGGGCGATGTAGTTGCTGATCGCATCTCCGCCGAGCTTCTGCATCACGTCGCCGGCCTGCTCGGCCGAGCCGTTCATCACGACGAGATAGGGTTTGGCAAGGCCGGCGGCCGCGCAGGCTGCCCGGAGCATATCCAAGGCCGCAGCCACCATGCCCCAATCATTCTGCCACTTCGCGAGGGTCTGCGGCTGATCGACGTTGAAATAGATGAGCGGGCGCTTCTCCGACGTGACCTGATAGTTGGTTTGAGCGAGCCACTTGACCACTTGCGGCACGTTCTTCTCGAAGGCGGCGCGGCCGCCAAGATTCGAGAATTGCCAAAGCAGGCACCAGTTCATCTTGTCCTTGATGCTGCTGGATTGGTGCAGCCGCCAGGCATTCTGCATCGGGCTGTCCTGCGGGTACCAGCAATAGGCCCAATAGGAGAGGCCCGCCGCCTTCGCCATCTGGATCTCCCGATCCATGACGTCTTGGTGATTGCCGTCGATCCGCACGTGATCGGCGTCAGTCGCCTTGCCAAAGAACGGCATGCGGCTGTGGAATTGGCTCGGCCCGAGACTGGCTTCGACCGCTTTGCCGATTTGCCCATCGGGGTCGTACCACGCATCCCAGCGAATGGCGCCGACGATCGGCAACCCGCCTGTCGCGGCACGCGCCATCGGCGCCAGAGCTGCGCCGAGGCTTCCGGCCAGAGCGGCACCGAGAACCTGTCGCCGTGTAACTTTGCTCATGACCATCTCCGGAGGCGTCGAGGTGAGTATAGCTCGTTGATTGACGTACGTAATATTCGATTGGGGCGCTTGTTCGTTGCGTCCGTCCGCCTCAATCGAGTGAATGCCGCGGCGCGAGCTGGCCTTGACAAAGCGGCGCCGGGGGCCGAAGGCGCGCATCCCTCTCGCGCGTGCTGTTCGTCATGATGCCTCTCCTGCAGAATTTCCGCCGTGTCGTCGTCAAAGTCGGCTCGTCCTTGCTGGTTGATCGCCGCGCGAGCGAGCCGAAGCGAGCGTGGCTGGACGCTTTGGCGGACGACATAGCGGCCCTGCATGGGCGTGGCGTCGATGTTCTCGTGGTCTCGTCAGGCGCCATTGCGCTTGGCCGGACGGTGCTGGGCTATCCGTCCGGCGCGTTGAAGCTGGAAGACAGCCAGGCCGCCGCCGCAGTCGGCCAGATCGCGCTCAGCCGCGTCTGGGCGGAGGTTCTCGGCGCGCGTGGCATCACGGCAGGACAGATTCTGGTGACCTTGGGGGATACCGAGGAGCGTCGCCGCTACCTCAATGCGCGGGAAACCATCGGGCGGCTACTCGAGCGGCGCGCCGTGCCGATCATCAACGAGAACGATACGGTCGCGACGAGCGAAATCCGCTACGGCGACAACGACCGCCTGGCCGCACGCGTCGCCACCATGGCCAGCGCGGACCTGCTGGTACTGCTGTCCGACATCGATGGCCTCTATACGGCGCCGCCCGCCGACGATCCGTCCGCGACGCTGATCCCGCTGGTGCCGCGGATCGATGCGGCCATCGAGGCAATGGCCGGCGGCCCGGCCTCCGATTTGTCACGCGGCGGCATGCGGACCAAGATCGAAGCCGGCAAGATCGCCACGGCGGGCGGCACCCATATGGTGATCGCTGATGGACGGATCGCGCATCCGGTCCGCCGGATCGAGCAAGGCGGGCCGTGCACGTGGTTTTTAACAACTGAAACTCCCGTCTCGGCCCGCAAGGTCTGGATTTCTGGGTCGCTCGAGCCGCGCGGTCTCCTCACGGTGGATGCAGGTGCGGCGCGGGCGCTCAAGGGGGGTGCGAGCCTGCTGCCCGCTGGCGTCACCCATGTCGAGGGCTCGTTTGCACGCGGAGACTGCGTGCGGATTCAGGATGCCGCCGGTGTGGAACTCGGGCGTGGGTTGGTGGCCTATGATGCGAGCCATGCGGTCCGTCTCGCCGGCCGCCGCTCGCAGGATATTGTCACGGTGCTGGGTGTCACCGGCCGCGCCGAGATGATTCACCGGGACGACATGATCCTCCGCGGCGAATGACGGCCCGACGCCTTCAGGGATCTTTTTGCAACCCTGCGAGAGGAAAGCAGGGCTGTTTTCATTGACGAAATCGACATTCACTTAGCTGCTGAATCCTGCTCGGATTTTGAGCCCGGATTGTCAAGAATTGTTCATGCGAATCAAAGGCATGCGTGATCCCGTCGCGGGTCGCGCTTTTTTCAAAAAAACGCTTGTGCCCAACGTCCGTTGTCCCTATCTACCGCCTTGCCCAATTTCGCACGTGCCTGTGGTCGTGTGTCGGTTGGCGGGGTTCGGACAAGAGGCCGATTAACCGTCAGAAACAACCGGCAGCCGGAGGTGAACCGGCGAACCCCGCCAAACGGGGGACGCGACTTGAAGCAACGACGGACCGGGCTTTTTCGTCTCTGCCGACCCTCCAAAGGTCGGCTACGAAGAGGCTTGTCTTTCTTGCCGGGTGTGCGGTTAGGGATTTCCCCTTTCCAATCGATGGCTATTCGGTTCGTCGCTCGGCTCGTGCCGAGCGGGACGCATAGCCAACGGCGCAGCATTTGATCGTTCGGTTGTCCGGTGCATGGGTCTATTCATGCACCTGTAGACTGTGCGATCGCGGTTGGCAGAGTAACGTTCCTGGTCGCGTCTCCATCGCGCGCCATCGATGACGCATTGCCGCCGATCCCCTCTTTTTCGTTCCGGCCGCGAGCAATCGCGCCAGATGGGATGCCGCCATGACCGACCGTATTCATCAATTTCTCCGCAATCGTCGTGAAGACGGCCCCTGCCTCGTGGTCGACCTTGACGTCGTGCGGGACAATTACGCCTGCTTTGCCAAGGCGCTGCCCGACACGCGCGTGTTCTATGCCGTGAAGGCTAACCCGGCTCCCGAAGTGCTCGACCTGCTGGCCCGGATGGGTTCCTGCTTCGACACCGCCTCGGTGGTCGAGATCGAGCAGGCGCTCGCGACCGGCGCATCGCCAGACCGGATCTCGTTCGGCAACACGATCAAGAAGGAGCGCGACATCGCGCGGGCCTACGGGCTCGGCATTCGCCTCTTTGCGGTCGATTGCGAGGTGGAGGTCGAGAAGATCGCGCGCGTCGCGCCCGGCTCGAAGGTGTTCTGCCGCATTCTCTGTGACGGCGAGGGCGCCGAGTGGCCGTTGTCGCGCAAGTTCGGATGCGTTCCGGCGATGGCGGCGCGCGTGCTCGAAACGGCGCATCGCTTGGGCCTCGTCGCGTATGGCCTGTCGTTCCACGTTGGGTCGCAGCAGCGCAATCCGGGGATGTGGGACGGCGCGTTGGCCTCAGCGTCGGGCATTTTCCGGGATTTGGCCGAACGTGGCATTACGCTCCAGATGGTCAATCTCGGCGGCGGGTTTCCGACCAAGTATCTGAAGGAGGTTCCGGCCGTGAAGGCCTACGGAGAGGCGATCTTCGCGTCGCTTCGGAAGCATTTCGGCAACCGTATTCCCGAAACCATCATCGAGCCGGGCCGTGGCATGGTCGGCAATGCGGGTGTGATCGAGGCGGAGGTCGTGCTGATCTCGAAGAAGGCCGACGGCGACACGATGCGTTGGGTCTACCTCGATATCGGCAAGTTCAACGGCTTGGCCGAAACGATGGACGAGATGATCCGGTACCCGATCCGGACGGCGTTCGACGGTGACGAAGCGGAGCCCTGCATCATCGCCGGCCCGTCCTGCGACAGCGTTGATGTACTGTACGAAAAGGATCCCTACTGGCTCCCGCTCAGTCTGGAGATCGGCTCGAAGGTTCTGATCGAGGGGACCGGCGCCTATACGACCACCTATTCGGCGGTCGGCTTTAATGGGTTTCCGCCTTTGAAGTCCTACGTGATCTGAGGTCGATGGGCCGATTTCGGCCCCGATCTCCGACCCGTTCTCAGCATCGGCGATGGCCGCACCACGCAAGGGTGCCGGCCTTCAGTAGCGGCGTGTGCATACCCACGCCCGTCCCGTTCGTACCACCACTCCCCTGGAGGGGCTCATGACCGCCCTCGTCTCTGCACGGCTGTTCTCCGGCGTCTCGTCGGCCTGGCGCACGCTGCGTCCGGTCTCGACCGTGTTGCGTCTGCGCGACGAACAGCACGACGATGTCGCGGCCCGTGAGGCCCTCCTCGATGCGAGCTTCGGCTTGTCGCGTTTCGAAAAGACCTGTGAGCGCTTGCGCGAAGGTCGGATCGCAGCGGATGGCCTGAGCTTCGTCGCAACCACTGGCGGCGCCGTGATCGGCACGCTGCGGTTCTGGCATGTGGAAGCGGGACGCTGCGAGTCGCTGATGCTGGGACCCTTGGCGGTATCGGCCGAGCATCGCTCGCTCGGCATCGGCAAGGCCCTGGTCGAGCATGGGGTGAGCCGCGCCAGAAAGCTCGGCCACCGGGCGATCATCCTCGTCGGCGATGCGCCCTATTATGCCCAATTCGGCTTTAGCCGCGACACAACGCTTGGCCTGACCCTGCCAGGCCCTGTCGAGGAGGCGCGGTTTTTAGGCCTTGAACTCGTGCCGGGCGCGCTCGCGTTGGCACGCGGGCGCGTCGTCGGCACGGGACTTCTGTTGGACGGCCGTCGCCAGGACGGGCTTCGCCTCGCGGCCTAAATCGATCGAGCCGGCAGAGCGGCGCGACGATCAGTAAGGGTGGCGATCCTGTTTGTCCTGCCAGGCCGTGTAAGCCTTGAGACCCGTGTCCCGCTCAAAGCCGGGCGTCACGGCGATGCGTCGCTTCTCCCATGGCTTCGTGAAATCCTCATATTGGAACGCATCGTCAAAGCCGATATGGCTCGTATCGGCTAACGAGGCTGCGAAATAGACGTGGTCGATGCGCGACCAGTAGATCGCGCTCATGCACATCGGGCATGGCGCGCCGTTGATGTAGATGTCACAGCCCTTCAGCATCTTGGCGCGCTCCGGCACCGGATCCGGCGAACCCGCCTCGCGCGGGATCATCTCCAGGATCGTGCCGGCCCCATAGTCGCTGCCCAGAAGCGCTTTGGGATTGAGCCGTTGCGACGCGTCCATGATAGCGGTGATCTCGGCATGGAAGACGGGACATCCGGTCAGCAGCACCCGGTTCTGTCCGCGCCCGATGATCTCGCCGTCCTTGACGATCACGGCCCCGAACGGCCCACCCCAGCCCTTTTCGACCGACTCGATCGCAAGCCGAGTAGCCTCCTGCATGAAGATGCGCTTGTCCGGCTCAGGCTTGGCATCGGCCGCCGACGCCGGCTGAAAACCCAGCGTGACGGCAGCCCCTGCTGTCGCGGCCGCAGCCGTGAAAAAAGCCCGCCGCCCGGCGTCATGGGTCGAACCGCAACCGCATTCTGTCATCATTTTCAAGCCCCCGCTTCAAGGCGAGAGGATGGTCACGAATGACTGTCTCGAACAAGCTTCAACAAAGGCCGTAGCGAATCCTGGTTAGTAATCGCCACGGCCTCTCTCGCGAAATGTCAGCATCATCGTCGCGATCCTCGGCGTCCGTCCCGACGTCGAGGAATGACGCTGCTGCTTAAGCCCCCTTCAGACGATCGAAGTCGAACGGCAGCGAACGCAGACGCTTGCCCGTCGCCGCGAATATCGCATTGGAGACCGCCGGAGCGACGGGCGGCACCCCTGGCTCGCCAACACCCGTCGGCGCTTCAGTCGACGGCATGATGTGGACCTCGATGACCGGCATATCGGAGATTCGCAGCGGCTCGTAAGTGTCGAAATTCGCCTGATCGACAATCCCCTTATCGAACGTGATCTGGTTGCGGAGCGCCGCGCCGAGGCCATATCCCGCGCCGCCTTCCATCTGAGCCTTGATCACGTCCGGGTTGATGGCGATGCCGCAATCGACCGCGATGACGATGCGGTTCACCTTCACGTCGGCACCATTGACGGTGACGTCCGCCACCATCGCCACATAGGTGTTGAAGCTCTCGTGCACAGCAACGCCCTGGCCCTGTCCGGCCGGCATGGCCTGACCAAACCCAGCCTTCTCGGCCGCGAGTTTCAGCACCGCGACATGGCGCGGATGGTCCTTCAGCAACGCCACGCGGAAATCGACCGGGTTCTTGCCGGCCGCATGGGCGAGGTCGTCCATCATGACCTCGACAGCCTGAGCGGTATGGCTATGGCCGACCGACCGCCACCAGAGCGTCGAGATCGCCGAGGGCGCGTCGTGCCAGTCGACCAAGCGGTTCGGGATCGAATAGGGCATGTCGGCGACGCCTTCGACCGCGGTCGCATCGACGCCTTCCTTGAACATCACCGGTTCGAAAGCCGTGCCGCGCATGAAGGACTGCCCGACCAGACGATGCTTCCATGCCGCAACGCCGCCGTTCGCATCAAGCGAGGCTTCGACAGCATGGTAGAACATTGGACGATAGCGGCCGCCTTTGATGTCGTCCTCACGCGTCCAGACGAGATGCACCGGTCGCTTGCCACCGGCCTTCTTCATGATGGCAGCCGCTTCGGCGAAATAATCGCCATTCGGCGTCGCACGACGCCCGAACGAGCCTCCGCCCCACACTGTATGGATGCGGACCTTGTCGGCCGTGACGCCCAAGGTCGCGGCCGCTACCGCCTGCTCGATGGTGGGAAATTGCGACCCAGCATAGAAGTCATAAGAGCCGTCCGCCGCCTGCTCGATGGTGCAGTTCAAAGGCTCCATCGGCGCGTGCGCTAGGTAAGGAAACACGAATTCAGCTTGGAGGACCTTGCCGGATGTCTTCAACGCCTGATCCGCATCACCGGCCTTCACGGCGACGGAACCGGGCGTCGCCGCCAATGTCTTGTAGTCGGCCAGCATGTCGGCGGTCGAGCGCATCTCCGCCTTGCTGTCGTCCCACTCGATCTTTAGGGCATCGCGCCCTTGCCGGGCCGCCCACGTGTTCTCGGCCAGCACCGCCACGCCTTGCGGCACGATGACGACGTCGACAACACCCTTGATGGCGCGGGCCGCCTTGTCGTCGACGCTTTTCAGCGTGCCGCCAAACCGGGTCGGGCGCTGAAGCACGGCGGTCAGCATATTGGGTCGGCGAATGTCGAGCGCGAATTTGGCCGATCCATCCGTCTTCACGACATGATCGATGCGGTGTACGGCCGTTCCGATCAGGGTGAAGTCCTTGGCGTCCTTGAGGCGGACCTCGATCGGAACCGGCTGCTGCGCGGCCTTCGCGGCGAGGTCGCCGAAGGTCGCGGACTTGCCGGACTTGTGGGTCAACACGCCTTTGGTGACCACGACCTCGGTCGCCGGAACCTTCCACTCGTCGACCGCCGCGGCGATCAGCATGGCGCGGGCCGCAGCCCCCGCCTTGCGGAGTTGCGTCCAGCTGTTGTGGACGGAGGTCGATCCGCCGGTTCCCTGGATCGGTCCGAAATCCGTATTGTTGTAAAGCTGCGCGTCAGCGGGCGCGAATTCGGCGCGCATCTGCGACCAGTCGGCATCGAGTTCCTCAGCCACGATGGTCGGCAAGCCGGTCGTGACCCCCTGCCCCATGTCGAGATGTTTGACGATGACCGTGACGGTGTTGTCAGGCGCGATCCGAACGAAGGCGTTGGGGCGCGGGGCGTCCCCGAGAGTCGGGACGAGAGCCTTGCCGCCACCGGCGGCCTCTTCGGCATAGCCGCGTCCGCTCATCATGACGAAGCCGATCACGAGCGCGCCTGCACCGGCGGCCTTGAAGACGTCGCGGCGCGAGGGGGCAATGGCCGGCGCTGCCGGCCGGTTCATGGTCTTGCTGTACATGGCTGGACCCTCAGGCGAGTTTGCTGGAAGCGTCGTGGATCGCGGCGCGAATACGGCTGTAGGTGGCGCAACGACACACGTTGCCCGACATCGCCGAGTCGATATCGCCATCGTTCGGCTTGGGCGTCTGCGACAGCAGGCCGATCGCCGACATGATTTGCCCCGACTGGCAATAGCCGCACTGCACCACGTCGAGCGTCTGCCAGGATGCTTTGACGGCATCGGCGACCTTGCCCTGCACGCCTTCGATGGTGGTGATGTCGTGACCGACCGCATCGCTGATCTGGGTCTGGCAGGAGCGGGTCGGCTGGCCGTCGATATGCACTGTGCAGGCGCCGCATTGCGCGATGCCGCAGCCAAACTTCGTGCCGGTCATGTTCAGGATGTCGCGAATAGCCCAGAGCAGTGGCATCTCGCCATCCGCATCGAGACTATGGGTCTGGCCATTGATTTTGAGGTCGATCATGGGGGTCTCCGCGATGGAGCGCCGCCCATGTGGCCCGCTCCGATCGTGTTGCTGGAAACGACGGGATGCGGCTGCCACGGTCCATCGATCGGGGTCGCCACAGATTAGGTTATGGTCACGGCCCGCCTCTCTCATCACGATAAGAGGTCGGGGGGAGAAACACGCAAAAGGCTGAGCTTCTGGTCGACCTATATTCCGTACCGATCGTTTTCGAAAGTCTCATTATAGCGTTTCCAAACTGAATGACGGCGTCGAACCGCCGCATCGACATCCCCTTGAAAAACTCTCAGCGCCTGTTCGCGTTTGCCGAAATCCCGCTTCTGGCTTGACCGTGACGGCTAGCTTGGGTCTAAGGCGATGTCGCTGGCGATCGATCGCCTGCCTTGCCTATGACGGACGCCCCATGACCGACTGGACCCAACACGCCCAATTCGATGGCCCTATCGTCCTGATCGGCTTCGGTTCGATCGGCAAAGGCGTGCTGCCTTTGCTCGAGCGGCATATCGGTTTCGACAAGGCGCAAATGACCGTGATCGCGCCGGATGATGCCGATCGCGCTTTGCTGGACGAACGCGGCATCGCGTTTCACAAGGTCGGGCTGACGATCGACAATTACATCAAAGTGCTCAAGCCGCTGCTGACGGCTGGCGGCAAGCAGGCTCTCGTCATCAATCTGTCGGTCGACGTGTCGTCGGTCGCTATGGTGCGGCTTTGCAAGGAGCTCGGCGCTCTCTACATCGATACCGTCGTCGAGCCGTGGCCGGGCTTCTACACCGACAAGCGTCTGACGGTGTCGCAGCGGTCCAACTATGCTCTGCGCGAATCCATGATGGACCTTCGTCGTGCCCATCCCGGCGGCCCCACGGCCGTCACGACCTGCGGCGCAAACCCCGGCATGGTGTCCTGGTTCGTCAAACAGGCGCTGCTCAACATCGCCGAGGCCACGGGCTTCGACGCGAGTGAACCGCAGACGCAGGAAGGCTGGGGCCAGTTAGCCCAGCAACTTGGCATCAAGGGCATCCATATCGCCGAATGCGACACCCAGCGTGCCAAGACCCCGAAGCCGCGCGGCGTCTTCGTCAACACATGGTCGGTCGAGGGCTTCGTGTCGGAGGGATTGCAGCCGGCCGAGCTCGGCTGGGGCACACACGAGAAGGCTCTGCCGCTCGAAGGTCAGCGCCACGATTTCGGACCGGATTGTGCCATCTATATGCTGCGTCCCGGCGCTGGCACGCGCGTGCGCTCCTGGACGCCGACAGCTGGTCCTCAGCACGGTTTTTTGGTCACGCATAACGAGGCCATCTCGATCGCCGACTATCTGACGGTTCATCAAGATGGCAAGGCGGTCTACCGGCCGACCTGCCATTACGCCTATCATCCGGCGGACGATGCCGTGTTGTCGCTGGATGAGATGGCCGGGCAGCAGTGGGAGCGTCAAGCAACCTGGACAATCCTCGGCGAGGCCGACATCGTCGATGGGATCGACGAACTCGGCGTGCTGCTCTACGGCCACGCGAAAAACGCCTATTGGTACGGGTCGCAGCTCTCGATCGAACAGACGCGGGAGCTTGCGCCCTACCAAAACGCGACCGGGTTGCAGGTCACATCGGCCGTGCTGGCCGGTATCGTCTGGGCGATCGAAAATCCGACAGCAGGTATCGTCGAAGCCGACGAAATGGATTTCAAGCGCTGTCTCGAGATTCAAACGCCGTATCTTGGGCCGGTGGTCGGCGCCTATACGGATTGGACGCCACTCACCCATCGCGGCGATGGACTGTTTCCCGAAGACCTCGACCGTGAGGATCCCTGGCAGTTCAGCAACGTTTTGGTCCGCTGACCGTTACAGCCGTCGATGGGGATGGGGTTCCCCCGAAACCGCTCGTGACCGAGCTGATGACTCCTACCGCAAGACACCAGCGGTAGGAGTGCGCCCAAACGGCCGCCTCCTCCCAACAATGGAGGCACCACGATGACGATCCAAACTTATCTGCTCCTGGCGCTCGGCGGCGCGCTCGGCACGCTGGCGCGCTTTACCGTGGCGACCCTCACGGCACCTTGGAGCCAGTCACTGCCCTGGGGCACGATCGCGATCAATATCGCAGGCTCATTTTTGATCGGCCTCTTCGGCACGCTGACGCTCGCGCATGGCCGCTTCCCGGTGTCAGAAAACATGCGCTTGTTCGTCATGGTCGGCGTCTGTGGTGGCTTCACGACCTTCTCGTCGTTCAGCCTGCAGACGCTCGACCTGCTTCGCAGCGGCGCGACTCTGCGGGCTTGCATCAATATCGCCGTCTCGGTGTTGCTCTGCCTCGCGGCTGTCGCGATCGGTCATACGATCGCCTCGGGACTGAATGGCGGCAGCTCGGCCATCGCCCAGAACCAAGCCGAAGAAGACGCTTGAGCCGTCAGACGCGCGTGATGCCGGTGGTCGGAGGGAATCGTCGCCGCCGGATCGGCAGAGCGACGAGATGGGTGGCGAGCCAGCCGACCACGAGGCCGATGCCGGCACTGACGAAGCCCGCCGTCGTGACGGGCAGCGCGGGTTGATAATCTGCATAGGCCTGGCGCGCGATGCCGGGATCGAAATCCTTGGCCAGCACCGCATATTGCGACAACGGCCCAGCGGTGTCGAACGACGCACGCTGCCGTTCGAGCCGTTCTTCGCGCGCGGTGGTCTCGGCGATGCTGGCGCCCCGCTCCTGCGCCAACACGTCGGAATTGCCGCGAAGCCGCGCGATCCCCTGGTCGCGGTTCAGCGATTGACTGGCGGCCTCGGCGTCGAACTGCGTCACGATCGAGCGCAACTCGTCGATCGCGCCGCCGAGCCGTTGCTTATACTGCTGCGTGAACTCCGGCAGTTGCGACGCCAACCCAGCGAATAGCAGGCCGATCGCCAGCGCAAAACGTCGAAAGATCATTCTGGTCCCTCTGCGCGGCACGCGGCAGCGCTTTGCCTGCCGTCTTCCTTCACCCGGTCGGCGCGGCGGCGTCAAGCAGACCCTCGCGCTTCAACTCGCTCCAGAGTGCGGGTGGGATCGCGATTTGAGCATCGGCCACATTGGCCTCCATTTCGCCCGGCTTGACGGCGCCCAGCACCAACGTCACCACGGCCGGATGATGCAAGGCGAAGCCAAGCGCCGCCTGACGCAGCGTGACGCCGTGCCTCTGGCAAACCGCCTCGATCCGCCCGACCCGTGTCATGATGTCGGTGGATGCCGCCGTGTAATTATAGGTGGCGCCCGGCACCGCCCCGGTGGCCAGGATGCCCGAGTTGAACACGCCGGCCAGGAGAATGCCGATCGACTTCTGTTCGGCCAGCGGCAGGAACGAGGCGAGCGCGGGTTGCTCGAGCAAAGAGTAGCGCCCGGCCAGCATCATGACGTCGAAGTCGCCGGCGCGGGCAAAGCGCTCGCAGATGTCGGCCTCGTTGACACCGACCCCGATCGCCGCGACCGTGCCCTCGCTTCTGAGACGATCCAGCGCCTTGTAGGCGCCGTCCATCGCCTCCTTGAAGCGCTGGTCGATCATATCGGCGCCCTGGGTCCACACGTCGCAATCGTGGATCATCAGAATATCGAACCGGGACAATCCGGTCCGCAGAAGCGACTGCTCGATCGAGCGCATCGTGCCGTCATAGGAATAATCGAACATGGCACGATGCGGGAAGCCCCCTGCAAACCCCGGGGACGTCACATCGGCTCTGGCGGGCGCGGGTTGCGTGAACGGATCCATGCGCCGGCCGACCTTAGTCGAGAGCAGGAACGCGTCGCGAGGCAAGTCGCGCAGCGCCGCGCCAAAGCGCGCTTCCGACAGCCCGTTGCCATAATGGGGCGACGTATCGAAGACGCGGATACCGCTCCGATAAGCCGTCAGGATCGTGTCATGCGCCGTCTGCTGGTCGAGCCGCTCGAAGAGGTCGCCCAGCGGGGCCCCGCCAAGACCGAGGGATGTGAACGCGAGGGACTTGCCCGCTCGCGTCAAGAAGGCTTTGCTATCCAAAATTTTCACTAAAAATCCTCCCCGGGTTGGCTTTCTAACGAAGCCAAGTTTAAGCTTGCCGCAGGCTGAACCGAACGGGCGGCGTCGCGTTTACGTTTCGCACTCGCCAACATCGCGCCTGTGCACGGGACTGTCATATGTCCCCCTTAAGGTTCGCAACCACGGTCCGTATCGGTCGCCGATGCGACCATTGCAAGAACGAGACGCATTATGGACGATATCGATCTTCTCAGCATCAACACGATCCGCACGCTTTCGATCGATGCCGTTCAGAAAGCGAATTCTGGACATCCGGGTGCGCCGATGGGAATGGCCCCCGTCGCCTATACGGTGTGGCAGGACTACCTTCGCTACGACCCGACGCAACCGCTCTGGCCCAACCGTGACCGGTTTATCTTGTCGGCGGGTCACGCATCGATGCTGCTCTACTCGATGCTCCACCTGACCAAAGTTCAGGCCGTCAACGAGGATTATGAGGTCGTCAACCGTCCGGCCGTCAGCATGGACGATATCAAGACATTCCGGCAGCCCGGCAGCGCCTGCCCGGGCCATCCCGAATATCACTTCACGTCGGGCGTCGAAGCGACGACCGGACCGCTCGGCCAGGGCGTCTCGATGAGCGTCGGCATGGCGATTGCCGAAAAGTGGCTCGCGACGCGCTACAACAAGCCGGACCACACGCTGATCGACTATAACATCTACGCCCTCTGCAGCGACGGCGAGATGATGGAAGGCGTCGCCAGTGAGGCGGCGTCGCTGGCCGGCCATCTGAAGCTCGACAATCTGTGCTGGCTCTATGACAGCAACGAGGTCACGCTCGACGGCCCGGCCTCCTGGACGTTCAGCGAAGATGTTGCGACCCGGTTTCTGGCCTATGGCTGGAACGTCGTGAATGTGCGCGACGCCAATTCGATCAAGGAAATCCGCGCCGGCATCGACGCGTTTCTCGAAGAGAAATCGCGCCCGACGCTCATCATCGTCGACAGTCACATCGGCTATGGCTCGCCCAACAAGCAGGACAGCAACAAGTCGCATGGCGAACCGCTTGGCGCGGAAGAAGTCCGCCTGACCAAGAAGAACTATGGCTGGCCGGAAGACGCGCAGTTCCTGGTGCCAGATGGCGTCTATGAGAATTTTGCCAACGGCATGGGCAAGCGCGGCGCCGAGCTTCGCTCCGCTTGGGACAAGACATTCGCGTCCTACAAGAGTGTCGCAGGCGATCTCGCAGGACAATTCGAGGCGATGGAACACCGCCTCACTCCCGAGGACGCCGCCAAGGCGATCCCGGTGTTTCCGGCCGACGCCAAGGGTTTGGCGACCCGCGACTCGTCCGGCAAGGTCGAGAATGCTCTGGCGCAGCATTATCCCTGGATGCTCGGCGGCTCGGCCGATCTCGACGGCTCGACCAAGACCCGGCAGATCTTCGAAGGCTCGGCGGCCTTCACGCCGATCGACCGGAGCGGACGTAACCTGCATTTCGGCGTTCGCGAACATGCGATGGGCGCGATTTGCAACGGCTTGGCATTGTCCAAGATCCGTCCCTATGCGTCGACGTTTTTGATCTTTTCGGATTATCTCCGTCCGACGCTGCGGCTCGCGGCGCTGATGGAACTGCCGACCATCTTCATCTTCACGCATGACTCGATCAGCGTCGGCGAAGATGGCCCGACCCATCAGCCGGTCGAGCAGGTCGCCAGCCTTCGTTGTATTCCGGGCATGATCACCCTGCGTCCCGGTGATGCGAACGAAGTCGCGGAAGCGTGGCGTGTCGTGCTCGGCCTGAAGCATCAGCCCGCGACCTTCATTCTCAGCCGCCAGCCTCTCCCGACCATCGATCGTGAGAAATTCGCGGCCGCATCGGGCGTCGCCAAGGGCGCCTATGTGCTGGCCGATCCGGAAGACGGCAAGCCCGAGGTGATCCTGATCGGCACCGGCAGCGAGTTGTCGCTGGCCCTGCAGGGCTACGAGACGTTGAAGGCCGAAGGCATCAAGGCTCGCGTCGTGTCGATGCCGTCCTGGGAGTTGTTCGAGATGCAGGACAAAGCCTATCAGGACAGCGTGTTCCCGGCCGAAGTGCCGGCCCGCGTCGCGATCGAGCAAGGCTCGACGATGGGGTGGGAGCGCTACACGGGTCGGCTCGGCGCGGTCATCGGCATGCACAGCTTCGGAGCGTCCGCACCGATGAAGGATTTGCTGACAAAGTTCGGCTTCACGCCCGAGAAGGTCGTCGAAATCGCCAAACAGCAGATTGCGAACCACAAACACCCGAAAGCCGTGAACGACTCGGCACAATAAACCCACGTCGATTTCGGAATAGAGGAGCAGCCCCATGAACCCCCTCGTCCAACTCGAAAGCTGCGGCCAGTCTCCTTGGCTCGACGATCTCCACCGCGACCTCGTTCGCAAGGGTGATCTGGCGACAGCAATCGGCGAGGACGGGCTCAAGGGGCTCACCTCCAACCCGTCGATCTTCGAAAAGGGGATCGGCGAAACGGACGAATACAAGGATGATCTCGCCGCCCTCCTGGATCAGGGCGTTCTCGACGACATGCGTGTCTACGAGGCTCTCGCGGCGGAGGACATCAAAGGCGCGGCGGATCTGTTCCGCCCCGTCTACGACAAGCATGATCGCAACGACGGCTTCGTGAGCTGGGAGGTTTCTCCCTATCTCGCCAACGAAACCGACAAGACGATCGAGGAAGCCAAGCGGCTATGGGGGATCATCGGGCGCGACAATCTGATGATCAAAATTCCCGGCACCCATGCGGGGCTTCCGGCTATTCGCGACGTGATCGGCGCGGGCATCAACGTCAACGTGACGCTGCTGTTCGGGATCGAGGCTTATGCGGCCGTTGCCGACGCTTATATGGGCGGCCTCGAAAAATTGGTCCGCGATGGGGGTGATCCATCGACCATCGCGAGCGTCGCGAGTTTCTTCCTGAGCCGCATCGATGTCGCGGTCGACGAAAGGCTCAAGGACCTCGGCGACACGGCGCCTGGCCTGGTCGACAAGGTGACCGACAAGGTCGGGATCGCCAGTGCCAAACTGGCCTATGCCCGTTACAAAGAGATTTACGCCACGCCGCGCTGGCAGGCGCTCGCGGCCAAGGGAGCGCGGCCGCAACGACTGCTCTGGGCCTCGACCGGAACCAAGAAGACGTCGCTGCCCGACACCTATTACATCGATAGCATCATTGGTCGCGAGACGGTCAACACCATGCCGCCGGCGACCCTGAAGGCCTTCCGCGACCATGGAACTGCGACGCCCGACACGATCGAACAGGGCATGTCTGAGGTCGCCGATACGATGGGGGCGTTGCAAACGCTCGGACTGTCGATCGATGAGATCACGGCCGATCTCGTGAAGGAAGGCGTGGTTAAATTCCACGACGCCTTCGACAAACTGCTTGGCGGTGTCGCCAAGAAACGTCGCGAACTCGCGACCCACAACGATCAAAGCGCGCCGTCCGGAGCCACCAAGAGCATCGTGGCTTAACCGATCGACCTGCCAACTTGCCGCTTCAACAGAGGGTACTTCGCATGCAATTGGGAATGATCGGACTTGGCCGCATGGGCGGCAACATCGTTCGGCGGCTGCAGCGCGAGGGCCACCAGTGCGTCGTCTATGATCGCGCTGCTCCGGCAGTCGACGCTCTCGTGGCCGATGGCTCGATTGGAGCCACCTCGGTCGAGGATCTGGTCTCGAAGCTCACCGATAGCCCGAAAGCCGTTTGGGTCATGTTGCCGGCCGGGGCGATCACCCAGGCCACCGTCGACCAACTCGCTGGGCTGCTCAAGAGCGGCGACACGATCATCGATGGCGGTAACTCCTTCTACAAGGACGACATCAAGAATTCTGAAATGCTGGCCCCGAAAGGGATCACGTTTGTCGACGTCGGCACCTCGGGCGGTGTCTGGGGTCTGGAACGCGGCTATTGCATGATGATCGGCGGCAGCAAGGATGCGGTCGATCGCCTCGACCCGATCTTCAAGACGCTGGCGCCCGGTCGCGGCGACGTCGGTCGCACGCCGGGGCGCGAGAAGCTATCCGATAATCGCGCCGAGGAAGGCTACATTCACGCTGGTCCGACGGGGGCCGGCCACTTCGTCAAAATGGTCCACAACGGCATCGAATACGGGTTGATGCAGGCCTATGGCGAGGGTTTCGACATCCTCAAGAACAAGAACTCGCCGGATCTGCCCGAAAATCAGCGCTTCGACCTGAACCTCACCGACGTTGCCGAAGTTTGGCGGCGCGGCAGCGTCGTCTCGTCATGGCTGCTCGATCTGACGGCCTTGGCGCTGACCAGCAGCCCGGATCTCGCGCATTTCTCGGGTCATGTAGCCGATAGCGGCGAAGGTCGCTGGACCATCGACGCAGCCGTCGAGGAGGCCGTTCCGGTTAACGTTTTGGCCGCCGCCCTCTTCGCCCGGTTCAGGTCGCGCGAAGAGCACACGTTTGGCGAGAAGATCCTGTCGGCCATGCGGTTCGGCTTCGGCGGTCACGTCGAGACGGGTCTGCCCAGCAGCGCCGCAGCAAGCTCCAAACCGGGAGCCAATTGATGGCGGACGCCACCGACAACACGCCGCCGGCCGCGATCAGCCCGGCGACAGTGAAGAAACCGGGTCCCTGCACGCTGGTGATCTTTGGCGCCAACGGCGATTTGACCAAGCGGCTCGTGACGCCCGCGCTCTATAATCTGGCGCTCACCGGCTTGCTGCCCGACAATTTTGCGATCCTTGGTATCGACCATAACGGCAAAGACGATGTCGAATGGCGCGGGCATCTGACGGAAGCCATGCAGAGCTTCGTCGGCGGCACCGGTGAGTTCGAGCCGGCCAAAATCGACGCGAAGGCATGGTCCTGGCTCACCGACAGAATGTTCTATCTGGTTGGTGATTTCGAAGATTCGAACACCTACACGAGCATCAAGGACAAACTCGCCGAGATCGAAACGTCGAACGGCACGGCCGGCAACGTCATCTTCTATCTGGCGATCGCCGATCGTTTCTTTGGTATTGTCGTGGATCAACTCGGCAAGGCGAAGCTCGTCGACACCGAAGAGGGCGAGCAGAACGCGTGGCGTCGTGTCGTCATCGAAAAGCCGTTCGGTCACGACCTGCAGACCTCGCGCGATCTCAACAAACGCATCCTGCAATCGCTGAACGAAGACCAAGTTTATCGGATCGATCATTTTCTCGGCAAGGAGACGGTCCAAAACATCATGACGTTCCGATTCGCAAACGGAATGTTCGAGCCGTTGTGGAATCGGGACCATATCGATCACGTTCAGATCACCGTGGCCGAGACGGTCGGGGTCGAGGGACGCGGATATTTCTACGAGGCGACAGGCGCGTTGCGCGACATGGTGCCGAACCATGTGTTCCAATTGCTATGCATGACCGCCATGGAGCCGCCGACCTCCTTCGCGGCCGATGCAATCCGATCCAAAAAGGTCGATGTGTTCGCGTCGATCAAATCGGTGCAGCCGGGCGACGCGGTTCGCGGCCAATATGACTCCGGCAGTGTGCTCGGCAAAGCCGTGCGTGCGTATCGGACCGAGCCGAACGTCAACCCCTATTCCGATGTCGAGACCTATGCGGCGCTTCGGCTCGAAATCGACAATTGGCGTTGGGCGGGCGTACCGTTCTATATCCGGACCGGTAAATACATGACCCGCCGGACCACCGAGATCGCCATCCGCTTTAAATCCGCACCGACGAGCTTGTTCGAGGATACGGATGCGAAATCGATGCATCCAAATTGGCTGGTGATCCAGATCCAGCCGGACGAAGGCATCTCGATGCAGTTCGACGTTAAACAGCCGGGCCCGGTCGTCGATCTGAAATCGGTGAAGATGAACTTCTCCTACAGCGACTGGTTTCCGCCCCAACAGAATGTCGGCTACGAAACGCTGATCTATGACGTCATGCTCGGCGATCAGACCCTGTTTCAACGGGCCGATCAGGTAGAGGAAGGCTGGCGGATCGTGCAGCCGGTGATCGACGCCTGGGCCAAGCAGAAGCCCGACGACTTCCCCAACTACATCGCCGGCACGGCAGGCCCCGCCGCGGCGGATGCTCTGCTGGCCAAAGACGGCGGTCGCAGCTGGCGCCCGGTCGCAATCGACCCGGGTCCGAAGAGCCTTGTCCCGGGGAAGGCTTCGTGAGCCGCGATCAACATCCCCGGCAGCCGATTGCCCTTGTGGTGTCGGATATCGACGGCACTTTGGTGACGAAAGCCAAGGTGGTGACACCCCGCGCCAGGGCCGCGATCGCGCAATTGAAGCAGCGCGGCATCGGGTTCAGCGTCGCCAGCGCCCGTCCGCCCGTCGGCTTGCGGAGTATTGTTCAATCCATCGGGATCGAGGTTCCGGTGGGCGCCGTGAACGGCGGTGCGATCATCCGCCCAGACCTGACGATCATCGAACGACTGATCCTGCCGATCGACGCGGTCAGGACGAGCGTGTCGATGTTGCGTCGGCAGGGTATCGATGCATGGCTGTTCACCGACGACGAGTGGTTCTGCCGCGACCCGAACGGCGCGCATGTCGACCATGAGGCAACGACCCTCGGGCTGCGGCCGACGATCGTCGAGGAGTTCGACGATGCTCACATGTCACGCACGTTGAAGATCGTGGCGGCAAGCCACGACCATCCGCTGCTCGCCGAATGCGAGGCGATCCTGCAAGCCGAGCTTGGCGGGTCGGCCCTCGCGACACGCTCGCAGAGCTATTATCTCGACATCACCAATGCGGCCGCCAACAAGGGCGCGGCGGTGCGCGGGGTGGCGCGCAATCTCGGTGTGCCGCTCGATCAGGTGTTCACGATCGGCGACGGCTACAATGATACGCCGATGTTCGACGTTTCTGGCTTCAGCGTCGCCATGGGCAATGCGACCGATGCGGTCAAGCACATGGCCAATGTCGTGACGGATACTTGCGAGAACGAGGGCTTTGCCAAAGCCATCGAACGCTACGTCCTCAACATTCCGGTCGATGCGGTGGCACCATCCTACGAGGGGAGCGTCCAATCATGACAGCCGACACCATGCCGAAGGGCAAGATCGCGGTCCTGTTGGCCGATGTGGACGGGACACTCGTGACTGAGCAGAAGGTGCTTACCGAGCGCACCATCGCGGCCGTCAAAGCGCTGAAGCAACACGGCATCGCCTTCGCGGTCACTAGCGGCCGACCCCCGCGCGGCATGGCCATGCTGATCGAGCCGCTTGCTCTTGAAACGCCCATCGCGGGTTTCAACGGCGGCGTGTTGATCAACCCCGACATGTCCGTCGTCGAAGCCAAGACGATCGCGCCAGACGTGGCCCGCGCCACGTTGAAACTCATTCTCGACCACGGGATGGACGCTTGGGTCTATACCGCGGACGATTGGTTCATTCGCGACGCCAAGGCGCCGCATGTCGAGCGCGAGACCTGGACGGTCAAATTCGAGGCCAAGGTGGTGGCGACATTCTCGGACGACGCGCTCGACCATGCGGTCAAGATCGTCGGCATCAGCGACGATCGCGATCTCGTAGCCAAAGCCGAGAAGGATGCCCAGCAGGCCTTCGGCGACAAGGTCTCGGCAGCGCGGTCGCAGCCCTACTATCTCGACGTCACCAATCCAGACGCCAATAAGGGCACGGTCGTCGGAACCTTGTCCAAGCACCTCGGCATTCCGCCCGAGCAATTCGCCACCATCGGAGACATGCCGAACGACGAGTTGATGTTCCGCAAAAGCGGCTTCAGCATTGCCATGGGCAATGCCAGCGACGACGTGAAGAGCCGAGCCAGCGCCACGACCGATTCCTACAACGACGAGGGCTTCGCCAAGGCCATCGAAAAATTCCTGCTCGGCGCAACCGACCAGGGTGGACATTGAGAGACATGAAGCAACTGCTGATCGCGCCCTCCATTCTTTCGGCAGATTTCGGCCGCCTCGGCGAGGAGGTCGCCTCGATCGATCGAGCCGGCGCGGACTGGATCCACGTCGATGTCATGGACGGGCGTTTCGTGCCCAATATCACGATGGGTCCGGTCGTGATCGAAGCGGTTCGTCGCGCTACCACAAAGCCGCTGAACGTCCATCTGATGATGGTCGAGCCCGAATTGATGCTGGAGGATTTCATCAAGGCGGGCGCCGATCACGTCATCGTTCAGGCGGAGCCAACCTCGACCATCCATCTGCACCGTCTGTTGTCCCGCATTCGGGAGAGCGGCAAGAAGGCGGGCGTCGCGCTCAACCCGGCCACGTCGCCATCAGCGATCGAATATGTGCTGCACCTCTGCGACATCGTCCTGGTCATGACCGTCAATCCCGGCTTCGGGGGTCAGCAGTTCCTCCCCGAGATCCTGCCAAAGATCAAAGCCGTCCGAGCCATGGCGGCCAGTCGCGGGCTCGATCCGCATATCGAGATCGATGGCGGCATCAACACGCAGACGATCAAGGCTGCGGTCGAGGCTGGTGCCGATGTGCTCGTCGCGGGGTCGGCCATCTTCGGACATCCCGATTACGCCAGGGCGATCGCTCTGCTTCGCGACGCGGCCTGAGCGTTCAGGCAAGGAGAGACGATATGGCTGACACAAGCCTGAGTGCGGGTGTTCTGACGACGTTCGAAAACCCGACCGTTCTGGCCGACGAGGTCGCCGGGTGGCTGCTTCGTCTCGCGCTCGAGGCCGGCGACCGGTTTGCGGTCTGCCTGTCGGGCGGATCGACGCCGAAGACGCTTTATGAGCGGCTGGCACAAGCCCCGTTCCGTGAGGAGTTCCCGTGGGCCAAGACGCATTGGTTCTTCGGCGACGAGCGCTTCGTGCCGGACGGCGACAAGGACAATAATTTCACCATGGCGTCGCATGCGTTGCTGTCGCATGTGCCTGTACCGAAGGAGAACGTCCACCGTATCGTGACGGAGGTCTCCTCGCCCGAGCAGGCCGCCTCCGCCTACGACGCGGAACTCCGCCGCTACTATGGCGCCGAGACGCTCGACGCGGATCGTCCGTTATTCGACGTCAATTTCCTTGGCCTCGGACCCGATGGGCATACCGCCTCGCTGATTCCAGGCCAGCCGATTCTTGAGGAACGATCCAAATGGGTCGCGGCGGTTTCGCAGGGACGTCCTGAAGTTCGGATCACGCTCACCTACCCGCCGCTCGAAAGCAGCCGTCACATCGCCCTTCTGGTGACCGGGAAAGCCAAGAGAGACATGTTGGCCCATGTCCGGTCTGGCGCCACCGATGTTCCGGCCGGCGGCTTGGCGACCAAGGGCCAGGTGCATTGGTTTACCGATCGCGACGCGATCGACGGCTGATGGGGCCGATAACGCTTGTCGCCCGTCTCAGGTTGGAGAGGGCGACAAGCCGTCGGCATCGTCGAAGCCGGCCCCGTCTCGCCACAGGGCAATGCCACCCGTGATCCCCGCCGCATTGTCGACGATCGTGACGTTGTCGGGCAGCGATCCGTCGATCTTCGACGCGTTTCCCCCGCCAATATAGAGGCGGTCGTAATGCACGAGATCGCTGACGATCTGGATCACTTTGTGGACCCGTCGGTTCCAGCGCTTCTTGCCGACATCGGCGAGCGCATCGCGGCCCACGTAGCTGTTATACGTATATTTCTTATGCACAGCGTGATGCGCGAATTCCATATGCGGCGCCAGAACCCCGTTCTGAAAAAACGCCGTCCCGGCCCCCGTCCCAAGCGTCAAGACCGCCTCGATGCCCTTTCCCGACACCACGCCGAGCCCCTGGATATCGGCGTCGTTCGCGAGCCGCGTGGGTTTGTGCAGCGTCTGTGCGATGCCTTGCGCCAGATTGTAATTCACCCAGTCCGGACCCTCGAAATGCGGTGCCGTCAACACATGCCCGCGCCGGACCGCGCCGGGGAAGCCGACCGAGACGCGATCAAAATCCGGTAGGCTCGCGATCAGGGCCGAAATCTCGCTCAGCAGCAACGCCGGTGTGAGATCGGTCGGCGTCTTGCGCCAAGCCTTATCGTGGATCATCGCGCCGTTCTGATCGAGAACCGAGGCCTTCAGGCCCGTTCCTCCGATATCGATCGCCAGCGTCCGAAGGTCACTCATGTCTCGGCCTCGTTCAAAGCCGGCCCGAAGGCCTGCGTCGTTAGACGCTATCGTTAGAGCACAATGGGTGACGAGGGAATGTCACGTCGCATCATCGATATGGAAAGACTTGTGTTTTGCCCGAGCGCAGCTGCTCTCAATTTGAGCGTGAGGCGGTCGATCTTCGATCGGAAGGTCGCGGCCAACGAGCCATTGTTTTCATTTCACCACAATCATCCTATGTCAGTCGTCCATGCTGACGGGTGATCTCAGAGCCATCAGAGAGGATCGCCTTGACCTCTCGATCTTTTCGGCCGCGCCGGCGCTGACCGATGCGCCGGAGCATCTGTTTGTGGCGCCGGTTCCCGAGGCGCGCACCTCGAGGCTCACGCGCCTTGTGTCGAGTACGACGATCTCGGCCATCGTTCATCTCGCCTTGGTGGTGGCGTTCGTGATTTTGTGGAGGGCCATGCTGGTGGATCTGACCTCCTCCGAACCGATATCGGTCGAGGTGGTGAAATCGATCCCGGGCGAGTCGAGCACATCTCCCAGCTTTCCGGAAGCCAAGCCGGAGCCAAAGCCAGCAGCGGTTCAGCCGGAGCCGCCCAAGCCAGCAGCCGCTCAGCCGGAACCGCCCAAGCCGGAGGCTCTTCCGCCCGTTCCTGGAACGACCCCGTCTCAAACCGCCGAACCGAGTAACACCGACGGCAAGGATGCGGTCACCTCGAAGCAAGACGTCAAGGCACCCGTGCTTGTCGCGCCGCCTCCAGAACCGACGCGCGCCGAGACCCAGACCGACAAGAACGAGCCCGCCAATCTGTCCGAGGACAAACCCAAGGATCCCGCTCCGCCGCAGCCCGTTAAGGCGCCGGATGCGCCGGCGGTGTTGACATCGCCACAGGCCGACACGTCTGTGCCGGCACCCGCCAGAAATCCAGAACCGGCGGAGCGCAAGCCTCCGGTGGCGCCAAGCCATCAGAGTTCCACCGATCAGACCGCTCGGCTAGCAGCCGCGCTGCCGATGAGCGCGATTGGCTTGCCTTCGACATTCCGCGCCATGCTGTCGTCGGCCGGCCAAGCCGAGAGTCAGGAGTATAAGGGTGTTGTGTATGGCATGTTGGGGCGCGAGCAGCAGCTCATCGAGCAAGCGCGCGCCAAAGGTCTCCGAGGTCAGGTGATCCTCGCGTTGACGGTCGGGGATACCGGCGCGGTCGACCGCCTCGCCATCATCCAGTCGAGCGGTCAGCCTGAAGTCGACGCGATGGCGTTGGATCTGGTTCGCAAGGCCGCCCCCTTCCCGGCCCCACCGCCCGGCACGACCCGATCGTTCAATCCGGCCCTGACGTTCGGCGAGCAATAGACACCGAGGGCAACTCGGCTACGACAGACCGGTCTTTCGGCTTGCGCCATCATCATCGAGCACGAAAGGCGCGGATGCGATCAGGATATCGATTTCCGTGGCAGACCGGGGCGAACTGAACAGATAACCCTGGCCCTGATCGAAGCGGAGCGTCTGCAGGTGGTCGCGCTGCTCCTCCGTCTCGATGCCCTCCGCCACGATCTTCATGCCGAGGCTGTGGGCGAGGCCGAGGATCGCCCGAATGATGACATGGCTTTCCGCGTTGAGGCCGATGTCCCGGACAAAGCTGCCGTCCATCTTCAACCGGTCGAACGAGAAGGAGCGAAGATAGCTCAACGACGAATAGCCGGTTCCGAAATCATCGAGCGCGATGCCGATGCCGGCTTCGCGCAGGCGGTAGAGCATCGCCACATTGCCGGCATTCTCGACCAGCAGCACACTTTCAGTGATTTCGAGTTCGAGCCGCTCCGGCGGCAGCCCCGAGTCCCGCAGCGCACTCACGATGGTGTCGACGAACATCGGGGCGCGGAACTGACGTGGCGAGATGTTGACCGACAGACGGATATGCGCGGGCCACGCGGCGGCGGTGGCGCAGGCCTTCCGCAAGACCCACAAACCGAGCGGCACGATCAAGCCGGTTTCCTCAGCCAGCGGAACGAACTCGGCCGGGCTTACATAGCCGCGCTCGGGATGCCGCCAACGCAGCAAGGCCTCACAGCCCGCGATCTCGCCGCTCGCGAGATTGACGAGAGGCTGATACGAGATCTCGAATTCACCGTCGACGAGGGCGCGGCGAAGATCGCGCTCGAACGCCCGACGCGCCTGAAGACGCGAGTTCATGCTGGCTTCGAAAAACCGAAACAGGCCGCGACCATCTTCCTTCGCGCGATAAAGGGCGGTGTCGGCGTTCTTCAGTAAGGTACTCGGATCCGACCCGTCACGCGGACCGAGCGCAATCCCGATACTGACGCCGATCGTCAGTCGATGCCCATCGATGTCGAACGGCATTCCCGTCAGGTCGACGACCCGCTCCGCCAGGACCACGACTTCGTCGGCGCCCGTCACCCCGGTCTGGATGATCGCGAACTCGTCGCCCGCAAGCCGTGCCACGAGATCGACCTGTCGAACGGTCGACAACAGCCGCTGGGAGACCCGCTTCAGCAAAGCATCACCGACCGCATGGCCGAGCGTGTCATTGACGGCTTTGAATTGATCGAGATCCAGGTAATGGATCGCAACGGCCGCTTGCGTCCGAGCGCTCAGCGCGAGCGCCGCCTCCAGCCTTTGCTGGAACAGGATGCGGTTCGGCAGGTCCGTCAAAGGGTCGTGATGCGCCATCCTGACCAGTTTGGCCTCGAGATCCCGCCGCGCCGTAATATCGTCCGCGAGCCCAAGCACGAAGCGAACGGCCCCGCCTTCCCGATCCGCGATCGGAACCTTCTTGGTCCGGATCAAGCGCTTTTCGCCGCTGCTTCGGGTGATGGTCTCTTCGAAGATCTGCATCACGCCGGCTCGCAAGGCCTGTTCGTCCTGGGCGATGAAACGCGTGGCTTGATTGGGGTGGAATAACTCCCAATCGCTTTTGCCGATCGCCTTGTCGCCGTCCTGACCGCTCAGTTCCATACAGGCCCGGTTGAAGAGGACGTAGCGCCCCCCATTCTGCATGTCCTTGGCATAGACACTGGTCGGAATCGCATCGACGACGCTGTTGAGGAAAGCGCGCGTGTGGCGAAGATCGGCATCGGCAACACGCTGTTGTGTGATGTCGCGGAGAACAATCAACTCGGCTGGCTTGTCATCGAACGTGAAGGCGCGGCTCGTCATTTCGACCTGGCGCAGACTTCCGTCGGCCCGCTTCAGCGACCACACCGGCATGTTTCCACCCAGCGCATCCGGATCGAGCGCGATGGCTCGAAGCACATGTCTCGCGCCGGCTGCGTCGATATCGGCCATGGTGAGGCGCATGAACTCGTGGCGCGCATAGCCGTAAAGATCCAAAGCCTGTTCGTTGACGGCGAGAATCCGATCGTCGGAGCGGTCGGCCACGATCATCGGCATGGGATTGATGTCGAATAATTGGCGCAACGATCCTTCACGCGCGCGGCTGTCGGAAATATCGGTCCACAGACCAATCATGCCGCCCGTCGAGAGGCGGCGCTCCTTGATCCTCATCCATCGTCCGTCAGCAATCTGGCAATCGATCGCGGAGGACGCCGTGCGATGCAGGGCCATCCGGGCCTCGATCCAGTCCTCGTCATAAAGGGTCGGATGCTTCACCCAGTCGCGCGCCGCCACCCGCAACATCTCGGCGAACGGGAGCCCAACCTTCAGGACCGGAACGATCGGCCCACACAATTCCTCGTAGAGCAGGTTCCACATAACGAAACGATCGTCCGCGTCGATCACGGCAACGGCGGCCGGGATCGCCTCGATCAAGGCTCGCGCGGCGTCATCTGGTGCGAAACCCGGATGTTGCTGGCGCGCGCGGCCGACAGGCGAAGGCACAGCTTCACCAAGTTGCAACGCGATGAGCTCTGCGAAGCCGGACATGAGGTCGTTGTCGGCGGTGCCCGAACGGTCGCCGCCGTGATGATCCGCGACGCCAAGCCACCAATCGCCTCCATCCGCCACGATCGGCCTCCAAGCGACGATCGCGAGCCGCTGCCCTTCGACCAGACACGACAAGGAATTCGGATCGGCATCGTCGAGGTCGAACGATACGACCGACCTCGCGGCTTCCGCGTCCCATGACGCCGCAAGGGTTGACTTGGCCCCAAGGCGTCGGATCAGAAAGCTGTAGCGCCGCGCCATCGCGGTACAAACGAGTCGCAAGACGATCGCAATGTCGGCTCGGCCCGCGATTGTCTCGATATCGGCGGGCCACGCGGTCTGCGTGTCTTTCAACTGTATCCGGGCGTGCAGATCAGGTTGCATGGGTGCTGCCTCTACGCGCTAACGTAGCAAATCCGCGTTACGGGTTCATTGATCCTATGCGCGATAAAGGACGGTAATTTGCGGAAAGAGCGACATGATCTCGGCTCAGTCCTGACGTCCAGCGATGGCGAAACCGAGCGATGTCTTAAGAACGCGCCGCAAGACGGAACGGATAGGTGCCGCGAAGCTCTCGTCGTAGGGCGGCGGCCAAGCGCCCTCGCTCACCGGCCCCGGTTCCTCGCGCAGATAACCCCGACAAGCCAATTCCATCTGGATCGCATGGACGCCTGCCCCCGGCCGACCGTAGCGACGCGTGATGAAGCCGCCCTTGAACCGGCCGTTGGTGACGCGGTCAAAGCCGGACGCGTCACAGGCAGACTCAACCGCCTGCGTGAGGGCTGCATCGCAACTTGCCCCCGAATTGGTCCCTATGTTGAAATGCGGCAGTATGCCCTCGAACAACCGTGGGACCAGCGACCGGATCGAGTGGCAATCATAGACGACGACGCGATCATGCGACCGTTTCAGCCGTGCGATCTCGTCGGCGAGCGCGGCGTGATAGGGGTCGAAATAAAGACGCTGCCGTTCTGCGGTCTCGTCCGAGCGTAAGTCCGCGCCGGATCGATAGAGAGCTTCACCGTCGAAGGTCGTCACCGGGCACAAGTCCGTCGTGGCTTGCCCGGGGTACAGGGAAACGCCGGATGGATCGCGGTTGACGTCGATGACGGTACGCGACATCGAGGTGTGGACGACCGTCGCGTCGAGGTCGGACGCGAAATCATAAAGCTTGTCGATCCACCAGTCGGCATCTTTGCGGGCCAACCAGGGAGAAACGAGCCGGGGCACGAGATTGTCAGGCAGGTCCGTTCCAGTGTGCGGAAGGCTGACGAGCAACGGCGCGGTCCCGCGCGTCACCCTGAGCCAAGCGGAATTCGAGTCCATCATCGCTCCTCGGCCCATAACAACGACCGTCCCTCTCCCGATCTGATAGCCGAGATCGCCCGCACGGGAAACATGGCAAAGATCAGCGCCGCGCATCAACCCTGTCGACGGGCGCGCGCCGAACCGGTAGACGGTCTAAGACCATTGGAGGCCGGCTCGGAGACGCTGTGACGCAAGCGGCCCGTGCCTGGCGGGAGACATAGTGATGGCCGATACGGCGGAAGCGCCGTCGCACCTCCGTCCCGAGCGCATCCGTGATGCCGTCGTGGCGACGGCCCCAGCGCTCCTGTTCGGGCTGCGGCTCGCCCTCGGGGTCTCGCTGGCGCTCTATCTCGCGTTTTTCCTGCAGCTCGACAATCCAAGCTGGGCCGGCACGTCGGCCGCCATCGTGGCTCAGCCGGTGCTGGGCGCATCGATGCGGAAGGGCGTGTTTCGGCTGGTCGGAACGATCATCGGCGCGATCGCGACGGTCGCTTTGACGGCCGTCTTTCCGCAGGACAGAATGGGGTTTCTGCTCGGCCTTGCGCTTTGGTGCGCCGCCTGCAGCTTCGTGTCGACGGTCCTCCGCAACTTTTCGGCTTATGCGGCGTTGCTCGCCGGCTACACGATGGCGATCATCGCCTCGAGTTCGATCGCCGCGCCGGATCAGGTTTTCACCCTCGCGGTCGCGCGCGCCGCCGAAATCAGCCTCGGGATCGCCTGCGGCATGGTGGTCATGTCGGTGACGGATTTTGGCCATTCGCCTCGTCGGCTTGCCGCCTCCGTCAGTGCGCTCGTGGCTGATATCGGCGCCGGCGTCGTCGATCAACTGCGCGGTCTCAGCCATCTTGACCGGCGGGATCTTCAGACGCGACGACGAGCGTTGCTGAAGCGGGTGGCGGCACTCGATCCCTTGATCGACCAGACGATCGGTGAATCGCCCGGCATCAGCCATCGACGCAGCACATTACGGGCTGGGATCACCGGTCTTTTTCTTGCGCTGTCGGCGTGGCGAACGATTTCGGTTCATATCGACAGCCTCGAACCAGAGGAAGGCCAACGGCAAGCTCATGCCCTCCTCAAGCATTTGCCGCCCGACCTCGGCACGCTTTTGCCGCAACGGGCGGAGGACCCGACGGCCGCCGAGGATCTGGTCCAACGCTTCAAGACCTGGGAAAGCGCCGCCGCGACGTTTCGGGGTGCGGATGGGGCGGTGTCGACGTCGCGGCTCGGGCTTGACCGGATCGCTTCCGTGCTCGAGGGCCTGAACCGAGCCGTCAATGTCGAGATCCTGCTGACCGACAGCCGCCGTGCCCGCCCGATCGTTGCGGTGCGTCAACGCTTGATCTCGGATGTCCTGCCACCGCTCGTCAACGCTCTCCGGGTCTTCGCTGCCTTGAGTGCGGCGTCGATGGTTTATGTCCTCACCTCGTGGTCGGCCGGACCGACCTTCATCACCTTCGTGGCCGTTACGGTTATCCTTCTATCGCCGCAGAACGAGCAAGCCTCGAGCGCCATCATCGGTTTTGCGGCCGGCAGCGTGCTCACGGCGGCGCTCGCGGCCGTCATCAAATTTGCGGTGTTGCCTAACCACGAGGGCTACGGCAGCTTCGCGGCCATCATCTTTCTCGTGCTGGTGCCGCTGGCAGCTCTCTCGACGAGACCAGCACTTGCGCCGGTCCTGATCCCGGCCACCGTCAATTTCATCCCCCTGCTCGGGCCCACGAACCTGATCAGCTACGATATGCAGAGCTTCGCCAATTCGGCACTGGCCATCATGGCCGGATGTATCGGCGGCGCTGTCGTGTTGCAGGTGATGCCACCCGTGCCACCGGCGACGCGGACACGGCGCCTCGTGGGCTTGACCCTGGCCGACCTTCGCGCCCTCGCTCGCCATCCCGGCCACCTGTCGCCGGATCGCTGGCGAAGCCGCGTCTTCGCCCGCATCGTCGCGCTGCCAGCCGACGCCGATCCGGCCGATGGATCGAGCATGCTGGGAGCGCTGACGGTCGGGCTGCAGCTCATGGACGTGCGGGAAACCTTCGCTCGATTTGAGCTCGATGTTGCGGCTGTCGAGGCGGTCGAAGCGGCGGTATCGAAGGGTGATCTTGCCGATATCCAGAGCGGCCTCGACACCCTACGTCGAGTGGTTGCCGATCGGTTCGGCGATGCCGATGACAGCGTGGCAATCTCGAGGCTCCTGGCTGCTTTTCGTGAAATCGGCGAGACCATCACGAATTACCGCGATTATTTTGGAGCCGTGATCCGATGAGTGTCTCCCCATGAGGATCGCCCGATGAGCTTCGTGGAGATCGATCTGTTCGGCGTCTATGTGGCCCCGATCGCGCCGATGATCGTGCTGGCCTATGTGATCCTCTTCGTCTTGCGCCGAATTGCCGGACATTTCGGCTGGTTCGATGCCATCTGGCATCCAGGCCTCTTCGAATTCGCGCTCTACCTCATCATCCTGTCATCCATCGTCCTCGTCGCCGCGAGCCTGCATGCCCATGTCTGATCGATCAACCACGGCGAGCACTCCCGCCACCAGCGCCAACGTCCCACCGTACCGCCTTCGCAGCGTCCCGATCATCGTGACGCTCGTTTTGGTGCTCGTCGCCTGTGGGCTCACCTACGCGATGTGGCAGGCCTATATGGGGGCTCCCTGGACCCGGGATGGCAGCGTCAGGGTCTATGTGGTGTCGCTTGCGCCTCAGGTTTCGGGGCAGGTCGTGGCTCTTCCGGTGGCCGACAACCAGTACGTCCATAAGGGCGATCCCCTGATGCAGATCGACTCGCGCGACTATGAGATCGCCGTCAAGCTCGCCGAGGCCACAGTGGCACAGGCGGCGGCCGATGCTCAGAACAAGGTGGCTGAGGCCAAGCGTCGAGCTGGTCTCTCCGACCTCGCAGCGACCCCGGAGGAACGCGAGACCTACGCGTCCAGCGCGCAAGCGGCCGAAGCGGTGCATCAACAGGCGTTGGCCAATCTCGATAAAGCGAAACTCAATCTGCAGCGCACCGACATCCGCTCGCCGGTCAATGGATGGGTCACCAACCTGCAGGTCCGACAGGGCGACTATGCGACGATCGGGACCAGAGCCGTATCGATCGTCGACGCCGATTCCTTCTGGGTCGACGGCTATTTCGAGGAGACGAAGATCGCGTCCATCAGGGACGGCGATCCGGCGAAGGTCTGGTTGCTGGGCTATAAAACCGTGATAAACGGCCATGTCGACAGTCTGGCGCGCGGCATCGTCGTGGCCAATGCGTCGCCCGGAGGCAATGGCATCGCCGACGTCAACCCGATCTTTACCTGGGTGCGCTTGGCACAGCGTGTGCCGGTGCGCGTGCACCTCGACGATGTCCCCTCCGATATTCGGCTCGTGGGCGGCATGACCGCGACCGTCGAAGTCCTCCCAAAGGCGAGGGAGCCCTGAGGCGCCGATCGCCGTTGACAGATTTAGCGGACGATCCTATGTGACGGACAACGCGTTCGTCAAAGAGAACGCGCGAGGATCGCGCCGTGGGATTGCACACCGCCAGCTTGAACGGACATCGAAGCGAGGCAGATGCGCCGACCAGCCTTGTCGTGACCTTCCCGGCGGACCGCCCTCTCATCACCGATGCGGGCGGCACGGTGTCGCCTCTAACGGTCGCCTATCAGACCTACGGGACCCTCAACGCAGACCGGTCGAATGCCATTCTGGTCTGTCATGCTCTGACGGGCGATCAGCATGTCGCAAACGTGCATCCGGTCACCGGTAAGCCCGGATGGTGGCGCGCCATGGTGGGGCCGGGTAAACCGATCGATACGGACCGGTTCTTTGTCATCTGTTCCAATGTCGTGGGGGGCTGTCTCGGCTCAACGGGCCCCGCCTCGATCAATCCAGCAACCAGCAAAGTCTTTGGGCTGGACCTCCCCGTTATTACGATCCGCGACATGGTACGGGCCCAATCGATGCTGATCGATCATCTCGGCATCGACACGCTCTTTTGCGTGGCGGGTGGCTCGATGGGCGGCATGCAGGTCCTCCAATGGGCGGCGCTCTACCCGGATCGTGTCTTCTCGGCCATGCCGATCGCCACGGGGGCGCGGCACTCCTCGCAGAATATCGCTTTCCACGAGGTCGGACGCCAAGCCATCATGGCCGACCCGGATTGGCGCGCGGGGCGCTATCTCGAAGAGGGAACGCGACCCGAAAAGGGATTGTCGGTCGCCCGTATGGCGGCCCATATCACCTATCTGTCGGATCAAGCGCTGCATGCGAAATTCGGCCGTAAGCTGCAGGATCGCGCCGCCCCCACCTTTTCGTTCGACGCCGATTTTCAGATCGAAAGCTACCTTCGCTACCAAGGACGCAGCTTCGTCGAGCGGTTCGATGCCAATTCCTACCTTTATATGACCCGTGCTATGGATTACTTCGATCTTGCAGCGGATTACGGCGGGAGCCTCGCGCAAGCCTTCAAGGGAACCCGCACCAGGTTCTGCGTCGCCTCCTTCACATCCGACTGGCTGTTTCCGACCTCCGCATCGCGCGCGATCGTCCACGCTCTGAATGCGGGGAGCGCCTCCGTGTCCTTCGTCGAGATCGAGACCGACAAAGGCCACGATGCCTTTTTGCTCGATATTCCGGATCTGCTCGCGACCTCGCATGGCTTCATCACCGCGATGGCGCGAGCACGTGGGCTGGCATGATGGATCAGCGGCCGAATAGCGTCGCCCAGGCGAAAGCCGCGGGCCGCAGCGATCTTCTGCTCGTGGCCGATATGGTGGACCATGATAGCCGCGTCCTCGACCTCGGCTGTGGCGATGGCGCTCTGCTGAGACTTCTCGCCGATACACGCAACGTCGACGCGCGCGGGTTGGAAATTTCACAACGCGGGGTCAACGATTGCGTCGCCAAGGGGCTTTCGGTCATCCAGGGCGATGCCGACACCGACCTCGCCGACTACCCGGACGACGCCTTCGATTATGTGATCCTGTCGCAGACCATCCAGGCTACACGGCACCCCAGGCTCGTTCTCGAACAGATGCTCCGCATCGGCCGGCGCGCCATCGTGTCGTTTCCGAATTTCGGCCATTGGAAGGTTCGGCTGGAAATCGGAGTGCATGGGCGGATGCCGGTCTCCGGCAACCTGCCCTTTTCGTGGTACGAAACCCCCAATATCCACTTTTGCACGATCCGCGATTTTCTCACTCTCGTGACCGAGATGGATGCCAAGGTCGAGCGCGCCATTGTGCTCGACCAGTCTGGGACGCCGATGCGGACAGGCGCGTCGTCGTGGATGTGGAACCTGCTCGGCGAGCAGGCCGTCATCATGCTCCGGCGATAATGGCCCAGCCGTTTCGGCCGGACCATTCGGGTTAGCCGATCTGTTTGCCGATATCGCTGAGCAGAACGAGGTGCTCGGTGATCTGTCCTTTGGCGAGCTTCGCCATGTTGGTGGCGTCGAGATTGTCGGCGACCTTCAGATAGGTCTCTTGTATCTCAAGCAACTCCCGGTGCCCTTCAACCTGCGCCTTGACGTAGGCGCGCTCGAACTCGACACCCGCCCTCATGTCCCGCAGTTTTTCGATCGCGGCCTTACCCTTTGCGTCGATCGCCCCCATCAGTTCGGCATCGGTCGGCGTCGCGACGTCTCCCGACGGCGGTGCGCCCGGCATCATCATGGCCTTGAGAATGCTGGCGATCGTCTCCTGTTCGGCGGTTTCAAAAGCGACGAACTGCTTCAACATGGCCTGACGAACCTTCGGGGCCGCGATACGGCACGCCAGCAGTGACAGGGAGCCGACCGCCATCGTGCGCTTCAGGTGGGTCGTCGCAGCATCCGACAAGCTTATCGGAGGCGCCATCTTCATGGCTGGAGCCGGGGCGAGCGGAGCAGTCGGCGCTGCGGCTGGCGTATCGGTGGCGGGGGCCGGGTTGGACTGCGCGAGAGCGGGGCCGGCGGCCAGTGCCGCGATCCCCACGAGAACGAGACGGCGTTCCATGGTCATCTCCCAAAGATCAGGCCATCTGCGAACGAGATGGCGCACGAAAAACCCGGTTTGCCGTGATTTGTTGCCGTTGCCGCTCGACGTCCGCCACGTCACATCCGCGCAGTGCCCTATTATCAGCCTAAGACCCACGGATTGTTTTTGGCATTTGTCGTCCGACACGGCGCGTCGGGTCTCTCTTCCCAAACAGGCGGCCGGACCATAGTCTCACAAATGCCACAGGGGGTGCCTATCGCCTCTCCCGGACCCGCTACGAAAGTTGTTCGCGCATGATGATTCGCATTGCCTCGGTGACGGTCGTTTGTTGTTTCGTCGCCGCCGCGCCCCTGCATGCGGAAAGCGGACCGTTGCAGCTCCAGCCGAGCAAAAAGGCGCCGTCGAATACGGCACCGGCGCGTCAGGTCTCGACCCTGACACCCGCAGAGGTCGTCGCAAAGGCCAACGACTATCTCAACGGCGCACAGACGATGGTCACCGATTTCGTGCAGATCGGTGCCGATGGCCGTCGCACCGATGGCAAGCTCTACGTGGCCAAACCCGGTCACATGCGGTTTGCCTATGCGGCGCCGGCGACACTCGAAATTGTCGCGGACGGCACGTCGGTCGCCGTCATCGACCGGAAGCTGCATACGCAGGATCTCTACTTCATTAGCCAAACGCCGCTGAAATTCCTGCTCAATGATCATATTGATCTGGCGCAGGACACGAAGATTTTGGACGTCACCAGCGACGCGACCGGCGCCTCCGTCGTCGTTGAGGATCGGGCAACCTTCGGCGGCACGTCGCAAATTCGTCTTAGCTTCGACCGCGATCCGTTCCGTCTCAAGCAATGGACCGTGACCGATCCGCAAGGCTACGAAACAGTGGTCTCGCTCAGTGACGTCGACCTTGCGACGCGGCCGGATCCGGCGACCTTCCGGATCAGCACCGAGCGCATGTTGAATTCCAAGAACTAAGCCCGCCGACCAGGGGTGGGACCTCGTGTGGCCTTGAGCAAAACCCGAGGCCCGCCTAAATGATTTTGGGAGGGCAGCGACCGCTGCACGGGGCAAGCGCTGGCCGAGGAAAGATCCTGATCATGCTGGCCGCCGCCGAACTCGTCGAGCAACTGGCCGCCATCGTCGGTGCGGCACATGTCGTCACCGATATCGACATCATGGCCCCTCATCTCGTTGAGCCGCGCGGTTTGTATCGCGGCTCGGCTGTTGCCGTGGTTCGACCGGGCACGACGGCCGAGGTCGCCGCAATCCTGGCGCTTTGCCACAAAACCCGGACGCCCGTTGTGCCGCAGGGCGGCAACACAGGTCTTGTCGGCGCGCAGGTCCCTTTCGAACATGGCGGCGAAGTTGTGCTGTCGTTGCGGCGGCTCGACCGGGTGCGGGAGGTCGATGCGATCTCAGGCGTCATGACGGTCGAGGCGGGTGTGACACTGGCGCGCGTGCAGAGCGTTGCCGAAGATGTCGATCGCTTGTTCCCGCTGTCGCTCGCCTCGGAAGGCTCCTGCACGATCGGAGGCAATCTTGCGACGAATGCGGGCGGCACGGCCGTGTTGCATTATGGCAATGCCCGCGATCTGGTCCTCGGCCTCGAAGTGGTGCTCGCCGATGGCCGCGTGCTGTCCGGGCTGAACAAGCTCCGCAAGGATAATACCGGCTATGATCTCAAGCACCTGTTCATGGGACAGGAAGGCACGCTGGGCATCATAACGGCCGCGAGCCTCCGGCTCTTTCCCCGCCCCCGCTCGCGGGAGACGGCCTTCATCGGCATCGCTGGTCCGGATCAGGCGCTCGCTTTGCTGGCCCTCGCGCAATCGGCCGCAACCGTCACCACCTTCGAGCTTGTTCCCCGCATCGGCATCGATCTCGTGCTGACCCATACGACGAGCCGCGATCCGCTCGCTGCTCCCCATGCCTGGTACGTGTTGCTCGAGATCAGTTCGCCCGAGCGCCGCGACCTCATCGGCACCCTCGAGGCTCTCCTCGCCGACGCGCTGGATCGCGACTTGATCGAGGATGCGGCGATCGCGGCCTCGCTCGATCAGCGGGACGATTTCTGGCGCATCCGTGAGGATCTGTCATCCGTGCAGGGCAAGGAAGGCGGCTCGATCAAACACGACGTGTCGGTCGCGGTCGCCGATATCCCATCCTTCATGGCCGAAGCCGAAGCCGCCGTTTTGGCCCGCATGCCGAATGTGAGAATCGTCGCTTTCGGTCATGTTGGGGACGGCAACCTTCATTATAACTTGTCGCAACCGAAGGGCGCTGACAAAGCCGCCTTTCTGGGCCGCTGGCATGAGATGAACGCGATCGTGCATGGCGTCGTCGCTCGCTACAACGGTTCGGTGGCGGCCGAGCATGGTGTCGGCCGCCTGAAGCGAGAGTTGCTGGAGACCGTGAAGGATCCAGTCGCCCATGCGGTGATGCGCGCGCTGAAAGCCACGCTCGACCCCCGCGGCATCCTCAATCCGGGGAAAGTTCTCGGCTGACCCCCGTTGGGCGCGGACCGCCACTGCGCCGCGTCGAGCCCTGGGTTCCCCAAAAACAACAGAGCCGATCGAGCGCTTCCCGCAACCGCTCGATGACGAGCGCCTCGGCTGTTCGGTCGTGGCTCGTGTCGGTCACCAGCCGGCGGAGGTCGGCGGCACATTTTCCCTCGATGACAAAGCCGATCAACACGGGAAGCAGCCGCGCCCCGACGATCTCGCAGGCGGCACGGTAGGCATCGCGATGTTTGAGAGCCGCTTCGGTCGGTGTCGAGGCGCCTGCTCCGCCTGTGCCGTCGACGGTCTCACGTGAAAAGTCGAAGGCTGTCAGCGCGTCGAGACGGCCGAGGTGCCAATGCCGACGGAACCGATCGCCGGCCAGCCAGAGAACCCCATTTCGGGTCTGATCGACCCGATCGAGACATTGCCGGTTTCGCAACACGTCGAACGGATCGGCGATCAACCGCACACCACGCGGATCGACCGGAGCGTCCCCCCGACCCATCGCGCGGCTCAAGCGTTCCGGCGTTGCATCCTCGAAGCCCAGCGCCACCTTGCTGATGCGCTGCGATCCTCCCAGCGACACGGACGCGCGTTTTGCTTTGCTCACGATGTGGCTCCCTTCAGGGTTTGGTCAACTTGCCCCAAAGCGCGTCTCGCCTCAGCCACGCTGCGGACGACCACATAGGGAATGTCACGATGGCGGCAGAGATGGCCGAAGGCGACATGGTCGTGCGACAGCCGTTCGGCCTGCGTCCGGATCTTCAGACAGAGGCTTCGGCCACCCGGGAAGAGCAGAAGTAAATCCGGCGTTCCCCCTACGAAAGCGGGAACGGCGCGATGGCCGGCCGGTCTTGCACGGTCTGGTTGTGTGAAGGGGCGGATCGTCAAGACATGCGGTGCTTCAGCGGCCAGGATCCGAAGCACCTCCGCCTCGATCGTCGCGGCATTGGCGGGCTGCATCGTATCGAGACCGAAGCTGCGTCGCCGTCCGGGTGAGCCTGCGCCGACGCTCGTCGAGAGGATGGGAGGCGCGGTCATCGGGGCGCTCGGGTGCGGCTCGCTGACCAGTGGGTGGCACAATAGACGCCGCGGACCCGGGTTTGACTGCAGAACCGGAAGGTGGGATCAGCGACATCGCCGATCGGCCATCGGCAGTCCCGGGGCAAGAGGACTTCGACCGCCAAAGCGGCAGGGTCCATGTAAGTGGCCCAAGACAGGGAGGAACTCGGTGGGAGGGGAGCAGGGGCGGAGGATCCTGGCTGAACGGCTGACATGTCATGTTCCCATATGAGGCAAGAAACACGACATATGTATACAACTTAAGGTTGTAAATAGCCCATATAGGGTCTGGCGCTTTTTTTCTTTGTTCCCTATACGTACACACCTCACGCGGATGAGGCGACACAATCATGGCAAACAACTTGCGCGTGCTGCGTGGTGCTCGAGGCTGGTCGCAGGAAGATGCCGCGTCGGCTCTCGGCACGACGCGCAACCAATATGGCAAGCTCGAGAATGGCACCCGGCGCCTAAGCGATAAGTGGATCGAGCGCGCGGCCGAAGCTTATGGGATCGATGCGGGAGAGATCGTCCGTGGCAAACCGATCGTGGTACCGATCGCCGGTTACGTCGGAGCGGGTGCCGAAATGATCCTTTTTGCGGAGGGTCAGGGAAACCTCGGCGAAGTTGCGGGTCCGGACGGCACCTCCGACCGCACGATCGCGGTCGAAATCAAAGGCGAAAGCCTCGGTCCCTTTTTCAACGGTTGGCTGGTTCTCTTCGATGATGTCCGATCACCCGTGACGGACGATCTGATCGGCCGGCTCTGTGTCGTCGGCCTTATGGACGGCCGTGTGCTTGTCAAACGATTGATGAAAAGCCGCGGCCCGTCGTCCCTGTTTCACCTCTATGGGCAATTCGGCGACCCGATCCTCGATATTGCGGTCAAATGGGCCGCCCCCGTCAAAACCGTCATGCCGCGATGATGGCTTACAAACCAAGGGCGGTCCTGAGTTCCGTGCGTGCCGCCTCGTAATCGACCTGGAATTGAGGTTGCTTCATCGCAAAGGCCGCAATGACCGAGCCTGCGATCCGACCCATTTCGATGTCGGACGGGAAATGCATCCCGGCCACCAGCCGGTTCTCGGCATAGGTCCAGGCGCGATCCATGATGACGGTGCGCTTCTCGGGGAGCATATCGCCAAGGGCAATTCCCATCAGCGTGCCGAGCGCGGCATGTGAAGACGGCCACGAGCCGGATGTCGAGAGCTTGACGACCGGCTTGATGAGATCACTGACCATATGCGGCCGGAGCCGAGCGAAGGCCGTCTTGGCCGGATCGACGACGGCGTTATCGGTCGCGACGAGCCGCGCGAAAAGTGTCGCCGTCTTCGGCAGGTTTTCGGCCGTGAACTTCGGCCCGATCACGTCGGCGAAGCGCCAGACCTCCTCGACAGCATCGGCCTGCGCCCGTGACACCATATCGGCGTTGCGGCTGACCTGGATGACTAATAATTCCCCAAGCTCGCCCTTGGTGTCGGCTGAATCGGCTGCCGGCGGAGAAGGCAGGATCATCAAAAGATCGACGGTATGGTTGTCAAAATAGGGCGCCGCGCTGAACGGCGCGTTGGTCTCGGCGCGCGCCGGAACGCTTGCCTGCAGCATCAAGGCCAACAACAGGGACATCAAGGCGCGCATCGCAGCTCCGTTCGCTTCCGTTTGCCGATCATCGGCAGGACGGCACTAACCATCCGCAGAAATCGACGTCATCAAGGCCTTCCGCCACGCTTCGTTTCGAGGCAAGGAGGGGTTGCACCATTCTGCGACCTTATCAGCTTACTTCGGATGTCTACGAATGGCCCTGCCGGCATCGACGCGCGAGTCCCAGGCTCAGCTCAACACCGGATCCGACGCGATCGCCGGCATCGCGATCCGCCAGCTCGGCGGCCTCCCGATTGCGGTCATGGACCGCGCCGAATCGGCCCTATTGCTTGACCGGGCCGGCGCACCCGACCGACCACTCGGCCGCCGGCCCCTCTATGTCACCTCGGCCAATGGTGAGGTCATGTCGCGTGCGGCCTCCGAACCGGCGATCCATCGCCTCTTCGAAGCCGCCGACCTCATCCACGCCGATGGTCAGGCCATGGTGGTTGCGTCCCGTTATGTCGGCGCCCCGCCTCTGCCCGAGCGCGTCGCCACGACCGACCTGTTCCACGACGTTGCCCGTCTGGCGGAACGCAGCGGCACGAGTTTCTATCTCCTTGGCGGCACCGCCGAAACCATGGCTCTCGCGGAAGCCGCCATCCGAGCCGCTTATCCGGCCCTCGTCATCGCAGGCGCGCGGAACGGCTACATCGAAGCGGCAGACGAGGATGCGGTGGCGGCCGAGATCAATCGCCTCCGGCCCGGCATCTTGTGGATCGGCATGGGAGTGCCGCGCGAGCAGTCTTTTGCGACCCGTCATCTCGACCGGCTGACCGATGTCGGTGCCATCAAGACATCCGGCGGACTTTTCGACTTTCTCTCCGGCCGACGGACGCGCGCGCCGCAATGGATGCAGACCGCCGGACTTGAATGGCTGTATCGGACGATGCTCGAGCCGCGTCGTCTCGCCGTGCGCTATCTCACCACGAACCCGCATGCGGTCTATCTGATGCTGCGCCGTTCGGGGCGATGAGCCTGCCTTAATCCGGCAGACCGGCGAGCTTCATGCTCGCAGTAAAGAGCGCGGCGGCCGCAGCATCATCCCGGGCGGGCGGACGGGCTTCGATCACGGCACAGCGATCGAAATATTCGCCGGTGATGCCCGCCACTTTGCGCGACGCCGCGAGATAGATCAACGTTTGAGCCCCCTGCTCCGGCGTGATCGCGAACGTCTTGACCGCGCGGGCCAGAAGCGCGAGCCAGCCGCCGCTGTCATCGCCGAAGCGCGTTGCGACGACGCCGGGGTGAAAGCAATTCACGGTGATGCCCGTGCCGGCCCACCGCCGCGCCAGCTCGCGCGTAAACAAGATGTTGTAGAGTTTCGATCGGCCGTAAGCGAAGGGGCCGCTATAATTTTTCAACGACTGCATGTCGGCCGGGTTGAACCGCTGACCGCGATGCGCCGCCGAGGCGGTGTTGACCACGCGCGCGCCTCCGGCCGCCTCGAGCGAGGCCTTCAGCCCGAGTGTCAAAACCAGATAGGCCATGTGGTTGGTCGCAAAGGTGCGCTCGAGACCGTCCTCCGTGATCTGACGCGCTTTGAACATGGCGCCCGCGTTGTTGGCCAGGACATGCACGATCGGCTCGGCCTCTGCGATCTCGGCGCCGACGCGCTTCATGTCGGTCAACCGCGACAGGTCGCCGAGGTGAAGTCGGTGCGTCACGTTCGGGTTGGCGGCTGTCAGTCGCGCCATCGTGCGCGCGCCGCGGGCGGCGTCTCGTGCCACGACCACCACCTTGGCGCCGCGCCGTGCCAGCGTTTCGGCCGCGACAGCACCGAGACCGGAGGTGGCACCGGTCATCACCACCGTCTTGCCAACCATCGATCCCTGGCGATCCTTCCCATTCGTGGGCGATGCGTTCATTGGGCGTGCTCCCTCGGCGCAATCGGACCGCGCTGCTCAGGTCATGCACCGCATGGAGCAAACCCTTGCGCATCGCACTCCGATGCCTGTAATCCATCGCAGTTGCAACGGCTTCGGCTCTGCGTCACGACGTCCATACCCATCAGGAGACATGCTTCATGTCGGCGCGCATCATCGACGGCACAGCTTTCGCGGCCACGCTACGCGGTAGGGTGCGGAACGGTGTAGAGGCGCTGGTGCGAAGCCATGGCGTGGTGCCCGGTCTCGCGGTTGTTCTTGTCGGCGCCGATCCGGCCAGCCAGGTCTATGTGAAGAACAAGGCGGGTCGGACGGTCGAAGCCGGCATGCGCTCCTTCGAGCATCGTTTGCAGGACACGACTACAGAAGCCGAGTTGATGACCCTGATCGCCAGCCTGAACGCCGATCCGGCGGTCCATGGTATTTTGGTGCAGCTGCCCCTGCCGAAACAAATCCGCGAGAATGCGGTCTTGACCGCGGTCGATCCCGCAAAGGACGTCGACGGCTTCCACCCGATCAATGCCGGCCTGCTCGCAACCGGCAAGCCCGGCCTCGTCCCCTGTACGCCGCTTGCCTGCGTCATGCTGGCAAAAGACGTGCTCGGGTCGCTCGAAGGGCTCGACGCCATCGTGATCGGCCGCTCGAATATCGTCGGGAAACCCGTCGCGCAATTGTTGCTGGCCGAAAGCTGCACCGTCACGATCGCACATTCGAAAACACGGGATCTTGCCGCCGTTTGCGCCCGCGCCGATCTCGTCATCGCTGCGGTCGGCCGCCCCGAGATCGTGAAGGCCGACTGGCTCAAGCCGGGCGCAACCGTGATCGACGTCGGCATCAACCGCGTTGCCGGCGCAGAACTTGGCAAGATGAAGCTCGTCGGTGATGTCGACTTCAAGGCTTGCGCCGATAAGGCCGGCGCCATCACGCCGGTTCCGGGCGGTGTCGGACCGATGACAATCGCCTGTCTGCTGGTCAATACACTCCGGGCCGCTTGCGCGATTGCCGGAGCGACCGCGACCGTCTGATGGTCGAGCCGAGATGTTTTTGGTCGCATGGCGCGATTTCGTGGCACAAAAACGGTACAAACTGGCCTTTAGCTGCGTGCTGAGCTATGAAAAGAGCCGCATGAGACGCATAGATAAGATTGGGTTCGTGCATCCAGCCCCGACGTTCGGAGCCGATGCACGGCCGCGTCGAGGAGATACCGATGGCTTCCGCACGAAACAGTTCACCCGACGCCATGGCAAAAGCCGAGGTTAAATTTCAACAGGTTGCACGCCGCAAGCTCGAAGCCGATCAGGCCATGAAGGACCAGATGATCGCGCGCGAATCCGAGACCAATAAGACCGCGCGTCTTCGTGCGTTGCGTCTGGCCAAGGAAGAGGCGGATCGCGAAGCTGCTGCCGAACTCGCGGCTAACGCGCCGCCGCCCAAAGTTCGCAAGAAGGCAGTTAAAAAGAAGGCTGTCGTGACCGAAACCGCCGAATAAGCGGGTCTTGATCTGGGCGGGCTCAGCGCCCGCCGGACACGTCGAGAATGGCGCCGCTCGTATAAGAGGCGGCATCGCTGAGTAGCCAGACGATCGCTTCGGCGACTTCGGACGGGTGGCCGGCACGCCCGAACGGGGTCGTCGCACCCAACCGCTGCGCCCGATCTGGATCTCCGCCGCTGGCATGGATGTCGGTCTCGATCAGGCCGGGCCGGATGGCATTGACCCTGACGCCCTCGCGGCCGAGTTCCTTCGATAAGCCGATCGTGAGCGTGTCGATCGCGGCCTTGGCGCCGGCATAATCCACAAACTCGTTGGGCGATCCGAGTCGCGCCGCGACCGAGGAGACGAGCACGATCGATCCGCCTCGTCCGCCGCGTCCGGTGGAAAGCCGCCGCGCCGCTTCACGAGCGCAGAGATAAGCCCCGAACGTATTGACCTCGAAGGTCCGCCGCAGCCGCTCCCCGCTCATATCCACCAAGGGCAAAGACGGAGCCGTGATGCCGGCATTGACGACCACGCCATCGAGCGGCCCGAACGCACGCTCGACCTGGTCGAACAACCGGATCACCTCGTCTTCGATCGACACGTCGGCCCGTAACGCAATGGCTTTGCCGCCGCGATCGACAATATCGGCTACGACGCCATCGGCCGCCTCCACCTGACTTTTATAATTGACGCCGACCGACCAGCCGCGCGCTCCACACAGGGTCGAGGTCGCGCGGCCGATGCCGCGACTGGCGCCCGTCACGAGAATCGTCTTGGTCATCACGTCAACTCCGGACCGCAGATGCGCCGATACAGCACGATCAATCCGGAAACACGACCGTCTTATGGCCGTTGACCAATACACGATCGGCAAGATGATACCGCACCGCACGCGCCAACACGCGCCGCTCGATATCGCGACCCTTGCGAACCAGATCCTCGGGGGTATCCGCGTGGGTGATCCGCTCGACATCCTGCTCGATGATCGGGCCTTCATCCAGTTCTGCGGTGACAAAGTGAGCCGTGGCGCCAATGAGCTTCACGCCCCGCTCGAAGGCCTGATGGTAGGGCTTGGCACCCTTGAAGCCGGGCAGGAACGAGTGATGGATATTGATGCAGCGACCGGCCAGCTTTCGGGTCAGGTCATCGGATAGAACCTGCATGTAGCGCGCCAGCACCACGAGATCCGTGTTGGTCGTCTCCACGATCCGCATCAACTCGGCTTCCTGCGCGGGCTTGTTGTCCCGGTTGACGGGCAGATGATGGAACGGCACGTCCGCGATATCGAGATGAGCGTAAGTCTCGCTCGGATAGTTCGACACGATGCCCGAGATATCCATCGGCAATTCGCCGATGCGCCAGCGATAAATCAGATCGGCGAGGCAATGATCGAAGCGCGACACCATAATGAGCACGCGCTTGCGGTGTTGCACCGGCCGGAGTGTCCATTCCATGTCGAACTTTTCGGCGATCGGCGAGAACCAGCGCGCGAGACTCTCGGCGGGTGGCGACGAAGCGAGGCGCCGGAAGACGACCCGAATGAAAAAACGATCCTGATCGTCGAACTGATGCGAGTTTCGGATGTCGCAGCCATGATCGTAGAGGAATTGCGAGACGGCCGCGACGATGCCGGGCCGATTTGCGCAAGCCAGGGTGACGACATATTCTTCAGGCATAAAATATTCCTAGCAGTCAAAGCCTTTTGGGCCTGAGTCACGCTGCCACGCAAGCCTCTTTTTTGGATAGGTGATCCTGACGTCCACCGTCCTGCTTAAAGCGACGCTTCGTGGTCCGAGGACGCATCGCGCCGCTCAAGCCGATCGTGCGGCCGACTCGCCAGACTTCAGCGGACCTTGGCGCAAACGCGCCAGATCGAACCGCTGGACATCGCGCAGCAATTCGACAAAGGCCGCAGCCCCAAAAGCAGCGCTGGCTTCGCCCTTTTCCGGCGATCCTGCCGCAGCATTGCCCATGGCGCCTGCCGGTGACACGTCCTGCGCCATCCAGCCGAACCCGATCGGCTGCGTAACGCGCAAACGGGCGAACTCGGCCTCGATCGCGATACTGTCCGGCACGAAATCGCGCAGCTTGTCATGCCGCACGAGGTCCGGCCGAAACGCCATCATGAGCGAGGTTTCGACCTCGCCGGCGTGAATGCCATGAGCGCGTTCACCGGCCGAATAGAGGTCGTCCGGATAGCCGAACCGATGCATAGAAGCCCCGACCACAAGCATCCCGAGCCGCACCCGCAGGTCGCGCGCGATGATGTCGATCGACGAAACGTTGCCGCCATGCGAATTGGCGATCACGAGCTTTCGCACACCCGCCCGGTGGATGCTCTCGCCGATCTCCGTCCAGGCCCGGATCGCCGTCTCGGGCGAAAGCGTCAAGGTTCCCGGAAATTCGATATGCTCGTCGGATTTGCCCACGGTCTGAATCGGGAGGAACAAGGCCGGCAGATCATCCGGAACGCGAGCGACAATGCGCTCGAGATAGCCCGCCATGATGAAACTATCGACGCCGACGGGCAGATGCGGCCCATGCTGCTCGACAGCAGCGACCGGTAGAACCGCGATGACCTCGCTCATGTCGGCGGCGTGAAAATCCGCCCAGGTCAGCTCTGTCCAGATCTTGGTTTGAAAGACGCTCATCGATCAGTTTGCCTAATTTTTGCTCGTTCGGAGACCATGATGGGGCCGCCCCTACTGCGCCGCGACGGCCTCGACTTCGACCAAAAACTCCGGTCGAGCGAAGCCCGAGACGATCATCAAGGTCGAGGCCGGCGGCGGACCGGACAGCAGGCTGTCGCGCGCCGCCATATAGGCCGGGAGATGCTCACGCCCGGTCACGTAGGCATTGAGCCGAACCAGGTGATCGAGCGTCATACCGGCTTCACCTAAGATCGCCTCGATGGCGCGAAAGCAGAGGATCGCCTGCTCGAAAGCGCCGGGCGGGATCGTGGCCGAGGCGTCGATGCCAAGCTGGCCCGAGCAGAACACCAGCCGCGCGCCGGGCGGGACCTCGATGCCATGGGCGTAGCGGGCGAAGGGCGGGTGAATGGTGGTCGGCGCGAGGGGGCGAAGCATGCCGATAGGCTAGCGAGTTCGGGGCGCGAAGGAAACTCTTCTGCGCCGGACAGGCGTCGCCAAAGCAGGCGTCATTGGCCTTACTCAAGATTGTGCAACAACAAGGCATAGAGCTTGCTGACCGTGCTTGCGACGGGCATCGTAGACGCGGCTGACGCTGCGTTTTGACGAAGCGAGCCGAAGGAGGTTGAGCATGGCGTGGGTAAACCGACTGGCCACATTGACCCTTGTGATCGGTGGCCTCGCGCCAACCGGTGCTTTCGCGCTCGATAAGGTGACGTTCGGCACCAACTGGTTGGCCGAGGCCGAGCACGGCGGCTTCTATCAAGCCATCGTCGATGGCACCTACGCCAAATACGGTCTCGACGTGACCTTGCTGCCGGGCGGCCCGCAGGTCGACCGTGAAATCCTTCTGCCCAGCGGCAAGCTCGACTTCTATGTCGGCGGCAACATGCTGCAGGCCTATTCGGCGGTCGAGCAACACGTGCCGATCGTGGTGGTGGCCGGCTTCTTCCAAAAGGAGCCGCAGTGCATCCTCTCGCACCCGGGTGTCGGGCTCGACACGTTCGAGTCGCTCAAGACCGCGCCGATCTTCATCGGCAAGGAAGGGCTGACGTCCTTCTATCGCTGGATGGTGTCGCAATACGGCTTCTCGGAAGATATGGTGAAGCCCTATACCTACAATACGGCGCCGTTCATCGCCGACAAAAAGTCGGCCCAGCAGGGCTATGCGACGTCGGAACCCTATGCGGTCGAAACCCAAGGCGGCTTCAAGCCGAATGTTTTCCTGCTGGCCGACAACGGGTTCAGCACGTATTCGACTACGATCGAGACGCGAAGCGACCTCGTCGAGAAGAACCCAGATCTCGTGCAGCGTTTCGTCGATGCCTCGGCGATCGGCTGGTATAATTATCTTTACGGAGATCCGGCCAAAGCCAACGAGGCGATCAAGAAAGACAATCCCGACATCACCGACAAGGAGTTGGGTTTCGCCCGCGATACGCTGAAGCGCGACGGCATCGTCGACTCGGGAGGGTCGCTGCAAGATGGCATCGGCGCAATGTCGGATGCGCGCCAAAAGGACTTCTTCGACAAGATGGTGAAGGCAGGCGTGACCAGCCCCGACATCGATTACAAGAAGTCCTACACGCTGCAATTCGTGAACAAGAAAGTCGGGCTCGATCTTCGCCCGAAGAACTAAGGTCTCGTTTTTTCCTTGAGCATCATGGCGCTCTCAACATCCTCACCCGCCGGCGGCACGGCCCCTCTCGTGTCGCTTCGCAATGTTTCGAAGACATTTGCCAACGGGACGGTCGCGCTGAGCAAGCTCGACCTCGACATCCGTGAGGGAGAGTTCGTCTCCCTCATCGGCCCGTCCGGCTGTGGAAAATCGACGGCTTTGCGGATCGTCGCCGGATTGACGGCTCCGTCATCTGGGACGATGCAGCAGACGGGTGATCAGTCGGAGATCGGCTTCGTGTTTCAGGAGCCGACGCTGATGCCTTGGGCCAGCGTCTTCGACAATGTGTGGCTGCCGCTGCGGCTGCGCGGCGTCTCGCGCAGCGCGGCCTCGCCCGCCATCACCGAGGCGCTCTCGCTCGTCGGGCTATCGGGATTCATAAACAGCTATCCGCGTGAGCTCTCAGGCGGCATGAAGATGCGGGTCTCGATTGCGCGAGCATTGGTCATCAAGCCTCGTCTGCTGCTGATGGACGAGCCCTTCGCGGCGCTGGACGAGATCACCCGGTTCCGGCTTAACAACGATCTGATCCGCCTGAAAACCGACCTCGGCACCACGGTCGTGTTCGTCACGCATTCGGTCTATGAGAGCGTCTATCTGTCGAGCCGCATCGTCGTGATGGCGTCGCGCCCCGGCCGTGCCATCGACGATATCGTGGTCGAGGCGCCTGCCGAACGCACGGAGGATTTCCGCTCGACGCCGATCTATGTCGAGACGTGTCGGGCAGCCTCGCTGTCGTTGCACAGTGCCATGGCGGCGGAGGATCATCTGTGAGCACGATCGATCCTGTGTCGGACCAGATGGACCTCGCGGAGCCGAATGCGTCACGCGCGCGCTATCGCCTCGCGCCCCATCATTTCATCGACTACGTCCTGCCATGCGTCATCTTCCTGCTGGCCCTCGCTGGATGGGAAGCGGTCGTGCGGGTGCAGAATATCCCAGCCTACATCCTGCCGGCCCCGAGCCTCATCGCCACGACGCTGGTCAAGGATTGGGGCGTGCTCTCGGTGTCGCTGCTGGTCACGCTGCGGACGACGTTTCTGGCACTCGGCCTCGCGGTGGTCGGCAGCGTCGGGCTCGCCATGATCTTCGCTCAATCGAAATGGATCGAGCGATCGTTCTTTCCGTTCGCGGTCATCCTGCAAGTCACGCCAGTCGTGGCGATCGCGCCGCTTTTATTGATCTATCTGACGCCGCAGATTGCCGTGCTGGTCTGCGCGTTCCTCGTGGCGTTCTTTCCCATCCTGTCCAATACGGCGCTGGGGCTTGCCTCCGCCGACCACAATCTGCTCGAATTGATGGAGCTCTACCGCGCCTCGCGCTGGCAGCAGCTGCTGCGGCTGCGATTGCCCTCGGCCCTGCCCTATTTTCTCGGCGGCTTGCGGATCGGCGGCGGATTGGCGTTGATCGGTGCCATCGTGGCCGAAATCGCGGCCGGTTCGGCTGGACAAGGGTCGGGGCTCGCCTTTCGCATCGTCGAGGCTGGGTTTCGCCTCAACATTCCGCGCATGTTCGCGGCTTTGGTGCTGATCTCGCTGACCGGCATCCTGATCTACGTGATGTTTACGCTGCTCAGCTATCTATTGCTGCGCCGCTGGCACGATAGCGCGCGCCAAAAGGGGCATTGAGCATGAGCGCCACATTCCGGCTGCCTGCCTCGGCCCGAACCTGGACCATCGCGGATGCTCGGGTCCCGACCGCCTTGCTGGAGCCGACGATCGGCGGAGACGTAAGCCGCACGCCCGACCTTGCCATCGCCGACCATGATGGCCTCGTCGCCGTCGACATCGCAATCGTGGACGGCCGCATCGACAGGATCTCCTCAGCTGGCGCCTTGCCGGCCACGGGACCGGTCCTGCAGCGTCCCGGCCTCGTGCTGCCCTGCTTCGTCGACGCGCATACTCATCTCGACAAGGGTCATATCTGGCCGCGCGCGCCAAATCCGGACGGCTCGTTCGAGGGCGCGCTCGCCACCGTCCCGGTCGATCGCGCCGCGCATTGGACCGCCAACGACGTCGCGACCCGCATGGAATTTTCGCTGCGGACTGCCTACGCGCATGGCACGCGAGCTATCCGCACCCATCTCGATAGCGCCCTGGGACAGACCCGGATCTCGTGGCCGGTCTTCGCCGAAACGCGGGAGCGATGGCGCGGGCGTATCGAGTTGCAGGCTTCGCCGCTGTTCGGCATCGACCTCGCGCTCGACGACGCGCATATGCGCGACATCGCCGACATGGTGGGTGAGTTCGGCCATTGCCTCGGTGCGGTCACCTACCCCGGCCCGGCGCTCCGTCCGGGGCTCGATCGTCTGTTCCGTCTCGCGGCCGACCGCGGGTTCGAACTCGATTTCCATGCCGACGAGACCAATGATCCCGCCGTCAACACATTGGCGATGATTGCCGAAACCGCGCTGGCGTTCGGCTTTCCGCACCGCATCCTCGTCGGCCATTGCTGCTCGCTGGCGTTGATGGATCCCGACACCATGCGGCGAACCATCGATCTCGTGGCCCGCGCCGGATTGTCCGTGGTGTCGCTCCCCCTCTGCAATATGTATTTGCAGGATCGTGACAAACTGGAGCGCACGCCGCGGTGGCGCGGGGTGACGGCCATCAAGGAATTGCGGGCGGCCGGTGTGCCCGTGATGATCGCGAGCGACAACACACGCGACCCGTTCTACGCCTATGGCGACCTCGACATGCTGGAAGTTTGGCGCGAAGGAACGCGCATCGCCCATCTCGATCATCCGGTCGGACCCTGGGCCGACATCATCGCGGCGACACCCGCCACGGCGCTTGGGCTCGATCGTCCCGGACGGATCAGGGTCGGCGATCCGGCCGACCTCGTCATTCTCCCGGCCCGCAGCCTGTCCGAACTCCTGGCGCGCCCCCGCCAGGACCGGATCGTCATTCGGAGCGGGCGACCGATCGACACCGCCCTGCCCGCTTACGCGCAACTCGACCATCTCGAAGGTTTGGCGCCTTGACCGCACGCTATGACATTGCCGCTCTGAAGCAGCGCCTCGGTGCGATCCGCGTCGAAGAAAACCCGGCGCTCGTGAAGCAGAAGAGCCGCGACTTTTTCTGGTACTCGCCTGTTCTCAAGCGCCAACTCGACGGCATCGTCGGCGACATCGTGGTCAGCCCACGTTCGACCGACGAGGTGGTCCAAACGCTGCGGGCCGCCCATGCGCTCGGCATCCCGGTCACGCCACGCGGCTCGGGAACCGGAAATTACGGACAGGCCATGCCGCTCTCGGGCGGCATCGTGCTCAATCTCGCGGAGATGAACCAGATCGTCTCCATCGCGCCCGGGCGCGTCGTATGCGAGCCGGGCGCCGTGATGGTCGACATCGACGTCGCCACCAAGGCTCATTCGCGGCAGGAGCTGCGAATGCATCCCTCGACCTACAACACGGCCTCGATCGGCGGCTTCATCGCGGGCGGATCGAGCGGCGTTGGCTCGATCAACTGGGGCGGCCTGCGCGATCTCGGCAATATCCTGCGTCTTCAGGTCGTGACCATGGAGGCGGAGCCTCGCATTCTCGATTTACGGGGCGAGGATCTCAACAAGGTCGCGCATGCCTATGGCACCAACGGCATCATCACCGAAGTCGAAATGCCGCTGACTCAGGCGCATGAATGGGTCGATATCATCGTCGGCTTCGACGACTTCAACGATGCGGCTCGGTTCGGCAACCTCCTTGGCGAGGAAGACGGCATCCTGACCAAGCTGATCACGCCGATCGCGGCGCCCGTGCCGCAAAGCTATTTCCTGCGCCACAAGCGATTTCTGCCGGACCGGAAAAGCGTCGTGCTGTTGATGGTGGCCGAACAGGCACTCGACGCCTTCGCGACCTTCGTGAAGCGCTTTGCCGGCGCGGAGGTGCTGTTCGACGCAAGCCGCATCGCGGCGGCTGATCGCGAGGGGCTGCCGGCCAACTACGAACTCTCCTGGAACCACACCACCTTGCGGGCGCTGCGGGTGGATCCCGCCATCACCTATCTGCAGGTGCTGTTCCCGTTCCCCCATCAACTCGAGACGATCGCCAAGGTGCATGGCCATTTCGGCGACGAAGTCATGGGCCATCTCGAATATGTGCGTTTCAACGGTAAAGTGACCTGCTTCGGCCTGTCGTTGGTCCGCTTCACGACAGAGGAACGGCTCGACGAGATCATCCGCATCCATGAAGACATGGGCGCGCCGGTCTTCAATCCGCATCGTTACACCCTGGAAGAAGGCGGTATGAAGCAGACAGACCGGGTGCAACTGGCGTTCAAACAGGAAGCCGACCCGCAGGGCTTGCTCAACCCCGGCAAGATGATCGCATGGGAAGATCCCGATTTCGACTTCGACAGCGGCAAGACCTACCTGTTTCCCAGCCTGTCGGCCGTCGGGGCTGGGTGGGACGGCGACGTATGAACGTCCTCGTCGTCTACGCCCATCCGGTCGATACGAGTTTCGTCGGCGGCCTTCACCACACGGTCGTGACGCGTCTCGAGCGGGCTGGTCATACCGTCGACGATTGCGATCTCTATGCGGAGGGGTTCGACCCTGTCATGTCGCGGCAGGACCGGATCGATTATCATGACACCGGCCTCAATCAATCGCGGATCGGGCCGCATGTCGAACGGCTACGGCGGGCGGACGCCTTGGTGCTGATCTACCCGGTTTGGAACTTCGGCTTTCCGGCCATTCTCAAAGGCTATCTCGATCGGGTCTGGGTGCCGGGTGTCGCCTTCGAGCTGGCCGAAAACGGTGACCTAAGCTTCACGCTGCGGCACATCAAAAAGCTCGCGGCCGTCTGTACGTATGGCGGCCAATGGTGGCGCGCCCGGTTGATGAGCGATCCGCCCCGACGTTGCGTGACCCGCATGATGCGCGCCCATGTGGCGCTGACCGCGTCCACCGATTATCTCGCCTGCTACGACATGAACCATACGACGGAGGCAAAGCGGGCCGCCTTCATGAGCCGTGTCGACGCCACGTTTTCGCGCTGGCGTTAGACCGAGGCGCGGCTGTCCGACCGACGCGTCTCGAGAGGGTCGGGAGCCGCTCGGATGCTACCGCGAACCCCAACCTCCAGGTACACTCGTCTGATGATCCCGAATCTTCTCTCGATCGCCGGCTCGGACCCGAGTGGCGGCGCCGGCATTCAGGCCGACCTCAAAACCTTCTCGGCGCTCGGCTGCTATGGCATGGCGGCGCTCACCGCTTTGACGGCCCAGAATACGCGGGGCGTGAGCGGCGTCCATGTCGTGCCGCCGGAGTTTGTGGCGGCCGAGATCGACGCGATCTTCGCCGACATTTCGGTCGATGCAGTGAAACTGGGGATGCTGGCCGATGGCGCGGTCGTGGCGGCCGTGACCGATCGACTGGTGCGCCACGCGGCCGGCAACATCGTGCTCGATCCTGTGCTTGTCGCGACGAGTGGTGACAGCCTCGGCAGCCCCGATGTCGTCGGTGCGATGACCCGCCTTCTGCTGCCGCTCGCCACGCTGGTAACCCCCAATCTACCCGAGGCGGCACGCCTTGCCGACGGGGCTGTGCCAACCGACGTCGCCGGAATGCGGCTGTTGGCCGAGAAGCTCGTTGCGTCGGGCGCACGCGCGGTTCTGGTCAAGGGTGGCCATCTCGATGGCGATGTCGCGGTCGACATTCTGTTTGATGGAACCACCATGCGGGAGTTTTCGGCGCCTCGCATCGACACGCCCAACACGCATGGAACCGGTTGCACCCTGTCGTCCGCTATCGCGGCCTATCTCGCGTTCGGCGACGATCTTGCGGGCGCGGTCACGAAAGCGAAGGCGTTCCTGACCGATGCCCTCCGGGCCAGCGGCGAGCTGCGGGTCGGTGGCGGCCACGGGCCGGTGCATCATTTTCATAGTCTTTGGAAGAGATCGGCCGAACCATGAGGCGTCTTGCGGTTGTTGCCGATATTCACGGCAACCTGCAGGCATTGGACGCTGTGCTGGCCGATCTCGGCAACCAATCGTGCGATCGTGTCATCAATCTTGGAGACTGCGTGTCGGGGCCGCTCTGGCCGCGAGAAACCTTGGATCGGCTGCGCGAGCTCGATTGGGCGACCGTCCGGGGCAATCACGATCGATGGGTCGGAACCTTGCCACGTGCCGAGCTGACCGACAGCGACCTCTTTGCAAGCGACGCGCTCGATGACGAGGTGCGTCGATGACTGGCGACTCTGCCGACGTGCCTCGATTGGCCGGGTGGTCTCGTGGCGTTCCATGCCTCGCCGAACGACGACAATGCCTATCTGACCGAAGAGGTCGTCAACGGCCGGCTACTGCCCGCGCCGCACCAGCGCATATCGGATCGGCTCGGCGATCTCCCCGACGTTGGTCTCGTGCTGGCGGCTCATAGTCACATCGCCACCGTGGTTCGCCTTCCGAATGGCCCGTGGATCGTCAATCCCGGCAGCGTCGGCTGCCCGGCTTACGTCGATCCGGACCACCCTGCTCACGTCTCCGAGAGCGGCAGCCCGCTGGCCCGTTATGCGATCGTCACCGTCGCGGACGATCGTGCCACGGGCCTAGCGGGTGTTGAATTTCGTGCGATCCCCTATGATCATGAAGGAGCCGCGCGCCGCGCCGAAAGCTTGGGCGAGCAGGATTGGACCTATGCCTTGCGGCACGGCTTCATCCGCGCCACGGAGGCGGCGATATAGTCGAAGGGTCTGCGATGAACATGTCTCCCACATTCACGACGGCCGAGCGTATGGCCGCCACCGGTCCGCTGCCGCCCGGCCATCCGGCCGTGAAGACTCGCAAGGTCGGCGTGCTGCTAAGCAATCTCGGAACGCCGGATGCGACCGATTATTGGTCGATGCGCCGTTATCTCTCCGAGTTCCTATCCGACCGACGTGTCATCGAGACCCCCCGGATCATCTGGTTGCTCATTTTGAACCTCATCATCCTGACGATCCGCCCCGGTCGCAAGGGCAAGGATTACGACACGATATGGAACCGGGAACTGAATGAAAGCCCGCTGAAGACAATCACGCGAGGGCAAGCCACGCAGCTTCAAGCCTCGATCGACGCGGGCCTGTTCGGCGCGAGCGGCGACAAGGTCGTGGTCGAATGGGGGATGCGTTACGGCAACCCGTCGATGAAATCCGCGATCGACAAGCTTTCGGCTGCGGGATGCGACCGCATTCTTCTGGTGCCGCTCTACCCGCAATATGCGGCAGCCACGAGCGCCACGGCCTGCGACAAGGTCTTCGAAGCTTTGATGGCGATGCGCTGGCAGCCGTCCTTGCGGGTCGCGCCGCCCTACCATGACGATCCGGTCTACATCGAGGAACTGGCGAAATCGGTGACGGAGCATCTCGCGACGCTCGATCTCGTCCCGGAGGTCATCCTCGCGTCGTTCCACGGGGTCCCGAAGCAATATCTGATGAAGGGCGATCCCTATCATTGCCAATGCGTGAAGACCGGCCGCTTGTTGCGTGAGCGGCTCGGCCTGACGCCGGAGAACTTTAAGATCACCTTTCAGTCGCGCTTCGGGCCGGCCGAGTGGTTGCAGCCCTATACGGATGAGACAATTAAGGCGCTGGCGGCGCAGGGCGTGAAGCGCATGGCGGTCCTAACGCCAGGCTTTTCTGCGGATTGCCTCGAGACGATCGAGGAAATCGGGGCCGAGAATGCCGAATATTTTCTGCATGGCGGCGGTGAGAAATTCGCTCGCATCGCGTGTCTCAACGATAGCGCCGGCGGCATGAAGGTGATCGAGGCCATTGTGCGGCGGGAGCTGATGGGTTGGGTCGAGGGCGCTACGCCGGCAACCGTCGATGTTCCGGTCGTCGCCAGCGTCTGAACCGGTCGGTCAGCGGAGGCAGCTGGTCCACTCAGCTGCGTCCCGCGTCCGCGCCGTGTTGATCTCAGCCAGATAGCGATGGTTGCGGCTCGGCTTGGCGGGATTGCGGAGAAACGGGTTCGGCAGCGCGGTTGCAAGAAGAGCGGCTTCGCGCGTCGTGAGTTGCGCGGCACTTTTGTTGAAATCGTGCCGCGCCGCCGCCTCCGCCCCAAATATCCCGTCGCCCCATTCGGCGATGTTGAGATAAACCTCCAGAATATGCTTTTTGCTCCAGAGCGCATCGACCAGGAGCGCCAACGGGATCTCCAAGCCCTTCCGAATGAACGAGCGCCCGTTCCAGAGAAACAGGTTGCGGGCGACCTGCATCGTGATGGTCGACGCACCCCGCGCGGGACCGTCGGGATCGTCCATCACGTCCTGCAACTGGTGCCAATCGACGCCGTTATGGCTGCAGAATTGCCCGTCCTCGGACATGACGACCGAGTCGATCAGCCGGGGCGAGACGTCGGCAAGCGGGATCCATTGTCGATCGACCGTCTTTCCCCTGATCCAATGATTGATCATCAGAACCGAGATCGCCGGGCGCGTGCTGTCGTAGACGAAAACCGCGACGAACAGCAGCATCACGAGAACGAGACCCGCTACGATCCAGTTCAGAATGCGGTTCAGCCTCCGAAAAACGCCGGGCTTGCCCACGCTCAGGACGCTATCGTCGAAGAGATCGCGCCCGTGGGCCCGACCAGAGCGTCTGATGACCCTGTCAGGCGTGTCGATCGGGTCAAATCACGTCGAGGTCCCGACCGGCCTCAATAAAGGACGTGATCGCGTAGTCGACGTCGGCCTCGGTCAAGGCGGCGGACATCTGGGTTCTGATCCGTGCCTTGCCTTTTGGCACCACCGGAAAGAAGAATCCGGCCACGAACACACCGCGCTCATCGAGCGCCTTGGCCATGGCCTGGGCGCGTGTGGCCTCATGCAGCATGACCGGGATGATCGGAGTTTCGCCCGGGAGCAGAGCGAAGCCGGCGGCCGCAAGCCCAGCCCGGAAGCGGTGTGTATGCGACATGAGGCGGTCGCGCAGATCGTCGGCCTCGAGACAGATTTCGATGGCCTTCAGCGACCCGGCCGCCACGGGCGGCGCAAGGCTGTTGGAAAAGAGATAGGGGCGCGAGCGTTGCCGCAACAGGTCTATCACGGGCTGATCGGCCGCAACGAAGCCGCCCATGCCGCCGCCAAGCGTCTTCCCGAACGTGCCGGTGACGATGCCGACCCGATCCACCACGCCGGCCAGCGCGGCTGCGCCCCGCCCTTGCGGGCCAAGATGTCCCGTCGCGTGGCAGTCATCCACCAGCACGATGGCGCCATAGCGTTCCGCGAGATCGCAGATCGGCTCCAACGGTGCGAGGTGCCCGTCCATTGAAAACACGCCATCGGTTACGATCAACTTGAAGCGAGCCCCGTCGCGGTCGGCCTCCTTCAATCGATCTTCGAGTTCGGTCATGTCGCTGTTAGCGAACCGATAGCGTTTGGACTTTGTGAGCCGGATGCCATCAATGATCGAGGCGTGGTTGAGCCCATCTGAAATGATTGCGTCTTGCTGGTCGAAAAGCGGTTCGAAGACGCCGCCATTGGCGTCGAAACAGGCCGCGAAGAGAATCGCGTCGGCCTTGCCGAGGTAGCTCGCGATCGCGCGCTCGAGTTCGCGATGCAGGGTCTGCGCCCCGCAGATGAAGCGGACCGACGCCATGCCGAACCCATAGTCGTCGAGGCCGCGATGCGCCGCTTCGATCACGCGCGGGTCCGAAGCGAGCCCGAGATAATTGTTGGCGCAGAGATTGATGAAGGGCCGTGTACCGCCCGGCGTCTCGACCGCGATAGAGCCGCCTTGCGGCCCTGCGATAAGACGCTCGCGCTTATAGAGACCATCCCGCTCGACGTCCGTCAGCGTCGCGGAAAGATGATCGAGGAACGCCTGTGTCATCGTGGCACCTTCCGGCTCACTCGCCTGATCGATCGCTTGGCACCGCAGTGAGCGCGACCAAGCCCCTAAAGAAACCCGTCGATCACATCTAGGCCAGGACCGCGTGCGCGAGAATAAACTGTGGCACGGGAGCCCGCCACTCGCATTTTCGGCGCGGCGCAGTTGTAATTCAGGGAACCACAGCGCATCTTGATTGGGTGACGCAATGGTGGGCCGAACGCGGCACCGAGGGTGTCGTGTGGTTCACGGATGTGAGGGACACGCACTGGCCACGAGCACCATTCTTGAAGCGGTTTCGCCGAAACCCGCGCCGTCGGGCGCTCTGCCCGATTCCGATCAGATCATTCGGGCGGTCCTGGACAGTCTTGACGACGCCAAGGCCGACGAAGTTCTCCCCCTCGATCTTCGTGGCAAGACCTCGCTTTGCGACATGATGGTGATCGCGACCGGTCGCTCCACAACGCATGTGAGTTCGATTGCGGATCGCGTAACGCGGGCCTGTAAGGATCTCGGAGTCGTGGCGCGCGTCGAGGGCCTGTCTAATTGTGATTGGGTTCTGGTCGACGCGCATGACGTGATCGTGCACATCTTCCGCGCCGAAGTCCGCCAGTTTTATAATCTCGAGAAGCTTTGGGGTGTCGATCGGCCCGACGAAAGGCAGGCCGACCGGGATGCACGTCGCGCGGGAGCCTGAGCCTCCACGGCTGCCCTAAACCGACCCGGACCGAGCCATGAAAATCGTTTTGCTTGCGGTCGGTCGCATGAAGACAGGACCCGAACGCGAACTGATGACCCGTTACATGGAGCGGGCTCAGGCCATAGGGCGGAGTGTCGGCCTGACTGCTATCGCGGTTCGTGAACTCGACGAGAGCCGAGCTCGTTCCTCGACTGAACGAAAGCGCGAGGAGGGTCGCGCGATCCTCGCGGAATGTCCATCCGAGGTCCATATCGTCGCCCTTGATGAACGTGGCGCGTCGCTCGGCAGCGAAGCTTTTGCGGGTAAGCTTGGGGTCATGCGCGATGCGGGGACTGATGCGGTTGCGATCGTGATCGGCGGAGCCGATGGATTGAGCGAAGACGTCCGCGCCCGCGCGGCGCTGTGCCTCTGTTATGGTGCCGCCACCTTCCCTCATCAGATCGTTCGCGTTCTCGCGGCCGAGCAGATTTATCGAGCATGCACGATTTTGGCTGGTCATCCCTATCATCGTGGGTGAGCAAAATGGCTGCTTCTCGACGGTCTCGGTCGATCGACCACAACGGCGCCGCGGCGTTCCTCGATGTCTTTCGCGCCGTCAGAAGGTCAGGATTGCGTCGGCAGCCCTAAGGTCCTGTATAAGCCACCATCCTGATAAATGAGCGGCTCAGTGTCTCCGCAAAGCCGAACCTGCTCCACTTCGCCGACAAAGATCGAGTGGCTGCCGTATGAAACGCGCTTGGTGAGAACACAGAAGAGATTCGCCTGAGCGTCGAGCAGATAGGGAAGCCCGCCGGAATGCGCGTCCCACGTGCCATATGCAAATCGATCCTCGCCAGCCGCTTGGCCGCTGAAGGGACCGACCATATCGTCATGATCCACACCGAGAAGATTGATACAAAACCGACCGTTAGCGATTGTCGGCCCATGGATGCTGGCGCTTTGATTGATGCAGACCAGCAGGGCTGGAGGATGAGCCGTGACGGACGTCACCGAGGTCGCGGCCATCCCGTAGCGTCGTCCGTCGAGCGCTGTTGTAATGACAGTGACGGTCGATGCTAATCGGCGCATCGCCATCTTGAAGCCGTTCAAGACATCTTGGCCTTCGGATGTTCGCGCATCGCTGTGCATTAGAGCATCCCTCTCAGGGACTAAGAAGCGGCATTCCATCATGTCCAACACGATCGCGCGGCCGATGAGACAGCACGACAACTCACAAAAGACGAAAATGATACCGGCCTAATGAACAGCGCTGGTTTCGGTCGCGAACAGCCCTGGGATATCGGTGCGGCTTGCCCCCCTCCACTCAGTATTGCTCACCATTTGCTCGAACGTCTTGGAGCAAATCTCAATCACCGCGCCGACCGCTCGGGTCAGCGGACGATCGTTGTGGTGAACCAGATAGATTGTGCGATGGAGCGGCTTCTCCCCGATTGTCCAGGTCCTCAGACCGTCCGTCCTATCCCGCGCGACGACATTCGCCGGGAGGATCGCATAACCGAGTCCGTGCTGCAGCAGCGGGCGGAAACAGGCGTAAGCATCGAGATCTAACACCACATTGAGGTCATGCCCCATTGCGAGCGCTTTCGCCTGTACAATATCGCGTAAGCCATGTCCCGTGCTCGGCATAATCAATGGAAGCTTCGACAGGTCCGCATAGGAGATATAATCCGTTTCCATAGCACAGACGCCGATCAGCGGCGTCTTCGGACCGACGAGAAGAAGATCTTCCGACAAAACTGGAATAGACCTTAAGCCACCATCCTTAACGGGCTGATACAAAAAGCCGATATCGATCCGCCCTTGCTTCAGCCATTCAAGGACAAACCCGCTCATCGCTTCTGCGATCTTGACCTTAATCTTCGGAAATTTGGTCTTGGTGTCGAGGAGAAGCGATACGCCCAAAAACGGACTAATCGACGCTGACATGCCGATTTTCACATCGCCCTGGGGCTCGGCGTCGAATTCCTGAATTTCTTGTCTGGTGGCTTGGAATTGCCGGATGATCGAGCGTGCGTCACGAAGCAGGATCTCGCCAGCCTGGGTGGGGAAAACCCCTTGCGCCTTCCGGAACAGAAGGCTCTTGCCAAAATCGGCTTCCATATTCCGAACGTGAAGACTGAGAGCTGGCTGTGCAACGTTTAAAAGCTGCGCCGCTTTTGAGAACGACCCTTGCTCAACGATCGCAACAAAATATCGGAGCTGCCGCAAATCCACCAAAACTCTCCAATCGTTTGACGCTCACCCCTCTTCCGAGCAAAACGCATACCGCTCTCTTGAGCAACACTCGATCAGGTGGCGAGGCTCGCACGATCGCGGTGGGCTAGCCTCTCCGCGCAGATGAGCCCGGGATACATTGTATAAGGCTGACTTTATGCAGCAGACTCGCCATCGATATTGCTCATCGACCGACGCATACTGCGACTCATTCCTGCGACATTTTGACTTATACGCTGTATCAACCCGACACAAGGCTAATCATTATCGAACGCATTCGTTCCAAGACGGGAGAGGTGCGGTGGGCTAGGCTGCGGACTGCCCGCTTCCCTGAAGTTTCGATTGGATGAAATTTTCGCTCGCAACATCCGTGCACAGCGCTGCCCACTCGCAGCCCGCACAAGCGCCGCGAATCGATGATGCTTGGAAACGAGAACGGAGCCGCATCAGCAGAGCGGGAGGAACAGAAAAACGAGATCCTGCCCTGGCATCGATGCCCAATTCGGCGTCCAGCGCCTCGCTTGCGGCGATGTCTCGTGACCGAACCCGCGTCAACCTACAGTGGGCATCGGGGTCGGTCAGAAGGGGCGCGCAGATGTCATCCGGACCATCGACGATCTCGATCGATTCGCCCTCGTCGATCCGCGCAACGATACCGGCCAGATTTTGCACGAAGGACGCGGAATATCCGCGTCCCACGAATGTCAGCATACACAGCAGGTGATGAGCCCGCAGCGCGATCATCAGGCCCGCTTACCGACCGCTTCATAGATGCCGGTCGCCAAGGCGGCTTTGACGATCCCACCGACGATAAAGGGCGTCGCGCCCGCCGTGATCGAGGCTTCCCAGCCGACGAATCGCGCCAGCCAGACACAACCGATCGCGATGATCAGTGCGTTCGCCGCCAGCATGACGCCCAGCGACATCGCAAGCGAACGGCGCAACAAGCCTTGCTCCGCCGCAAGGCCGACAACGCCGGCCGCGATTGCAAAACCGAGAAGATAGCCGCCGGTGGGGCCGACGAAATGAGCGATGCCGGCCGCGCCTCCCGCCAGAACCGGCAAGCCGAACGCCGCTTCGGCAAACCAGGCCACGACCGTCGCAAGAGCCAAACGCCATCCGTAGAAGGCGCCGATCATCGTGATCGCTAGGGTCTGCATCGTGATCGGCACGGGGATCATCGGGACCTGGATCCAGGACGAAGCGGCCAGCACCCCAGTCCCGACAATGACAGCCACGATCTGGGCGATCGGCGCGGCGCCGCTGCCATAAAGGGGAAGAACGGGAAACGACGAAGTTGGCGATCGGCTCATGCAGCGGGTCCTCAAGCAACGGATTGGCCGAAGCGCCTTCGTGACAAAAAGGTCTCTCCGGCTTATTTTTGACAGGCGACAGTGATCCGAACCAGCCGCAAGGCCAGCGGGAATGCACCGCAGCGCTCATCACGTTGACGAGATGGTCCTTCGTTCGTCAAGCATGCTGGCTCAGATTATGCGCCAGGCTATGCTTTTCTTCAGGCCGCCATTGGCGTCGTCGGCAAGAACATCGCGTCACCGTTTAGCCCCCACAAAACTCTCGCGGCGGGGTCTACGCCACAGACAGAGGGGTCGATCGGCATAAAAAACCCGGCTCTCTGGCGAGAGCCGGGCATCGTGCTGAGACCGAACGATTTAGCGGTAGTAGCGGCGACCATGCCTATAGTAGGTGCGGCCGTGGTGGCGGCGATATTCCGTGCGCTGAGGCACACCGAGCACACCCTTCACACCGCCGACGACACCGCCCACAGCGCCGCCAACGACACCGCCGACGGCCCCACCGACGGGACCAGCCGCGCGATTCCCGGTTGCGGCGCCTTCTTGCGCGCCGCGGCCGATCCCCTGAGCTTGCGCCGACATCGGAGCCATAGAGAAGCAGAGCAGACCGGCTGCGATCATCAATTGACGTTTCAAGCGACTAATCTCCATTTGGATGCAAAACGACGTCACACAACGCGATAACGCGAATGGTCAAGCTTTGGTTGCTACGGCTGTCGGTCAGAGCCGAGGCGACCGGCGCCGATTGCCGACCGCCATCAGGATCACGCCAACGATTGCGGTCGCGATGCCGATCGTCAGCCATCGCGGCTGTCCGCTCATGAAGCTGCCGCCAATATAATTCATCCCCTGCAACGCCCAGACGACCCCAACCAACAGCAAGACGGCTCCGACAAGCATCAGCATGATCTTCATGTTCGTTTCCTTACGCTGCGAAAAATCGGGCGCGGAGCAGCCCGCCTGTCCTGCCACCATTCGACTCTGTGGGAAAGCGACAGGAATGCCGCAAGCATTCGTCCTTTATAACGAATATTTGGGTTGATAAAGAGAACGCATCAACCTATCGTTCTGTAGTGTTTTCGAGAAGGATCGTGACGATGGTGCTCGCCTCTACCCGCCGTGCCGTGCTGGCCGCCAGCTTTGCCCTCATGGCTGGTCTTCCGCTCGCAGCGCAAGCCGGACAGACAGTGCGGGTCGGCATCATGAGCGCTGAAGACGAGGACGTCTGGGCCGTCGTCGCCAAAGAGGCCGCCAAGCAGGGTCTCACGCTGAAACTCGTCGTGTTCAACGATTACACGCAGCCGAATGAGGCGCTGGAAAGCGGCGAACTCGACGCGAATGCCTTCCAGCACAAGCCCTATCTCGACAATCAGATCAAGACGCGCGGCTACCACATCGTGCCGGTCGGCTATACGGCTGTCTGGCCCATCGGCCTCTATTCGCGCAAGGTCAAAGCCGTCGCCGATCTTCCGAAGGGCGCCGTGGTCGGCGTGCCGAACGACCCCAGCAACGAGGGCCGCGCGCTTCGCCTGCTCGAATCGCAAGGGCTCATCTCGTTGAAGCCCGATGCCGGCATTCTGGCCACCACGGCCGACATCGTGAACAACCCGAAAGGCCTGGCGATCAAGGAATTGGACGCCGGAATGTTGGGGCGCTCCATCGACGATCTCGATGCGGCCGTGGTCAATACAGATTGGGCGTTGAAGTCGGGGTTGTCCCCCGACAAGGAACGTATCAGCATCGAACCGACCGAGAACAATCCCTATCGCAATTTCATCGCCGTCAAGGCCGGGCACGAGAACGACGCTTGGGTCAAGACGCTCGTGGCGTCCTACCAGAACGACACAATCCGCGACACGTTGAAGACCGTCTATAAAGGGACGGCTTTGGCCGCCTGGTGAGCCAGATCTCCGACAAGCCCATGAACCGCATCGTGATGCAGGACCGGCTTGGACCAAAAAATGACCGCGTTGCCCCCGCGCGTCCGGCCCAGGCGGACCCGATCGTCAGTATGGTCGACGTGCGGAAGCGGTTCGGTGCGCTTGCGGCGGTCGACGGGATCACCTTGTCGGTGATGCCGGGCGAAATCCTCGGCATCATCGGTCGCAGCGGGGCCGGCAAGTCGACGCTGATCCGTTGCCTCAACGGGCTCGAGCGACCCGAGAGTGGACGCGTCGAGATCCTCGGGCAGAGCCTCGATGATCTGTCCGAGCCGGACCTTCGTCGGGTCCGTGGCCGGATCGGGATGATCTTCCAGCATTTCAACCTTCTCTCGTCGAAGACGGTCGCCGAGAATGTCGCCTTGCCGCTGAAAATTGCGGGCGTCCCGGCGACCCAGCGGCGGGCCAGAATCTCCGACATGCTGCATCTCGTCGGCCTGGACGCGAAGACGAATGCCTATCCGGCACAACTCTCCGGCGGCCAGAAGCAGCGCGTCGGCATCGCGCGCGCACTGGCCGCCAGTCCGGCGCTTCTCCTCTCCGACGAGGCGACATCAGCGCTCGATCCTGAAACCACGGCCTCTATTCTCGACCTGTTGCGCGACATCAACCGGCAACTCGGGCTGACCATCGTCCTGATCACCCATGAAATGAGCGTCATCCGCGCACTGGCCCAACGCGTGATCGTGCTCGACAAAGGGCAGATCGCCGAACAGGGGCCGACGCAACGGATCTTCACCGCGCCGGCGACGGAGCTGACGCGCCGCCTGATCGGCTCCGACCATCGACACGCCGCGCTCTCGCCGGACCGGCTTTCTCCGACATACCAGCCGGGTCATTTTGCAATGCTTCGCATGGTGCTCCAGCCGTCCGAGAGCGCCGCCCGCATTCTATCCGCCCTCGCGACGGCCTTCGGCCGAGAACCGCTGCTGCTCGACGCGACACTCGATCCTATCAACGGCCGAATTGTTCAGACCCTGACGCTCGCGGTTTTTGACGCGGACGCGCAGCGCATCACAACTCTGCGCGAAACTCTCGCCTTGCCTGCAACATCCATCGAGTTGGTCGGATATGCCCAGCATCCCCTATGATCGACTGCTGATTGCCCTTTGGGAGACCGGCATTATGACCGCCGTGTCGGGCCTCATTAGCTTTGTGATCGGCTTGCCGCTTGGCCTCGTGTTGATCGGCACGACCCCTGGTGGCCTTTGGACGAATGTGCCGCTCAACCGGGTACTCGGCGCCATCGTCAACGCATTCCGGTCGCTGCCCTTCATCATTCTCCTGGTCGCCCTCATTCCGCTGACCCGCGCGCTTGTCGGCACCTCGATCGGCACCGCCGCCGCCATTGTGCCGCTCTCGATCGCGGCAATTCCCTATTATGCGCGGGTTGCGGAAGTTTCGTTGCGCGAGGTGGATCGCGGCTTGATCGAGGCCGTCAGGGCCATGGGCGGCAGCACGCTCACGGTGGTTCGCGAGGTGCTGGTTCCCGAGGCGCTGCCCGGGCTGATCTCGGGCTTTACGGTCACGTTGGTGCTGTTGATCGGAGCATCGGCGATGGCGGGTGCGGTCGGCGCTGGGGGCCTCGGTGATTTGGCGATTCGCTATGGCTATCAACGATTCGACACGCCTGTAATGATCGCGGTCATCGTCGTGCTGATCGGCTTGGTGGCGCTGATCCAAGCGCTGGGTGACCGGCTTGCGCGGGCGCTCGACCATCGCTGAAACGCTTGCTATGAACGGCGCTGCAGCATAGATATTGCAGCGCAATAAGACCAATTCAGATCGCTTATGAGGAACGCCGGCGAGGTCATGGCCGAGACGACGCATGAGGATCGCCATGAATCCGAACAGCAGTTTCACCACCCTGTCGCAGCGCCGGCGTGCCGCTCGGATGCCGCGTCGACAATGTGTGGTCGATATCGACGCTATCGCCCATAACGACCGCATCGAGCTCACCGGCACTTATCTGCAGGCTCGGCAGACCCGGCCGGATTGACCCCATCTATGGGTTAGGCGCAACTCGCAACGCCGTCGGCACTGTCGCGGACGCAATCAACAGGATTAGCAGCGTCGATGTCGGATGTGAAGGATAGTAACGGAGCTGCGCTCACCGATGGCGACTCGGTGACCCTCATCAAGGATCTGAAGGTCAAAGGCACCTCCGTGACGCTGAAGCGCGGCACTTTGGTCAAGAACATCCGGCTCACCGACGATGTCGACGAAGTCGAATGCAATGTCGAGAAGGTCAAGGGCCTGGTCCTGAAGACACAGTTCCTGAAGAAAGCTTAATCGAACCAAAGCAGCGCCAAGGCGGCGCTGCTCATCGTCTCACGTCGACCCATCCGACGCTCCTCTGAAAACCACGAGGCGGCCGCGGTCAGGTGTCCGGGGTCGCTTTGTGCTTACGCGTCCGCTTGTGATGAGCAGGCACCGGCGGTTCCATGGGGGCCGCTTGAGCGACCGGAGGCGGCGGGGGCGCAGCTACATCGATCGGCGGGGTTTGCGGGCAAAACGCAAAGTTGATCAAGCCGCAGACGACATTGGGGCTGGACCCGAGGGTCGAGTCTTGTGCCAGCGCCGGCACGGATGCGACTGCGAACAGCCCCGCGACACCAAGACTGCCCAGGAGGCGGACCATGTTCATCGACATTCCTTTCGAGCGACCGGCGTGACCGCAGCCTACCAATAAGCCGCTGACTCGGCTGGTCAACGCGAAGTTTGGATGGCTCCCTTGCAGAACCTGCGGGGGATAACGGACGACTCCGCGTGTCGCGTTTCATAAGAATCGCTTACGCGGCCGAGGCCCGCTTAGCGGCATCGTCCTTCAACCGATCCCGGCCGGACATGAACGGGCCGACCGGATTTCGGGGCGGCGCAAAGGCCGCTAAGCCCGTTGCTTTCGGCATACCGATGTAGATCGCCTCGATGCCGCCTTTCGCGCTGTAGGCTTCGTGCCAGAAACCCGCGCCGTGCGAATCGCTCAGAAACTCGCGCCACCACACCGAATGGGGAGCGGACCGCGTGAACCGTTCGAGACAGTCGAGATCGCGCCAATATTGCCTGAAACCCACATGGTTCCAGCCATACAAACACCTTTCCTCGCCAAGCAAACCCTCGGGCGGATCACGCTCGATCTCAGCGAAGCCCTTGCCCAAACGCAGAAACGCCGGGATCGAGCGCAGCCGGTTCACTCTGAACCCCAGGAGCACCATGACAAGATCAGGATAAGCGCTGAGGTCGACGGTCTTGCGGTTTGTGCCTTGCATCGTGATGGCTCCTCTGCTTACAGTGTAAACATAGGGTGATGCGCTTACAGTGTAAACAGAGTGGACGAGAAAAACGATCTCCGCACGCGGCTTATCCGGCAAGCCATGCTGCTCTTGGATGAACAGCCGGACGAGTTGACGCTGCGCGGCGTTGCCCGGGCTGCCGGTGTCTCGGCCATGGCGCCATATCGCCATTTCGCCGACAAAGCCGCGCTGATGAACACCGTGAAGGAGAGCGGCTTCGCGTCGCTGCGGGAGGTGCTGATCGAGGCCGACCGTGCCGAGAACGACCAGGCGGCCCTCGTCGCACAGGGGCTCGCCTATATCGCTTTCGCGGTCGCGCATCCCGCCTTGTTCCGACTGATGTTCACCGACCCGAAACTCGACGCGCTCTCCGAGCCTCCCAGCGGCGACACGGCCTATGGTGTGTTGGCCGGCCGCATCGCGAAGCTTCTGCCCGATCGTGCCGCGACGGCCGTGACGGCGGCTTGGGCAATGGTGCATGGTCTTGCGACCCTCACGCTCGATGGGCGGCTATCGCGCGATTCTGGTCACGCCCGAGCGGTCCTCGATCTTTTCGTGGATGGTCTCGGCCGCGCTGGGCAACACTGAAACGACAGGCAGCTCGAGTGAGAACGGGCGGACGATCGCGGCTTTGCACGTCGGCTCGTGCTCGCCTAATCTGACGGCAGGCTGGGTGGCTGCGCAGCTTGCGGAGGAGGAACTGCAGCATGGCTTTCCGGATTGCGATCGCGGCCCTTGGGATCGCGCTGTTTGCAGCACCCGCCCGAGCGACGGACACCAAGGCCGAAATCGACTTCGTGACACGGGCATCCAACGCCAATCTCTTCGCGATCGCGGAATCACGGCTGGCTCTCGACCATGCCACCGATCCTCGGCTGACAGCTTTCGCGCGCCGCATGATCGATGAGCATGAAACGACGGAGGCGGCGCTCGGGCCGGCGGCGTCCGGTTCCGGCGTGACGGTTCCGATGACGCTCGATCCCGATCATCAGGCGCGCGTGGCGATGCTGCGTGCAACGTTCGGCGCACCCTTCGACAAAGCCTATGTGGCCGATCAGGCGGAGAACCACTCCAACGCTCTGACGCTCTATGCCGACTACATGCTGCTCGGCGAGGATGCGGGCCTGAAGGCTTTCGCGACCACGATGATCCCGGTCGCAGAGGCGCAGTTCAAAGCCGCCCAGGCGCTCTCGGCGGAGTGAACCAGCGGCGAAGCGCCTCCTTCAAACCGTCGAGGCTGTCACCCTGCCCGACCCAGGCCACACAAGCGTCGGGACGGATCAGCATCGACGGGCCTCGATCGACCGTTGTCTCCCACGACTATCGTTGCGCCTTGGACGACCCATGGCCCCGCTCCAAGCAGAAACGGACGCACCGCAGACCATTCTTTATCGATCACGTCATTCAAACAGTGCTAGGTCTCCAAGCAATTTTGACCATCCGGCCACGGCCTTCGACTGTCAAAATCCAACATGTGATTGAAACTGACGGGCCGAAGTCCAAGTACCCAAGTAGCCTCTAAGGTGAATCAGCTTTCATTCGGGAATACGGACTATGTTGAATGCAGCCGTGCCGGCCATCATGTGCGCGCTCGCAGCTTTTGGGGTCGGTTGCTATCTATTCAGGCGGGGATGAGCGTCCAGCAGGTGACGCATCGGCGTTCACCACGGGCGGTAACCTGATCGTCGTTCCACCTCGACCAGCACGCGCGTCCAAGAGCCGCGCTTGTCGGCTTCTCCGGCGCTCAAAACGGCATGTCGAGCCATATCGAGGGCGCCACGACCATGGTTGCGGATAAGCCTCTCGCATCCGCGTGACGCAGAGTGATCCAAGAGGAAGAAGAGCGAACGACGAAGCAGGGTGGCCATAGACCCTCCTTCGGATCCTTGGAAACTCAATCGCTCACCTTGCCAAGACATTCAAAGCGCGGATCGTCACATGCGGAGAAGGCAAGTCGAAAGTCTCTGTCGACGCGGAACCTCGATCTGAAACGATTACCAGATCATAACCCGGCAGAGACTCGACACAGAGAAGGCGTCGTCGTCGCGTTACGATACGCGGCATCCCCAAGGTCACATTCGCTCTATTGATCCTACGGAGGATCACGCCAGTAGAGGACCTTACGCGACACCATGTTTGGGGTCGTCGATGACAATGCGGTGAAGCCTGCTGATTGCTGGCGCACCCGACACGATTCGAACGTGTGACCTCTGCCTTCGGAGGGCAAAGGCTTCGAGCTGTTGACGGACATCCTAGATAGCCGACACCACCTCAACCCATTGAGGGTGAACGAACAACGATGTATGGTGGTTTCCGTTGATGGCCCTGACTTGCCGCAAGCGTGCTACCCCGGTGCTACCCTGGGGTTCGTGCGCGGCGAGGCGGGTGAACGGAAAGATTGCTGGCGATGGCGCAGGGTCGGATCACAAAGCGCTTGATTGACGCGCTTCAGGCGGACGGACGCGACGCTGTCACTTGGGACGGCGAACTGACGGGATTCGGCGTGCGCATGCGGCCCTCGGGTGCGAAGTCGTTCATCGTCTCCTATCGTCTCGGCGGGCGGAATGCGCCGATGCGAAAGGTGACGATAGGGGCGGTCGGCAAGATTGATGTCGAGAAGGCGCGGGCCGAGGCGAGACGCATCCTGGCGGGGGCAGAACTTGGGCAGGATCGTGCCGCAGACCTCGCACGGTCTCGCGCGGAACTCAGCATCGCAGGTTTATGCGACCTCTACCTTGCCGAGGGGTGCGAGACGAAAAAGGCCAGCACGCTTGCAACCGATCGCGGGCGCATCGAGCGACACATCAAGCCGCTGCTCGGCGGGAAACGGGTTGGCGAACTGACGCGTATTGATGTCGAGCGTTTCATGCGTGATGTCGCGAACGGCAAGACCGCCGCCGATATTCGAACGAAGAAGCACGGTCGGGCAATCGTAGAGGGTGGCAAAGGCACGGCGACCCGGACCATCGGTCTCCTTGGTGGCATTCTGACGTTTGCCGTCGTACGCGGCATGCGGGCCGACAATCCGGTGCGGGGGGTCAAGCGCTATACGGACAAAAAGGGGCAAGTCTTTCTATCGGCGGAGCAGCTCGGCAAGGTCGGCGCTGCGCTGGCCGAAGCAGAACGTCAGGGCGCCAATCCGTCGGCGGTGGCGATCATTCGGCTCCTCGCATTCACTGGGGCAAGGAAGGGTGAAATCGTTGGTCTAAGGAAAGACGAACTCGACCTCACACGCGGCTACCTCCGGCTTCACGATTCGAAAACGGGGCAGAAGGCGATCCCGATCGGCGCACCAGCAATTGAGGTTTTGACCGGATTGCCCATGCTTGAGGGTACGCCGTTCGTTTTCCCCGCATCGACAGGCGCGATGTCATTCCAGGGTGTCGAGAAGGTCTGGCGGAAGGTGCGGGTCGCGGCTGGCTTCCCCAATCTTCGGCTTCACGATCTAAGGCACAGCTACGCCTCGGCGGGCTTGGCACGCGGCGATAGCCTCTCTGTCATTGGCGCAATCCTTGGGCATGCCGACGTGAAGACGACCAGTCGCTACGCCCATCTCGCCGACGATCCAATCCGGGCGGCGGCGAACGGCATCGCCCGGTCGGTTCAGGCTGCCTTCGAAAACCAGCCTGCCGCGCGCGTGATCCCTCTTCGGAGCACAGGAAGTTCGTCTTAACTGGCGCGGCGGCCGAACGCCAACCCGCCCGCCTTTGCTGGCTGTTGGCGCTTATTGCCCCACCCGCGCACCAGCATGGCGTCGTCTCTTGTCGAATTCTACACCACGCCTTGCACGGGCTGCCGCCCGCCTGCTCACTCGAAGAAATCTTCGTCCACCTTTTTTACAGGAAGCACCTCCTCGATTCGACAGCCCACGTTGTGGCGGATCATCAGACGGGTCAGTTGCTCGCCGTCGATCAGCACGATGCGCTTGCTCAGGTAGTCGGCGGTTTCGCGGGCGCTGCTTGTGAAGCTTGAGGTGGTGACGAACAGGCCCTTCGCGGCCTTGTGACGGTCCAGGCTGCCGAAGAAGTCGCGGATCGCGCCCGGCCCGACGCTGTTGCCGGCGGCGTAGCGTTTGGCCTGGATATAGATTCGGTCAAGCCCGAGGGCGTCCTGATCGATCACACCGTCCACACCATCGTCGCCGCTACGGCCGAGGGCGCGACCGGCGTCCGCAGCCGAGCCGCCATAGCCCATAGCCAGCAGCAGGTTCACGATCAGCCGCTCGAAGAACTCCGGCGGTGCCGCGCGCACGCGGTCCAGAAGGTCCTCGGCCAGCGCCGCCTCGATCTGACGATGCGCAGCGCGCATAGTCTCGTCCGGCGTCCGGTAGGCGGCGTCGCTTGGATCGGGAATGACCTCATCGTAGGTTGACTGAGCGGATCGGTTGCTGAATTGGCGAAATTCCTCGAAGCGGCTGAGGAAGCGATTGTCGATCCGCTCGGGTTTGGTGGCGAGCACGTCGGAGCCGCGCTTGGTCAGTTGGAAATGGGCCCGCCGGGTCGCCTCCACCAGCCCCGCCTTGGCCAGGTAGGTCTTGGCCCAATGGACGCGGTTGGCGAAAATGGTCTGGCGGCCTGAGGCCAGCAGGGCGGCCCGCGCCCCCTCGCTCAGCCCCAGCTCGTCGCCGAGGCGCTGCACTACCGCGCCGATACGTTGTTCTCCGTCGGCGGCAGCCCGCAGCACCGGCAGCATGATGCTCTGATAGTCGGGGAGGGCATCGACGGGATCGGGCGCGGTCATCCGAACACCTCTGCCGACAGCCCGGCGGCCATGGCTTCCGCCTTGGAGGCAGCAACGTCTAGATGGCGCGCGAGGGAACCAAGGCGCCCGGCTTGCTCGAAGAAGGCGGTTTGCAGCGGCAAAGGGGGAACCCAGACCGGCAATTGCCCGAGCTGAGTCTTATTGATCGACGCTATCCCGGTTGTCCGCTTCGCGACCCGCAGAAAATAGCCCCGCGCAGCCTCGCTTTGCATGAAGGCGCGAGCATAGTCGGGGACAACTGACTCGCCCATTCGCACGCGGAAGACGTGGTTCTGGTGCAGGCACAGCTCGACTTCACCTTGCCATATCGCACATCTTCCGAGCTTGTCGATGTCGCCGCCCTCGGTCATGAGGAGGTCTCCGGGCAATAGTCTGCATCGGACCCGATCATCATCGGTGGCGTCGATCATCTTGATGTCGGATAGATCGAGGCGATCGGCCTGCACGTTGGCTACCCGCAGATAGGGGGTCGGCTCGGTCGGCGTGCCGTTCATTTTTCGCCCTTTGGTCAATCCTGAACCGATGTCCGCCAATTCGGCCAGCGGTTGGACCGGCCACCCCTTGGGGTTGGTGGCGGGGTCGCCGAAGGTGTCGAGGAAGAGGGCGGGGATGATGGCGCGGGCCTTGGCGCGGGCGGCGTCGGCGCGGCGCCTGATCTCCGCCGCCCGGTCCAACAGCCCCACAATCCGACGCTGCTCGTCGAGCGGTGGAAGCCTCGTCGGGACACGATAGGCGTGCTCGCGATTAAGGCCGGGAACGCCCGTTGCCGAATTCAACTCTGTAAGCCGAGCTACCAGCAGCATGTAAAAAAGATAGCGAAAGTCCACGGAAACGCCCGGCTTGGGCATTGCGTAATAGGTCGTGTCGATGGGAAATGCAGGTCCTGGTTCATACTGCACCTCACCAATGGAACCTTTTCGACCGACAACAATGACAGGCCCGGTTACAAGCGCCTCATCATGCCAGCCTGTTATCCCGTTGGAGCCATAGACAGGAACATTTCCGGGACGACGAAGCGCAGCGGGAAGTGATCGCCCATATTCGAGAGTGATCACATCACCCAAAGAAACGCGGTTGTTCAAGCCACCGGCTCCGCGAGTTCAGCCGCCAGCGCCTCGATATCGCCGAGGATCGCCGCCGTTTCATCGCGCAACTCCGCCAGCAATTCGCGGGGATCACGGTGCTCCGCCGCCTCGCGGCTTTCGGGGCGGTAGCGGGAAGCGGAGAGGTTCCAATCCTCGCGCTCGATCACGCCCGCCTCGGCAAACCACCAGTTTTCCGTCCAGGCCCGCGCGGCATCGCGGTTCTGCCAATCCGCCAGCATCTCGCCTCGGCTGTTGAACGCGGCGATCAGACCCGGCAGGTCGTCGGCCTCGATCGGCTGTTCGTGGTTGGCGTCCAGCTTGAAGCCGTCATTGCTGGCATGGAGGAACATCACCTGTTCGGTGCGCCCGCCCCTGGCGAACACCAGCACCGATGTCTTCACCCCCGAATATGGCTGGAACACCCCGCCGGGCAACGACAACACCGCCTCGACCCGGTTGTTCTGCATCAGGATGCGGCGCAGTTCCTTGTGCGCGCCGGTGGAGCCGAACAGCACGCCCTCTGGCACGACGACTCCACAACGGCCGTTGGCCGCAAGATTGTCGATCATGTATTTGACGAACAGCAGTTCGGTTGCCGTCGATGTGCCGATGCGCACGTCATCGACGATGCGATCACGGTCTAGCCGCCCGGAAAACGGCGGGTTGGCCAGCACCACGTCATGGCCATCCAGCGGCAAGCCACGCTCCGCCTTGGCCTGACGGTCGAAGCTGGTCGTCAGCACGTTGCGCTTAAGGATGCGCACATCGGGCAGGCCGCGCAGGGCCAGGTTCATGCTGGCGAGGCTGACCATCTTCGGATCGACATCGTTGCCGTAGAAGGTCGCGGCTTGCAGCTTGCGCCATTGCGCGGCGTTCAGCCGGTCGCCATAGCCGCGCTCGAAGGTCTTGCCCTCCAGTTCCGCCACGTCGCGGCCATTGGCCGAAGAATTGGCGAGGCGAATATGCTCATAGGCCGCCACAAGAAACCCGGCGGTGCCGGCGGCGGGGTCATAGACCGTCTCGCCGATCTTTGGGTCCACGAGATCGACGATGGCGCGGATGATATGCCGCGGCGTGCGGAACTGGCCAAGTTCACCGGCCTGCTTGATCTGGCGCAGTACATGCTCGAACAAGTCGCCTTTGGTGTCGGGGTCCGCCTGTTCGAGGCGCAGTTCGTTCACCAGAGTCACGATCTGGGTCAGCACGGTCGGCTCGTCGATGGACAGACGCGCCTGCGCCATGAAGCTCATGCCAAAGGCGTCGCCAATGGTGGCGAAGAACGGGAAAACTTCGTCGCGCACGAAGGTGACAAGCTGTTCACCGGACATGGCGTTGGCCCAGATCGACCAGCGCATCCGTTCGCGCGGTACTGTCTCCACGCCTTTCGTCGGCGCGTTCAACGGATTGCGGAGCGTCCAGTCACCCGCGAAGAGGGAGGTGTAGTCGCGCCCGGTGGCCTTGGCCTGGCGCAGGTTGGCGCTGTCGATACCCTCGATCATGTAGAAGAAGAACAGGAAGCTGAGCTGCTCGGCATTGGACAGCGGATCGGGATAGCCGCCGCCATAGAGATAGTCGCGGATCTTATCCACCTTGCGGCGCATGTCGGGGGTGAAGGGCATAGGGTGCCTTAGTTCAGGGGTTTGTCGGGGCGGGTCGCACCACCGCCGGGAGCGGCCTGGGATGCGATGCCGAACACGGCTTCGTTCATGCTGCTCAGGATGCGTTCGAGTTCCGCCTCGCCGCCGAAGACGGCGCGGGCGCGCTCGAAGCCGCCGTTCATTGACAGCGGCGGTGCATCGAAGCGCCAGCTATCGAACACAGTCAGTTCGGCGGCATTCGCCTTGATCTGCTCCTTTACTAGATGCAGCACGCGCAACTGGTCGGAGTTAAATACCTGACCGTTCAGCCAAGTCTCGAATACGCCGCCGAGCGCTTCCACGCGGGCCTCGTCGACATCCATGAAGGCGTGGCCGGTTTCATCGATCGTAACCCATTCGCGCGTGGTCGGGTCGATCTCGTCGTGCACGTCGAGCGTCAGTAGTCGCCTCGCGGGCCCGGCCGGGGGCCTCCCTTCGCGCACGACAACTGCGTCGCCTTCGCCGGGCGTCTCGTCGTCGCCATGGCGCAGGGTGACGCCAGTGAAGTCCCACATCGTGAAGCGGTCCTTGCCCGGCGCCAGGCGCGTGCCGCGACCGCGCATCTGCTGATAGAGGATCGAGCTATGGGTAAAGCGCGCCATCACCAGGTTGCGCACTTCCGGGCAGTCGAAGCCGGTGTCCAGCATATTCACGCTGACCAGGATATGCGGAAAATCCTCTTTCTTGAAGCGCTTGATCTTGGCCGGGCCGTCCACGCTGTCGTCCGGTCCCATGCCGGAGACGACGAAATCGGCGTAGCGCGTGGTGGGACTGGGTTTCTTGTCGGCGAACACGTCGTCGAACATGCGCGCCAGCGTCTCGGCGTGGCGTTTGGTGACGGCGAAGACGATGGTTTTGCCCCAATCGGGCGCGCGGCGAACGCCGTTCGGACCGGTGTAGCCGTTCTCCAGAACCTCTCGAAATTCACGCACCATGGCGCGGTTGCGCTCCGGGATGGTGAACTTCCGCTCCAAGGCCGATGGATCGACGATAATCGGGTCTCGGTCGGCGAACAGCCGTTCCAACTCCGCGCGGGTCGGCGCATCGAGGGCGGCCCAATCGATGTCGCTGCGCGCGACCGAGAAGCCATCCGTCGCCGCCGTGCGCGCTGTCATGGCGCGGTAAATCTCGTAGGGAACGAGATGCCCGTCCGCGATGGCCTCGGACATTCTGTAGCTATAGGTCGGGCGGTTAACCTCGAAGAACCGCAACGTGTCGCGGATCGCGGCGCGGTCTTCGTCGTCTACTTCGGGCGCATCCTGCATGACGCAAGGCGTGGCGGTCAGGCCGACTTTGATGCCGTCAAAATGGTCGAGCGCGCGCCTCCATTGGCCGTAGATGCTGCGGTGGCATTCGTCGATCACGATCAAGTCGAAATAGCCGGACGAATATTTCTCGTATTCGTTCACCAGGGTTTGCAGCGTGACAATGGTGACGCGCTTTTCGTCTTGGAAGCGACGGCCAGTACGGGGTACCCGGTAGCAGGGAAGATGCGGTAGATGCTCCGCAAAAGTGTCCTCCGCCTGGATTGCGAGCGTGTTACGATCGACAACGAACAATGCGCGCGTCGCCCAATTCGCTTCGAACAGACGCTTCAGCAATGCCGCAGCCGTGCGGGTTTTGCCGGTGCCGGTCGCCATCTCGACCAGCATCTTGCGGCGCCCGTTGATGATCTCCCGGCAGACAGCCTCGATGCACTCGCTCTGATGGAGCCGCCCGCCCCCGCCGGCAATGCGGCTGTCGATAGGCACATCGAGGGGGCTGCGGCGGATATCTCTCGCTGCCTTCCGGCGGGCGAGGTCGTCCTGACTGAATACAGTTTCGACTCTGCGGTAATGGGCGTCCTGGCCTTTGTCGCAGAACCAGATTTCCTCGCCGTTCGAGAGGAAGATGAAGGGCACGTCGAGAACATCGGCGTAACGCCGCCCCTGAGTTTCACCCCCGCTCAGACTGACGCTCGTGCTCTTGGCTTCAAGCACGGCGAGCGCACGGCCTTGGCGATCGAACAGCGCGTAGTCGGCTCTGCCACCGTCTTCGAGGAGATATTCGTAGCGGACACTGATGCCGTCGGTCGGATGCCAGTCAGTGTCTCTCAGCAGCTTGTCGATTTTGATCCGGGCAAAGGCTTCGTTCGTCACTTCCTCGTCGCCCTCTGTGGTCGCCCTAACGGTGCGTGCATGAGCGCTGCTTTCGGCGACGCAGGAACCGATATCAACCAAATGGACGGCGCCGTAACCGCCTCCAGAGCTTAGACTTTCGCTCTGGTTCGAAATCACTAAGCTCGATGCGTGAACGAATACGAATCGCTCCTCTTCTCATTGGCATGGGTCGCCTTCCGCGAACAGTCCCTGCTTGATCAGCTTGAGCGGGCTCGGGCAGTTGGGGGTCAGGCCGCCGCGATTGCCCTGCTTGTCGAGGCCAGCCGCTATGCGTTTGGCGAGGTCGAGACAGGTCCGTGTCGTCGCGACCTTCGCCCCTACATTCACCGACTCGGCGGACCTGGCGATTCAGCGGAACGGCTGAGGCGTGACCTCGCCAACGGCCGTATCCGCTTTCGTTTTACAGATGGCTCAAAGACCGAAGTCACCTATCGGGAGATGTGGGAGACGTCAGCCGTGCATTGGGCAGGAAAAAGCCTAATGCTCGTCCAGCAGCCTCGGATGTTCCAAGCAGGTCCCTGGACACACCCGCGAGCCGACATTTTCGATCACGGCCATCTCGATCTCTTCCGCTATGAATGCCATGTCGGCGATGTACGTGATCGGTTCGACCCGCACTTCACGCTGCACAACTTTCAAGGTGTATGGCGTCCCGTCCAGCACAATGATCCTGAGCCTACCGACGGAGCGCCAACCTATCCGGTGGCGATGCAGAGCACGGAGGCAAGAGCCGTCCGCGTTCTCGTCGATCACCTCTCGGGCCTCGACGAAGGGGGCCGGGCGGCGTTCCGGCGGAGCGACGCGGCCGCTCTTCTGGCCACAGGGTTTGGCCTCACCTCTCGCGGCTTCGACCGTACATGGTCGCAGGCTCGGCAGCGGGTCGGGCTTCCATCGCGGGCCACGGCCGGCCGAAAGCGCGTGGCGACCTCAAGACGCTCGATGCCAAAATCTCCACGCTCGTCACCGAAATCTCCACACTGATTTCCGGCGGTGAACTGCCTCAATTTCGGGTCATTGCCGGGCGTCGCCCGGCTTAGACCGAGGATGAGCCGATGGACACGCAACGCTTTTACCGCCGCGATGCCGCTGCTGACTACGTCAAGGGCCAGTGGGGACTACCCTGTTCCCGTGCTTGGCTCGCAAAGCTCGCTGTCGTCGGCGGCGGCCCGGTGTTCCGCAAGGCTGGCCGCTTCCCGCTCTACCTTCAGACCGACCTGGACGAGTGGGCGCGCTCGCGCATCGGCGAGCCTCGCAAGTCGACCTCGGTGCTGGCGTGAGCTGGCGGGATGGGAACGCGCTATCCGAATCCGCGCTTGGTGAAGGCGCACCGTTCCTACGACGTCACCGAACTGAGCCGGCTCTTCAAATGCCATAAGAACACGATCTTAGCTTGGCGGAAGACCGGCCTCGACTCGGTGGACGATCGCAAGCCGTTCCTTTTCGAGGGCATTGTGGTCCGGACGTTCCTGGAGAGGCGCCGCGTCAGTGCCAGGCGGCCTTGCGGGCCGCACGGCCTGTTCTGCGTGAGATGCCGTGAGGCGAAGGCGCCAGCCCTCGGCATGGTCGACTACATACCGGTCACCGAGACCACGGGCGACCTACGAGGCCTTTGTCCTACGTGCGATGGGATAATGCACCGTCGCGCGAACATGTCGCGCCTCGTCGCCAATCCCGGCTCCTTGGACATCACGTTCGCGCCAGCACCGCCAACCCTAAGAGGGAGTGCACAACCCATCCTGAACTGTGATTTGCGCCAAATTGGAGGAACCCGATGAGCACTGCACCCGCAAGGGCTCGAAATACGCGGATCAAGCGCGCCTATTTCATCTATCTCGGCGAGGCCAAACGCAACGGCGAACACACGATCGACGTTGCCGCCGCTGCGATCGCGCGTTTCGAGACGTACACGAAGGGACGGGACTTCGGCACTTTCCGGCAAGAACACGCGATCGGCTTCAAGCGCCACCTCGCCGAGCAACGCAGCGTGCGTACCTCGGAGAAGCTGACGAAAGCGACGCTCTACACGACTCTGTCCGTACTGAAGGCCTTCTTTAGGTGGCTTGCCGGTCAGCAGGGATACAGGTCCAAGCTCAGCTATTCCGACGCTGACTTTTTCCACCTCTCTGCGGCCGATACCGCTATCGCGAAGGCGACTCGCGAAGGCCGTTCGCCGACTCTGGAGCAAGTGCACCACGTGCTTGCCTGGATGCCACATGAAACCGATATCGAGAAGCGTGACCGTGCGATCGTAGCCTTTGCCATCCTCACCGGCGCGCGTGACAACGCCATCGCCTCACTGAGCATGAAACACGTCGACCTCGCGAGGGACCGCATCGAGCAGGACGCCTGCGAGGTCCGAACCAAGTTCTCGAAAACAATGACGACGGACTTTTTTCCAGTCGGTGAAGAGCCGCGGCGCATCGTGACCGAGTGGATCACGTTTCTTTGCCGCGAACGGCTTTGGGGTCCTGAGGACGCTCTTTTCCCGAAGACGAAGGTAGCTCGTGGCGAGGCGGGTGGTTTCCGCGCCATCGGCTTGGACCGCAAGGGCTGGAGCAGCGCCGCCCCAATACGCGCTATCTTCCGGCGCGCATTTGAAGCGGCGGGCTTGCCCTATCATAATCCGCATTCCCTTCGCCGAACTCTCGCGACGCTTGGCGAACGGGTTGCACGACTCCAGAAACGTTCAAGGCGTGGTCCCAAAACCTGGGGCACGACCACGTCCTAACGACGTTCACCAGCTACGGCGCGGTGGACAGACACCGGCAGGCCGACATAATGCGGGACTTAGCTCAGCCCAAGACCTCGTCCCATGGCTTGGATTTGATGACCGATCTGAAAACCGTTCTGGCCCGCCACTCGGGCTAGGCAGTTCGATCGAAACAGGACCAGTGTGCTACCCCGGTGCTACCCCGAAACTTCGAGACCACGTCCGGCAAGTTCTAAATTGTTGAAATTGCTGGCGCACCCGACACGATTCGAACGTGTGACCTCTGCCTTCGGAGGGCAGCGCTCTATCCAGCTGAGCTACGGGTGCAGGCAAATCGAGCCGCCAGCCGTTCCTAACGCATTGCGTCTGCGGCCGCAATCCCAACCCGAACACTAGGTCTCGGGCCCCTGCCCGACCTCTTCAGCTTGATCGCCAAAATTCTTGACGGACGCGCCGCTCCGTTCCATGCCTGCGGCCCGTCGCACAAAGCGCGCTCAAAGCATTTCAAGGGCCAGAATGGATCCGAATACCGCCGAAGCAAAACACCTCCTGTCGTTCATCGAACGCATCGAGCGGCTCGAGGAGGACAAGAAGCAGGTCGCGGAAGATATCAAGGATGTCTATGCCGAAGCCAAAGGCACCGGATATGACGTGAAGATCATCCGCAAGGTCGTCGCGATCCGCAAGCAGGACAAGGACAAGCGGCGCGAAGAAGAAGAGATCCTCGAGCTTTATCTCGCGGCACTCGGCATGGCCGGCTAATCGACAATTCTATTGCATATCAACCGATCGCCGGCCGACAGCCGAGCGATCGGGAGCTGCGTAGCCGCTCTCAACGAGCGTCGTCAGTCGACGTTCGAATTGCCGCTCCGGCTGAGTCCGCCCTGCTTGCCGACTGACCCGGAGAACCGGTCGGTCGGCAGTTCGGATGCGCGCGGCTGAAACGCACTCGGACGCGCCGTCGGCACCGGCACCAAGGTTTCGCTGTCGCTTCGTGCTGCTGCGCGGAGGGCCGGGACAACCGAGCCGAGCGAAGACCGCGTCGCCGTTCGGACCGTCGTGTCCGGCCGGGTCAAGCTCCTGAAGTTCGATCGATCCAGATGGGTCGACACCATCGTCGGCGGCCGAGGCACGGGGATCGGCACAGACGGAGCGGCCACGCGGCCAGACGGACCGACGCGCCAGCCCTCTGACGACGGTTGCGCCGCATAACCAAGCACCGGCGATGTCTGGCGCTGAGATCCGTTCGGACCCTGCGTGATGACATCCGGCAGGCGCGCCACGCGAACATTGCCGATCAGCGACCCGATTGAATCCTGCCGAACCGGAAGGCCAGACCGGATCGCGTCATGCGGCACGAGACTGGCCCGATCGGTCGGACGGGTCGGCGGGAGCGGTGCGCCCGGTCCAAGCGAGGCGAGTTCGACAGGGCGACGCGGCGGAAGCGGCGCGGTCGGAGCCTGGGTCGGGTCGGACGCGCCGACAGGCTGCCCCGGCGAGGGAAGATCGGCCACTGCAGCCGGCTGCGGAGCGTCAAGCCCCTGGTGCTTGGCCCGCTCCTCCGCCATCATCGCATTCGCCAAGGTCTGCTGAGCGGCCGCCGGCGGCGGTGACATCTGTGCGGCAGGCGGAGCTTGCGCGACGGATGGCGCGGGCGCTGCCGGCTGGGGAGCGGGTTGCGACGGGAAGGCGACGCGGGGCGGCTGCGAGGCAAAGAAACTATGCGTGCCGCCATCGCGTGACGAATTGCCGTAATTCCCGACCTCGACAGACCCGGTCTGCGTGCGGTCGATGGAGGCGACCCGCTGGTTCTGCCGCGATGCGCGGATCCCGGCTTGCGCATTGTCGTCGTCTTCGTCGCTCCCGCCACCGCCGAACAGCCAGGCAAAGAAGCCCTTCGATTTCAGTTGGGTCGCGGTCGGATAATCCGCCCCGTCGCCACGCGCCTCGAGTTCGGCACGGGCTTCCTCGTAATGAGCGAGTGGCTGACCATTCGACGGAATATGGACCGTCTTCCCATCCGGGAACAGCCGGGCAAGCTGGTCATAACTCATACGCGGCCAATGACGCACGCCGCCGACATCGAGATGCACGAAGGGGGTGCCGGCCGTCGGATAGAACCCGACGCCGCCGCGCTGCAGGCGCATGCCGAGTTCCCGAATGCGCGACATCGGCACGTCCATATAGTGCTGATCCATGGCGCGGCCGAGAATATGTTGGGAATGTTCGGCCACGCTGCGCGAGCGGCGACGGAGCATCGCATTGGTCTGCGGAGACCGATACGCCGACATCACCTCGATCGGCTGCTGCGATCCCGATTCGCGATACACCTCCCAGATCGTATCGAACAGCCGGGGATCCATCTTGATGGTTTCGTTGTTGCGCCAATCGCGCAGAAACCAGTTCAGCTTGTCAAGCGTCGCCTGATCATACTGGCCGTTCACCATGAAGGTCGCAGTGATCGATTCATGCGAATGGGCATGGTAGAGCGAGATCGTCCTTGTATCACCGTTGGCGATGGCGGTCTGCGTCTCGCCGGGCGATAAGGCGACCAGCGCAGCCACCGCAAAGCCGACGACCCACCGCCAATGTGCCAGCGGCATGATCATCGCGCTCACATGCGTTTGTTTCAATGCAAAGACCCGCTGGTGGAACTGAACCGCCGCGCCGAACTCAGAAAACCGGGCCTGTCGGACCGGATCACGCTCGTCGCCATCGATAGGTTTCAAACACATCGGCCACAAAGTGCCCAATGTGCAACGTGCAAGATGGAACGCGAACTCTCACGAAAAAGCGTTAATGGATCCTAACCGCGATCCGCCGTCGCTTGCTCGAACACGCGCCACGCTTCCCCTTTAGCCCCAGTTCGCGGCGAAAAAAAGCGCAATTCTTTCTGACTCGCGAGAGCCGAACGGCGGGTCCAGGCCAGCGACCGTCTTCATCATCGCGCGTGACGTTGGGGCGTTAGCCCTGCAGACCGAGGGCGGCTTTGACCCGCCCGGTGTAGCCATACACGTCGTCACGGAGCTGGAAGCCGCTCTGCGGATCGACGAAAGCCGTGAAATACATCGTATAGATCGGTAGCGGTTTCGGCAGCATGATGGTGCGCTCCTTGCCGCCAATCAGCTTCTTGACGCGGGCCTCGCTCCAGCCGTTCTCTGGCCCGAGGACCGCTTCGGCGAAGCTGAACGGCTGCTCCACCCGCACGCATCCATGGCTCAACGCCCGCATGTCGCGGCCGAAAAAGCTGCGCGCATTGGTATCGTGCAGATAGACCGCGTGATCGTTGGGGAACATGAACTTGATCCGACCCAGCGCATTTCCGTCGCCGGGCGGCTGGCGCACGAAGGTCGTGCCATTGCGCTCGATCACCTCATAGCCGTGATTCTGGAAATACATCGGATCGGCCGCCAGCTTCGGCAGCATCTCCTTCTTGATGATCGACAGCGGCACGTTCCAGTAAGGGTTCACGATGATGAACCGCATCTGCTGAGCGAAGACCGGAGTCGGCTTCGTGGGTTGGCCGACGACCACACGCGTCTTGTGCGCCACGACTCCGTCATGCATTATCGCGGCCGTGAAATCAGGGATATTGACCTCGATATGGTCGGTACCGAGGTCTCGCGGCAGCCAGCGCCACTGCTCCATGTTGGCCAGGATGGTGCTTTCCAGGCGGGACGGATCGCCGCCCGACAGAGCCGCGACGGTCTGCGGCGTCAGAATTCCGGAGGCCCGCAAGCCATTGGTCCGCTGAAAATCGGCGACAGCCGCCGCGACTTTGGTGTCGTAAACAAGCGCCGGAAGCCCAGCCTCGTCGGACGCCACATCGAGCCCGAATCGAGCGCGGATCAGCGGGACGCGGGCGTCTCGCATGCCGGCCTTCAGGGTCGGCCCGGCCGGAATGCGGGCCTCCGCGCCGGGTTGGTAACGGCGTCGAAGTTCGGCCAGCTTCAGACGGAGCGCCACATAGCCGGGGTGTGCCGGGTTGAAGTCGCGAAGCATATCGCCTGCCGCCATGGCTCCCGGGACGGTGCCGAGCACGCGCGGCACGTCGGCGACATCGGGGCGAAGATCGATGATGCCGCCGAGCTTGGCGATATCGACCCTCGACCCACTGGCCTGCCGCGCATAGGCGATGGTCGCTTCCGACAGCGCGAGTTCGGCGCGAGCCAGGGCGTCGGTGTCGGCGTGACGTGGGACCGGAACCGCGTAGCGGCGCAAATCGAGCCCGTCCTCGGAGGCGTGATCGAGCCGATCCAGAACCGATCGCGCCGCATCGCTCAGATGACCGTCGACGACCCAAAGCGGGGCATTGTCGCGGGCCGCGTAGAAGGCCACGACCGCGTCGCGAATTTTATGTCGCTCGGCCATTTGCGCCGGTTTTTCGCCCGACGGCAGATCGGTCGCGAAAGCGGTCAAAGCGTGGGCAAGCGATGCTGCATCGAGACCGATCGGCGTCGGTGCATCGACCGAAACCGGAGCCGCCGTGATCGTGGTGGGCTGGTCGAGGGGTGGAGCAACTTCGGGTGTCGCTTGCGCTGCGGCAGCAGCAGATGCGGGGGATGGCTCGATCGCAATTGCAGAAAGCGCGGCAGGTGCCGCGGTATTCGGCAAAGCCGCCAGGGTCGCAGCCGGGTTGTCATCCGGTCCGTCGAGAGGAAGCGCCGGCGGCACGGCCCTGAGATCGGAGGTGCCGGGCGAGGTGCCGCGACCGGTCTGATCCGCGATCGACCCGGTCACCTCCGCCTGCAAGTCCCCTTGCTTGAGCACGACCTCGGCAGCCGGAACCACCGGCATGGCGATGACCGGATCGGGTGTCGCCAGCGCCGCATGCGTCGGCAAACCCGAAGCATCCGCGCTCGCCGCCGAGGCCCGCATGGGCGCGGCGGTGCCGAGCAGGACGACCAGAAGCTGGATCGACGTCGCCCGCAACAAATGCGTCCGCATGCTCACTCCATCAGGACAGGGCAGCATCACGCCAAAGCTTGTCGCGACGCCGCAGTCGGGCGCCGACGCATCGGTGACCCTTAGGTTGTTGAAGAGAGTTAGCGCCGTTAAATCAATGCCCGGTTAACCCATGGGCACCTGTGCATGGCGCATTCTCGGACAGGCGTTGCGGAACCGTCACAAGGCTTTTAGGCCGCAACGTCATCGCCCTCGTTCAGCCCGAAATCTTTCATCTTCCGATAGAGCGTGGAGCGTCCGATGCCGAGTTTTCGCGCCATTTCGGACATCTGTCCGCGGTAATGCGCAAGGGCAAAACGAATTAGATCCGCTTCCATATCCTCCATCCGCCGCACGTCGCCATTCTCGTCGAGCAGGCGCAGGACATTCGGATCCCGCATCTCGACCCGCACGATCTCACGTTCGACCGCGCCCGTCGAAGAAAGTGGTGCCGGCGCGGCCGGGACCCGGACGTCGAAACCATCCACCTGGGCGGCAATCTGTGGAAATTCGAGCACCGTCAGTTCGTGGCTGTCGGCCAGAACGATCGCCCGGAAAAACGCATTCTCGAGCTGGCGCACGTTGCCGGGCCAATCATATTTGCTCAGCAGCGCAAGCGCCTCGTGGCTGATGCTGCGGACAGGTTTGCCTTCCTCGGCTGCGAAACGAGCCATGAAACGACGCGCCAGATCCGGAATGTCGACCCGCCTCGCCCGCAGCGGCGGGATCGTGATCGGAAACACGTTGAGCCGATAGAACAGGTCCTCGCGGAAGCTGCCCTGCTTGACGAGCTCGATCAGATTTTTATTCGTGGCCGAGATCAGGCGGATATCGACCTTGACCGAGCGGCGGCCGCCGACCGGATCGACCTCCCCCTCTTGCAAGGCGCGCAGCAGCTTGACCTGGGTGTCGAGCGGCAACTCGCCGATTTCGTCGAGGAACAAGGTTCCGCCATTGGCTTCGACGAATTTGCCGGCATGCTTTTCAGTGGCACCCGTGAAGGCCCCCTTCTCATGCCCGAACAGGATCGACTCGACGAGATTCTCCGGTAAGGCACCGCAATTCACCGTGACGAAGGGTTTGCCCTTGCGGTCCGACGACCCCTGGATGGCGCGCGCCATCAATTCCTTGCCGACGCCCGACTCACCCTCGATCAAGACAGGGATGCTGGATTTGGCCGCGCGCTCACCGAGCCGGATCATGCGGGCCATGTCGTCGCTGCGGGTCGTGATTTCCTTGAAGGTGAGCGAGCCGCTGGCCCGGCGCGTCATGCGACGCACCTCGTCCTCCAACGCATCAAAGCGAAGCGCATTCTTGATCGACACCGAGAGGCGCTCCGCCCCGACCGGCTTCACGACAAAATCGAGCGCCCCTGCCCGCATCGCCGAAATCACCGTCTCGATCGAGCCATGCGCCGTCTGGGCGATGGCCGGGACCGTAATCTTCGCGTCCTTCATGCGGGCCAAGACCGTGAGGCCATCGACATCTGGCATGACGAGATCCAGGATGACAAGATCGATTGGTTTGCCATCGACCGCTGCCAATCGGGCCAAAGCGGCCTCGCCGCCATCGGTGACCTCGGCCTCGTAGCCGAACCGGCGCACCATGGCTTCGAGCAGACGCCGCTGCACGGGATCGTCGTCGACAATCAGGATGTTGGAGATCATGCGCCCTCGGTCGCCGCCATACGGCGAGTTGTTACCGAATGGTGGACCGACAGGGTAAATGCGACCTTAACGGCGGCCGTTCCGCGGCTCTAAGCGTGCTATTTTGAGGCAGTTTTTTGCTTGCAGCCGCGCTTAGTGCAACAGCCGCGGACAGGAAGAGGCGCCGGCGGTCTCGGCATGATCGAGGCCGAGCCGGAGATCGAGCGCCGCGAGGGCACGGCCCAGCGATCGGCTCGATGCCACCAACGCCCGACAATCGTCGTGCCCGAGCAGATCACGCGCGGTCGTCGCCTCGTTGTCGGACTGTCCCCGTTGCGAGGCTTGAACCAAAGCCAGGACGAGGGTTTCGTCACGGCAAGGGCATCGGCATCCCGTCGGTCGCCACCCGATGTCGCGACGCGCCGTTTCGAGGATGGTCCGGACGAAGCAGTGAAATTCGCCGTAAAGCGGGCGCGCGGCATCGACACCGAGGGTTCCGGCGAGCGCGTTCCAGGCGATCTCCCAGCAACTGATATCGCGCGTTGAATAACCCGCCATCCAGCATCGGTAATTGGTGAACAGCAGGCGTTCCGCATCGGCGGCCGCGGCCTGAGGATCGGCATCGAAAGCGGAGGTGATCACGCGGCAGTCTCCATCGAGATCCAGCGGGCGGGGACCGTCCGCACAAGCATAGGGCTGCAGTATTGTCGCGATGATGCTGGGTCAATGCTCCAGAGGCAAAACAGGATTTAGTATAATTCGAAGCTGAGGCGTGTCGGCCGCGCGAAACAACTTCGTAAAACGCAAACAGCCGGATCCAAGGATCCGGCTGTCGAGGTCGTCAGGCCCGCTTGAAAGCGGGGGGCAAGCAACGATCAGAAGCTGACGCGAAGTCCGCCCTGGCCGGCGTAGGTGTTGGAGATGCCTGAGAACTCGCCGTCGAAGTTGGCGAATAAGGCGACGCCGGGACGAAGGCCGTATTCGAAGCCGGCCTTGACCTGGGCCGCATCCTCGGCCGGACGGGCACCAGCCACCAGGAAGGTTGCGTTGGGCAAGGACAAGAAGGAGTGGACGAGGTTCCGGGTGGGCGAGAACTCGTGAACATAGGCCAGGGTCAGGTAGGGACGGAGAACCGTTCCGTTGCCCATCGCATAGATGCTGTCGAAGCGAGCACCCACGAAGACCGGCAGGCTTTCGGTCGTGCGGTCACGCACGTTCAAGCCCAGCGTGCCCACGCCGGCGTTGCTGGTTTCCGAAAAGCCATCCGACTGGAGGTTGGCATATTCGACCGCCACGAACGGCGTGATCCCGGTCGTGCCATAGTCGAACCGCTTGCCGACTTCGCCGCGCAGCCGCACTTCGAAGCTGTCATAGGAGCCGTTGAGGCGTTGCGCACCGAGGCCGCCGAAGCCGCCGGCGGTGCGGTGGGTGTCGTTCGAGAAGCCGCTGAGCACGGCACTCGATTGCAGGTAGAAGGAATTGGCAAAGCCGTAGGTCGAATAAAGACCGCCGTGCACGCCTGTGACGGTGCCGTTGGTGGCGCGGTTGGGAACATTGAAGTCCGCCTCGCTGCCGCCGACCGCCGCACCGATCAGCCAGTTCGGCTGAACCCGATAGTCGACGCCGACCTGTCCGCCGTAGAAGGTATCATTCTGCCGAGCGGTGCCGAGCCGAGCCGATGCGTCGATGTTGCTCGAGCCGCCGAAGCCACCGCCCCAGACGTGCCAGGGATTCACGGGCGGAAGGACTTGAGCCTTGATGGCCGGGAACGGCGACTTGGTGATCGGGGCATAGCCCTGAGCGCCGGTCGGCAACACGCCGTAAGGCGAAGCGCCAACAACCGCGTAGGTCTCGGTCCGGCGCGCGTTCTGCTCGTCCGAGATCGACGACGCGAAAGCCGCGCTGGACTGGAAGGCAGCACCCTGGGCCGCCGCGATGCCTTCGCCGCTGACGTTGTCGAGAGCCGCCTGGCCCTGTGCCGGCGAGACCTGGTAGTTCTGGTAGATGGCGTTGACGAGCGCGCCGGCCGTCGCATTCGTGGTGGTCTGCGCCGCGTTGCTGATGGCCGACCCGACGCGCGCCTGATTTTGGGTCGCGGCCTGGTTGCCGAAATTGACGTCCGTGCGGTTGAGCGTGATCGTCACCGCATTGGCGTTGTAGCTCGCGATGGTGTTCACGTTGGTGTTGGCCGAGCCGACCGTCGCGAATTGACCGGTCACACCGCCCGTCGCCGTCACGGCGCTGAACTGGGTGAAGGGGTTCGCGTTGCCGACCACCGCGAGACGCAGGTTGCCGTTGAGGGCCGCGTTGCCGTTGACCGCGACCGTGCTGGAGCCGGTCGGGGTCACGGTCGAAACGAGGTTCGAATTGGCCGCAAGCACGAGGTTGCCGTTCACCGTCGTGGTGCCGGCCGCCGTGGCCGAGCCAGCCCCGAAGGTGCCCCCGCCATTGGCCGTAACGTTGCCCGTGATGGTCGCGCCATTGCCGTACAGCGTCCCGCCGTTTCCGATCGTCACCGGCGTGGTCAGCCGATCAGCGGCCGCCATCGTCAAGGTGCCGTTGACGTTGCTGAAATAACCGGCCGCTGTGTAGAGGTCGATACGGGTCCAGTAGCTGAGCGACGTTCCGTAGAAGGCGGCGAGAGCGTTGGTTTCGGTATTGACCAGGATCTGATTGATCGTGCTGGTCTGCAACTGACCGTTGATACCGCCGTTCGGCGCGATCGTGGCTGCGGCTGTCGTGCTGCCGCCATAAATCGGCGCGAGCAGGATCGACGCATCGGGACCACCGGCCGGCGCCGCTTCCTGCGGGGCTTGGGCAAAGGTCAGGGTCGGCAGGCCGTAGGTCAGGCGCTGCTGATAGGTCGCCTGAGTGGTCGCCGACGGAACGTAGGGGTCGTTGGCCGTATTGGCCGCGCTCGTGGCGCAGGTGGCGACTGCGGCGCCGCATTGCGTGCTGAGATAGGAAGAGAGTTCAGTCTGCGCGCCGGTGAAAAGGGTCGGCAGGTTGATGGCGGTGCCGCTCGTGGTGGTGGCGTTGTTGATGTAGAGCGGGTTGGTGAAGGCTTGCGACAGGTCGTAGCTCGCGAGGGCGCGGCTGGCGATGATGTCGAGCGGGTAATGCACGCCGAGCACGATCCGGTCGTTGGCGTAATCGGCGGCGCGCGCCAGCGAGCTTTGATAGAGCGACGGGGTCAACATCGCGAGCAGGATGCTGTCTGTGTAGGCGTAGGTGGTGTGGCCGCTGGGGAACGATGGGTTGGTGGCGAGGCCATTGAGGGCCGTGGGATCGAAAGCATTGATCCGGGTCGGCGCGACCTGCACCGGCCGCGAGCTGCCATAGACGTCCTGGCCGGGCTGCTTGTTGGTCACGCCATAAGCGAGATCGAGAACGCTATTGGTGGTGTTCGGCAAACCGTTGAAGGTCGGCAGCGTGTAGCCCGCGGGCGCCACCGCTGCGACCGGAACGTAACCCGCCGGCGTGGTGCTCGGGTTGGTGGCCGCGCCGTTGGCGAAGTAATTTTTCGCGACGCCGAGGTCGGCACTGGTGAATGTGTAAGCCGAGTTCAACAGCTTGTAGGTGTTGGCCAGCGGCCCGGTCGTCGGCGTGCTGGCCCGGATCCCCGTCTGATAATTGGCGCCGAGCACATTGCCGTAGCCACCGACATTCTGGATCGGCGCGATGGTGCCGGGCTGGCCCGGGTTGCTCTGGATGGCCTGCAGCGGAAGTCCGCCCGCGAGGTTGTCGGCGACACCAAGCGTCACGGATTGGCCATTGGCGAGTGTGATGGTGCCTGCCGTCGGAAAGGCCGCGGAGATGCTGCCCGGAAGGGACTTGTCGCTGATCGCTTGCGCGCGGATCGCGGTGGAAGCGCTATTGTTGATCGACACCGTCGTGTTGAGATTCTGCTGCAGCGTGGCCTGACCCGTCGCGGTTGAATTCAGCGACAGAAATGGAGCCAGCAGATTGAGAAGATTGGCGTTGGACGGCGAGGTGTTGACGGCCTGAGCGAATGCTCCGCCACCACTCAACCCAACCGTCGCCACGGCCAAGGCCGCAGTCGACACGGTTAACATCAGACGCATTTTGGGAATCCTTCGACCCGCTTGAAGTGAGGCGACTTACAGCCCATTAGTCTGTGACGTTGCTGTCATATACCGATTGCTGACCAACTCAGATCTGCAATGTGGCGAGGATGCCACATTTTTGCCTTATGTGTGAAAATATCCCACGGTTTGCCGAAACCGATGGGGTCTCAGGCTGAGACAAAAACGTTTTGCCATGGAAGCAGCAGAAATCGTCGCTACATACGAGCCGATAAGCACCTGCCTTTGTGCAGTCTGAACCCGACGATCAGACCAATGGATAGAAAGATTCCATGACCTTCGCGCCAGCTTCAGGACCGTTGCGCCCCTTCCGTTCCCTCCAGGCACACCGGTCCGATCCCGTCGATCAGCGCGATCTCGGCCGCCTGCCGGAGTGGAACTTGTCCGACCTTTATGCGTCGATGGATGCCCCGGCCTACAAGGCCGATCTCGACCGGGCCGCGACCGAGGCTGCGGATTTTCAGCAGACCTACAAAGGCAAACTGCAGGATTTGGCTGAAGGAGCTGAGGCTTCGGCGCTCCTCGAGCAGGCTGTGAAACGCTTCGAGGCGCTGGATGACGTCCTCGGCCGCATCATGTCATTCGCGAGCCTCGTCTACGTTGGCGATACCGCCGACCCCGTGCGCACCAAATTTTACGGCGACGCGCAAGAGCGGGTCACGACGATCTCATCCGATCTCTTGTTCTTCACGCTCGAATTAAACCGTCTCGACGATGCGCTGATCGAGACCGCAGCGGTCACGGCGCCGCTGAGCCACTACCGGCCTTGGCTCGACGACATCCGCAAGGATCGGCCGTTCCAACTCGACGACAAGATCGAGCAACTGTTTCACGAGAAGTCGGTGACGGGTCGCGGCGCGTGGAACCGGCTCTTTGACGAGACGATCACCAGCCTGCGGTTCGATGTGGACGGCGAGAAAGTGACGCTCGAACCGGTTCTCAATCTTTTGCAGGACGAACGTGCCGAAAAGCGTGAGTCAGCCGCCAAGGCCTTGTCCAAAACGCTCGGCGAAAATTCGCGTACCTTCGCGCTCATCACCAACACGCTCGCCAAGGATCTTGAGATCTCGAATCGCTGGCGTGGTTTTGCGGACGTGGCCGACTCGCGCCACCTGGCCAACCGCGTCGAACGCGAGGTCGTCGATGCGCTCTCATCGGCGGTCGAAGACGCATACCCGCGCCTGTCGCATCGATATTACAGAATGAAGGCGCGCTGGTTCGGCAAGGACAAGCTCGACTCGTGGGACCGCAATGCGCCCCTTCCCCACATGCCGGCGATCACGCATCCCTGGACCGAGGCCCGCGCCATCGTGCTCGATGCCTATCGGCAATTCTCTCCGGAGCTGTCATCGATTGCCCAGCGCTTCTTCGACGACCGCTGGATCGACGCTGCCGTGCGGCCCGGCAAGGCTCCGGGTGCCTTCGCGCATCCCACTGTTCCATCCGCGCACCCCTATGTGCTGATGAACTATCAGGGCCGGCCACGCGACGTCATGACCCTGGCGCATGAGCTCGGCCACGGCGTGCACCAGGTCCTGGCCGCCCCGAACGGCGCCTTGATGGCACCGACGCCCCTCACCTTGGCCGAAACCGCCTCGGTGTTCGGCGAGATGCTGACGTTCAAATCGCTGCTCGCCAAGGCTCCGACCCAGGAGGCGCGGTTCGCCCTGTTGTCCATGAAGGTGGAGGACATGCTGAACACGGTGGTGCGGCAGATCGCGTTCTACCAATTCGAGCGTGCGCTGCATGAGGAGCGCCGCAACGGCGAATTGACGGCCGTCCGCATCGGCGAATTGTGGATGAAGGTCCAGGCCGCGAGCCTCGGCGAGGCGATCCGGCTTGGCCCAGGCTACGAGACGTTCTGGGCCTATGTTCCCCATTTCGTCCACTCGCCGTTTTACGTCTACGCCTATGCGTTCGGGGATTGCCTCGTGAACTCGCTTTACGGCGTCTATCAAAAGGCTCCCGACGGCTTTGCCGAGCGATATCTTGCGATGTTGTCGGCCGGCGGTACCAAACATCACAGCGAGTTGTTGGCGCCGTTCGGCCTCGATGCGCGCGATCCGGCGTTCTGGCAGATCGGACTTGGCGTCATCGAGGAGATGATTGCCGAACTCGAGGCTGGCTCACCGCCTCGCGCTTGACAGCGACCCCGCGACAAATGGCCGGACGCTTCAGCCCGGCCCTGCCCTCGACTTACGGGCACACGCCCCGCATGTCACCAGCGATGCGATCCTCCGACCGGCAAGGCTCATGAACGACACGGAACAAAACCGGCTTTCGGCCCGTGCGGCGCGCTACGCGCGGGTCGGCACCAACGTAGGCGGCGTTGCGGCACGGATCGCGGGGGCGCGGCTATTCGGGAAGAGCGGCGGCGATAGTGCGAATGCGACCGCCCTGACGGCAGCCCTGGGGAGCCTTAAAGGACCGATCATGAAGGTCGCGCAGCTGTTGGCGACCATCCCCGACGCTCTGCCGCCCGAATATGCGGATGCTCTGCAGCAATTGCAGAGCGACGCGCCGCCGATGGGCGCAGCTTTTGTCAAACGCCGGATGCAAGCCGAACTCGGCCCCGGCTGGGCCGAGCGTTTCGCGGCCTTCGATCTTCGCCCCGCCGCTGCCGCTTCGCTCGGCCAGGTTCACCGCGCCACCGGTCTCGATGGCAAGGTGCTGGCCTGCAAGCTGCAATATCCTGATATGCCCTCCGCCGTCGAAGCGGATCTCTCGCAATTGCAGGTTCTGTTTTCGATCCACCGCCGCATGAGCCCCGCGGTCGACCTCCGCGAAGCCCTGAAGGAGATTGCGGCACGGCTGCGCGAGGAGCTGGATTATCGGCAAGAGGCGAAACACGCCGCTCTTTATCGCCTGATGCTGGACGGCACGCCCGAAGTCAGTGTCCCTGACGTGGTCGATAGCCTGTCGACTGATCGCCTGCTCACCATGGGCTGGCTCAACGGCGAAAAGTTGCTCGATTATAAAGATGCTGATCTCGAGACGCGTAACCGGATCGGCGGCGCGATGTTCAAGGCGTGGTGGTTCCCGTTCAGCCACTACGGCGTCATCCACGGCGACCCCCATTTCGGCAATTATACGGTGCGCTCGCAGCCGAGCCAGGACGGTCCCGTCCCGGACGGCATCAACCTGCTGGACTATGGTTGCATTCGCGTGTTTCCGCCCCGCTTCGTAGGCGGCGTGGTGGATCTCTACCAAGGGCTGCTGCATGGTGAGCGCGCTCGTGTCGTCAATGCTTATGAGACCTGGGGCTTCAAGGGTCTCAGCAACCCGCTGATCGACGTGTTGAACATTTGGGCTAAATTCATCTACGGGCCCATTCTGGACGATCGCGTCCGCACCATCGCTGATGGGGTGCAGCCGGGTCATTACGGCCGCAAGGAAGCCTTTGCGGTCCACAAGGCCCTGAAGGAACTCGGTCCCATCACGGTGCCGCGAGAGTTTGTGTTCATGGATCGAGCTGCGGTCGGGCTCGGCGGCGTGTTCCTGCATCTGCGGGCTGAAATGAATTTCTACCGTCTGTTCAACGAGCAGATCGACGGTTTTACGTTGGACGCCATGGCGAAGCGGCAGTCGGCCGCTTTGGCGGCCGTCGGCATGGTAAGAGAAAAATAAGGCTAACGCGCCACGGTCGCATTAAGCTTGCGACAGAGCCGCACCGTGTGAGGTGGCTCTGTTGGCGACCGAGGTGCTGCGATTGCCGAGCCTGTTTCGACTGCTCTTCGTCCTCGCCCTTCTGGGGGCGCTCGTCTACGGGGGGATGATTGCGCTTGTGACGTTCGTTCAGGTCACGCCCCGACCGATCGAACAGGTCATCCCACCCGCGAAGTTGAAATGACGGCGGCTCCGACGCCCATCGGCGACGCGCGGTCGATCTCAGCATCAAGCCTCGTCGACCTCTTCCTCGACATGATGGCGGCCGAGCGGGGAGCCGCCCTCAACACGATCGAGGCATACCGGCGCGACCTGACGGACTATTGCGCGTTTCTCGCGACAGAGGGCATCGCCCCGATCGAGGCCGAAACACAAGCCGCGCGTGACTATCTGGCCGAGCTCGTCGGGCGAGGCTTGAAGGCGTCGTCTGCCGCGCGTCGTCTGTCCGCCGTCAAGCAATTCCATCGCTTTCTCTTCACCGAGGGACACCGACCTGGCGATCCGACCGTGGTGGTCAGCGCCCCGAAGCGCGGCCGCGCCTTGCCGACCGTGTTGAGTGTCGCCGACGTCGACCGGCTGCTGGCCGTGGCGCGCGAGGGGCTGGACGACGAGCAGCGGCCCTGGGGGGAACGATGGCGCGCAGCCCGGATGAACTGCCTTCTGGAACTGCTGTATGGCACGGGTCTTCGCGTCTCCGAACTCGTCGCCCTACCCCGCTCGGCTGCGCGGTTGGCTGAACAAAAGATCGATTGTTTTCTCGCCGTGCGCGGCAAAGGGGGGCGCGAGCGCCTGGTTCCTCTCTCCGGCCCAGCGAAAGCTGGCATTCTTCTCTACGCGAGCATCGGCGCCTCCAAGCCGAAAGGTGCGGCCCTGAACGCGTCGCCCTGGCTCTTCCCGGCCGACAGCGACAGCGGCTACCTGACCCGACAGGCCTTCGCGCGTGACCTCAAGGCCGTGGCGGCCGCTGCGGGGCTCAGGTCGGCCGAAATCAGCCCGCATGTGCTGCGCCACGCTTTCGCGAGCCACCTTCTGCACCATGGGGCCGACCTCCGGGTCGTGCAGGAATTGCTTGGCCATGCGGATATCTCGACGACGCAGATCTACACGCATGTGCTCGACGAACGGACGTCCGCGATGGTCCGCGACTTGCACCCTCTCGGGTCAGATGACCAATGATCCTCATGCGGTCGTGCCGCCGCCGGGCTTCGTCGACCTGACCGAAACCGACGGTATCGTCGTCGATCTCCGCTATGCCTCGACGAATAATTTCGTTGGCCGCGTCATCTACGACAGCTTCGACCGGCTGATGCTGCATGAGATCGCGGCCGCCAAGCTGATCTCGGCAATCGTCGCATTGCGTCAGATCCGCCCCGATCTTCGCCTACTAGTTTTTGATGGCTTTCGCCCGAACCGAGTCCAACGCCTGTTCTGGGCCGTGGTGCGGGGAACGGCGGAGCAGCAGTTCGTGGCGGACCCGGAGATCGGTTCGGTGCACAGCTTCGGCCTCGCGGTCGATCTTTCGCTGATCGATGCAACCGGGCAAGCGCTCGACATGGGGACGGATTTCGACGATTTCACAGAGCGGGCGGAGCCACGGCGTGAAGCCGACCTGCTGGCCCAAGGCGCGTTGTCGGAGCTTCAGGTGCGTAACCGCATGCTGCTCAGGACCGTGATGGAAGCCGCAGGCTTTCTTCATCTGCCGATCGAATGGTGGCATTTCGATGCGCTCCCGGCCGACCAGGTGCGGCGGCTCTTCAGCCTCATCGAGTAGCCAGCACGGTGTCCAATGTGCCTTAAGAAGCCGCAGAAGACGAGCCGGCTTGGACACGTCTTGCCCGTTGCCCCTTCAAAGGCGCAGCATGCGATCCAATATTGCTCAAGACAAGGAGCAGAGCATGGCCGTGAGTTGGGACGAATGGGAAGTGCCGACGCAGGGGCAACCCCGCGCTGAGGATTATGCGTTCGACCTCGATCGGACCCTGTCGGCGGTGGTGGCCGTGACGGCACGGGTGCCGACCGACGCCTTCACGGCCGAAACCCTCGGCACCGAACGATCCGGCAATGGCGTTCTGATCCGCGAGGACGGGATCGTTCTGACGATCGGCTACCTCATCACGGAAGCCGAGGAAGTCTGGCTCACCACCGTCGATGGGCGCGTGGTACCGGGCCATGTGATCGGCATCGATCAGAATACCGGCTTCGGCCTGGTTCAAGCGCTGGATGCTTTGAACGTCACGGCCCTGAAGCTTGGCGACTCGACCCGTGTGATGCCGGGCGAGCGCGTTTTGGTCGGCGGCGCCGGTGGGCGCACGAAATCGGTGACCGCCAAGGTTTTGGCTCGTCAGGAATTCGCCGGCTACTGGGAATATCTTCTCGAGGACGCGTTCTTCACGGCGCCCGCCCATCCGCATTGGGGCGGAACGGCGCTGATCGGGCCGAAGGGAGACCTGCTCGGCATTGGCTCGCTGCAACTGCAGCACCAGACGCCGAACGGCAAAATCGCCCCGATGAACATGATGGTGCCGATCGAATTTCTGGAGCCGATTTTGGAGCAGATCCTCGATCAGAGCGATCGCTCGCCCTCGCGGCCATGGCTCGGCGTCTTCGTGTCGGAAGATGACGACAAGGTGCTGGTCGTCGGCCTCGCCGGCAACGGCCCGGCCAAGCGGGCCGGTCTGCGTGAGGGTGACGGCATTCTCGCTGTCGATGGCAATGCGATCGACAGCCTGTCGGGCTTTTATCGCCGCCTTTGGGCGTTGGGCGATGCCGGCGTGGACGTCCCGCTCACGCTCGAGCGGGAGGGCGATGTGTTCGACGTGCGAATTTCGTCAGGGGATCGCCGACGTTTTCTCAAGATGCCCCGTCTGCACTGACAATTGCGTTCGAATGCCGCCGATTGCCGCAAATGAGGCGATCGGCGCTCATTTTACTCGACTGGAGCGCCATAGGGGCTAATAAGCAGTCCAATCAAGCCAGGGTGGAGAATGCGACGTGGCGACTGAGGCACGGTTCCGTGGGGTTTTTCCGGTCGTCCCGACCACGTTCGACGAAAAGGGCGGCCTCGATCTACCGAGCCAGCTCCGATGCATCGACTTCATGATCGATGCCGGCTCGGACGGGCTCTGTCTTCTGGCGAATTTCTCCGAACAATTCGTGCTCAGCGACGCCGAGCGCGAGCATCTGACGACCGCGATTTTGAACCATGTGGCTGGACGTGTGCCGGTCATCGTCACGACCTCGCATTTTAGCTCGGCCATTTGCGCCGATCGCAGCAAGCGCGCTGAGGATCAGGGCGCCGCGATGGTCATGATCATGCCGCCCTATCACGGTGCAACATTCCGGGTGCCGGAACCCGGCATCTTCGAGTTCTACAAGCGCGTCTCCGATGCGATCTCGATTCCGATCATGGTGCAGGATGCGCCAGCGAGCGGGACCGTCCTCTCGGCGGCGTTCCTGGCCCGGATGGCCAAGGAGATCACCAACCTCGCCTATTTCAAGATCGAGACGCCGTTCGCGGCCGCGAAACTTCGCGACATCATCGCGCTTGGCGGCGATGCGATCGAAGGCCCTTGGGACGGCGAGGAAGCCATCACGCTGATGGCCGATCTCGATGCTGGCGCGACAGGCAGCATGACCGGTGGCGCATTTCCGGACGGGATCGGCCCGATCGTCCACGCACATCTCGCCGGTAAGCGCGAAGAGGCGATGCAGGGCTACGAGCGCTGGCTGCCGCTGATCAATTATGAAAACCGCCAATGTGGCCTTCTTGCCGCCAAGGCGTTGATGAAAGAAGGCGGCGTCATCGCATGTGACGCGCCGCGTCATCCGCTCGCTCCGATGCACGCGCAGACACGCGCCGGATTGATCGAAGTCGCACGACGCCTCGACCCGATGGTTCTGCGCTGGGGTAAATAACGGCAAGCTGCCGCACCGACATCATCGAGCCTTTGTCGAAACCGTCGTCAGGGCTTGCCAGGCACCGACAACAGAAGGATGTCGTCATGAACGACGCGAGCTCACCATTGGACGCCACGATCACGGGCGATCTACTTATCGGCGGCGAAGCCGTTGCGGGGCGCGACAACGCTTTCAACGCCGTTGACCCGAAGACCGCCAAGCCTATCGACCCGCCCTTCAAGGGCGGCACCACCGATGATGTCGCCAAGGCGTGCAGCCTCGCGGCCGATGCGTTCGACGCCTATCGCGAAACCACGCTCGAACAGCGCGCGGCGTTTCTGGAAGCCATCGCGACCCGCATCCTTGGCCTCGGTGATGCCCTGATCGATCGTGCCTGCACCGAAAGCGGCTTGCCCCGACCGCGCATCGAAGGCGAACGCGGCCGCACCGTCGGCCAGTTGCGTCTCTTCGCAAGCGTCATCCGGGAGGGAAGCTGGCTCGGTGCCCGCATCGACCGTGCCCAGCCCGAACGCAAGCCCATGCCGCGCGCCGATATCCGCCTTCGCATGATCCCGCTCGGCCCCGTCGCCGTATTCGGCGCCAGCAACTTCCCGCTCGCCTTTTCGGTCGCTGGCGGCGACACCGCATCGGCTCTTGCGGCTGGTTGCCCAGTCGTCGTCAAGGCGCATCCGGCCCATCCCGGCACCTCGGAACTCGTCGGTCGGGCGATCCAGCAGGCCGTGAAGGATTGCGGATTGCCAGCCGGTGTCTTCGCCCTCGTCGGCGGCTCAGGCAATGCCATCGGCGGTGCGCTGGTGGCTAATCCGCACATCAAGGCGGTTGGCTTCACCGGATCGCGGCGCGGCGGTCTCGCGCTGGTCGCGATCGCGGCAGCCCGGCCCGAGCCGATCCCGGTTTATGCGGAAATGAGCAGCATCAACCCGCTGTTCCTCCTCCCGGCGGCCCTCAAGGCGCGCGGCGCGACGATCGGCCGGGACTTCATCGGTTCGCTCACGATGGGCGCTGGTCAGTTCTGCACGAACCCCGGCCTGGTGGTCGCGGTCGACGGCCCGGATCTCGAAGCCTTCATGGCGTCGGCCTCGGACACGATCCAGAATGCGGCGGCTCTCACGATGCTGACCGGAGGCATCCAGAGCGCCTATAAGAGCGGCGTCGAGCAACTCGAGGGTCACGAGAACGTCAAGACCGTGGCACGCGGCCAAGCCGAAGTCGGTCCGGTTGAAGCCCGCGCAGGCTTGTTCGTCACCGATCTGACGAGCTTCCTGTCCGATGAACGGCTGCGGGACGAGGTTTTTGGATCGTCGTCGCTGGTGGTTCGCTGCCCGGATGTTGCCTCCTTGCGGGTTGCGGCCGAGGCTTTGGAAGGTCAATTGACCGCGACATTGCAAATGGACGACGGCGATCACGAGGTCGCTCGCTCGCTCCTGCCCGTGTTGGAACGCAAGGCGGGGCGTATTCTGGTGAACGGCTTCCCGACCGGTGTCGAAGTCTGTCATGCGATGGTGCACGGCGGCCCCTACCCGGCCACCTCCGATCCGCGGAGCACGTCGGTCGGCAGTCTCGCGATCGAGCGCTTCCTGCGCCCGGTCTGCTATCAGGATCTTGCCGAAGCCTTGCTGCCAGTCTCGCTGCAGAACACGAATGCGCTGGCGATTCCGCGGCGGATCGAAGGCGTCATCGGCAAAGACTGACCAATGCGCCTGTCTGCCGGCTCGAGAAGAGCCGGCAGACAGGCGCCTGCTCTATCGTTCTGAGGTTGCGGCCACGGCCCGACGACGTGTCGTCCGAATATCCTCCAGCGTCACGGGGCGAAAATCCCAGACGTCAACGCCGACGTCATATTGTTTCGGGGCCTTGCGAAGCGCGCCGTGCGAATGGCCATGGAGATTGAGCGACCCGCGCCCCATGCCGTTCCATGTTCGAAACGCGTAGTGACACAGCACCAACATCGTGCCGTCGACCGTCACTTCGGCATAGTGTTGCTGCGACGCCCAGCCAGGGATCGCCAGCGTCGCAGGCCCATCGTTATTCCCGACGATCAGATGCTTCTCGCCGTTCAGCGCTCCGAAAATCTCGGCCACGCGGTCCGGTGTCGGCCCGAGAGCGAAATCGCCGAGGTGCCACACAAGATCGTCTGCCGAAACGGCGGCATTCCAACGATCGATCAATCCGGCATCATGCAGGTTGAGGTCGAGAAACGGGCGATGATCGAAGCGCAAAGCGCGCGGATCGCCGAAATGCGTATCGCTCGTAAAGAAAACCGTCATAAAGCGCTCATCGCGAGTTGAGGATCTGAGTTCGTCCCGTCATCCAGCACAAAATGGGCCGGGATGTCGGCGGCTCAAGACGATGTGTATCGGCGTCATCAACACGTTGAGCCGCATAAGTCGATGGCGTCGGTCGATGACAAACGCGTCGACGTCGAAGCTCGCATTGAACATGAGCCAGAAGGGCCCGTGCGATGAAGATCACGTTCTATGCCCATGCAAGCTTCCGGCTCGAAACACCAACGTTCGTGATCATCACGGACCCCTACACGCCGGGACGAGGCGGCTCGGGCTTCAAGCCGATCGACGAGCCGGCCGACCTCGTGTTGATGAGTTCGGCTACCGACCGCTTCCATTCCGACCCAAGCCACATTCTCGGTGATCCGACGGTCGTGAACGCAATGGACCTGCCGCGCGGCGGCGACACGGTACGAGGCGTCCACATCAAACCATTTCCGACGAGCGAAAGCTTGACCTTCGACTTCGGACGCGATCCCGACGCCAATGCCATGTCGCTCTTCAGTCTCGGCGGTCTTCGCGTGCTGCATATGGGGGATGTCGGCAACGCAATCGATGCGGCCGATCTGCGCGACCTTGCCGGGACCGTCGATATCATGCTGGCCCTCGTGGGTGCCCATGCGACGATCGGGCTCGACGACCTCGACGCCGCGATCGCGGCTATCGCCCCGAAGATCGTCATTCCGATGCATTACTGGAGCCCCGACGGCGTCCTGGCGATCGAGCCGGTCGAGACTTTTTTGAGCCGACATCCCGCTTCGACCGTCCAGCGGATCGAAGGCTCGTCGATCACGATCGAACCCGGGAGCCTGCCGGCGACCACGCAGATCGTGGTGCTCCGCGAGTCGCGTTAACCGATAACGCCACAGGCTCTTTCAGCCGTGTCGACGGTTTCCCATATCGTCGATCATGATGACAAACATGCTCTCCGTGCTCGACACGGATCCACAGGGCGGCCACCAACCCGCCGCTCCATCGTCGCTCAGCGAGACCGCTCTGTTCGACGCTTATTCGCAAGCGGTCGTCGATGTGGTCGATCGTGTCGGCCCGAGCGTCGTCCGCATCGATGTCAAGCGTGGCGATGGCAGCGCCGGGGGCTCCGGCTCCGGCGTGATCGTGTCGCCCGATGGCTTGATCCTCACCAACAGCCATGTGGTCCAAGGATCGCGCCGCGCGGACGTCACAACACTCGACGGCCGTGTTCTAACGGCACGCGTTCTCGGCGACGATCCGGATACGGATCTGGCTCTTCTTCGGGTCGAGGCCGACATCACGCTTCCGGCCGCCCGCCTCGGCGACTCCAAGGTCCTGCGACGCGGCCAGATGGCGATTGCGATCGGCAATCCGCTGGGCTTCGACGCGACCGTCACGGCCGGCGTCGTCTCGGCGCTCGGTCGGTCGCTGCGCGCGAAATCAGGCCGGCTGATCGAAGACGTGATCCAGACCGACGCGGCGCTGAACCCTGGCAATTCCGGTGGCCCACTGGTGTCTTCGGCGGGCGAGGTGATCGGCATCAACACCGCGATCATCGCAGGGGCGCAAGGCATCTGCTTCGCGGTGGCGGCCAATACGGCATCCTTCGTACTCGGCGAGATTGTCCGTCACGGGCGCGTGCGGCGCGGCCATATCGGGATCGCAGCCGGAACTAGCGCCCTGCCCCGGCGAACGGCGTTGCGGCTGGGCCTCGATCAGACACATGGGGCCGTGATCACGGCCGTCGAGCTAAAGTCTTCGGCCGACCATGCCGGTTTACTGACCGGCGATATGGTGGTGGCTTTGGACGGTCGAACCGTGACGGGCGCCGACGATCTCGTGCGGATGCTCGACGCGGGAACGATCGACCGAACGGTGCCGCTCGATGTGTTGCGTCGCGCGGAGCCGCGTCGGTTCTGGGTCAGTCCGCGCGAGCGGGCGTAACACTTCTGACGATCAGCTGCTCAATTTGGGACCGAGCGTGATCAGCGCGACGGCCACGATGGCGAGGATGATGCCGACGCTCTCGATCGTGCCAACCCGCTCGCCGAAAAACGCGATGGCGACGACGTTGACGGCCACCAGCTGGATGACGGCGGACAGGCTGAACGCCGTCGCCATCCCCAATTCTTTGATCAGGCGCAGCATCAGCAGATTGCCGACTGTGTAGAGCGCCATGGTGAGCACCACTTTGCCCGGCGTCGACTCGAGAGCCCAGGATTTGGCCGCACTCGCGGCGGCGATAAAGATGGCGGTCGCCGAGCCGAGTTGAAGCAGCGTGAACGCGTTCATACCAATGTCCGATCGCGTTTAATGCGGGTCCTCGAGACTGAACGACTGAGCCGATTCGTCATAGGCGAAGAGTTCGCCGTAGCGGCCCCAGTTGATCGCGGTGCGAAGAGTGCGCTCCGCATATTCCTCGGACATGTAATCTTCCAGTTCCTCGCGGAAGCGAGAGGCCGGCGCATTGTGAGAGGGGCGCTCGTCGAGCACGCGCTTGATCCGGGCCGAAAGCGGCACATAGGCCAGAAGGTGGTCGCCAAATAATTTCTTACGGACATCAACCTCGGCATCTGCAAAGCGTCGTCCCGCGGCCGTGAGCTTTATGTCGCCCTCTTCGAGTTCGGCGTAGCGCATCAATTGCAGCGTTTCGGCCACCGGAAAGAGATCGTCGATTTCCATCTGCAGCGAGTCGGCCAGATGCGGCAGATCCGCCTTGCCGTTATAGGGGGCGGCCGCGACCTCTTCGAGCAGACCCGCGAGCGAGTTGGTCGAGACTTCCGGCAGGACGAGACCGATGCCGGACCCCGGAAACAAGCCATCACGCCCCGGCTGCTTCGAGGTCGAGCGCCGCGTCATCAGCGCGTAGATGTTGTCGACCAATTGCCGGAATTCGGGATCGAGACGGTCGCGTGGATGCGGCAGCGTGACCCGGATCTCCGATGCGATCCGCCCCGGATGCGACGACAGCACCAAGATGCGGTCGCACATCAACACCGCTTCCTCGATGTTATGCGTCACCATCAGGATGGTCTTGATCGGCATACGGCCTTCGGTCCAGAGCTCGACGAGGTCGCTGCGGAGCGTTTCGGCCGTCAGCACGTCGAGCGCCGAAAAGGGCTCGTCCATCAAGAGAATGTTGGGATGCGTGACAAGCGCGCGAGCGAACCCGACGCGCTGACGCATGCCGCCCGACAATTCCTTCGGGTAAGCCGATTCGAAACCGTCGAGCCCGATCAGATCGATGGCCGCGAGCGCCCGCTGACGGGCCTCCTCGGCCGGAACGCGAAGCGCCTTGAGGCCGAGTTCCACATTGGCCAAGACGGACAGCCAGGGGAACAAGGCGAAGCTCTGGAACACCATGGCGATGCCGTCGGCCGGTCCCTTCAGCACCGCGCCCTGATAGACGACTTCGCCTTGGGACGGGGTGATGAGACCGGAGACGATCCGCAGCAAGGTCGATTTCCCGCAGCCGGAGCGGCCGAGCAGGCCGACAATCTCGCCCGAGGCCAGCGATGTCGAGACACCTTCGAGAACGGGCGGCCCGTCATCGTTCTGGCTCGACCCCTTATAACGTTGGGTGACGTTGCGAACCTCGAGCAGCGGCGCGGCGGCGTTATCCAGCATGAGGCATCCTCCAAAACACGGGTGTGGCGAACAGCACCGACAAGACCATCGGCGCGGGTCTCATGACAGACGAAGCCGGCGTTCCGCAAAGCCGAACAGCGGCCGCCAGAACAGACGATTGAACAAGATGACACAGATCGACATGACCGCGACCCCGAGCACGATCTTGGGGAAGTCTCCGGCTTCGGTCGCCTGCGCGATATACGAGCCGATCCCATGCGCCGCCACTTTGTCATTCCCCCACTTCACATATTCGGCCACGATCGCGGCGTTCCACGATCCGCCCGACGCCGTGAGCGCCCCCGTTACGTAATAGGGGAAAATGCCCGGCAGGATGACGCTGCGCCACCAGGTCCAGCCGCCGATCTTGAAGTTGCGGGCAACCTCGCGAAGATCGTTCGGATAGGCCGATGCTCCGGCGATGACGTTGAAGACAATGTACCATTGCGTTCCGAAGATGATCAGAAAGCTCAGCCAGATATCGGGGTTGAGATGGAACGCCAGGATGCCGATAACGGCGATCGGGAACACCACATTGGCCGGAAAGGCTGCGAGGAATTGCGCCAGCGGCTGCACCATTTCGGCGATTCGGGGGCGTAGCCCGATCCAGACGCCGACCGGCACCCAGAACAGGGTCGCGAGCAGCAACAGCAACACCACCCGAAGCATCGTGAAGAGCGTCAGGACAATCGTCTGGCCGAGGTCACCCCACGAGAGCGTGGCGGAAACGAAATGGACCGTCTCCCAAATCGCATAGATCGCGAGCGCGCCAACGAGGCAGAACCAGACCACGTCGATCGCGCGGGACGTCCCCTTGGCTTCGACCCGCTTGGAGCGGAACACCGGCAAGGTCAGCCGTAAGCTGGTGAACCAATCGAAAGCCTTTCCGGCCGGAACCATCGCGGAGCGCAACCAGGAGGTGCGAAGCAACAGGTTGAGGACCCAGGAAGAGGACGTCTCCTCCGATGCCGAGAGCTCGACCCGGAACTTCTGCGCCCAGGTCACGATCGGACGAAAGATGACCTGATCGTAAAGCAGGATGACGACCAGCACCGCGACGACGGCGGCCAGGACGGCATCGATCCGCTTCTGATCGATCGCGACCGCGAGATAGGACCCGATGCCCGGAAGCTTGATGGTGGTGTCGCCGACCGTGATAGCCTCAGCCGCAACGACGAAGAACCAGCCACCCGACATCGACATCATCATGTTCCAGATGAGGGCCGGGATCGCAAAAGGCGTCTCCAACTGCCAGAATTTCTGCCACCCCGACAGCCGAAACCCGGTCGCGACCTCGTCGAGGTCGGGCGGGACCGTCCGAAGCGATTGGTAGAACGAGAAGGCCATATTCCAGGCTTGGCTGGTGAAGATCGCGAAGATCGCGGCACATTCGGCGCCGAGGACGCTGCCCGGGAACAGGTTGAGGAAGAACGTGACCGTGAAGGAAAGGAATCCGAGGATCGGGACCGATTGCAGCACGTCGAGCAGCGGGACAAGCACCATCTCGGCGCGACGGCTCTTCGCCGCAATAGTCGCGTAGGTGATCGTGAACAGCAGCGAGGCCGCAAGGGCCGCAAACATCCGCAAGGTCGTCCGCAGCGCGTAATAGGGCAGATAGGCATAGTCGAGGGTGATCGGCGTCGTGTTCGGAGCCGGAAGCGGCACCACCATGCCGCGACCGGCATGCACGATCAGCACGAATGCGCCGAGGATCAGCGACAGAGCGACGACGTCCCACTGGTTCGGCATGGCCCGACGGCCGAGCGACGTAAAAGGCACGAATCTAGTTGCCATCGGGGCTCTGTTTCGTGGGAGTGTTCGAAGAGGCGGCGAGCTGTGCCCTATCGCATCCGCGACACGAAGAACACTGCGATGACGAGCACATCAGCCATTGCACAACGCCTGTTGCAAAAACTCTTGCCTGCGCGTGTGGCGGACGACTTACAGTCGCTTGAGCACCAGCGGCCGACCCTTGGCCGGCGCATTGGCCCAGGTGCCGTCCTCCTGCAGGCTAAGCTCGGCCGTGTGCCCTTTTTTGGCTGTCAGCACCAACTGACCCTTGATGATCTGCCAGCCGACCGGATCGAAAATCACGATCCCTTGGTCCCGGCAGGCGGGAGCAAGCTTGGCGCGAAGCCCCGTCTTGGCGCCTTTCATCTTGTCGTCGAGCGTGACCATGCAACCGGTGTCCTTCCCCTGGCGCACAACCGCATAGCCGCCGGCCACCTCGCCGATCGACACGGCCCGGACCGGAGCCGCGAGATGTTTGGACGGAACAGGCGCAATCGACGCAGGATCGACGGCGCGCGATGACGACGTCGGGGGCGCCGCAACCACCATCGACGGGTCCGGCGGCAGGTCGGCCGGTGCGGTGCTGTCCGGTGTCACGATGCTGAGCGCCGCTTGCCGCGCCTGGTCGGTCGGCGTCAGCTTGTAGACGTCCTGCTCCGATGCGACGGCCGACAGCGACGGACCGCCAGCCGGACCGAAATCAAGCACTGGCTGACCGGCGTCGCTCAGCAGCACCACATGATCACCCGGCTGCGGAACCCAGGCCCGCACGGTCGCCAGGGTCGGGAAAGCCCGGTGGCATCCCGCCGGCATCGTAATGGCGTAACCGGTTGTGACCGCGGTTGCGGTCAGATTGACCCGGCAGCGCCGGTTGCCTTTTTCGAAGGACATGTCCCACGTTCCAGCATCCTGCATCGCCATCCCGTCTTCCGGAGCGGCGGCCTGAACCGGCGTACCGGCGCAGAGCACCGCCACGGCGATGCTGAAGGCCTTGATGGCTGCAAGCAGCGTCATCGGCCGAAAAGCTGGATTGATCATGCGGAAGATCCTTGCGGTGCCGAGGGCCGACGATCTTGAAAAAACGATACCTAGAGGCTCGTTGATCACGAGGGCAAGACCACATCGGGCAACAAACGCGAGATCTCAGCCTTTGTTCGGTGACCATGGGGTTTCGGGCACAGGCGTCAGCGGACCCTTGCCCGAGTCCCACGATAAGATGTTGTCGACGACGAGCTGCTCCATCGCCTTGCGCGTATGCTGAGACGCCGAGCCGACATGCGGCAGCAGCACCACATTCTCGAGATCCAGCAAAGCTTGCGAGACGCGGGGCTCGTCGGCGAAGACATCGAGGCCGGCAGCCAGGATCGTGTGGTTTTGCAGAGCTTCGATCAAGGCAGCCTCGTCGACCAGCGAGCCGCGCGCCACATTGATGAGGATGCCGTTCGGGCCGAGGGCCTTGAGCACCGCGGCATCGACGATGTTGCGGGTCGCGGCGCCGCCCGGTGCGATGACGACGAGAATATCGCAGGCTTCCGCCATCCCGACGAGGGTGGGATAGAAGAGATAGGGCACGCCAGCCTGCGCCGAGCGTCCCGTGTAGACGACCGGAAGTCCGAAAGCCTCGCAGCGCGTCGCGATCGCTTTCCCGATACGTCCAAGGCCGAGAATGCCAACCGTCCGCTCCCGCAGGCTGGAGGTCAGACGGAACGGCTTGTCGAGCCATTGGCCGGCCCGCACGTGGCGCTCGGCGGCCGGCAATTCACGAACGGTGTTGAGGATCAGCCCCAAGGTGGTGTCGGCCACTTCTTCGTTCAGGACGTTCGGCGTGTGGGTCACGATCACGCCGTGCTGGGCCGCCCAGGCTGTATCGACCGCATCATAACCGACGCCGAAGTTCGCCACGAGTTGGAGATTGGGCAACCGGCCCATCAGCGCGCCGTCGATGGCCCCATGGCCGACGACCGCAATCGAGCGAATGTCTTGCGCGACGGCGTTGAGGGTCGCCTCCGGATCGGCCGCTTCCCATAATTTGACGACCGGCAGTCTTGCCTCGAGTTGGCTGATTCCGGACGCCGTCAGCGGCCGAGGCATCAGAACGGAATTGGGCATCGCAAACCTCCGTGTCGTTTTTCTTAAGTGTCGCGTCGTGTCAGACGCTCTCGGGATAGACCCGCGTCACGTGACCCATCTTCCGGCCGGGCCGGGCTTCCGCCTTACCATAAAGGTGCAGGCTTGCGCCGTCATCGGACAAGACTTCGAGCCAGGCATCCGCCTCGTCGCCGATGAGGTTTGACATCAGGATCCGGCCATACCGTTGCGTCGAGCCCAGCGGCCAACCGCTGATCGCGCGAATGTGTTGTTCGAATTGCGACGTCACCGCGCCGCCCAGTGTCCAATGCCCGGAATTATGAACGCGGGGCGCGATCTCATTGACGACCAGCGTTTCGACGCCGGACTGCCCAGCAACCGGCACGACGAACAATTCCACCGCCAGCACTCCGACATAGTCGAGCGCATCCACCAGAGCGCGGGCCATGCGAATGGCCTCGGCCTCGGTCTCGGCCCCGATCGCGGCCGGCACACGCGTCGTGCTCAGAATGCCGTGCTGATGCGCGTTCTCGCACACGTCGAAGGCCCGGAACTGGCCGCTGAGCCCGCGTGCCGCCACCACCGACACTTCCCGAACGAAGGGAACCACGCCTTCCAGAATCGCCTTTTGTCCGAGGCTGCGGAACACAACGGCAAGATCCGATCCCTCCCGCACCGTCGCCTGCCCCTTCCCGTCATAACCAAAGCGGCGGGTCTTCAAGATGGAGGGACGGCCGAGTTGCGCCACGGCGCGTGCCAACCCGCCGGCATCCTCGACCGAGGCGAAAGGCGCGGTCGCAAGCCCGATCCCACGGATGAAGAGCTTTTCGACGAGCCGATCCTGCGTCGTCTCGAGCGCCTTGCGATTGGGGCGGACCGGCACTAGCGGATCGAGAATCGCGATCGTCTCGGCCGGCACGTTCTCGAATTCGTAGGTGACGACCTCGACCGCAGCCGCGAAGGCCGTCAAGGCAGCCTTGTCGGTATAATCCCCGATCGTGTGGGCGGCAGCGACCTCGAATGCCGGGCTATCGGCTTCTGGCGCGAAGATATGCGCCTTGAGACCGAGTTGCGCCGCCGCCATGGCCAGCATTCGCGCCAATTGCCCGCCGCCGAGGATGCCGATCGTTTCGCCGGGCGCCAGAACCGTCACGGCGCAGGCTCATCGCTCGGGGATTGGGCCACGGCCGCCGTCTGAGCCGCACGCCATGCGTCGAGGCGCGTCGCCAGTGCGGGATCGTTGAGCGCCAAGATCGATGCTGCTAAAACTGCGGCGTTGATGGCTCCGGCGCGGCCGATCGCCAGAGTCCCCACGGGAACGCCGGCCGGCATCTGCACGATCGACAGCAAACTATCCTGACCGGATAGGGCCTTGCTCTCGATCGGGACGCCAAGCACCGGGAGCGGCGTGAAAGCGGCTGTCATGCCGGGAAGATGCGCGGCCCCGCCCGCTCCCGCGATGATGATCTTGACGCCGTTGTCGCGCGCGCCCTTGGCAAAGGCCACCAACCTGTCGGGCGTCCGATGCGCCGACACGATCGACGCGACAAAGCCGATCTCGAGCGCATCGAGCGTCGAGGCTGTCGCGCGGAGGGTCGCCCAATCCGATTGGCTTCCCATGATCAGCGCCACGGGCGCACGCATGCGGTCCACTTGGCGCACTCCGGCTGAGAAATTCAGTCTTTCCGCTTAACCGAAGCGGCAAAGGGGAGCAAGACACGGCTCGGCCTCCCCGCCCGGGCCGAAACGAGCCGCCGGCTACCGGGTCGTCGGCGCCATCAACCGCAAGGCCATGCGGATCGACGCCGTGAGTTGCTGGCGCGTAGCGCCCGCCTTGGCCTGAACCGCCATGCCCTGAGTCACGGTGGTGATAAAGTGAGCGAGGTCCGACGGGACCACGCCGGCCGGAAGATCCCCCTCGCGCACCGCGCGGTCCAAACGGTCCTGCAACGCGAGTTCCGTAAAACGACGCCGCGCCACCAGGTCGCGCTGGATGTCGGCCCCTTCCTCCGAACAGGCCAAGGCGCCGTTGATGCCGAAACATCCGCTGGGATTACACGGGGCCGTAACGAGATCGGCATGGCCCTCGAGCAACCGTTCAACGACACGATAAGCCGTCGGCTCGTCGAGCGCCTCGGCCGCGAAGCCCAGATAGGTCCGCTCATAGAGGCCCATGGCTTTGCGAAACAGATCCGCCTTGTTGCCGAAAGCTGCGTAAAGGCTCGGCCGCGTGATGCACATCGCGCCGGTCAGATCGGTGATCGACGTGCCCTCGTAGCCATTGCGCCAAAACAGCGTCAAAGCCTTCATCAGCGCGTCATGTGTGTCGAATTCCCGTGGTCTCGCCATACTCTATCCAATCGCCACCTCAGGAATAAGTTGAATGGGACATTGCGTCGAGTGGCGAGATCGCATCGTCGGGCCCCAAACCTCGCAAGTTGATTGATTTTGAGGCGCGCCGCGGCCATATCTCGATCTGCGCCTGCCCATGGAGCAGTCGACATTTCTCAAGCTGAAGGCCGGCTTTGAACCGGCTGGAGGACCTCATGTTCATCGAAACTGAAACCACGCCCAACCCCGCCACCTTGAAGTTTCTGCCCGGCCGCACCGTGATGCCGGCCGGCACACTCGACATCCGCGACGCAAAGGCAGCGGAGCAGTCGGGACTGGCGCGCGCCTTGTTTTCGATCGACGGCGTTTCGGGTGTGTTCTATGGGGCCGATTTCGTATCGGTCACCAAGGCGAGCGGCGAGTGGCCCCACCTGAAGCCGGCGATCCTCGGCGCCATCATGGAGCATTTCACCTCCGGCGCGCCGCTGACCGACGAAGGCGTTCACGCCACTGCGATTTCGACCGAGAGCGACGAGGAATTTTTTGATCCGAACGATGTCGAAACGGTGGATACGATCAAGGAACTGATCGAGTCGCGCGTTCGCCCGGCCGTCGCCGGCGACGGTGGCGACATCACCTTCAAGGGATACCGGGACGGCATCGTCTACCTGACCATGAAGGGCGCATGCTCGGGTTGCCCGTCCTCGACCGCGACGCTGAAGCATGGCATCCAGAATTTATTGAAGCATTTCGTGCCGGCCGTTCAAGCCGTCGAGCAGATCTGATCGCAAGGCAGGACCAAGAATGACCGAAACGGCGGCTGTGGACGAAACGTCGCCGGCTTTGGTTCTCGCGATCGACACGTCATTGTCGGCCGTCTCGGCCTGCGTCTCGCATGTCGGCGAACCCGCGCCCATCGCTTTCGAAGCGATGGCCATGGCGCGAGGCCATGCGGAAGCGCTGGTGCCGTTGATCGATCGCGTCGTGTCGCAGATCGACGGCGGCTTTGCGGCACTGACGCGGGTCGCGGTCACGATCGGGCCTGGCTCGTTCACAGGCATCCGCGTCGGTGTCGCGGCCGCCCGGGCCATCGGTCTCGCCTGTAAAATCCCGGTCGTGGGCGTCTCGACGCTGTCGGCTCTCGCGGCTCCGGCGATCGCATCGGGGTTTCGGCCCACCATCGTGGCCGCCATCGACGCGCATCACGGCAATGTCTACGTGCAGAGTTTCTCGGTGGATGGGGGTACCCAACTCGGCGCCACCATCTTGTCGGTCAAGGAGGCTATTCGAGCCGTGGGCCAAGGGCCGATCCGGCTGGTCGGGTCGGGCGCCACCATGCTGGCCATCGAAGCCTGGTCGCTCGGCATCAACGCCGAAATCGACGAGAAAAGCATGACACCGGACATCGCCTTCGTGGCGCGGCTCGGCCTGCTGGCCGATCCGGTCCGCGCCCTGCCCCGCCCCTTCTACATCCGCCCGCCCGACGCCAAGCCGCAAACCAACGGCGTCATCGCCCGCGTCGAGTAGATCCGTGGCGCTCTTCGGACGTGCGACACGCCCCATCGTCACACCACTGAATGTCGGTCATGCCGCCGACTGCGCGGACCTGCACGGCGCGAGCTTCCCGCATGGGTGGTCGAGCTTCGACTTCGAACGTCTGATCGTCGCATCGTCGTCGTTCGGGGAGGTGGCTTACGATGGTCAATCGGGAAAGTTGCTCGGTTTCGTCTTGTCGCGCGGTGCGGCGGGCGAAGCCGAAATCCTCACCATCGCTGTCGCGGCGACGGCACGCCGACGCGGCATCGGGCGGGCCCTGCTCGAGCGACATCTCGGCCACCTCGGGAGCGCCGGCATCGCCGTCTTGTTTCTCGAAGTCGCAGAAAACAACCGGGCGGCGCGCGCGCTCTATACAGCATTTGGGTTCACGGAGGTCGGGAGGCGGCCGTCTTATTACACGGCGAAGCCGGGCGAGGTCGCGGGAGCGGCTCTCGTTCTGCGCCGATCGATCGGCTGATTCGGGCCGGGCCTGTCACAATGCCTTAGAGGTCGATCCCTAAGCTGATCCCCGTTGCGGCGCGAGGCGTCGCGCAGGCTTATCGGTAGGTGGCAACCATGGAGCGAATCGTCGCGGGTGTCTTCAGGCTGGCACTGCTGGTCGTCGTCCTCGTGAACGCGGTCGCAATTCTGGCTCCGCTGCAGCTGCTGGCTCAACGGTTCGGTTGGCCGATCGCCCGGCGCATCCCGGTTCTCTTCTGCCGCTCGTTGTGCTGGATCGTGAACCTGCGGCCGCATTTTGTCGGATCCCCCGCGAGTGGGCCTCGCCTGCTGGTGCCAAACCACGTCTCGTGGCTCGATATTCCGGCGATGGGTTGCTACGAGCCGGTCTGCTTCATTGCCAAGCGCGAGGTCGGCACCTGGCCGATCCTCGGGCGGCTGGCCAAGTCGCAAGGCGCGATCTTTATCGACCGGACAAGGCGGCGAGGCATCCCGGCTTCCAACCGCAGCATCGCGCTCGCGCTCCTTGAACGGCGCAGCGTCATCTTGTTCGCTGAAGGCACCACCGGCGACGGCAACCGAATCATGCGGTTTATGACCTCGCATTTCGAGGCCGCGAAAGTGGCGCTGCAACTCGACGCCTCGCTCGATGATATCGCGGTCCAGCCCGTCTCGATCGCTTACACGCGCAGCAGCGGCATGCCTCTCGGCCGCCACGGTCGGCATCGGATCGCATGGTATGGTGACATGACCCTTCTGCCCCATCTCTGGGGCATGGTGACGGGCGGCCCGATCGACTGCGACATCCAGTTCGACCGAGCCATTGCGGTCAGCCGGAGCAGCGATCGCAAGCGCGTCGGCGCTCAAGCCGAGCGCGCGGTTCGGACGATCACCGGGCTTGCCTTGTTGGGCCGCCCCGCCCGTCGCGCCGAAACCGCTGCGGCCAGTGCAGGCACGACCGATGCAACGGGCTTGCCACAAGCTGTTCTCATCGGCGTGGAAACAGCGTAGGATGAATGCCACGATGGTGGTGCATCGGAGCGCCTCTCGACATGCGGGGCGACCGGCAACCACACCCCGCGAGGCCCCTCAGAGGTAATGACCGAACCGCTTCCCGTTTCCGCCAGATCCCGGTCTGGCCCCCCGCTTCGTGCCATCGCCCCGAATGCCGCAGACGCAGGCGTCCGCAAGGTGTTCATCAAGAGCTTTGGTTGCCAGATGAACGTCTATGATGCGGGGCGCATGGCGGATGTGCTCGCGCCCGAGGGCTTTCTCGAGACGGCGACCATCGAGGAAGCGGACCTCATCATTCTCAACACCTGCCATATCCGCGAACGCGCGGCCGAGAAGGTGTTCTCCGAGCTTGGCAAGATCCGCGATCTCAAGTCCGATCGGGCCTCGCTTGGGCTTTCGACCACGCTGGCGGTCGCAGGCTGCGTCGCTCAGGCCGAAGGCGCTGAGATCCTGCGCCGGCAGCCGGCTGTCGATCTCGTGGTCGGACCGCAGAGCTATCATCGCCTGCCCGATCTCGTGTCGCGTGCCCGCGGTGGCATCAAGGTGCTCGACACCGACTTCCCAGCGGACGACAAATTCGCAGCCATGCCACAACCGGCGGAAGCGAAGACCCGAGCGCGTGGCTTGTCGTCATTCGTGACGGTGCAGGAGGGTTGCGACAAGTTCTGCACCTTCTGCGTCGTGCCCTATACGCGTGGCGCGGAATATTCCCGCAGCCCTGAGCAGGTCATGGCCGAGATCGCGGGCTTGACGGCCGCGGGCGTGCGGGAGGTCAGTCTGCTCGGCCAGAACGTCAACGCCTATCACGGTGTCGCGCAAGATGGCTCGGTTTGGTCGCTGGCGCAGCTCGTCCGCGCCATTGCGGCGATGCCGGGCATTCTCCGCATCCGCTACACCACCAGCCACCCCAACGACATGGCGGCCGACCTCGTCGAGGCGCATCGCGACATTCCGGCCTTGATGCCGTTCCTCCACCTGCCCGTGCAATCGGGGTCGGACCGTATCCTCGCGGCCATGAACCGGAAGCATACGGTCGCCGATTATCGCGCCGAGATCGCGCGGGTGCGTGCCGCACGGCCCGATATCGCGCTCTCATCCGACTTCATCGTCGGATTTCCGGGCGAGACGGACGCGGATTTCGAGGCTACGCTCGATCTCATTCGCGAGATCGGTTTTGCCTCGACCTTCTCGTTCAAATATTCGCCGCGTCCGGGAACGCCGGGTGCCGGTCTCGAGGGGCATGTCGACGAAGCGATCAAGCGCGATCGGCTGGCCCGCTTGCAGGCCGTGGTCGACCCGCAGCGCCAAGCCTTCAATGCCGCCTGCGTCGGGCGCGTGATGCCGGTGCTGTTTGAAAAGATCGGTCGCCACGCGGGCCAGATCGTCGGCAAGTCGCCCTATCTGCAGCCCGTCCAGGTCGACGCAGACCCGGCGCTGATCGGTTCCGTCCGTGATGTTGAGATCACGGCGCTCGGACCTAACTCTCTGTTCGGCACCCTCACCGAGGCCGAGCCGCCTAGCCGTGCCGCACAAGGATCCTGAATGAGAGCCCCAGAGCGACCCATTACGCCTCGCCGCCATACGCGCGATGGCCTTCCGGCTGTTGCGGCATTCGCCTCTCCACCAGCGGTTTTGCCGACGCCGGATGCGGCAGCCGAGGTGGCGATCACCTTCGAGGACAATCGCCTGACCTCGCTCGTCTTTGGGCAATATGACCAAAACATCGCCAAGCTCGAGCGCCGACTGGGCGTGGTCGCAACCGCGAACGGCAATCATGTGACGCTGCGCGGCTCGCCCGACGCCTGCGACCATGCCCGCCGTGTGCTCGAGACGCTCTACGAGCAGGTGAAGCAAGGCCGTAAGGTCAGCCTTGGCGACGTGGACGGTGCGGTCGAAGAAACAGCGTTTCAAGGTGTGCTGTTTCCGAAGGACCTCGATCCGGAACGGCCGGTCTTCGACGAGATTCGCACGCGGAAACGCGGATCGGTCAAAGCGCGGACGGCCGCTCAGGATGTCTATCTGCGTGCACTGAAGAGCAACGAACTCGTGTTCGCTGAAGGCCCTGCCGGCACCGGCAAGACATGGCTGGCGGTCGGCCATGCCATCTCGCTTCTCGAGCGCGGCGTCGTCGAGCGGCTGATCCTCTCGCGGCCTGCGATCGAAGCCGGCGAGCGGCTCGGCTTCTTGCCGGGCGACATGCGCGAGAAGATCGATCCCTATCTGCGCCCCGTCTATGATGCGCTGCACGACTTCATGGACCCGCGAATGGTCGAGCGCGGCATGCAGACCGGCATGATCGAAGTCGCGCCATTGGCTTTCATGCGCGGCCGAACTTTGACCAATTCGGTTGTGCTGCTCGATGAAGCGCAGAACACGACCAGCATGCAGATGAAGATGTTCCTGACCCGTCTCGGCGAGGGATCACGCATGATCATCAACGGCGATCCGAGCCAAACCGATCTGCCGTCCGGCCAGAAATCTGGCCTGAGCGAAGCCATTAGCCTGCTGTCCGGAGTCGAGGGCATCGCACACGTTCGCTTTCGGGAGGGGGATGTCGTGCGACATGATCTCGTCCGCCGCATCGTCGCGGCCTACGAAGCGGCCGGTCGCAAAGTCTCCGAGCAGAGTGGCGCCAATCGATGACGATCGAGATCGATATCGCGATCGATAGTCCCGGATGGTCGGTGCTGCCCGATCTCGACGCGATTGTCCGGCGAAGCATCGACGGCGCGGCTGCGGCCGTCGATCTCGACGCTCCGCAGGGCGCCGAAGTCTCCATTTTGTTCTGCGACGACGCCGCGATCCAAGTTCTCAATCGAGAGTGGCGCCAAAAGGACAAACCCACCAACGTGCTCTCGTTTCCAGCGGCCCAGCCTGAGGGGATTGACGGTCCGGAGTTGCTCGGCGACATCGCTGTTGCGCTTGAGACGACGCGACGCGAGGCCGAGCAGGATGGCAAGACACTGTCCGACCATGTGAGCCACCTGCTGGTGCACGGATTCTTGCATCTGATCGACTATGATCATGAAACAGCCGATGAAGCCGAGGCGATGGAGCAACTCGAAACACGGATTTTAGCCAATCTCGGCATCGGCGATCCCTATGCGGGAACCGAAGTCGACGAGGTGGCGCGACCATGAGCGCTCATGAACGAGAACCGGGCGAGCGCGGCGACAAACGTTCGCCCGCTCCATCAATGATCGAGCGCCTACGGTCGTTGTTCGGGCTGTCGCATGCGTCGATCCGAGACGATATCGAAGAAGCGCTGGACGACACCGATGAGGCCGGCGTCTTCTCGCAGCAAGAGCGTTCGATGCTCCGCAACGTGCTTGGCTTGCATGAATTACGGGTCGCCGACGTCATGGTGCCCCGCGCCGACATCATCGCGGTCAGCTTGACCATGACGCTCGGCGAAGTCCTGACCGTGTTCCGAACGGCCGGCCACTCGAGACTTCCAGTTCACGGCGACACGTTGGACGACGCGCGCGGCATGGTCCACATCCGCGACTTTGTCCAATATGTTGCGGTGCCGGCCGGGCTCGACGTTCCGTCTTTCGTCGATTTGGGCGAAGCCAGCATGGGCCGGACCCTCGAGGAAGCCGATATCCTGCGGCCGGTGCTGTTCGTTCCCCCCTCGATGCAGGCGCTCGATCTTCTGGTCCGCATGCAGGCCTTCCGCACCCATATGGCGCTGGTAATCGACGAATATGGCGGCACAGACGGGCTGGTCTCGATCGAGGATATTGTCGAAATGATCGTCGGCGATATCGAAGACGAGCATGACGAAAGCGAAAGTCCCAAGATCGTATTGGCGCTCGACGGCTCTCATGTGGCGGATGCCCGTGCTGGTCTCGACGAGGTGTCCGAAGCAATCGGCGTCGATTTCTCCGAAGATGCCGACGCCGAAGAGGTGGATACGCTCGGAGGTCTGATCAGCGCGCTGGCTGGCCACGTCCCCGGACGCGGCGAGATCGTACAAGCTCGGGACGGTGTGGAGTTCGAGATCCTCGATGCCGACCCTCGCCGCGTCAAACGGGTCAGAATCGTCCGGACGATGGCGGTTGTTGGCTCGACACCCCCAGCGACTGGGGCGCCACATGAGACCGCGTCCGACGAGGCCAAATAGGCGGGTGGTCCGCCGCTGACATTGGCATTGGTGACCGCCGACCGATCACAAACGATCATCCTTGTGGCTCGATGCGACGGATCATGCGGCTGCACTGTTTACATTTCAGTGCCATGCGCTACCACCCGCCTTCATGATCATGAAGTTTGACGATCGGTGGGGCGCATTCAGCCGCTCAGTGACGCAACGGTCGATCGACACGATGTCGAACCAGGTGTGCGACGGTTGCTCGTTCCGCCGCAATCGGGACTTCCGAACACGATGATTCAGCGGATCGCGCAACGCGTGGCACGATCGACGGGCTGGTCGCGTCGCTTCCTTGCGCTGTTGGCCGGTGCCACTGGCGCCTTGGCCATGGCACCCGTCGATTTCGTCCCGGCGCTGATCATCCCGATGGTCGTGGCCGTCTGGCTGCTCGACGGCTCCGTCCCCACCGGCGTCGCAGCGACATCGAGAGTCAGTCTGACCCGATCGGTCCTGAAGGCGGCCGAAACGGGCTGGTGGTGGGGCTTCGGCTATTTTGTGGCTGGTCTCTGGTGGCTCGGTTCCGCCTTCCTGGTTGAACCCGACAAATTCGCCTGGCTTTTGCCTCTCGGCGTTTTGGGGCTGCCGGCTTATTTGGCGCTTTATACCGCCGTCGGCTTCGCTCTGGCTCAATTGTTCTGGTCGACGGGGCCAGCTCGCCTCTTCACGCTCGCCTGCTGCCTGCTTGTCGCGGAATGGCTGCGCGGCACGTTGTTGACCGGATTTCCCTGGAACGAGTTCGGCATGGCGCTGGGCGACAATCTCGTCCTGGCGCAAGTCGCGAGCCTGATCGGCGTGCACGGGTTGACACTGTTGGCCGTCGTTACGGCGGCGGCCCCCGCTAGTATTGGAGACGCTGGACCCGGGACACGCCGATTCGGCCCGTCGGCGCTGGCTCTCCTCTTCGTGGCGGCAATCGCCATCTATGGCGCCCTTCGCCTCGCGGGACCGGGTGATGGCAGCGTCGCTGGCGTCCACCTTCGGGTCGTTCAACCCAATGCTGCGATCGATTCCGACTTCAGCTACGCGCATAAGGACGCGATCCTCCAGCATTATCTGACGCTGTCGCAGCGTGTCACGCCGGGTCAGCCCGATGGATTAGCCGGGGTCACGCATGTGATCTGGCCCGAATCGCCATTCCCGTTTTTGTTGTCTCGCGATCCGGCAGCACTCGTCACGATCGGCGATGTTCTCTCGGACAAGACGGTGCTGATCACGGGCGCGGCACGGGCCGAGCCGGGACCGCCGGACGGCGCCGGCGGCAAGACCGCCCTCTATTTCAACGCCGTTCAGGTTGTTGATGGCACCGGCACCGTCCTTGATAGCTACGATAAAGTACATCTCGTGCCGTTCGGGGAGTTCCTGCCTCTTCAGAGTATCCTGAACGCGATCGGGATCCAGCATTTCGTCTCGATTCCGGGCGGCTTCCAGGCCGGAACAGACCGACGGCTGCTCACTGTGCCGGGCCTTCCCCCTGTTGCGCCCATCATCTGTTACGAGGCCATCTTCTCGGGCGACGTCGTTCCTCCGGCTGCCGCCGGAGTGTCACGGCCGGGGCTTCTGCTCAATGTCACCAACGATAGCTGGTTCGGTTTCACGGCTGGTCCGTACCAGCATTTCGCGCAGGCGCGGCTCCGTGCCATCGAAGAAGGTCTGCCGCTCATCCGATCGGCGAGCACGGGCATCTCGGCCATCGTCGACGCGCACGGCCGGATTTTGGCATCTCTCCCTCTCGGCGCCGAGGATGTGATCGATGGCGCGCTTCCAACTGCCTTATCGTCGACACTTTTCGCTCGGGTCGGAAATATCGCTCCTCTGATTTTATTGTTGGGGTTTGCTGTATCGGCAGCATTATTAGGGTGGTTGACGCGACGGAAGCCGGCCCGTCATTGTCCGCTATAGGCGTTGATTTCCCTTTATTTTCTATCTAAAGAGTGGATCGCGAAAGTCCCTAATAAAGCCTCTATCCAGAGTCGTTATAGACTGTTACGGATCCGACGCGCTGACTTGGAGCGGCGATTTTTGACGAAGAGCCCAAACAACATCGATAGACACGTCGGCAGCCGCTTGAGAATGCGGCGGATGCTTGTTGGGATGAGCCAGGAGAAGCTTGGCGACGCCCTTGGTCTTACGTTTCAACAGGTTCAAAAGTACGAAAAGGGCACGAATCGCATCGGCGCGAGTCGGTTGCAGCATATCTCCGATATCCTGAACGTGAAGCCGGCCTTCTTCTTCGATGACATGCCGGGCGCGGCGTCGGGAACGGCGGGATTTGCCGAGGACGGGTCATCCGGGGTCGTGGATTTCCTGTCAAGTTCGGACGGTCTGCTTCTCAACAAAGCCTTTGCGAAGATCAAAAACGCGAAGGTCCGACGCAAGATCGTCGATCTCGTCGTGGCTCTGGCGGATCAAGACGGAGAGGCTAAAACGGCCACAGCAGCCTCCCTCCCGGATGCGTTGCCGGTCCAGGAGTGATGCGGTAAAGCACGCATCGTTCTCTTTAACGAACAAATTCTTCCTTATCGCTTGACCAAAAGAACGGTGCCTGCCAGCTTCGCGCGATATGAGGCGGCAGGAATGCGTGAACCCATGCGCGTTCGGCCTGCGTGATTTCAGGAGAGGCGATACGTGGCACGCGCAAGCTATCTTTTTACCAGTGAGTCGGTGTCCGAAGGCCATCCCGACAAAGTCTGTGACCGCATTTCGGACGAGGTCGTCGACCTGTTTTTCCGCGAAGGCGAGAAGGCCAGCCTCGATCCCTACCAGATCCGCGTGGCGTGCGAGACCCTGGCGACAACCAACCGCGTGGTGATCGCGGGAGAGGTTCGTGGTCCGGCAATCGACCCGAGCGTCATCGAACAGACCGCGCGTCAAGCCATCAAGGACATTGGCTACGAACAGGACGGTTTTCACTGGGAGAACGCCAAGGTCGAAATTCTGCTGCACGCGCAGTCGGCCGATATCGCGCAAGGCGTCGATGCTTTGGCCAATAAGGACGAAGGGGCCGGCGACCAGGGCATCATGTTCGGCTATGCCTGTCGCGAGACGCCGGAGCTGATGCCGGCTCCAATCTATTATGCCCATAAGATCCTGCAGAACCTGTCCGAAGCCCGGCGCTCCGGCGCTGAAAAGCGACTCGGCCCAGATGCGAAGAGCCAAGTGACGGTTCGGTACGAGAACGGCATTCCGGTCGGCGCGACCCAGATCGTCGTGTCGCATCAGCATGTCGACGAGAGCCTGACGTCCGAAGACATGCGGGAGTTGATCGAGCCCTTCGTCACCGAAGCGTTTCCGGCCGGATGGCTGACCAAAGACACGGTCTGGCACATCAACCCGACCGGCAAGTTCTTCATCGGCGGCCCGGATGGCGATTGCGGTCTGACCGGACGTAAGATCATCGTCGACACTTACGGCGGAGCGGCTCCGCATGGCGGCGGCGCCTTTTCGGGTAAGGATCCGACAAAAGTTGATCGCTCGGCGGCCTATGCGGCCCGCTATCTGGCCAAGAACGTCGTCAAGGCCGGCCTTGCGGACCGTTGCACGTTGCAGCTCTCCTACGCGATCGGCGTCGCCGAACCGCTTTCGATCTATGCCGACCTCCATGGAACGGGCCATGTCGATGCCGGCAAGCTCGAAGAGGTGCTGATGAGCGTCATGAAGCTGTCGCCCCGCGGCATCCGCGAACATCTGAAGCTCAACAAGCCGATCTATGCCCGCACCTCGGCCTATGGTCACTTTGGCCGCGCGCCCGATCCGCAGGGTGGCTTTTCGTGGGAAAATGTCGACATCGCCGACACGATCGCGGCTCACTTCCGCTGATCGTGTGAGCGAAGCACCATTGACGCCGATGACACCCGAAAACGAGACGGCGCCGCAAGCTCTGTCTGGTTTTCGGTCCGGCATCCTGCACGGCCGTCGCCAGGGGCGACGGCTGCGCGAGACCCAATCCAGCCTGATGGAGCACCTGCTTCCGCGCTATCTGATCGACCGCGCTGGCCCACTCGATCCAGGCGAGTTATTCGGGAATTCGGTCGACGCCGTTCGGCTCGAAATCGGTTTCGGCGGCGGCGAGCATCTGGCGTCGCAAGCGTCGCAAAATCCGACGATCGGCTATATCGGCTGCGAACCGTTCCGCAACGGCATCGCTCGTCTGCTGCAGCAACTGGACGGCGAACCATGGCCGAACCTGCGGCTCTACGATGGCGATGCGGGCGAGATCATCGATCGCCTCGACACCGCAAGCCTCGCGGGCGTCGACCTGCTCTATCCGGACCCCTGGCCAAAACGCCGACAGCGCAAGCGCCGGTTCATTTCCGCCGCCATGCTGACGCGCCTCGCCCGCGTGATGACGTCCGGCTCGGAGCTGCATTTCGCCACCGATATCGACGATTATGCCGGATGGGCAATCGAGCGGATCGACGCCTCGCCCGATTTCGTGTGGCGTCCCGTTTCGGCGGATGATTGGCTGAAACCCTGGCACTCCTGGGTCGAAACCCGCTACGAGGCCAAAGCCAAGCGCGAAGGCCGCAAACCGGCCTACCTGACGTTCGTTCGTCTTTGAGACGCCGACACTAGCCGTAAAGGTGTAGCGAAGCCCCATTTTGCTTCAGCCACGCCTCGGCGTTCGCGAGCGCCGGGGCAAGCCGTGCGGCTACCGCCCAATAGGCGGGCGAATGATCCATATGGGCTAGATGGGCGACCTCGTGGGCCGCGAGATAATCCAGCACATGCGGCGGCGCCATGATCAGGCGCCAGGAAAAGTTCAGCGAGCCTTGCGACGTGCAGGATCCCCAACGGCTTCGCGTGTCACGCAACGTGATGCGACGCGCGGTTTTGCCCAGCGTCGCGGTGTGACGAAGCACGGCCGCTTCGAGATCACGCCGTGCTTCGCGGCGTAGCAGATCCAGCACACGCTTGTGCTGCTGTTCGGGGTCACCGGACACGCAGATGAAGTTTTCGGTTCTGCCAGAGGCAGAGGTTTCTTCAATCCAAGCCGCAGCCCGAAGCGACTTTCGCGCCACGATCGACACGGGGACGCCACGGAGCGGGATCACCGACCCCGCCGCCAACGGAATTTTGCGCGGCAGGACATCGAGACGTGTGCCGACCCACTCGGCATGCCGCTCGGCGAAGCTTTTGGCGGCGCGAAGCGAACTGCCCTTCGGCATCGTCAGGACGGCATCGAGCGTGGCGGCCCGGACGCGAAGGGTGAAGCGGCGAGCACCATTCACCCGCTTGATCGGAATTCGATACCGCCGAGCACCATGCTGAATGTCGATGAAAGCGGGTTCCGGGGTCGGCGTTGCGGTCCGGTTTCGGAACAACTGAAGCATGTGACGCAGTTGCTCCGTCGATCGGATGGCCCATTGCCCGTCGATCAGCCCTGCTTTCATAATTTCCGCGATCGATGCTGCTGACAATCGAAAATCGACACAGGTCTTAAGAAAGGGTTAACGCGCCGTGTCCGGCGTCGATTGCGCGCGTGAAAGCGACGATCCGCGGCGCGATCTGGCTCCGAAAGCGCGATCCATTGAACACGCCATAATGCCCGACACCCATCTGCACGTAATGCTGCTTCATCTCGTCCGGCAGCCCGACGCAAAGATCATGCGCCGCCTGCGTTTGACCGAGGCCGGAAATGTCGTCGTTCTCACCTTCGACGGTCATCAGCGCCGTGCTGCGGATCTGCGACAGGTCGACCCGGCGGTTGCGCGACACCATCTCGCCCTTGGGCAAGGCCTGTCGGACGAAAACCGTCTCGATCGTCTGCATGTAGAACTCCGCCGTCAGATCCATAACGGACAGATATTCGTCGTAGAAGTCCCGATGCTTCTCGGCGGCATCGCCATCGCCACGCACGAGATTGTAAAACATGTCCTGGTGGGCATTGACGTGCCGGTCCATGTTCATGGCCATAAAGCCGGAGAGTTGCAGGAAACCCGGATAGACACGCCGTCCGGCACCTGGATAGGGAAACGGGACCGTCTCGAGGCAATTGGCGCGAAACCATTCCGTCCCGCGATCCTCGGCCATTTTATTGACTGCGGTCGGGCTGCGCCGCGTGTCGATCGGGCCGCCCATCAAAACCATCGAGGCCGGGGCGAGCGGATCGTTGTCGGCGCCCATCAAAGCGGCGGCGGCAATCAAGGGAACAGCAGGCTGGCAGACGCCGAGCGTATGGAGCTTCGCGCTCGATGGACCCGACAGAAATCGGCTGATCTCGATGAGCGTATCGATATAATCGTCAAGGTCGAAGCTGCCTAGCGCCAGCGGGACCATCCGGGCATCCGACCAATCGGTGATATACACGTCATAGTCTGGTAGGAATGCCTCAACCGTGCCGCGCAGCAGCGTCGCGTAGTGACCCGACATCGGGGCGACGATCAGCAGCTTGGAGCGCCGTTCAACCGCGATCTCGCCCTCACGGACGAAATTGACCACCCGGCAAAACGGTCGGTCCCACACGACGCGCTCGGTGACGGCAACCTCGCGGCCATCGATGCTGGTGCGGTCAAGGCCGAAGAGCGGCTTGCCATAGCGCCGCGTCATCCGCTCGAAAAGCTCGGCTCCAGCGGCGATATTCTTGCCATAGGCCGTATAGGAGAATGGGTTGATCGGGTTCTTGGCCCACAGAAAAGCCGCATCGGACAAAGCCCGGGCCGGCGCCATCGCGAGATGGGCGGCTTCGTACATCTGATAGGAAAGCTTCATCGAAACCTTCGGTTCGGGAGCTCGGCAACGTCATGCTTCGCTCGCATGACCGCTGCTGCTCCAAGGAGCGCGAGACAGGATCGCTTCAACGCGGGATCACAGCAGAAGTGCGGGACCGAAGCAACTTGGCGGTATGGCGACATCCCGCGGTCACTCCCCCATCTGAAGCAGTGTTCCGGCTTTGCGCGACTGCTGCAGAAGAGCCAGAAACGCCCAGAGGCCGAGCCCGAACAACACCGCGTTGATCGCGAAGGCTTCGAGCATCAGATCGGCCCGAAACACATGATCGTTCAGCAAAGCGCGAAGCCCTTCGAACACGTAGGTCGGCGGCAGAGCCCAGGCGATCGGCTGCAACCAACTCGGTAGAATCGTGACCGGATAATAGACGCAAGCGAGCGGCAGCATCAAAAACATCACGGTCCATGCCAGGTTCTCGGCCCCAAGGCCGTTCCGCAGCAGGATGCCGGAAACCAGCAGACCCACGGCCCAACTTGTCAGCATCAGGTTGATGAAAAAGACGCCGAGCGCGAGCCCGAGGCCCCACAGATTGAAACCGAAAAACAGAATGGCCATGAACGTGACCGGGATGACGCCGAGCGCCAGGCGGATGATGCTCATCACCGTCAGGGCCGCCACGAATTCCAACGGCCGAAGCGGGCTCATGAACAGGTTGCCGACATTCCGCGACCACATCTCTTCGAGGAAGGAGGCGGAAAATCCGAGTTGCCCGCGAAACAGCATATCCCACAGCAACATGGCGCCGATCAGCGTGCCTGCGCCGATCGCGATCGGCCCTGCGGCCGCTCCTCCCGCCGCGCTCGCATGCGACACATAGGTCTGAATGAAGCCCCACGTGACCATCTGGACAGTCGGCCAATACAGCAGATCGAGCACGCGCGGCCAGGACGATCGCAGGAGATAAAGGTAGCGGGTCACCATGGCGCTGGCGCGCGCCGGCGAGAACACCAGATCGTCGGCGCTCATCATGCCTCCGCATCCTCCCGAGCAGCGCGATCCGTCTCAAGGCTGGCACCCTGCCCTCTGCCCCGAGCTACATCCAGGAACACGTCTTCGAGGCTGTCGCGGCCGAACCGTGCAAGCAGGTCCGGCAGGCTTTGATTGGCCACGATCTCGCCCTTTCGCATGATGATCACGGTATCGCACAGGCGTTCGACCTCGGCCATGTTGTGAGACGCGAGCAAAATCGTAGCGCGATGCCGCTGCTGATAGGCTTCGAGCTTGGTGCGGATCCAATCCGCCGTATCAGGATCGAGCGAGGCGGTCGGCTCGTCGAGCAGCAGCACGTCGGGCGTATTGATGAGCGCCTTGGCCAGCGCCACGCGCGTTTTTTGACCGGCCGAGAGTTCTCCGGCCGCCCGATCGAGAAACTCGACCAGAGCGAGATCCTCTGCGAGTTCAGTGATCCGGGCTTTGCGATCGGGAACTGAATAGAGGCGGGCGAAGATATTCAGGTTCTCACGCACGGTCAGCCGGTGCGGCATATCCACATAGGGACTTTCGAAGTTCATCCGGTGCAAAACGCTGTAGCGGTCACGGGTCATGTCGGCGCCGAGAACCCGGATGGTCCCGGTCGTCGGCAGGATCAGCCCCATCACCATGCCGATCGTGGTGGTTTTGCCAGCGCCATTGCCGCCCAACAAAGCGGTGACGCTGCCCGGCATCACCGAGAATGAGATCTGTCGGACCGCGACCGACGACTTGTAGGTCTTGCCGACCCCATCCAGCACGATAGCTGGGGTCGTGGCGGGTTCAGAGAGAACGGTGCGAGATTGCTGCTGATTCACGATAAGGTCCAAAAGCCGGATTTATGAACGACCTTTAACCCGGAATGAGAACGACCATGCCCGACGTGAGTACCATCGATCTCGGACGACCCGCGCGTCGCTTGCGCGTCGATACGCTGGTGCGGCTTCGCTGGTTGGCGGTCGTCGGGCAGATGATTGCTTTGCTGGTGGTCCATTACGGCCTCGGCTTCCCCCTGCCGCTCGGCTGGTGCTTTCTCGTGATCGCGAGTTCGTGCGTCTTGAATGTCTGCCTGCGGGTGAAGTTCGGCGTCAGTCACAGGTTCGAGGACGAGCCGGCGATGGTTTTGCTGGCCTATGACGTCGTGCAACTCTCGCTCCTGTTGTTCCTGACGGGCGGCCTCGAAAACCCGTTCTCGATGCTGTTTCTCGCCCCGGTGATGATATCGGCAGCCTCGCTGTCTCCCTACTGGACACTGCTGCTCGGCCTCTTCACGGGCGCTGCGGCCACCATCTTGGTGTTCAAGCATCTTCCGCTGCCGTGGTTCCCGGATCAGCAACTGGAGTTGCCGTTTCTCTATTCGGCCGGCGTTTGGGTCGCGATCATATCCGGGACCGCCTTCACGGGGGTTTATGCGTCCCGTGTCGCCGAAGAGGCGCGATTGTTGTCGGACGCTCTTGCCGCGACCGAACTCGTTTTGGCGCGTGAGCAACATTTGACGCAGCTCGACGGCATCGCGGCGGCGGTGGGCCACGAACTCGGCACTCCGTTGGCAACCATCACGCTTGTCGTGAAGGAATTGATTCAGTTGGCAAAGAAGCCGGGCTTTACCTTCGATATGCAGCTGGTGGAAGACGATCTGGCTTTGTTGGATCAGCAGGTGCGGCGTTGCCGCACGATTTTGGGCAAGCTGGCCTCGCTCGACGACGAAAAATCCGGACCTCTCGAGGAAATGACGCTGCCCCACGTCATCGAGGAAGTCGCCGACCCCCAGCGCAACTTTGGCGTCGATCTCAGTGTCGCGGCGCGCGGCGACCTGCCGGAGCCCGTCTGTTTACGCAACCCTGGTATTCTGTACGGTCTTGGAAATTTGGTCGAAAATGCCATCGATTTTGCGCGAACGTCGGTCCAAATCCACATGGTCTGGACGCGCGATCGTGTTGCCGTTTCGATCGAGGACGACGGCCCGGGCTTTTCCCCCGATGTGCTTGCGCGCCTTGGCGAACCCTATGTCACGACGCGCGGACCCAGTCGTCGCGCCAAATCGGAAGAGGGCTCGGGGCTCGGTCTCGGCCTCTTTATCGCCAAGACCTTGCTCGAGCGATCCGGCGCAAGCTTGAGTATGGGAAATGCTCATGTTCCCGCGACGGGAGCGATTGTCACGATCACTTGGCCAAGAATTGCGTTCGAACGGGGCAGCGGGCCTCGAAATAAGGATAAGGTCGGCCTATCTGCTGCAATGGCACGGTTGCCGTAGAACGCTTCCAAGACCCATTCCAAACAAAGGACTTGGGGCGTGCAACAGAACGCGAGATCTTATCGCTTCGGGCTTGTATCGGCCCACGCGGTCATGGCTCGCATCAGAAAGTCGTTTTGATGAGCTTGGCCCAAGAGACGCCAATGTCGGCTTTGCCGCCACTGAGCGATGAAGACAAAACCCTCCTGATCGTCGATGACGATAAGCCTTTCCTCACCCGCCTGTCGCGCGCCATGGAAACTCGCGGCTTCAAAGTCGAAGCCGCTGATTCAGTTGCCGAAGGCTTGACCGCAATCGCGACGAAGCCGCCCGCATTTGCGGTCATCGACATGCGTCTGGGGGACGGCAACGGTCTCGATGTCATTTCGGAATTGAAAGCGCGCCGACCGGATGCACGCGGGATCATCCTGACGGGCTACGGCAACATCGTGACAGCCGTGACGGCGGTGAAACTCGGCGCTTTCGATTACATCGCCAAACCGGCCGATGCTGACGAAATCTACAGCGCGCTGATGGCGACCCGGCACGACAAGGCGGAACTCCCTGAAAACCCGATGTCGGCCGATCGTGTTCGTTGGGAGCATATTCAGCGCATCTACGAACTCTGTGGTCGTAACGTGTCGGAAACGGCCCGCCGCCTCAACATGCATCGGCGGACGCTGCAACGGATTCTCGCCAAACGCGCGCCGCGCTGAGCGCGCGACCCTAGGCGTCCAAGCGCGTGAGCCCGGCGGCAAAGCGCTTCCAAGCCGCAACATAATGGCGTGCCGAGGCTCGCAAGCCCTCGACCGCCTCGTCGTCAAGCCGACGCAACAGCTTGGCGGGCGACCCGACGATGAGCGAATTCTCCGGAAAGGCTTTCCCTTCCGTGATCAGCGCGCCCGCGCCGATCAATGAATTGGCGCCGATCACCGCCCCATTCATGATGGTTGCTCCCATTCCGACCAGCACGTTATCGCCAATCGTGCAGCCATGAACGATGGCGTGGTGTCCGATTGTACAGCCGCGGCCGATCTTCAAGGGTGATCCCAGGTCGGTGTGCAAAATGGCGCCGTCCTGGATGTTGGTTTCCGGCCCGATCTCGATCGGGTCGTTGTCGCCGCGCAGGACCGCCCCGAACCAGATCCCGACACCCTCGCCGAGCACGACCCGCCCTATCACATGCGCGTCGGGCGCGATCCAAAATCGGCCGACAGGCGGCAGAACGGGCTTGTGGTCGTCGAGGCTGTAGATCGGCACGCGATCCTCATGGGGTACGATCGGAATTCCCGATCAGTCGCATCGACCATCTCACCGTCTCGCTCCGTCGATCAAGTCTGTATCGTCTCGCATGAGCGCGGCCCAACATGCCCTGCAGGAGACGAAACATGTTGATCGATGGTCGGTGGTCGAGCGATTGGACGCCGAAGGATGCCGACGATCGGGGGGCCTTCGAGCGGAAAGCATCGACCTTCCGTAACTGGATCACGGCGAACGGCGAAGCCGGGCCCACCGGCGACGGCGGATTCGCCGCTGAACCTGGCCGTTATCATCTTTATGTGGGCCTGATCTGCCCCTGGGCCTGCCGGACTCTGATGGTCCGTAAACTGAAAAAACTGGACAGCCTCATCGACGTGTCGATCGTCAATCCGAGCCTAAGCGACCAAGGCTGGCAATTCGGCGGTTTTCCGGGCGCCACGGCGGACGCGCTCGGCAACGCCAGCTACATGCACGAAGTTTACACACGCGCCGATCCACGTTTCACCGGGCGTGCGACCGTTCCGGTGCTCTGGGACAAGCAGCGCGGCACCATCGTGAACAACGAATCCGCGGATATCGTGCGGATGCTTAACACCGCCTTCGCGGCTCTCGCACCGGCCAGTCTCGATCTTTATCCCGACGACCTGCGCGCAGAGATCGACGCTCTCAACGCGGCGATCTATCCTCGGCTCAACAATGGTGTGTACCGGGCCGGCTTCGCGACGTCGCAAGCGGCCTACGAGACGGCCTTTGCCGACGTGTTCGGGATGCTGGACGATCTCGAAAGCCGCCTGGGGAAAAGCGGCTTCCTATTCGGCGAGCGATTGACCGAAGCCGACATTCGTCTCTTCGTAACACTGATCCGGTTCGACGCCGCCTATCACGGCGCCTTCAAGTGCAATCTGCGCCGCATCGCTGATTATCCGAAGCTGCAGGCCTACACGGCCCGAATGCTCGGCATCGAGGGTCTCTCCGAAACGGTGAGCATCGCCCACATCAAAGCTGGCTATTATTCGATCAAGGCCATCAACCCGACCGGCCTTGTGCCTGTTGGGCCGATCTTGGATCTGAAACCTGTGACACTCCGTCGGAAACGTCCTGCCTCTTGTGTTTCGCGGCCAACCCGCGTGAGATGAGGACGTCAACGGAGCCCTGCAATGAAAAACGTTCTCGTGCTCGTGGAAGACCATTCCTGCATCGACTCGGTGCTGGCGACAGCCGTCCTGGTCGGCCAGACCTTCGACAGCTACCTCGAAGGCGTGCCAATCGCGCCCGACATCTCGGATATCGTCGTGGCCGACATCTCGATCGGCGCAACCGTGTTCGATGCCCGCACTCGTCAAGTGCTGACCGACCGCGCCGCCCGTCACTTCACCGCCGCGATGGATCATGCCGGTTACCCGCGTGACACCCGCAACAATGGTCCCGTCGCGGTTTGGACCAATAAGATGACCAACGACGGCATCGTTGGATGCACGTCGAGGGTCTATGATCTCGTGGTTCTGGGCAAACCCGGGTCGGCCGGCCACGACCCGCGCCAAGCCACCTTCGAATCCGTTCTGTTCGAAAGCGGACGGCCCGTGCTGATTGCCCCGCCCACCGTACCAAAACGGCTCGGCGATACGGTGTTGATCGCCTGGAACCGGAGTTCCGAAACGGCCCGCACGGTAGCGTCCGCCATGCCGTTCCTGCGTCGCGCCAAGCGCGTCGTGATTCTGACGCTCGAGGTCAGCAACGTGCCCGGCCCGTCAGGGACCTTGCTGGCGGCGGCCTTGGAGCGGGACGGGATCGAAACCGAGACCCTGAAAGCCGACGGCAAGTCAGGCAACGAGGGGCCAGGAATTTTGAGCAAAGCGGTCGAGATCGGCGCCGACCTCATCATCAAAGGCGGCTACACGCAGAGCCGGCTTCGTCAGATGATCTTTGGGGGAGCCACCAGCCACATCTTGGCCCATTCCGATATCCCGGTCTTCATGGCGCATTAGCTCGGCATGAAAAAGCCCGCTCAATCTCTTGAGCGGGCTTCGGTCTCATGAAGAGCGAAAGGCCGTTCAGCCGACCGGAATGCCCGGCTGCTGGCCGGCATTCTCGCCCGCCTTCTGGCGATAGAGGCCAGCGAAGTCGATCGGGTCGATATAAAGCGGCGGAAAGCCGCCATTGCGAACCGCATCCGCCACGATCTGGCGCGCGAAGGGGAACAGCAGACGAGGGCATTCGATCATGACGACTGGATGCACCTGATCGGCCGGAATGTTCCGCACGCGAAACACGCCCGCATAAGCAAGCTCGAACTTGAACAGCGTGTCGGCGCCCTCGCCAGCCGAACCTTCGAGGTTCAGATCGACCTCGAAATCGGTTTCGCTCAGCTGCTTGGCGTTGACGTTGACCTGGATCGAGATATTCGGACCCTTCTCCTGCGGGCCAAGCGAACGCGGCGCATTCGGGTTCTCGAACGATAAATCCTTGATATATTGGACCAGCGCGTTCAATTGCGGCTGCGTATCGGCACCTGCGCCGTTCCCGTTGCCATTGGCCTCGGCCATCAAACTTCTCCCGTGCTTAAGCGTCAGTTGACCGTTCAACCAAGCCGATCAGCGCCCGGCCGCTTAGCATGGATGATTTTGCCCAACAAGGCGGCCGCTCATTGCTGCGGACCGACAGTCTTCCAATCGTCAGGCCCAAGATCGATGACGTTGGGCGCAGCTCTGCTCGGGCGGCGTTGCGGCCCGGCCTCGATCGCGCCGCCGAACCGTTGGGCCACTGACAACCGAACGGAAGGCGCCGCCAGGGCAAAACCGACGAGGTTCGACACAAAACCAGGGAGGATCAGCAGCACGGCTCCAAAAGCACTGAGCATGCCGTCGAGCAAGGCACCGCTCGGCGCTTCGCCTCCCATCATCGATCGGCGCAGGCTGCGAGACGCATCGGCCCCGATCCGGCGCAGCATCACGATCCCGACCACCGTCGTGGCGAGTCCCAGCAGAATGGCGCCGCCCAGCCCGATCAGGTGGACCACAAAGGCAAAAGCCACGACCTCGGCGACAGCCCAGCCGAGCATGAACCATTTGAGACCGCCCGGGAGCGCCGGGAACGACAGACGTTGCGCGTAGATCACGACCCTGTACCTCGAAGCGCCACATTCACAGGCGACACATCACCGATCGCCCGAAAGCCTCGTGGCTTTGTTCCGGTAGCATTGGATGTTAGGCGAAGCTCACCACATATGCATCGGAACGCTTTTGGACGCCTACGGGTCGAAGATGAGTGTTGACCGGCGATTTTGCAACTCCGCAGGGTTGCGTGTCTTTTTACAATGGGCGGACGATGAACGGGTCCTTTGACGTTTCGACGGTGGTTTTCGCGCTTCTTGCCATCTTCGTGGTCTGGAAGCTTCGCTCGGTGCTGGGCACGCGCACCGGCAACGAACGGCCACCGACCGACCCCTTTGCTCGTCGTAACCCGGCCGATGCAGCCAATGCCGCGCCCGATCGCGGAAATGTCGTAAGCCTGCCGGGCGCAGCCGATCACGGCGTGATGTCGTCGCCCCGCGTCGACGATCCAGACCGCTGGAAGGGGTTTGCGACGGCGGGGTCACCGGTTGCGATCGGGCTCGACCAGATCGTCAAGGCCGATCCCGATTTCGCGGTCGCGCCCTTCATCGACGGTGCACGGGCCGCCTATGAGGCGATCATCCTCGCCTTTGCCAAGGGCGACCGGCAGACCTTGCAGCCACTGCTGGCCAAGGATGTCTATGACGGCTTCAACACAGCCATCACGGCACGCGAGCAACGCGGCGAAATCGTCGAGACGACATTCGTGTCCCTGGCGACCCCGAAGATCGACGATGTTCAGTTGCGCGGAAAGACGGCGCAGATTTCGGTGCAGTTCGCCGCACAATCGATTTCGATCACCAAGGGTGCTGACGGTAAAGAGATCGAAGGAAGCTCGGATACCGTGGCCGACATGCTCGACCTCTGGACCTTCGCGCGCGAGATCGGGTCGCGCGACCCGAACTGGAAGCTCGTCGCGACCGAAACGGGGCGTTGATGCGCGTCCCGGCCCGTAGGCCCATCCGGATCTAGTCGTGACGATGGCCCCGATTGGCGGAGACATTCCCTTTCCGGGAGCCGTCCGATTGCGGTTCGATGAGCTCGACGGATTTTCCGCGGACGATCATCGAGCCGCTTTCGCCTGCCTGCTCCGATCGGCGACAGCGGCCCTGGACGCATCGCCCGCGCTTCGTCCCGCGCTCGCCGTGCCGGACGATCTTCGCGCCATCCTGCAAGCCGCCGTGGCGCTCGACCGGCACCCATCGGACGATACCTGCAGGCGTTTTTTCGAGACGCATTTCGACCCGTTCAGAGTCGCGTCTGCGACGGGCAAAGATGCTTTCTTCACAGGCTATTACGAGCCGCTGCTTGAAGCATCGCTCGAGCAAAGCCCAGCATTTACGGCTCCGCTCCTCGCCCGCCCCGACGACCTCAAGACATTCGCGGCCGACGAGCCCCGCCCCGCTGCCCTCGCGGGCTATTCGGCCGCCCAAGTCGGACGCGACGGCGCGCTGAGCCGGTACCCTGACCGTGCCGCCATCGAGGCTGGCATCGCAAGCGGCACCTATCGGCCGGTGGTGTGGCTGCGCGACTGGGTCGAGGTGTTCCTGGTGCAGGTGCAAGGCTCGGCGCGCGTTTCCTTGCCGGATGGCCGTGTCCTTCGGATCACCTATGCGGGCCGCAACGGGCATCCCTATACGTCGATCGGCAAGATCATCGTCGAGGAGACCGGTCTTTCGCCGGACGCCTTGGTGCTGGACGGCCTGAAAGCCTGGCTTCGGCAGCATGGCCAGGCGGTGGGTCAGGTCGGGCGCAGCGTCATGCAGCGAAACGCATCCTATATTTTCTTCGAGACTGTGCTGGATGCCTCGGGAGACGGGCCGATCGGCGGCGCTGGTTTCGCGCTAACGCCTTTGCGGTCGATTGCGATCGACCGGACGCTTTGGTGCTATGGGCTGCCGTTCTGGGTCGATGCGACCTTGCCGTGGATGCCGAGCGGGCCCGCTGCTCGCTTCGCGCGGCTCATGATCGCGCAGGATACCGGGTCCGCCATCACGGGGCCGGCACGCGCCGACCTGTTTTTCGGCACCGGCGAGGAGGCGGGACGGCTCGCGGGCGGCATCCGGCATCATGGCACCTTCGTGGTGCTTTGGCCGAAGGGTCGTGGCGGAGCGCCGGGGTGAGCCCGCCCCGAGGCCGACGATTGCTGTCGGATGCTGAGATCGAAATCTGGCTGCGGGTTGTGCAAAGCGTTGCGCCGCGCAGCGGTGCGGTTCTGCCTCAGCGTGTCTCGGCTCCGGCGAAACCGGAGATCTCCGTCCGACCCGACGCCGCCTCAAAAACGGCCGAGAAACCCCGGCGCGCGACGGCCGGAATGCCAAGCTACTCGCCGCCAACCCAGGCCGCGAAACCGGCGGCTCCGCCTCTTGCACCTTTTGAAAAGCGCTTTCGGCAGAAGGTCACCCATGGGCGCATCGATATCGACGGCGTCATCGATCTGCACGGCATGACACAAGCCCAGGCCCATGCCGCCTTGATTGGATTTTTGCGGAGCTCGCACGGCCGCGGCGCGCGCCTCGTTCTGGTCGTGACCGGAAAGGGGCGCTCGCGCCTGCCGCTTTCGTCGCTCTTCGAGACGGAACCCGGTGTGTTGCGGCGAGCCGTCCCACACTGGCTCCGTGAGCCGGACCTTCGCTCCATCGTACTCGGCTTCGAGGAAGCTGGTGTACCGCATGGCGGCATGGGTGCGCTCTACGTGCGGCTTCGCAAGCGGTAGGGCTAGGACGTCAAGAGGACGCGGCCTTCCCGCCGCGATCGAGCCCAAGGCCGCCGACCGCGACCAGTACGGCAGCCACGACCAGAAGACCCAACGCGAGCCGCAATCCCCCCACGCTGGCCACGAAGCCGATGATTGGAGGCCCTCCCAAAAACCCGGCATAGCCGACCGTCGCCACCATGGCGACGCCGGCGGAGGGGGACGAGCCGTAACGCCCGGCTGCACTGAACACCACCGGCACGATGTTGGCGGCGCCGGCGCCAACGAGCGCGAAGCCGATCGCGGCGACCAGCGGATCCGGAAAAGCGACCGCCAGCCCCATGCCGGTCGCGGCCAGCAATCCGCCGAACAGCACCACCCTCTTCGGACCGAGCGCCGTCACGATCCCGTCGCCGACCACGCGTCCCGTCGCCATCGCGATCGAAAAAGCGGCATAGCCGGTCGCCGCGATGGCGGGCGAGGATTGTGTCACGGTCGCGAGATAGACCGCGCTCCAATCCGCCATCGCGCCTTCGATTAAAAAGCAGAACAGCACCACGGCACACAAACCCAACATGCTGCGCTCCGGCATCGCAAAGGTGATCTCGGGCTTGTCAGTGTGACGCGCGCCGGAGCCAAGCCACGGCATCGCCGCAACAGCCACGAGTGCCGCGAGCAGCAGCGGCCCGAAGATCTGCCCTGCCACCTGCCAACCGGCCCCGGCCAGAAAGCCGCCGAAGGCCGCGCCAACCAGCCCGCCAAGGCTGAATGCCGCATGGAACGAGGACATGATCGGGGACGTCCATCGCCGCTCGACATCGCTGGCATGCCCATTGACCGAAATGTCCAGAGCTCCGGTCGTGATGCCCATCAGCAGCGCCGAAATGAGCAACAGCACGTAGCTGGATGCGAAAGCCGGCAACGCGAACGCCACCACCATGGCGAGTGCGGACACGCCGGTCGAGCGGCCCGTGCCGAAGCGCGGCGCGATGATACCGGTCGCGATCGTCGATCCAACCGATCCGATCGCCAGCGCCAGCAAGGCAAAGCTGAGATCACGGTCCGACAATCCGAGCTCGGACTTAAGGCCCGGCAGGGCCGCCGCCCAGGTGCCGACCGCAAGGCCGAGCGTGAGGAACATTGCAAGCGTCGACGCGCGTTCGTTCCAAGTGGCCTCACGAACCGTGGGCATGAGGGTCGTCATGGTGTCTCCTTGGCCGGTTGCGCGACATGGATCTGCGGCCCTGCGTCGTGCGGGCGTCGCATCCGCGTCAGCGATGTTTCATGTTCGACGATCAGATGGTCGAGGTCGGTCCAGGGCAGCACCGCGAAGAGCGCGCCCGTCCCAACCTTGTCGTCCGTCACGGCAGTCGCGACCGAGCCGCTCGCCTCGATGAGCGCGCGTTTCAGCTCCGCCTCCTCGGCGCCGAACACCGACACACCTGTCTCGACTTCGACCGCACAGGCGCCGATGAAATAGAGGTCCGGTCGCAACACGAGTGCGTCGCGAAGCGCGCGCGCGCCGAGGGTGCCCCCGGTGCGCTTGTCGACGCTACCGCCGATCATGATGAGATCGATGCCGCTCGCATGCTCGAGAGCGGCCGCGATCGAGGGGGCGTTGGTGGCGATCGTGAGGCTCGCCTGGGTCGCCAACGCCCGGGCAATGCAAAGATTGGTCGAGCCTGCGTCGAGGACGATCAACTGTCCGGAAACCGCAAGCGCGGCGGCGGCGCGGCCGAGCGCCATTTTGGCATCCGCATTGACGAGCCTGCGTTCGGCAAGCGTGCCCGAGGCAGGAGAGATCGGCAGCGCCCCGCCATAGACCCTGCGGCAAAAGCCGGCAGCCGCGAGATCGCGCAGGTCGCGACGGATCGTATCTTCGGACGTGTCGTAGTCCCGCGCCAGATCGGCCGCGATGACGCGTCCGTCGCGGTCGAGCCGCATCCTGATATCGGCGATGCGTTCATGCGGCAGAATCATGCGACCTCACGTTTCATAACGTGATATTGCACGTTTTTGCACGATTGTGCATGTTTTAAATCGTCGACGATGTTGATTCGTTGCGCCGCCGGTCTTTACGCGGCCTTGCCTTACCGCGTCTTACCTCGGATCGGTGGGCTCTCGATCGTCGATCCGTTTCGTTCAGCTTGAGTCGGACATCCCGTTCTGGTCAGAAACCTGCGGAGCCGCCATCTGAGCGCGGGTCATGCGCAGCGTCGATCCGCCCGCGCGGCGTTCTGATCAGCGCGCCTGCATGGCCGAGCCGATCCGAATAAGCGCTGTCGATGACGAGGTCGTGCCCGGCGCGTTCGAGCGCCAGCAACACATCGGGATCGAAGCGGCTCTCGAGGCGGAGCGATTGGTGCGCGTCGCCCCAGGTGCGACCAAACAGAAAGCGCGGCGCATCGATCGCATCCGCAAGCCCCTGCCCGAAACCGACACGGGTGAAAACCTGTGCCTGAAACTGCGGCTGGCCGTCGCCCCCCATCGCGCCGTAGGACATGACGCGACCATCGTCGTAGAGCGCCAGCGGCGGATTGAGCGTGTGGAACGGTCGTCGCCCGGGCCGGAGCGCATTCAGCGCCTTCGGATCGAGCGAGAACGACAGACCGCGGTTCTGCATGAGCACGCCGGTGCGCGGCAACACGCATCCCGAACCATAGTCCCAATAAACCGACTGGATGTAGGAAACCGCCAGGCCATCGGCGCCGATGGCGCCTATCCAGACCGTTCCACCATCGCTGGGCGGCAGCACGGGCGAGGACGCGCGGCGCATGTCGATCCGTGCCGCGAGTTGGTCGAGATAGCCGGCTGTCAGGTAATCGTCCGGATTCTCACGCAGGTGGTCGAAATCCGTGCAGACCCGATCGCGGATCAGCAGCGCCAGCTTCGAGGCTTCGATCAGCCCATGCATATGCTCGAAACTTTCGCCCCGCTTCACGCCAAGGCGGGCGAACAGGCCGAGGATCACCAGCGCGGCCAAGCCTTGCGTGGGCGGCGGCGTATTGAAGAGGCGGGCGGCCGGCATGGCCGGGCTGTGGGGAAGACGCAGGCTGAGCGGCTTGCGCCACTTCGCTTCGTAGAGGCGCAAGTCCTCCCGCGTCACGGGCGCGCTGATCCGATCGAGGTCGAACGCCATCTCGCGCGCGATGTCACCGCGATAGAAATCGCCGAGCCCCACATGGGCCAATCGCTCCAAGGTGGCCGCAAGCGCCGGGACGCGGCGAATGTCGCCCGCCGCCGGCACTTTGCCATCGACGCAGAACGTGTCGAGAAAGCCCGGCGCATCGCGCAAGCTGGCGAGTTCCATCGGCTCGTAAAAGGCTTCCGAGCGCGAGACCGGATAACCGTCCCGGGCGAAGCGGATCGCAGGTTCGAGCAGCCGCGACAGGGGCATCTTGCCACCCCGCGAGGCCGAGAGTTCGAGAGCGGCTCGCCAGCCGTCCACCGCGCCCGGCACCGTCAAGGCCGCATCCGGCCCACGTGACGGGAGCCGGTCGTAGCCCCGGTCGTCGTAGCTCTTCAGCGTGGCTTTGGCGCCGGCATAACCGCAGGCTTCGATCGCGCGCACCATCGGCTCGGCGGTGGCGCGGCCCGGCTCTCCGATGGTCCAAAAACCATCGCCGCCAAGCCCGTTCATATGCGGATAGACAACGGCGATCACGCTGGCCATCGCGACCGTCGCCTCGATCGCATTGCCACCCTCGATCAAGACATCGCGGCCCGCATCTGCGGCAAGCTGGTGGGGGGCAGCGGTCGCCGCATGGGAAAAGACGGGAGTTTCGATCACGAGCGTGCCACGGCAAGAGGAAGCGCAGACGCTAACCCAAGTTCGAGCCGGATGACATCATCGGATCACGCGTCGCGCGCGCTCGGCTGTAGTCGGCTGCCCTTCCGATGCGGCGCGGACGCTTGTTTGGCGGCCTCCGCTGCAGCGTCGTCGATGTCCCGCTTCAGGCGCGACTCGAGCAAGGCCAACACGGCCGCTTCTTCCGGCCTCAATTTGGGAAGATCGCTCCGTAGCTCGGCTTCGATATCGTCCTTGATCTCGAGCATGAGCTCACCGCTCATATAGCAGTTGAGAATCTCTGGATGGATGTAGCATTTTCGGCAGATCGTCGGCGTGTTGCCGAGCCGCGACGAGACACGTTCGATCGCGGCGCGGATATTTTTCTTGGCTTTGGCTTCGCTGTCGATGATGCCGATTTCGTGTAGCGCCATGGCGGCCAGCACGGTTCCGGCCCAGGTGCGAAAATCCTTCGCGGTTACGTCGCGGCCGGTGATCTCGCGCAAATAGGAATTGACGTCGGATGAGCCGACGCTGTGGCGTTGTTTGTCGTCGTCGAGGAACTGGAACAGGTGGTGGCCCGGCAGATCGTGACAGGCTTTGACGATGGCGGCGACGCGCTTGTTGCGGACGTCGAGCCGCCACATCTTCCCGCTCTTGCCCTTGAACTCGAAATGCAGCCCCGCCCCGTCCACCGCGACATGTTCATCGAGGAGCGTCGTCAGGCCGTAGGACTGATTTTTGCGCGCGTAATCCTCGTTACCAACCCGGATCAGCGTCGTTTCGAGAAGATACACGATGGTGGCCAGGATCTTACGCCGGCTCAAGCCCTTCTCAGCCATATGTCGACGAACCGTGTCCCGAATATGCGGCAAGGCATCGGCGAAAGCCGTCACATGCTCGTATTTCGCGCTATCCCGGATTTCGCGGAACAGCGGATGATAGCGATATTGCTTGCGTCCCTTCGCGTCGCGACCGGTCGCCTGAATATGGCCGTCGGCCCGTTCGCTGATCCAGACATGCGTGTAGGCCGGCGGGATCGCGAGCGCCTTGATGCGATCGAGCGTGTCCGTATTCGTGATCTTGCGACCATCCGGCCCGCGATAAGAAAATCCCTTGCCGGCCTTCTGACGACGAATGCCCTGATCCTCGTCGGTCACGTACCAAAGCCCAGCACTTTCGGCCGCATCGCGCGGATCGACCACCTGCGGGTCGTCGGGATCTCGATCCTCTGCGATGGACATGCCGCGCTTCCTCAGTTCCTCAGCGGAGTGCCAATGCGAGTCGCGAGGCAAGGTTCCTGCGGCGTCCGAATGGCACAGGGCGCGATCCGCGAACCTTGCTTCAAGGGTCGCGATGCTTTAGGGCCGGTGACCTGACGTGCCCTGCCGATCATCGGAGTTTCATTTGCCTGCCGCGAAGCCGATCAACTGGGCCAACCTGACCACCATCTCCTGCGTGGCGATCCTCGTCGGCACCGAACTCGTCGGTATGTCCTGGGCCGCGGGCTGGGCGCTCGGCGGATTGTTTCAGTTGCCGCCCCTCGTGGCCCGCAGCGTCGAGATCGCCTTTGGCCTGCTCGGCTTCGTGGCGCTTTTCTACTTCATGCGGGCGGCCATCAAGGTCGAACCGATCCGGGGCTGACCATGACTGACCTATTCGATCGCCGGCAGGTGCTGACCGCCCTGTCGGTCGCAGGCGCGGCGGGTCTTCTCCCGGCAGGTTTCACACCGGCTCATGCCGCGGGAAGCCTTACGCTCGGAGCACCGGAAGTCTTTTCGTTCGAGGCCCTCAAGGCCATGGCGGTCGACCTCGCCGCGAAGCCCTATGCGGCACCGCGTCAGCCCGATCCAGAGATCGTGTCGAAGATCGATTACGAGCGCTGGGGGCAGATCACGTTCAATACGGAGTCGGCCCTCTTCGCCGATGGTCCGGGTCAGTTTCCGGTGACCTTCTTCCACATCGGCAAGTTCTTCCCGAAGTCCGTCGAAATGTATGTGGTCGACGCCGATCAGGCTCGGCCCATCGTCTACAATCAAGCCATGTTCGACATGCCGGCCAATTCTCCGGCCAAACAATTGCCGCAGGGTGTTGGATTTGCCGGCTTCCGTATTCAGGAGCCCCGCTCCGGCAAGCCTGATTGGCATAAGAACGATTGGGCGGCGTTCCTCGGCGCGGCCTATTTCCGTGCGATCGGCGAACTCTACCAATATGGCCTGTCGGCCCGCGGCGTCGCGGTCAACACCGCCGTCGCGGATCGCGACGAGGAATTTCCCGACTTCACGCGCTTCTACATCGAGACGCCGACGAGCGACGACACCATCGTGGTCAACGCGCTGCTCGACGGCCCGTCCCTGACGGGAGCCTATCGGTTCCAGATGACACGGGGCAAAGGCGTTACCATGGAGATCGAGCATACGCTCAATCTTCGCAAGGACATCGCCCGCCTTGGCATCGCTCCGTTGACGACGATGTATTGGTTCTCCGAAACCAAGAAGGACACCGCCATCGACTGGCGCCCCGAGGTCCATGACTCGGATGGCCTCGCCTTGTGGACAGGCACGGGCGAACGGATTTGGCGGCCGCTCAATAATCCCGAGCGCACGACCGCCTCCTCCTTCTCGGATCACTCGCCGCGCGGCTATGGCGCGCTGCAGCGCGACCGGGTTTTCGATCATTATCTGGATGGCGTCTTTTATGATCGCCGGCCGAGCCTTTGGGTCGAACCCGGCAGCGACTGGGGTGCGGGCGCGGTTCAGTTGATCGAGATCCCGACCGACGACGAGATCCACGATAATGTCGTCGCCACCTGGGTGCCTGCCGAACCCGCGACGGCCGGCAAGACCTATGCTTTCAAATATAAGCTGTTCTGGGTCGCGAACGAGCCGCATCCGTCGCCGCTTGCCAAATGCGTCGCCACTCGGCTCGGACGCGGCGGACAACCCGGCCTGCCCCGTCCCGCCGGCGTTCGAAAGTTCATGGTGGAATTTTTGGGTGGCCCGCTCGAAAATCTACCGTTCGGCGTCAAGCCGGAGGCCGTGCTCAACACATCGCGCGGCATGTTTACGCCCTATGTGTACACAGAGGCGGTGCCGGATGGGGTGAACGGCCACTGGCGGGCCCAATTCGATCTCGTGGTCGATGGAACGGACCCGGTGGAGATGCGCTGCTATCTCAAAATCGGCAATGACATTCTGACCGAGACCTGGGCGTTCCAATATCATCCCTTCTGATCGCACCCGGGCGAGCGTGGCGCGCCCAGTCTCTCGATCGAAGACGCGGCTCGCCGGTTGCCCGTGCGCGACCCTGCCGACTGCAGTCGCATCGCCGGCCCGAGGCGCGTTGGTGAGAAGGCCACATCCAGGCTTGTGACGGTGCCCGCAGATCCGGCGCCGCAGGCGGTATCGGCAGATATGCGCTAACCTTGTACCGCCGCGATTAGTTCTGCCCGATACTTACACAAAGAGCGTCGTTTCCGTAGCCAAATCGCGGCATTAGCTGGAACTTGAGCGGGACAGCCGACGTTGACGATCGTTCATTTCAAGGAACCGACGTCATGCGTTCAATTCTTCTTTGGTTTATTGGTATTCCGATCCCAATCATCATTCTCATCGCGCTGTTTGTTCGCTGACGAGACCGCCAGGGTGTTCGCGCCCTTCCTGATCAATACATCGTCACGAGGCTCACATGGCTTTGGCACCAAATACTGCAGCACTAGCTGCCAATAACGAATCCGGCTCATCAGCCGTCTCCTGGGCTGCCATTATCGGCGGCGCCGTCGTCGCTTCCGCGCTTTCGCTCATTCTGCTGTCGCTTGGCACCGGCGTCGGCCTTGCATCCATCTCTCCCTATGCCAACTCGGGTGCGTCAGGAACGACGCTCGGCACGTCCGCCATCATCTGGCTCATCATCGTGCAGATCGTGTCGGCCGGCATGGGCGGCTATCTGGCCGGTCGCCTCCGCACGCGTTGGACGAGCGTTCACTCCGACGAAATCTACTTTCGTGACACCGCGCATGGCTTCATGACCTGGGCTTTGGGCGCAATCGTCAGCGCGACCTTGTTAGCATCTGCGGCGTCCTCGGTTATCGGCACCGGCGCTCAGGCGACCGGCAGTATCGTCTCCGGGCTCGCGAGCGCGGTCGGGTCGGTCGGCGGTGCTGCCAGCACGCAGGCCGCCAATAACTCGGGCATCCAGTCCTATTTCACCGATATGCTGTTCCGCAGCGATAAGGCCGCGACCGATCCGAACAATCAGGCTACAGTTGCCGAAGTCGGCCGCATCATGTCGCGGAGCCTTGCAAGCGGTGAGATTGCACCGGCCGACAAGACTTACGTCGGTCAGTTGATTGCCGCCAAGACGGGCCTGAGCCAGGCCGATGCAGAAAAGCGCGTCGACGACACGATTGCTCAGGCCAAGGCTGCTGCCGCCAAAGCCGAACAGACCGCACGTGATGCCGCCGATGCGGCCCGCAAGGCTGCAGCTTACCTGTCCTTGTGGCTGTTCATCTCGATGCTGATCGGCGCGTTTTCGTCGACTATCGCCGCAACCTTTGGTGGCCGTGCTCGCGACGCTGCGGCACTGACCCGCTAAAGCTTCTGCGGTCCACGCCGGACCGCATCATGAGTGACCCGCTCCGCCCAATGGCATCAGTGGCCTTGGGTGGAGCGGATTCGTATCCGACCACCTTGCGTTGGTGAGCGAGACGCCAAAGTTTAATGTGACCGCGAGGGTGTCGCGCAGGTCGATCGGCAGAGGTCAGCTCTGGGAGAGCGCCTCCGTCGAACGCTGCTCCGGGAGGCGGACAAGACGATGGCTCAGGTAAACGCGACCCTCCCCTCGAGCGAGCGCAACAGCACGCGAACTCTCGCGACCTGCGCGGCCGTGATCGCTGCGCTTTATTTCGGCAGCGAAATCCTCGTGCCGATCGCTCTTGCGATTCTGCTTGGCTTCGTCCTCGCGCCGAGCGTGCGGAAGCTGCAGAAATTGGGTCTGGGCCGGATCCCGCCCGTGGTCGTCACGGTCATGATCGCCGTCGTGTTTCTAGGCGCTTTGGGCGCGCTGATCACGACGCAATTGCGCGACCTCGCCAACGATGTCCCTCGTTACGAGAGGACGATTGTCCGCAAAATTCAATATCTGCAAGGCATGTCGACCGGCGGCTCGATGCAGCGGATCGAGGACGCGATCGCGACGATCAGCAAAGCCGTGAATCGGCAGCCCGAGGCGCAGGTTGTCAACGGAAGCGGCAGCTCCGCCGCAGCCATACAACAGACCACAGGCGAAAGACCTGCCGCTGCGCCCATGCCGGTGGAAGTCATTGCGCCAACGCCGAGCGCCATCGACACGATCCTGCGTGTCAGCGCGCCTTTGGTGCACCCGATTGCGACAGCCGGCATCGTGTTGATCTTCGTCGTCTTCATTCTCCTGCAGCGAGAGGATCTCCGCAACCGCGCCATTCGCCTCTTTGGCGCGACCGACCTTCAGCGCACGACTGCTGCCATCGACGACGGAGCGAAGCGGCTGAGCCGGTATTTGCTCACACAATGCGCCGTCAACACGGCATCCGGCATCATCGTTGGGATCAGTCTGTGGTTGATCGGCGTCCCGAGCCCGATCCTGCTTGGCATCATCTTCGCCTGTATGCGGTTCATTCCCTATGTGGGTCCGGTCATCGGCTCTATTCTGCCCCTAGTGCTCGCATCGGCGGTCGACCCGGGATGGAGCATGGTGATCTGGACTGGGGCGATGCTGTTGGCGGTCGAAAGCGTCATCGGTCAGGTGGTCGAGCCATTCGCCTATGGACATAACACTGGCCTGTCACCGATCGCGATCATCATCGCCGCCACCTTCTGGACGGTTCTCTGGGGTCCTGTCGGTCTTTTCTTGTCAACGCCTCTCACGGTGTGCCTGGTCGTGCTCGGGCGTCACGTCGAACAGCTGGAGTTTCTCGACGTGCTGCTCGGCGATAGGCCCCCGCTCGCTCCGTCAGAGACCTTCTATCAGCGTCTGCTGGCCAACGATCCGATCGAAGCCTCCGACCAGGCGCAAAAATGCTTGAGCGAGATGTCGGTCTCCGAATATTACGACGCCGTGGCTCTGCCTGGCCTGCTTTTGGCGCAGGGCGATGTGGCGCAAAACCGGCTGGATCACGATCGGCAGGAGCAGATCAAGGCCGCGGCCCTGGACGTCGTCGAAGATCTCGAGCGCGATGCGCCGGGCGACGATCAGCCGGACGATCGGCAAAAATTCTGGTCGACCGGCAAGCCGACGGAAGCGACGGATGCCGACGTCGCGACCAAGCCGGATGATCTCGTGCCGGAGACACCGCCGCAATTTACGAAAGCCGGCAGCGTGCTGTGTGTCGGCGCGCGTGGCCCGCTCGACGACGCCGCCGCCGCCATGCTGGTGCAGGTGTTTCTCGGCCACCAGATCGGCGCCCGCTGTGAGAGCTACACCGCGCTGTCCAAAACGGAGATCGATCACCTCAACGTTGAAGGCGTTGCGTTGATCTGCCTCTCGGCCTTGGATGGCAGCAGCCCAGCCTTTTTGCGGTTCGTGCTTCGGCGTTTACGACGTCGGGCGCCGAAAGCTCACATCCTTGTTGGTGCGTGGTGGCGCATCGGCGGTCTCCGCGACACGGATGAGGAGATCGATCAGGTTGTCAAAGACCCGAAAGTGACGACGTTCGTGGATGCGATCCGCTATTGCCTGTCGCAGCCGCCTGAGGGAGTTGTCGTCGCGGTCGACCCGATCGAGACGGCCGCGACACTTCCGGCCGTGGTCCCGGCTCTCTCATGAGCGCGGGAGATCCTGAAACAGCCGCAGTGCCTGACCGTCTGATGTTTGAGGATTTCCACGAGGGTCGTGAGTTCGCGTTCGGCGATTATCTCGTCACCGAGGCGGAGATCCGGGCGTTCGCGGCGGAGTTTGATCCGCAGCCGTTTCATCTCGACGAGGCCACTGCTCTCTCGTCGCCGCTCAAAGGACTCGCGGCGTCTGGCTGGCATACGGCGTCCCTCGGCATGCGGATGATCTTCGATGGTTTTCTGCATCGCTCATCGTCACAGGGAAGCCCAGGGATCGACGAACTCAACTGGCGCGCGCCGGTGCGTGCCGGTGATCGCCTGCAGATGTCGGCGCGTGTGACGTCGGCCCGGCGATCTCGGTCGCGTCCCCAGATGGGTCTCGTCGGCTTTGCCTTCGAGATGACCAACCAGACCGGCACCTGTGTCATGACACAGGCAAACACGATCATGTTCGGCTGTCGTGACGAGGGAGCGTGACCATGTTCTTCGACGACGTGGTGGTGGGCGAGACGGTCCAATTCGGGTCCCACCTGTTCACGGCAGAGGAGATCATGGCGTTCGCAAGCCGTTACGATCCCCAGAGCTTTCACATGGATGAGGAGGCCGCGCGCACGGGTCCGTTCGGCCGTTTGGCCGCCTCGGGATGGCACACGGCCGCGATCTGGATGAAGCTCAATGTCGCGGCACGGCAAGCCGAGGTGGGCAGCGGGCCGATGCAGGTGGGACCGTCGCCGGGCTTCAAGAGCCTCAAGTGGATCGTCCCTGTCTTTGCCGGCGACACCCTATCGTTCGCATCCTGCGTGACCGGCAAGCGCGTGACCTCGAAGCCCGATTGGGGGTTGGTGTTCAGTCATTGCACCGGCCACAAAGCCGATGGCACGTTGGCGTTCAGCTTCGAGGGTTGCGTCTTATGGCGGCGACGACCCGCCGCCGACCTTGGCGTCAGTGACCTGAGAATTCCATCAGAGTCCTGACCGGAACTCCGAGGTTTCTGATCTTCTCGGCGCCGCCGAGATCGGGAAGGTCAATGACGAAGCAGGCCGCTACGACGTCTGCGCCGATCTGCTTCAGCAGCTTGACCGCACCCTCGGCCGTTCCACCGGTCGCGATCAGGTCGTCGACCAGGATGACGCGCTCGCCTGGCAAGACCGCATCTTGATGAACCTCCATCTCGTCGATGCCATATTCCAGCGAATAGGCCACACTGACGACCGTAAAGGGCAGCTTGCCCTTCTTCCGGATCGGAACGAAGCCCGCCGATAACTGATGAGCGACGGCTCCGCCAAGAATGAATCCACGCGCTTCCATTCCGGCGACCTTGTCGATCTTGGTGCCGGCCCACGGCTGCACCAACTCGTCGATCGCGCGTCGAAACGCGCGTGCGTTCCCGAGCAGGGTCGTGATGTCGCGGAACAGGATACCTGGTTTCGGATAATCCGGGATCGTCCGGATCGAAGCCTTGAGGTCGTCGGTGATCATGAAGTGACTCGCGCGTGCGCCCGGCCAGATGCGGCCAAACGCGTTGTTAGGATCGGGGGCCGAGGACACGTCCCGCGACGGCATCGAGCTTCGCAAGGACGGCAGGGTCGCGTGCCTCGGGTGCCGTGATGAAGGCGTTGTCAAGCGCCTTGTCCGAGCCGATCGGGCACTCTTCGTGCTCTTCTGGAAAATCTCGGATGAGGCGCGTGATGAGGGTGCGGGCCGACTCGGCATTTTCGCGCACGGCCCGAAGCACCGATGCGACGTCGACATGGCCGTGGTCGGAATGCCAACAGTCGAAATCCGTCACCATGGCGACCGTCGCGTAGGAGATCTCGGCTTCGCGCGCCAGCTTGGCTTCGGGCATCGCGGTCATGCCGACAACATCGTAGCCGAACGACTTATGGGTGAGCGACTCGGCCAGCGTCGAGAATTGCGGACCTTCCATGCAGAGATACGTCCCGCCCTTCTTAAACGGAATCGACTCGGCGGTCGCGGCGTCGGCGAGACGCGCCTGCAGCAAGGGTGCGACGGGATGCGCCATCGAGACATGGACGACGCAGCCGTTGCCGAAAAACGAGCTTTCGCGGCCGTGGGTCCGGTCGACGAATTGATCGACCATAACGAAGAGGCCCGGATAAAGCTCCGCCCGATAGGACCCGCAGGCCGACACTGAGATGAGATCGGTCACTCCGGCCCGCTTCAAGGCGTCGATATTGGCGCGATAGTTGATGCCGGAGGGTGACAGCCGATGGCCTTTGCCGTGACGCGGCAGAAACACGGCATCGCGTCCAGCCAAGCGACCGAACCGGAGCACGTCCGATGGTTCGCCCCAAGGCGTCGAGACACGCTCCTCGCGATAATGCTCAAGCCCGGGGAGATCGTAGACACCGGAGCCGCCGATGATACCGATTATCGCTTTGCCCATGGTGCCTCGACCGATTGCCCGATTCCGCAGCGCACCATCGCGGCAGCGCGGTGAAGACGCAAGTGCCAAAGCGCAGCGTCACTCGCGCAAAACCGTCGTTTTCGCCCCGCTTGCGCGGCAAAAAAGCCTTCCTATCTGTCGATCCGCGCTTGCGCTCCGAGAGGGCGTTCCCATCTTCCACTCACCATCGGGGACCGGTCGTCCGAGGCCCGTGACACGGAGCCCTCGTCCGCCCACAGCCGGATCGCTTCGGGATCCGGCGGTTCTGCGAAAAAGAAAGGATACTACGACATGGCAAAAGTAATCGGCATCGACCTCGGGACAACCAACTCCTGCGTCGCCGTCATGGAAGGCTCGACGCCCAAGGTCATTGAAAATGCCGAGGGCGCGCGTACCACACCATCCATCGTGGCTTTCACGGATGAGGGAGAGCGTCTCGTTGGCCAGCCGGCCAAGCGACAGGGCGTCACCAATCCCGAGCGCACCTTCTTCGCGATCAAGCGTCTGATCGGCCGGACCTTCGAAGATCCGATGACCAAGAAGGACATGGGTCTCGTCCCCTATAAGATCACCAAGGCGTCCAACGGCGACGCGTGGGTTCAGGCGGACAGCAAGCAATATTCGCCTTCTCAGATTTCAGCCTTCATCTTGCAGAAGATGAAAGAGACGGCCGAGGCCTATCTGGGCCAGACCGTGACCCAGGCGGTCATCACTGTTCCGGCTTATTTCAACGACGCTCAGCGTCAGGCCACCAAGGACGCGGGCAAGATCGCCGGCCTTGAAGTGCTTCGCATCATCAACGAGCCGACGGCCGCAGCGCTTGCTTACGGCCTCGATAAGAAGAGCACCGGCGTGATCGCGGTCTACGACCTTGGCGGCGGCACCTTCGACGTGTCGATCCTTGAGATCGGCGACGGCGTCTTCGAGGTGAAGTCCACCAACGGCGACACGTTCCTCGGCGGCGAAGACTTCGACATGCGCCTCGTGGAATATTTCGCGGATGATTTCCGTAAGGAAAACACGGTCGATCTCCGCAAGGATAAGCTGGCCCTCCAGCGCCTCAAGGAAGCTGCCGAAAAGGCCAAGATCGAGCTGTCGTCCGCAAGCCAGACGGACATCAACCTCCCCTACATCACGGCTGACGCGAGCGGCCCGAAGCATCTGACCTTGAAGCTGACCCGCTCCAAGTTCGAGAGCTTGGTCGAGGATCTGATCCAGCGCACCGTCGAGCCGTGCCGCAAGGCTCTGAAAGATGCAGGCCTTACGGCCGGTGAGATCGATGAGGTCGTTCTGGTCGGTGGCATGACCCGCATGCCGAAGGTTCAGGAGATCGTGAAGCAGTTCTTCGGGAAGGAGCCCCATAAGGGCGTCAACCCGGACGAGGTCGTGGCCATCGGCGCGGCGGTTCAGGCCGGCGTGCTCCAGGGCGACGTCAAGGACGTGCTGCTCCTCGACGTGACCCCGCTGTCGCTCGGCATCGAGACATTGGGTGGCGTGTTTACCCGCTTGATCGATCGCAACACGACGATCCCGACCAAGAAGAGCCAGGTGTTCTCGACCGCCGAGGACAGCCAGACCGCGGTGACGATCCGCGTGTTCCAAGGCGAGCGCGAGATGGCCGCCGACAACAAGGTGCTGGGCCAGTTCGATCTCGTCGGCATTCCGGCCGCGCCGCGTGGCGTGCCGCAGATCGAGGTCACGTTCGACATCGATGCCAACGGCATCGTGAATGTGACCGCGAAGGACAAGGCCACCAACAAGGAACAGCAGATCCGCATCCAGGCGTCGGGTGGTCTGTCGGACAGTGATATCGATAAGATGGTCAAGGACGCCGAGTTGCATGCGGCGGACGATAAGCTGCGTCGCGAGTTGATTGATGCCAAGAACCAGGCCGAGGCCATGATTCACTCGACCGAGAAGTCGGTCGCGGAATATGGAGACAAGGTGTCGGCCGCCGACAAGAGCGCGGTTGAAGCAGCAATCGCGGCTCTCCGTCCTGCTCTCGACGGTGAAGATGTCGAGGCGATCAAGAGCAAGACTAACGACCTGATGCAGGCTTCGATGAAGCTCGGCGAAGCGATGTACAAGGCACAGTCCGGCGAGGGCGCGGCTCCAGGGGCGGCCGAAACGTCTGCTAACGCTAACGAGGACGTCATCGACGCCGACTTCAAGGAAGTTGGCGACGACGACAAGAAGCGCCACGCCTGATCCTCGCTGATCGGTAAGGCCTTTCACCAATCAGTCCGGGGCGCGTCGCGCTCCGGATTTTTGGTTTGAGGATTGTGGGCGACGCCGTCCGTTCGAGGTTTCAGCTTGCGGCGAAAATGTGCTCATGGCACCTACGACTGTCATCGTCAGCCTGCCAGAAGCGACGCGAGGTCGGAGCATTTCCGTTCCGCACATCGCAACGGCGGATCGGTTCGTCCGCTGCAGGCCCGGCATTTAAGATGGGACATGGCTTGAATGGCCAAAGCTGATTATTACGAAATCCTCGGCGTAAGCCGGACCGTGACTGAGGTCGAGCTCAAGGGAGCCTTCCGTAAGGCCGCGATGCAATGCCATCCCGATCGCAATCCAGGCGACAAGGCGGCGGAAGCGAAATTCAAGGAACTCAACGAAGCCTATCAGTGCCTCTCAAGCGCGGATAAACGCGCAGCCTATGACCGTTATGGCCACGCCGCTTTCGAGCAAAGCGGCCAGGGCGGCGGCATGGGCGAGGGCTTCGGCTCGTCGATGTCGGATATTTTCGACGATCTCTTCGGCGACATGATGGGCCGGTCGCGCGGTGGTCGCTCCGGCGGTCGTGAGCGTGGCTCGGATCTCCGCTTCAATCTCGATATCACGTTGGAAGATGCCTTCAAGGGCAAGACCGCGACGGTCAATATTCCGACCTCGATCTCGTGTGAGGCCTGTTCGGGAAGCGGAGCAAAGCCTGGCTCGAAGCCCCGCCCCTGCGGCACCTGCGGAGGCCAGGGACGGGTTCGCGCCCAGCAGGGCTTCTTCGCGATCGAGCGGACATGCCCAACCTGCCAAGGTCGCGGCGAGATCATCGACAATCCGTGCACGAGCTGCGCCGGCTCAGGCCGCGTAACGCGGGAACGGGCGCTGTCGGTCAATATCCCGGCCGGCGTTGAGGATGGTACGCGCATCAGGCTTTCGGGCGAGGGTGAAGCCGGCCTGCGCGGCGGACCCGCAGGTGACCTCTACATCTTTCTCGCGGTCAAGCCGCATCAGTTCTTCCAGCGCGACGGCGCGGATCTCTACTGTCGCGTGCCGATTTCCATGGTTCAGGCCGCGCTCGGCGGCGAGTTTTCGGTGCCGACCGTCGATGGTCAGCAAGCCAAGGTCAAGGTGCCGGAGGGGACTCAGTCCGGAAAGCAGTTTCGCATCAAGGGTAAGGGTATGCCGATCCTACGGTCTCGCGACCTCGGCGATCTCTACATCCAGGCCATGGTCGAGACGCCGCAGAACCTCAGCAAGCGCCAACGGGAACTGCTGAACGAGTTTGAGTCGATTTCATCGACCACAACACATCCTGAATCCAATGGGTTTTTCGAGAAGATTAAAGATTTTTTCGATCAGCTCAGTCACTAATCCTCTCATGACCGGGATCGCCCGGTCGTGGTCAAGACGACGCCGAATGGCGCTTTTCACTGAAGGATCACGCGTTGCGTTCACCCTTGTTCGACGTTGATCGTCCGTCAAAGGTCAAGCCCAACGCTTATCGCGGGTTTCGTTGGAAAGACGAAGCCCGCTTCATCAAGACGTGGCTTGAGAGCCCACTCACGACGGGTGCTGTTTCGCCGTCTAGCCGCTCGCTGTCTCGGATGATGGCCCGCTACGTCGATCCCTCCATACCCGGCCCCATCATCGAACTCGGACCGGGAACGGGGCCCGTGACGGACGCTTTGATCCGCCGAGGCGTTGCGCCGGAACGTTTGGTCCTGGTCGAGTTCGAGCCTGCATTTTGCAAGCTGCTGTCACGGCGTTACCCGGGATGCCAGGTCGTGCAAGGCGATGCCTATGCGCTCGGCGCGACCCTGTCGGGCTTATTATTCGATCCTGCCGCCGCCATCGTTTCAAGTCTCCCGCTGCTCACAAGACCGGAGCGCCAACGGTACGATCTTCTCGGCGACGCTTTCGCCCTGATGCGCCCCGATGCGCCCTTCATTCAGTTCACCTATGGCCTGACGTCACCCATCCCCCGCCAACATCGGGAGAATGATCTCGGCTTCGACGCCAAGGTGTCGGCTCCTGTCTGGCTCAACCTTCCGCCGGCGCGCGTTTGGATCTATCGCCGCGCAACGGCCGGCGGAGACACGCAGGACCGTGTCGGCGTCGACCTCTTCGACAAGATCAAGGCCGGCCGCGATAAGCTGGGCGAGGAATGGCGCGAGCAACGCCAAAAACTGCGAACTGAGATTTTGGTCCGCTCCTCTGAAGCGCGGGCCGAGTTCAGGATGCGTGCCCTCAAGGTGAAAATCGGCCTCGAATTGCACAAGGCCCGGGTCATCGCGGAGCGAACCGCAAAGCCGGCGCGCCAACGCGTGAAGAGCGACCGGCTGGGCGATCGACGATCGCGATGGTAGAGACCGGATGAACCGCGGCCGCTCTCAAGGGACCGGCCCATGACCACGAGGCCGACCGTGACATTGACCCGCTTGATCGTCGGCGCGACCGCCGCACTTCTGCTTGCGTTCCCAAGTCTTTCGGGGTCGGCCCTGGCACAAACCGCCAACCCCAACGCGCCGGGTTACGTCGTGGTGGTCGACTACACAGCCGCTCCGAGCGACATGCCCGCCTTGACGACGCTCGTGCTCGGCGTGGCGCGAGCCTCTGTGCTGAACGAGCCGGGTTGCCGCCGCTTCGACGTGGAGCGACCGGCGTCCGCCCCGGATCACCTGATCTTATTCGAGGTGTTCGACGACGAAGCCGCCTTCGCGGCTCACGCGGCGACGCCGCATTTCAAGCAATTCGGGGCCGAGACGGCCAAGATCAAGGCCACATGTGTCGCCTCTCCCGGTTCGATGCTGCTGTCCTTACAACATCCGTAACGTCGAGCGGGTCGCTTGGGCCGAAAGCGATGACCAGAACGAGAGAGAGCATCATGACGACCTCCCCACGAGACCGCCTGATCGTGGCGCTGGATCTCCCGACCGTCGATCAGGCGCTCGATCTCGTCACGGTCCTTGGGGATAGCGTCGGCTTCTACAAGATCGGTCTCGAACTCGCTTATGCGGGCGGTTTGGACCTTGCCGAGCGGCTGATCGGAACCGGCCATCAGGTATTTCTGGACCTCAAGCTGCACGACATCCCCAACACAGTGGCGGGCGCAACAGCCCAGATCGCGCGCCTCGGGGCCACGTTCCTGACGATCCATGCCTTCCCACAAACTATGCGGGCCGCCCAGGATGCCAAGGGCGACGACGGCTTGCGGCTGTTGGCCGTGACGGTTCTGACCTCGTCGAATGACGCGGATCTCGCGGAAGCCGGCTATCGGTTCGGTGCGGCCGAGTTGGTGGCTCAGCGGGCCGCTCAAGCCAAAGCGATCGGCATCGACGGTCTTGTGATGTCGCCGCTGGAAGTCGCTGTGGTTCGCGCAAGCGTCGGCCCCGACATGACAATCGTGACACCGGGCATCCGGCCGAGCGGCGCCGCGAGCGGTGACCAGAAGCGGATCATGACGCCTTCGGAAGCCATCCTGGCGGGCGCCGACCATCTCGTCGTCGGTCGACCGATCACGGCCTCGCCCGATCCGCGTCAGGCGGCAGTGTCGATCGTCGCCGAGATCGCGCAATCGCTGAGCGACCGGATGTCTTGAAAAAGGGGCATCGATCTCGTCCGATACTGCTCTAGAAGCACAGAATGGATCACGGCAATCGTTTCTTTGGCGGAGAGCGCCGCGCCTACCATCATGGGCATCTGAAGGAAGCCTTGGTGGAGGCTGCTCGTCTGCTTGTGTCCGAGCGGGGACCGGGCGGCTTCACGCTGGCCGATGCGGCAAAACTCGCCGGTGTGACGGCCGCCGCGCCCTACCGCCATTTTTCCGATCGCAACGCGCTGATGGAAGAATTGACCCGGCGCGGGTTCGAGATGTTCGGCCTGAAGTTGAGCGAAGCCTGGGCCGACGGCAAGCCCGATGCCCGCTCCGCCATGAAGAGCATGGGGAACGCCTATCTGGCCTTCGCGCGGACAGAACCCGGGCTTTATGCGGCGATGTTTTCCAATGTAACGACCCTGAACGCGCCCGAAGCTGGCGCGGCCGCCACCGAAGCGCTGGACCTGCTCCGCCGTGCCGCGACTGCCCTGTTGAAGCATGGCGGGGCACCGTCGACCGACTCGCGCCCCCTAGCGTTCGAGATCTGGTCTCTCTCACACGGGGTCGCCATGTTGACGTTGGCCGGCCATTTGAACCCCGCCTTCGAGGGCGCTGACCCGTCCGCGATTTTGCATCGATCGACCGAAGCCCTCATCGAGGCCGCGCTCTGGCGGTCAAGGGGTCAGGCCGCCCACGTCAAATAGGCCGAGATGGTGAAGAGCGAGACGACGGTCGAGATGAGGATCGCCTTCGACGTGATGCCGGCCTCCCGGCCGTAGAATTCCGCCAGCATGAAAGGTCCGGTTCCGGTCGGCATGGCTGCGAGAACGACCGCCATTTTGGTCAGTGTGGGTGACAGACCGAACACCAGGGTGGCCAGAACCCAGGCGACGGCGGGCTGCAGGATCAGCTTCAGACCCACCAGGAACAGCGTCGCCGGCGTGTCGTTCTGAGCTGTTTCGGTATTTTGCGCCAGGAAGAGGCCAAGCGCCACGAGGGCGCAGGGCGATGCGGCGCCCCCGAGCAACTTCAAGAACACCTCCACACTGTCGGGCAGACTGAGGCCTGTCGCCGCCACGAGCCCGCCCAGCACGGGCGACAAGAGCAGCGGGTTCTTGACGAGAGAGCGTCCGACTTTGCTGGCAAGGTGAAGCACACGGCGTTCGGCCTGAAGGCCGATCTCGATCAGCACGATCGCGACCCCGAAGAGAATACAAACCGTGATGATGGCCGCAGCGGTGGTCGGCGCGAGGCTTGCTTTGCCGAACACGATCAAAGTCAGCGGAAACCCGATGAAGCCAGTGTTGCCATAAGCGGCATTGAGGCCGTCGATACTCACGTCGGCGAGATGCCGAGGCTTCCGCAATCGGATCGCGATCGTGATAGCGAAGACGATCGCGCACGACAGGCCGAAAACAGCGATGAAGCCGGGCTGGTAGAAAGCCGCAACGCTCGTGTGGGCCATGATGTCGAACAACAGAGCCGGGAGCGCGAGATAGACCACGAAGCGGTTCAGCTCCGTGGTCGAATGCGGCCCGAGGATGCCACTTCGCCGATAGAGATAGCCAACCAGGATCAACGCAAAGATGGGCACCAGCACGAGCACGGTCGTCAACATCGGGCATGCGCTCTTTTTATGAGAGATGGCGTCGCGTGTTGGCGCGGCAGACGCCGACCGCCCGACGACCTCACGCCTGCGCATCGAACGCCCGGTCCTACGCCAAATCGGCGCGCGATCAAGGCGACGGCGGGGATGAGCCGGACGCTTGTTATTCGGCGGATGACGAAGTCTGGAGGGAACGAGCGAGGTGCCCCTGCCGTTTTACTGATGGACAGGGAGTTCATCATGACCAATTTCGATAGCGAAACGACCACAGGCGCCCGGACCGTGACGGCATTCTTCGATACCGGCGAGCACGCCCAGATCGCGAAAAACGACCTGGTGGCAGTCGGACTATCGGCGGATGCGATCACGATCGTCGGCAGCAACGCCGATTCGTTTAACGTCGCCGACGACCATCAGCGCGGCTTCTGGGACTCGCTCACCAACTTCTTCATGCCGGACGATGAACGCCGGACCTATTCGGAGGGCCTTCGTCGGGGCGGATTCGCACTCTCGGTGCGGACGAGCGATGCGCTGTATAAGCAGGCGATCGACGTGCTCGACCGCGACGGAGCGGTCGATCTCGACGAGCGATCGATGGCGTGGGAGAGCGAAGGCTGGACCCGCTCCGAAGGCGGCGTCGACAATGTCGATGCGGCCTATAAGCCTGCGGATGCCAGCACGGCCGGCTTCGGCGGTAGCTACGCGGGCGAAGATGGACTTGCCGACATCGACGAAGCCGCTAACCCCGATGTGCGGGAGCGGATCGGGGCCGGCACGGCCAGCCAAACCACGCCAGCGGCCCATGGCGGCCCGCACACCTACGTCGATCCGGCCAGCCCGGCGAGCGACGCCGCCGCCGATGCGGCTGAAAGCCGGAGCGGAGGCACGCCCTCGGTCAGACGCGATTTGGAGAACGGGCGCACCCGGGTCCGAAGCTACATCGTCGAGGGCGACGTCAACCGCTGACCATCCACCTGAGTGAGCGACAAGGCGGTGGCGCGAGCCGCCGCCTTTTTTATTGGGCCTCACCTCAGATGGGGCTTGAAGACCACAACAAGCACGCCGATGTTAATGTGCGTAACATTAACATCGGCCCAAGACGGCCGTGATACGGAGAGTGGAAATGAGTTCGTTTTCGAGTACCGCCGATGCGGCAGGTGCAGCGGGTCTCGGCGGCCAACAGAATGGATCACAGCGCGGTTGGGGCGGGTGCGGCAGCGCCCGCATGGGCTGGAAGCCGGTCGAGATCGGAGCCGTCGTGCTCGGTTTCCTCTTTTATTGGCCGGTCGGCGTCGCCCTCATTGGTCTCAAGATCGCGCAGCGTCGCGGCTATACGGTCGATCAGGCCGTCTCCGCCTTTCGCGGCAAAATGAGCGGCTTCGGCATGTCGGGCTTTGGCACCGCTGGTGCTCAAGCCCAGTGGCGGCCGTTCAGCAGCAGCGGCAACGCGGCTTTCGATGATTGGCGGAATGCCGAATTACAGCGGCTCGAGGAAGAGCGTCGCAAACTCGATACGGCACAGCGCGAGTTTGCCGAGCACCTCAACAATCTTCGCCGCGCTAAGGATCGGGAGGAGTTCGACCGGTTCATGAACGCCCGCAACCAGCAGGGGTCGACCTCGATCTAAAACGGATCGTTAACCCCGTCGCGCGGTGGCCTCCATAGGGCCGCCGCGCTTTTTATTTTGCCTTAACGGATCGCGCGCACTTCTAACGATATGGCGCGTTGCGTATGGCCTTTTGCGGCGGCGGCCCTGCTCGCGATGGCGATGGCAGGCTGTTCCCGGTTCGATCACCCCGAGCGGCCCGCGTGGCGCAATCAGGCCGAAGAGGCTTGCCTTGCTCAACATCTCGTCGAGGCGACGCCTTATCTTCAGCCGAGTCACGCGATCGATGGTCCCAGCATTTGCGGGCTCAACCATCCCTTCCGGGTCTATGCCCTGGCTGGCGGCACCGTGAAACTCAACACGGCCTCGTTGCTCGACTGCTCGATGATTCCGGCGCTCGATGCATGGATCAAAGACGTGGTCGAGCCCGACGCCCAGGCCCGGTTCGGCGAACAAGTCGTGCAGATCAACACTATGGGCACCTATTCGTGCCGCGGCATTAACAATATGAGCGGCGCAAAACTATCCGAACATGCGTTTGCCAATGCCATGGATGTCGGCGGCTTCGTTCTCGCCAGCGGGCGAGAGATCAATGTGATGCGTGGTTGGAAAAGCGCCGACACGCAGGAGAGCGCGTTTCTCCACGATAGCCACGCCGGCGCCTGCACGTATTTCACCACCGTGCTGGGTCCCGGCGCCAATATCTTCCACTACAACCACGTGCATCTCGATCTCGCGATGCACGGGAGCACGTCGCGCGGTCCGCGTCGCTACTGCAAGCCGGTCCCCGATGCCGAGCAGGTCGAAGCGCCGCGTCGCGATAACCTCCCCGATCCCCCGCCGATCGAAGAAGAACAGGATATCGCCCGAACGCCGATGCCTGCGCCGACGTATTCAGGAGCGTCGACTGTCGCACTCGCGGCCGACCCTCCCGATGCTCGTGCCTATCGTGCGTCGGCGCCGGCCGCACGCGCCGAATCGCGCGGTGCCCCGCTGGCCTTCGCTCCCTCGCCGCGTCTCGTCTCCCGCGATCAGTTGGATGTCGACCAGGCCGGCGACGGCCTCGGCCAACCGCCGCGCCCGCCTGCTGCCATTCAGCCCGACGGAGACATCACCTCGCTGATCAAGAGCCAACCCGTCCGCTAAAGCGCTCGCCTTCTGACAGCCGACCTGTGTGGCAGCGGTCGGGCCAATGGTGGCTCGTGCGGCTCGTTAGAATGTGATCGCGATCCTCGATGCGAGGCAGACGAGTTTCCGCTCAAGGCCCGAACAGATCGAGTTGCCGCGCCTGCGGATGTGACGGCGTGAACAGATCAGCGCGTAGTTTCGAGCGGACCTTGGGGAAACCGAGGCGATCGCTCGCAATCTCGAAGCGGCGCGCGATCATGGCCGCATAAGGTCCCGTGCCGGTCATCCGCTGACCCCATTTGGCATCGTAATCCCGCCCGCCACGCATCGATTGGACGAGCGACATGACGTGCCGGAAACGGTCCGGAAAGTGGGCCAGCAGCCATTCCTTGAAGATGTCGCGCACCTCGAGCGGCAGTCGCAGCATCACATAGCCGGCCTCGCGCGCGCCGGCCGCATGGGCAAGCTCCAAGATCGTCTCGATCTCGGTATCGGTCACGGCCGGAATGATGGGCGCGACCATAACGGTCACCGGAATGCCAGCCGCGGCGAGCAAGCGGATCGCCTCGATGCGTTTGCCCGGCGTCGTGGCGCGCGGCTCCATGGTCCTGGCCAAGGTTGCGTCGAGGGTCGTCACGGACAGCGCGACCTTGACCAGACCCTTAGCCGCCATCGGAGCCAGGATGTCGATGTCGCGCGTCACCAGAGCCGATTTCGTGACGATGCCGACCGGGTGATCGCATTTCGCCAACACCTCGAGAATTGAGCGCATAACCTTATGGTCGCGCTCGATCGGCTGATACGGATCGGTGTTGGTGCCGATCGCGATGGTCCGCGGTTTATATCCGGGCGCACCGAGTTCCCGCTCCAACCGCTCCGCCGCACCCTGCTTGACGAACAGGCGCGACTCGAAATCAAGGCCGGGCGACAGGCCCATAAACGCATGTGTCGGGCGCGCGAAACAATAGACGCAGCCATGCTCGCAGCCCCGATACGGATTGATTGACCGATCAAAGGAAATGTCGGGCGATTCGTTGCGCGTAATGACGGTCTTGGGCGTCTCCATCGTGATGGTGGTCTTGAACGGCGCCAGCGTCTCAAGCGCATCCCATCCATCATCGACATCGATGCGCTGTGATCCCTCGAAGCGCCCGGATCGATTGCTCAACGCGCCGCGACCCTTGCGCCGTTTGTCGTCGGTCACCATCGACATATTGGCAGGCTCGGGGACTGCTACGTCTTTGATCCCAAGCCGAGGCAGGCGCTTCGATCGGCGTGGAGACGGCGGTGTCGTATCGCGGATCGTCAACACGCCGTCAGCCTCGCTCGGTCGCCGCCTAAGCCGTTTGAACCGACCCAGGCTGAGCAGAACAAATAAAGAACATCGGGAGTCAGGTCAATCGCGCAATCGTCGAGCCGAACAGGCGCGGAAGGCGCGACATCCGCGCCTCGATCGTGATAGGACGCCGCGATGCTCTCAGCACTCGTCCTTATGCCGTCCAACATCGGTGGCACGTCAGCCGCCCTCGGCGCGCTCGTCCGCAGCCTTGCGGCGCTCGTGCCTGCCACGGTCGAGGGCATCGTCCGTGATGTATCGATTGTGACCGATCGGGCGGACGATGGTCTTCGCCGCGTAGCCGATCACGCCGGCTGCCGGATCGTCGACGAGCCCACCTTCGAGGCGGGGTTCGCCACGGCGCTGGCCGGCGCACGATCCGACCTTCTTTTCGTGCTCCGGGCCGGTATCGGGTTCGATCGTGGCCTCATCAACGAGATCGGAATGCGGCTCGGGCCCGACCCAACAATCGCGGGTGGATTTCTGCTACGCGAGGATCACGGCGGGCTGATGTCGCGCCTGCTGCCGAATCTGGCACCCATTGCCGGGGTCATCGCCGCGCGCGCCGATCTCTCAGGCCACCCCGCGAGCTTCAAGGCATTGGTCGGCGGACTGAAGGCCACGCAGACGCTCGCGTCACGGGCGCAGTTCTGGATCGACAATCCGACCTAAGCGACGGGCTCAGACGTCGGCGCGCGCCGATGGCCGTTTGAGATGCTCATCGAGCCGGGGCATCAACTCGACGAAGTTGCAGGGTCGATAACGGTAGTCGAGTTGGTGGGCCAGAATACCGTCCCAGGCATCTTTGCAGGCGCCCGGTGAACCGGGCAAGACAAACACGAAGGTGGTGCCGATCAGCCCGGCTGTCGCCCGCGATTGCACCGTGGAGGTCCCGATCTTCGCATACGAGATGTGATGGAACACCGTCGAGAACCCGTCCATCCGTTTGCTGAACAGCGGCTCCAGGCTGTCAGGCGTCACATCTCGCCCCGTGAAGCCCGTGCCTCCGGTCGTGATCACGACGTCGATCCCAGGGTCGTCGGCGTAGGCCTGCACGACACCCACGATGGCGGCACGATCGTCCGGCACGATCGTGCGACCGCCAAGCCGATGCCCGACCCCGGTCAAGCGCTCCACCAAGACATCGCCCGATCGATCGTCATCGCTGCGGCGCGTGTCCGACACCGTCACGACCGCGATCGACAGGGGAAGGAAGGATCTTGTTTCATCGATGCCGGGCATGACTCAGATCCTCCCAGCAACCATTACTGCTTGAACGTATTACAGGCATCCACGCTGCCGGTCTTTAGCCCCGTGGTCAGCCACTGTTGCCGCTGTGCCGAGCTTCCATGCGTAAAGCTATCCGGCACGGCATAGCCGCGCGATTGCTTCTGCAAACGATCATCCCCGATGGCCGCAGCGGTAGCGATCGCCTTGTCGACATCCCCCTGCTCCAGGATATGCCACTTCTGGTCGGCATGGTTGGCCCAGACGCCGGCGAAACAATCCGCCATCAATTCGATCCGGACCGAAAGGCTGTTGGCCTCCTGCTGGCTCGCCTGCTCCTGCCGGTCGCGCACCTTGCCGAGAATTCCAAGCAGATTCTGCACATGGTGGCCGATCTCATGCGAGATCACATAGGCATAGGCGAAGTCGCCACCGCCGCCGAGCTTCTGCTTCATGTCGTTGAAGAAAGACATGTCCAAATAGACCTTCTGGTCGACAGGGCAGTAAAACGGACCCATCGCCGATTGCGCCTGCCCGCAACCCGAGCGTGTCACGCCACTGTAGAGAACGAGCTTCGGCTTGACGTATTGAACGCCCTTTTGGGCTGGCAGAACCTCGGACCAGACGTCCTCCGTCTCGCCGAGGATCGCGGCCACGAAGTCGCCCATCTGATCGGTCGGCGCCGTGCTGCGGCGTGCCTGCCCCTGAGCGGGTGCCTGGCTCTGGCTTTGGCTGAATTGCGAGCTGTCGGGACGCTGATAAGGCTGGCTCTGCGTGCTCTGACCTTGGTTCGTGGCATTCTCGACGCCGCTGATCAACACGCGCGGGTCGATGCCGGTCACGTAACCGATGATCGCCAGGATGATGATCGCGCCGATGCCGAGCCCGCCGCCGCCCATCGGGATGCCGAAGCCACCGCCTCCGCCGCCGCTATCGCCGCCGCCGCGCACGTCTTCGATATTGTCCGATCGCCGGGAATCTTCCCACCGCATGTCAAACTCCCCGTCTGCCGGTCACAACAGACCGATAGACCAGCGGTGCCGCCCCGCCAAGCTTGACTATGCGACAAAGATGCCCAGGCGCGCACCCATGCGGCGGTGAATCAGAACCACCCTTTTCGGCGCAGCCAAATCGCCGGGACGACCATGCTGATCGAAACCAACAGCAGACCCCATTGGTACCCCCAGGCCCAGTCGTATTCCGGCATATTCTTGAAGTTCATGCCATAGAGACCGACCACGAAGGTCGGGGGGATGCCGACCACGGACGCGATCGTGAGCAGGCGAAACAGCCGGTTCTGATCGATATTGATAAAGCCCAGCGTCGAATCGAGCAGGAACTGCACCTTGTCGGTCAGACGCGTCTCGTAGTCATTCAGCGATGCGATATCCTGCCGTAACGTCTTGATACGGTTCTTGACCCCGTTCGGCAGCTTGTCTTGTGCGTTGGCGGTCACGAAAGCCAGCAAGCGACCGATACCAAGCAGACTGTCCCGGATATTCGAGGTGAGGTCACCCGATCGACCCACCGTGTGCAGGATCGATTCGAGTTCGGCTTCGTATTTGATGGGCTTGATCCGCTTGGGGCTGTCGGCCGGGTTGGTGAAGATCTGGCGGGACACGCGGTCGAGTTCGGCTCCGAGCGCCTCGACCGCGTCGGCCATACGATCAACGATCGCCTCGAGCAAACCGACGAAGACATCCGTCGCCACATGAACGGTCGCGTCGCCGGGTTTGACCTTCCGGTTGATGTAATTGGTGAAAGACAAGAGTTCTTCGGTGCGGACCGTGACCAGAAGCTTGGGTGTCAGGAAAAATCCGACGGTCGTGGTTCGAACCTCACCGGCCGGATCGCGAAACAGCACCGGCGTGAAGACCTGCAGGATATCGCCCTCAAAGCGAAGCCGACTGACGGTCTGTAGATCTTCGAGGCTCTCGTCGTCGGGAAGAATGACTTTCGCAAAGCGTTCGACGAACGAGAGTTCCTCGGCCGTGGGGTCGAGGAGATCCATCCAGACGACGTTGGACGGCAGATCGGGGAGAGTTAGGTCACACGTGACCTCGTCGCGCGCGCCGACATTGTCGTAGAATTTCAGCATCGCACACCCTTTGCTCAGCGCCCGGCCGACGTGTTCCCGCGTTGTAGATCATGACGTCGTGGGATCAAGACACACGCGCGCAGGATCAACGCCTGGTTGCCTCTAACGCGGAACCGGTCGGCGGATCGACTGTCGCACGCGAGCGGTGCTTGGCTCGGTGTTCAGCAGCCGGCGAAACTCGTCGCGTTTCTCGTGGACGGAGGCGATCACCAGCCCCATCGGCACACCGACATCGACCAACACGGCTTCGGAGAGTTGCAGGCTCGCCTCGATGGTTTCGGGCACGGCGTCGGTCACGCCAAGGTCGTAGAGAGCGCGCGCATGATCGGCGTCGCGGGCGCGCGCCACGACGACGAGATCCTGGCTTTCGGCTCGTCCAATCGCCGCCACCTGCTCGACGACACGTGAGGAACTCACGGTCAGCACCAGAGCGCGTGCGGTTTCGAGCCCACAGCGACGCAGGAACTCCGGCCGGGTCGCATCGCCGAAATAGATGGGTGTCCCGGCGGCGCGCTCGCGCGCGACAAGGCTCGGGCTCTCGTCGATCGCCAGAAACGGCACGTTATGGACGGTCAGCATCTCGCTGACGAGCCGCCCAACCCGCCCAAACCCCACGATGATGACACGCGATTGTCCATCGTCCGGCGGCGGCTCGACCGGCACAGCAATGTCGGCCCTGCGGCCGAGCCGTTTGCCGAGCCGCTCCGCCACGACGGCGATGAGCGGGATCGCGATCATGGTCAATGTTACGGCCACGAGAAGATCCTGACCGATCTTCGGATCGAGGACATGGGCGGCCAACAGCGCGTTGACGATCACGAATGCAAATTCGCCGCCCGGCCCGAGCAGCAGCGCGACCTCGACGGCGACCCGTCGCGGCAGCTTGATGGCCACGCCGACACCGAGCAGCAGCATCGTCTTGACGACCAGCAGCCCGGCCGCGATCTCGACGATCCTCAAGGGATCCGCAAAAAGCCGCGTTAGATCGAGATCGGCCCCGACCGACACGAAGAACAAGCCGAGCAGAAGCCCCTTGAATGGCTCGATCGTGACTTCGATTTCGCGTCGGTATTCCGTTTCGGCCAGCAGCAAGCCCGCCAGGAAAGCCCCGATCGCCATCGACAAGCCGGCCGCCGCCGTGATGGCGCTTGTCCCGATCACGACAAAGAGCGAGGCCGCCATGAACAATTCAGTCGAGCGCGCCGAGGCGACATGGTGAAACAAGGGTCGCAGGATCAGCCGCCCGAGCGTCACGATGACGCCGATGCCGACAATGGCCGGCGCCAGCCGAAGCAGGAGCCCGAGCCCAATGCCGCCGACCTCATGGCTCGACAGCAACGACACACCGAACAGCAGCGGCGCGACCGCGAGATCCTGAAAGAGCAACACCGCGAAGGCGGTTCGCCCCGCGCCGGAATTGAGCCGCTTCCGCTCCGCCAAGACTGGCACCACGATGGCGGTCGACGACAAGGCCAGCGCGGTGCCGAGCACCAACGCGACGGGGGCCGACACGCCGAGCCCAAGGACCGCGCCGAGCGCCAAAGCGGCTCCGCAGACACAGACCTGAAGCGGCCCCAGGCCGAACACAAGCCGCCGCATGGTCGACAGCCGCTCGAACGAAAGCTCGAGACCGATCATGAACAACAGAAAGACGACGCCGAATTCGGCCACCCCGGCCACGCGCTCGAGATTGTTCAGGGCCACATGCGATAGGATCGGAAAGACCGGCACCAGTGCGCCGAGGCCGAATGGGCCAAGCGCGATGCCGCCAAGCACGAAGCCCAGCACCGGGCTGATGCGGAGGCGGTGGAAGATCGGCACAACAATGCCGGCCGTGGCAAGAAACAGCAGCACCTCACGGGTCCCGGCCGGGAAAAGCTCTGCGGTCAACACCTATCCTTCGGGCTAAGAGCGTCGGGAGACGTCGATCCATCCCGATCGCCGCCTCTGTGGTGTTCTACGAAGATTCGGCTGCGGCAAGCCACCCGCCAAAGCCGAAAAGGCGGCGTCGATCGTGCGGTTAGATCGTTGGCGGCAGTCCCAAACGATCGGCGAGCGCCCGCAAATCCCGCCACGCAAATTTTTTATTGAAAGGCGTACGGAGCAGGTAGGCCGGATGCAGCATCGGCATGGCTGGAATCATCCGGCTGCCGGATGGGTAATCGACCCATTTGCCGCGCGCGCGGGTGATCGATTCCTTTCCGGCCAGCAGGGCCTGCATGGCGGAGCCGCCGAGCAGCACCAGAAATTCGGGCTCCGCGAGTTCGATCTGCCGGGTGATGAATGGCAGGCAGGTTGCCACTTCGAGATCGGTCGGCGCACGGTTGGCGGGCGGACGCCAGGGCACCACGTTGGCGATATAGACGGCGGTTCGGTCAAGCCCGATGGTGGCGAGCATCCGGTCGAGCAATTGCCCGGCCTTGCCGACGAACGGCACGCCGCTCCGGTCCTCGTCGGCGCCGGGCGCCTCGCCGATCATCATGACGCGCGCCGCGGGATTGCCGTCCGCGAAAACGAGGCGGCTCGCGGTTCGCTTCAACCCGCAGCCGTCGAACCGATCCATGATGTCGCGTAAAGCGTCGAGGCTCGTGGCGTCCCGCGCGGCCTCTCGGGCGGACTGGATCGCCGCGTCAGCCGACAGCGACGCCGCATCGATGGGGCGTGCCGCAACGATCGCAGGCGCTTTGGTGAGCGGTGGGCGAATGCGTTGGGGGAGAGTTGGCGTGAAGCCGTCGTCGCCCAACGGGAGCGCTGGCTCCTGCTCCAGCTGGGCCGGAGCAGCCTCAGAGACCGGCACCTGCACCGCAACCGAAGCGGAGAAGCGATCATGCGGCACGTCGTCGACGACCGCATCGACGCCCATCTCGCCGTACCAGCGCAGGAGGTCGGCCAGTTGCTCGGCGGTTGCATCGAAATCCGGCGTGGTCATGCGCGCTTTTAGCATCGGCTCGCGGTTTGCGCGAACCCAAGGACTCGCTATCTAGATGGATGGCGCGAGATGAGAGGAACTCTAGAATGGCCTTGGCCGATGGCGTGCAGACCGAGACCGAACTGCCCGAACGCGAGGCCATGGATTTCGACGTCGTTGTGGTGGGCGCCGGCGTTGCGGGTCTGTCGGCCGCGATCCGTCTCAAGCAACTGTCGCCCGATCTCGCCATCGTCGTGGTCGAGAAAGGGTCGGAGGTCGGGGCGCATGTTCTGTCGGGCGCCGTCATCGATCCCTGCGGCCTCGACACATTGCTTCCCGAATGGAGGCAAGATGACGATCGGCCATTGACGACCGCCGTAACGGCGGATCAGTTCTACTATCTCGGCCCGGCCGGCGGGATGCGACTTCCCAATGCGCTGATGCCGCCGCTGATGAGCAATCACGGCAATTATATCGGCTCGCTCGGCAACGTCGCCCGCTACCTCGGCCGCAAGGCAGAAGCGCTCGGCATCGACATCTATCCCGGCTTTGCGGCTGTCGAGGTGCTGTATGGCGAGGCGGGCGAGGTCGTCGGTGTCGCCACCGGCGATATGGGGATCGGGCGCGAGGGCGAGATCACCGCGAGCTATACGCGCGGTATGGAGTTGCGGGCCAAATACCTGATGGTGGCCGAAGGCGCACGCGGCTCTCTCGCCAAGGGGCTGATCCGTCGCTTCAAGCTCGACGAGGGGCGCGACCCCCAAAAATACGGCCTCGGCCTCAAGGAGCTCTGGCAGGTCGATCCGGCCCAGCACAAGCCGGGGCTCGTGCAACATAGCTTCGGCTGGCCGCTTGCCAATGACACCGGCGGCGGCTCGTTCCTCTATCACATGGAGGATAATCTCGTCGCGGTCGGCTTCGTGGTCCACCTCAATTACAAGAACCCGACGCTGTCGCCCTTCGACGAGTTCCAGCGCTTCAAGACCCATCCGATCATCGCGCCCACCTTCGCGGGCGGAAAACGCCTATCCTACGGCGCGCGCGCCATCACCGAGGGCGGCTGGCAATCGGTGCCCAAGCTTGCTTTTCCGGGCGGAGTGCTGATCGGCTGCGCGGCCGGCTTCGTCAATGTGCCCCGCATCAAGGGCTCGCATAATGCCGTACTGTCGGGGATGCTGGCAGCCGAACACGTCGCAGCCGCTCTGGCTGAAGGCCGCAGCAACGACTCGCTGGACGGCTACGAGAATGCGTGGCGCGGGAGCGCGATCGGGCATGACCTGAAGCGCGTCCGCAACGTCAAGCCGCTGTGGTCGCGGTTCGGCACGATGGTGGGCGTGGCGCTCGGCGGCCTTGACATGTGGATGAACTCCATCTTCGGCGGCTCGCTCTTCGGCACGTTGAGCCATGGCAAGCCCGATTACGCGACCCTGAAGCCGCTCGCGGAGGTGACGCCGATCGTCTATCCGAAGCCGGATGGCGTCGTCTCGTTCGATAAGCTGTCGAGCGTCTTCCTGTCGTCGACCAACCATGAGGAGGGCCAGCCGGCCCATCTGGTGCTGACCGACCCGAGCGTCCCGATCCTCGACAACCTGCCGAAATATGGCGAGCCGGCACGGCTTTATTGCCCGGCCGGGGTTTATGAGGTCGTCTATGCGGACGAGAAGGCCCACACCGATCCGCGCTTCGTCATCAACGCGCAGAATTGCGTCCATTGCAAAACCTGCGACATCAAAGATCCGGCGCAGAACATCACATGGGTTCCACCCGAGGGCGGCGGCGGCCCGGTCTATGGCTCGATGTGACCGGCACTCCGACAGCGTGCGACCAACTGCGCATTCAGCAGGGTTGCGAAACTTGACGGAACTTTAACACAAGCCTGTCGTTGACGGCGCGAGGATGCAGGAAAGACGCTGTCAAGCGGTTTCCTGGCGTCAGACCCGGACCACAGGAGCATGTCATGACCACCACTTACATCACTGTCGGCATTGCGGCCGTGACCTGGATCGGTATTGCGGTCGCGGCATTCAGCTGAACGTTTCGCCAAGGCTCGACGTCAGTTGTGTGATGTCTCTCGCATGCTCGCAACCGCAAGCAGGCTGATCAAAGCGGCGGTCGTGACGTAATATCCGACCCACGGCAACCCACCGTAATTTAAAAGCACTTGCGCCAGAAATGGCGCCAACGACGCGCCGAGGATCCCGCCTAAATTATAGGCCACCGACGCGCCGGTGTAGCGGACGCGCACCGGGAACAGCTCCGGCAGCAGAGCGCCCATCGGCGCAAAAGTCAGCCCCATGAGGCCGAGTTCCAAGCCGAGGAACAGCAGGATCTCGCGATTACTGCCTTGGCCTAGCAAGCCGGGAAGAGCGAAGCCGGACAGCGCCGCAAGGCCGCCGGCGATGATCAGCACGGGACGGCGGCCGAAGCGGTCCGCCAAGGCGGCCGAGATCGGCGTCGCTGCAGCCATAAACAGCACTGCGATGCAGAGCAGCCCGAGAAAATCTGATCGCGGGATATGCCTGACGCTCGTGCCGTATTGGAGCGCGAACACGGTCGAGATGTAGAACAGAGCGTAGCAGACCACCATGGCGAGCGAGCCTTGGATCAGCGGCATCCAATGGTGTCGCACCACCTCGACAAGCGGCACACGGACAGGTTCCTGCTGCTTCAAGGCCGCCCTAAAGGCCGGTGTTTCGGTCATCGAGACCCGCACATAAAGTCCGATCGCGACCAGGACGGCGCTGACCAGAAACGGGATCCGCCAGCCCCCACTCAAAAACTGCTGCTCCCCGAGACCGACGAGCAGCCCCAGAAAAAGGCCATTGGCCAGCAAAAAGCCGAGCGGCGGGCCAAGCTGGGGGAACATGCCGAACCAGGCGCGCCTGCCGACCGGCGCATTTTCGATGGCGAGCAACGCCGCCCCGCCCCATTCGCCGCCAAGACCGATGCCCTGGCCGAGTCGCATCAGGCAGAGCAGCCACGCGGCAGCTGGCCCGATCTGAGCATAACCTGGCAGGAAGCCGATCAGCGTGGTCGACGCGCCCATTACCAAGAGCGAGGCCACAAGGGTGGATTTGCGGCCGATCCGGTCGCCGAAATGGCCGAACAGGATCGCACCGACCGGTCGGGCCAGGAACGCGATCCCAAACGTCAGGAATGCATTGAGGGCCTGAGATCCCGGTGCGGCTGACGGAAAGAACACCTGCCCGATCACCAAGGCGGCGGCCGTGCCGTAGATATAGAAATCGTAGAATTCGATGGTCGTGCCGACGAGGCTCGCCAGAACGATGCGGCCGAGGCTCGCTCCCTGAAGCGGGGCGTCGCGGTTCGCTGCATCCATGGCGCCTGTGTCCCCTGCCTTGCGGTCGACCTTTAAGGTCGATCCGGTCACCGAGGCGCTACAGGACCGTTGCGCGCGACGTCAAGCCGATCGACGACCTTTCGGCAAAACGTCACGAGTGTGGTCGGAACGTCACCCCAAGCCAGAGTTGGTTTGTTAGACGTTCGCGACGTGCCTGCGTGCGAGGATTGGTGATGACGGCGGACGATCGGTCGTCAATCAGAACGGCACAGGCGAGGCTTCCGCTGTTGCGCGTTCTCGCGGGCTGTCTGGCTCTTTCCCTGGCTGCTGCGGCGCCGGCCTTCGCAGAAGATCAAGCACAACCGGGCGTCCCCGCCACGGCGGGCGGGCCGTCGCCCGGACCAGAGCAGAAGAACGCGGGTGCCAGCCAGCCCGCATGGGCCGGCGATCTCTCGACACGGGCCAACCTGCTCGGCGATATCGGCGGCTTGCGGCCGGCGCTCGACCGCTATGGCGTCTCGTTCGGCCTGACCGAGACGACCGAGGTGCTCGGCAACCCGACCGGGGGCACCCGGCGCGGCGCCATCATCGAGGGGATGACCGAGATGAGCCTCGGCGCCGACCTGTCGAAATCGATCGGGCTCGACGGCGCGATCCTTAACATCAGTGCGTTTCAGATCCACGGCCGCGGCCTGTCGAGCCGCAATCTCGGCAACCTCAATATCGTCAGCTCGATCGAGGCGGATCCCGCGACGCGGCTGAACGAACTCTGGCTGCAGCAGAGCTTCTGGGGTGGCAAGCTCGACATCAAGATCGGTCAGCAAAGCGCCGATCTCGAATTCATCACCTCCGAATACGAGGATCTGTTTATCAATTCCGGCTTCGGCTGGCCGACGCTGCCGGCCTCCGATTTGCCCTCGGGCGGGCCCGCTTACCCGCTCGCCACGCCGGGCATAAGGGTCAGGGCCCAGCCGACGGACGAGATCACGGCCCTGGTCGGGCTTTATAGCGGCAGCCCCGCTGGGCTTCGACCGGGCGATCCACAAAAGAACGACCCCTCGGGCACCAACTTCGATGTCTCAAGCGGCGCTTTTGTAATCGGCGAAGTGCAATATGGCCTCAACAAGCAGAAGGATGCCACGGGTCTGCCCGGCACCTACAAGCTCGGCGCCTGGTACAATTCCAACCGTTTCGCCGATGCGTTCTATCAGAACGGAACCACCACGCAGGCGCCGGGCGTCCTCACCGGATTGCCCGGCTCCAAGCGGGGCGATTGGAGCATCTACGGAACGCTCGACCAATTGGTGTATCGTCCCTCGAAGGACAGCGACGGCGGCCTCGGCTTGACGGCGCGCGCCATGGGAGCACCGGACGACCGCAACGTCGTCGACCTGTTCGTGCAGGGCGGCGTCACCTACAAGGGCGCGTTCGGGCGGGCCAACGACACGATGGGGATTGGTGTCGAATGGGCCAGAATCGGCGCGCGGGCGCAGGCAGGCGATGAGGCGGCCGCGCTGGCCAGCGGAACCGCGTCTCCCATCCGGAGCAGCGAAACCGTTATCGAGGCGACCTATCAGGCGCAGATCGAACCCTGGTGGATCGTGCAGCCCGATTTCCAATATGTGTTCAATCCCGGAGGCGGTTTGCCAGACCCCGATCACCCCAACCGCCGCGTCGGCGATGCGGCCGTGCTCGGCATCCGGAGCGTCGTGACCTTCTAGCCGACGCTTTCTCGCTTAATTTTTCAGCACCACGCTCATTGACCGCAGCCTTGCCGCCCTCTTAGCTGGGGTGCGGTCTCGACCTCGCGAAGCGTCACTGCGATCGAGGGAGGCCCAGAACTTGCAGGTCTTTACCCATGACGATCCGCGCTGCCATCCATCATGTGTCCGACTATCTTTATGATCGCGCGATCAATCTTGGGCCGCAAACGATACGGCTCCGCCCCGCCCCTCATTGCCGCACCAAGATCCTGAACTATGCGCTGACGGTGTCGCCGGCCAATCACTTCATCAATTGGCAGCAGGACCCGAGCGGCAATTGGCTGGCGCGGGTCGTGTTCCCAGACCGCACGACACGCCTGACCGTCACGGTCGATCTCACGGCGGAACTGTCGGTCATCAACCCGTTCGATTTCTTCGTCGAGCCGAGCGCCACGCGCTACCCCTTCGTCTATTCGACCGATGTGCTGGCTGATCTTTCGGCTTATCTCAAGCCCGACCCGGTCGGGCCGGCCGTCCGTTCGTTCATGGCGAAACTGCCGACCGAAGCCGATCTCACGGTCAATTTCCTGGTCGATCTGAATATTCGCGTGCAACAGGCGGTCAGCTACCTGATCCGCCTCGAGCATGGCGTGCAGACGCCGGACGAGACACTGACCAGAGGGTCTGGCTCATGCCGCGACTCGGCGTGGCTGCTGGTGCAGGTGCTGCGCCATCTCGGGTTCGGGGCACGGTTCGTATCCGGATATCTGATCCAGTTGAAGGCTGACGTCGATCCGGCCGAGGGTCCGCTCGGCACGCGGGTGGACTTCACCGACCTCCACGCCTGGGCCGAGGTTTTTCTGCCGGGCGCGGGCTGGATCGGACTCGATGCCACCTCCGGCCTGCTCTGTGGCGAGGGCCATATTCCGCTCGCCGCGACACCGCATTTCTCGACCGCCTCGCCGATCGAGGGTCTGCTCGACCCCTGCCAGACCGAGTTCCGACACACGATGGAGGTGTCTCGCGTCGCCGAGGCACCACGCATCACGTTGCCGTTTTCGGACGCGGCCTGGGACGCCCTCGACGCCCTGGGCGAAAAAGTCGACGCCGATCTCGCGAGCCAAGACGTTCGCCTGACCATGGGCGGTGAGCCGACCTTCGTGTCGACTGAGGATTACGAGGCCGCCGAATGGAACGGCGATGCGATCGGTCCGACCAAACGCGGGCTGGCCGACACGTTGATCCGCAAGCTACGGACGCGGTTTGGGCCGGGTGGGCTGCTGCACCATGGCCAGGGCAAGTGGTACCCCGGCGAGAGTTTGCCGCGCTGGGCCTTCGGACTTTACTGGCGGCGAGACGGCAAGCCGATCTGGCGTAATCCGGACCTGCTGGCTCGCGAGAGTGTCGCGGGCAAAACCAGCGAAACGACCGGCGGTACGGCCACGATCGCCGCGGCCGAGACGGTTCTGCGCGCCCTGACGACGCGTCTCGGCCTGCCGCAGGATTGCATGCAGCCGGCCTTCGAGGATCCGGCCGTGTGGATCATGAAGGAAAGCGCCCTCCCGGAGAATGTCGACGCGCTCGACTCGAAGCTCGACAGCGCCGAAGCCCGCGCCCGGATCGCCCGCGTCTTCTCGCGCGGCTTGCGCGAACCGGCCGGCTATGTTCTGCCTCTCGCCCATCGCGGAGACGACGACGGCACCTGGATGACCGAGCGTTGGATCACCCGACGCGAGCATCTATTCCTGGTGCCGGGCGACTCGCCCGCGGGGTTTCGCCTCCCGCTCGATACGCTGCGGCACCTCCCCGAGAACCTGTTCCCCCATCCGGCGCCAAAGGATCCGCTCGAACCGCGCGCCCCCCTGCCAGACACCTTGTCGGTCACGCCCGAGAAGCAGGGCCGGGACGATGATGCACCGGTGCGGACCGCGCTGGCGATCGAGCCACGCAATGGCGTGCTGTGTATCTTCATGCCGCCGCTCGACCGGATCGAGGATTATCTCGCGCTGACGGCCGCGATCGAGGATGCTGTCGCGGCGTCCGGCGTCACGGTGCAGCTCGAGGGCTATACGCCGCCTTTCGATCCGCGCATCGAGGTTATCAAGGTCACGCCTGATCCCGGGGTCATCGAGGTCAACGTGCATCCGGCCGCCACCTGGCGCGACACGGTCGAGACCACACGCTCGCTCTATGAGGATGCGCGGACGATGCGGCTCGGCGCCGACAAGTTCCTGCTCGACGGGCGGCATACCGGCACCGGAGGCGGCAACCATGTCGTGGTCGGCGGCAGCACGCCAGCGGACTCGCCTTTTCTGCGGCGGCCGGATCTGCTCAAAAGCATGCTGATCTTCTGGCAGCGGCACCCGGCGCTGTCCTATCTATTTTCCGGTCAATATATCGGCCCGACGAGCCAAGCCCCCCGCATCGACGAAGCTCGGCACGATGCGCTCTATGAGATGGAGATCGCGCTCGCGCAGGTTCCGGCTCCGGGCGAGCCCCCGATCCCGCTGTGGACGGTCGATCGGCTGTTCCGCAACCTGCTGGTGGACGTGACCGGCAATACTCATCGGGCCGAGATCTGCATCGACAAGCTCTATTCGCCGGACAGCACCACGGGCCGCCTCGGCCTGTTGGAGTTCCGCGCCTTCGAGATGCCGCCGGATGCGCGGATGAGCCTCGCGCAACAACTGCTGCTCCGCGCCGTGATCGCGTGGCTGTGGCGCGACCCGAAAAGTGGCGCCCTGGTGCGGTGGGGCACCAACCTGCACGATCGGTTCATGCTGCCACATTTCATTTGGGCGGACCTCATCGACGTGTTGGGCGAACTCAAGACGGCGGGATACGCCTTCGATCCGGTCTGGTTCGAGGCGCAACACGAGTTCCGCTTCCCTCATTACGGCACGATCCAGCGCGACGGCGTGACGCTCGAGCTCAGACAGGCGCTCGAGCCCTGGCACGTCTTGGGCGAAGAAGGCATGGCGGGCGGGATGGCGCGCCACGTCGATACATCGGTCGAGCGGCTTCAAGTCCGGCTCACCGGAATGACGCCAGGACGCCACGTTGTCGCCTGCAATGGGCGCCGCGTGCCGCTGACGCCGACCGGAACGGCCGGTGAGGCGATCGCCGGCGTCAGGTTCAAGGCTTGGCAGCCCTGGCGCAGCATGCAGCCGGTGGTGCCGGTTCATGCGCCGCTCACGTTCGACATCATCGATACGTGGACGAGCCGGTCGATGGGTGGATGCATCTACCATGCGACGCATCCGGGTGGTCGCAATTACGCAACGTTCCCGGTCAATGCCTTCGAGGCGGAAGCCCGCCGTCTGGCCCGCTTCCAAGACTTCGGCCATACGGGCGGACCGATCGACATTCCGCCCGAGGAACGAACAGCAGAGTTTCCGCTGACACTCGACATGCGGCGCCCCGCCAGCCTATAAAGCGGGCATGATTGCCTCCGCCCGCACAGGATCAAAAAGCGTACGGAGGCTCGACGATCTGATCGAGGCTTATGAGCCTCTACCCGGAATTCCGGACGAGTTCATCGACGCGGCCGGCGAGCCGCGTCCCCATTGGCTGCCGTTTCTTCGGCATTTCAGCGGACTCGATGCGGGCGAGCGAGATCACCGTTTCGATCTCGCCAATCGGCACATGCGCGACACAGGCGTTTCCTATCGCAGCTATGGCGATATCGACGCGCGCCCCTGGCCGCTGAGCCACATTCCGCTGCTGATCGACGAGGCGGAGTGGCAGCAGATCGCCGAGGGCATCACGCAGCGGGCCGGGCTGATCGAGACCGTGCTGGCCGATGTCTATGGCAAGAACGAGTTGGTGAGCGCAGGGCGCCTGCCGGCCGCAGCTGTGACCGGCAGCGCAGATCTGCTCCGTCCCTTGCTCGGTGTGACACCCGTCGGCGGCCAACATCTCAACCTCTATGCGGCCGATATCGGACGCGGGCCGGATGGACGCTGGTGGGTGTTGGGCGACCGAACCCAGGCACCGTCTGGCGCCGGCTATGCGCTTGAGAACCGCCTTGCCATGTCGCGGGCCTTTCCGGACATTTATGGCGAACTCAATGCGGAGCGGCTCGCCTCCTTCTTCCAGACATTCCGATCCGGCTTGGCGGGACAAGCCAAGCGGGCCGATCCGCGCATCTGCCTGCTGACGCCGGGGCCGCTGAACGAGACCTATTTCGAACACGCCTATCTGGCGCGTTACCTTGGCTTTCTGCTGGTCGAAGGTGGCGACCTCACGATGCGCGGCAGCCAGATCCACGTCCGCACGATCGCAGGGCTGAAGCGAGCCGACGTCATCTGGCGCCGGATCGACGCCGATTTCGCCGACCCGCTCGAGCTGAACGGCGCATCTCGGCTGGGCGTGCCGGGTTTGGTCGATGCGGTACGGGCGGGCCAGGTGGTGGTTGGCAATGCGCTCGGCTCAGGCCTCATGGAAGCGCGAGCCCTCATGAGCTTCTTGCCGATGTTGTGCAAACATCTCACCGGCGAAGCGCTGAAGATGCCGAATATCGCGACGTGGTGGTGCGGCCAGCCACGTCAGCGCGATGAAGCGATCGAACGGCTCGACCGGCTTGCCATCATGAGCGCCTTCGGTGACGGCGTACCGGGCTTCGGCAACGAGCCGATCGTCGGGGCGACGCTCGGCCCGGCCGATAAAGCCACTCTCACGGCCGCCATCGCGGCCCGCGGTGTCGATTTCGTCGGTCAGGAAGTCGCGCGCTTGTCGACCACGCCGGTGTGGGAGAATGGCAGGCTCGTCCCGCGCCCTTTCATTCTGCGGGTTTTCGCAACCCCGACTCCGACGGGCTGGAAGGTCATGCCGGGCGGCTTCTGCCGCATTTCGAACCAACCCGACGCGCGGGCCATTTCGATGGGGACCGGCGTTCAATCAGCGGATGTCTGCATTCTGTCCGAAAAGCCGGTCGGTGCCATGAGCCTGCTGCCGACCCGCGATAAGGTCAGCATTCGGCGGCTCCTCGGCAATCTTCCAAGCCGAGCCGCCGATAATCTCTTTTGGCTCGGTCGGTATCTCGAACGGACCGAGGCGACGCTGCGAATCGCGCGTTGCCTCAGCGGCCGTGTGATCGGCGCCAGTGTCGCGGATGGTAGCGGACCGGGCGGCCAAACAGTCAGCCGTCTGATGGCACTCCTCGTGCTCTGGGGAGCCGTCGACAAGGACGATTCAGCCACCCCGACGGTGGCGTTAAATGCGGCCCTGCATAGCGCCACGCATTTCGGCTCGGCCTCGTCGCTGGCGCGAGAGGCGCAGCGGACCGCTTCGTTTATTCAGGAACGGCTTTCGGGGGATTCGACGCGGCTCATCGCATCCTTGGTGAAGCAGCTCGGCCGCAGCGATCGATCGAGCTTGAGCGAAGCGGAAGCCTTTGCGCGAGCAGACGAAGCGCTCAGCATCGTCGCGGCGGTCTCCGGTCTCGCCCAAGAAAACGTCAACCGCGTCGCCGGGTGGCGTTTTTTGGATATCGGTCGACGGATTGAGCGCGGCAACAACACCTGCCGGTTCGCCCGAACCTTTGCCGGATCCAACGGTCCCGCCGAGGATCTCGACGCTCTGCTTGACCTGATCGATTCGCAAATTACCTATCGGTCGCGTTATCTCGTCGGCGTGGCACTCGCCCCGGTGCGCGACATGGTGCTGCTCGATCCCTATAACCCCCGATCGGTGGCGTTTCAGGTCGAGCGGATGAGCGAGCATCTCGCCGCCCTGCCCTCTTTGCGGAACGACGGCATCGCCGAAGAGCCGCTTCGGCTCGTCCGCGTTCTTGAAGCCGAGATCGCGGCCGTCGATGCAGCCGATCTCGACCTTGCGAAAATCGATGATGTCGACGGCAAGCTTTATGGCCTGAGCCAAGCGATTGCGAAGCGCTATTTCCTGCAAGGCGCCCTGTCGTCCGGGCTCGACAAATATATGGGGCTGGCGTGATCTATGACGTCCGCCACGTAACGACCTACACCTACGGCTCGCCTGTGACGTTCGCGCAATGCACGTTACGGGTCCAGCCGGCGACGAGCCACGGTCAGATCGTCGAATGGAGCAGATTGTCGATCGACCCCCAGCCTGCCGCGATGACCGAACATGTCTCGTTTTTCGGCAACCGCGTCGCTTTGGTCCAGATCGACGTGCCGCACGAGGTCCTTCGGATCGAGGCGCGATCGCGCGTCGCGGTCGACCGGAACGCCGCACTCGACCTCTGGGCCGACCGAAGCTGGGAGGATATCCGCGAACTCGGCTTCGCCCGCGCCTCGATGCAGCCGACCTCCCCGGCGCATTTTCTCTATCCGAGCCCGCTCGCCGGTTTCGCGCCGTCCGTCACGGATTATGTCGGACAATCCTTCGTGCGGGGACGATGCATCACGCAAGCCGCGAGCGAGGTGATGGGGCGCATTCGGCGCGAGTTCAAATATGACCCCGACGCCACCAAAGTCTCGACGCCACTGGTGGAGGCCTTCCAGAACCGGCATGGGGTCTGCCAGGATTTTGCCCATATCATGATCGCGGGGTTGCGCGGGCTCGGCCTATCGGCCGCCTATGTCAGCGGATACATCCGCACCATACCGCCCGCCGGAAAGCCGCGTCTTGAGGGTGGCGACGCCAGCCATGCCTGGGTCGCGCTCTGGTGCGGCCCGGATCGGGGCTGGCTCGGGTTCGACCCCACCAACGACATTATGGCGGGCGACGACCATGTTGTGCTGGGGATCGGCCGTGATTACGCCGATGTCGCGCCGGTCGGAGGCATTCTCCAAGGCACGCGTGAACAGGATGTCGCCGTCGGCGTGGATGTCATCCCCCTGCTGCCATAAAAAAACGCGCCACGAGGGCGCGTTTTTATCGAATTGCATCGGGCCTCAATAGGGGCCGTAGTATCCGTGGCCGGGGTGGTAATCGTAGCCGTAGCCGCGACCATCATAATTTCCGCCGTACGAGTAAGCCGGGTAGCCGTTATAATAACGGTCGGCAGCAATTCCCGCCGTCGCGGCCCCGATGATGCCGAGAGCAGCGCCGGCGACGGCTGCTCCCCCAACATTGCCGCGATGGTAGCCATAACCGCGGTGAGGCACGCCCACGCGCTGGTGGCTATACCGATCGCGCTGGTAGGCCGACGCTTCACCCACGGTTATGAGCAGTGTGGTGCCGGCCAAAAGCGCGGCTACAATTTTCATTGAACGCGATGTGGACATCGTGATCTCCATGCCTCTGCGCTTCACTGTTGAGCGCCTCGTCGTGACAGGAAAACGTGGAGGCGGTCGATTGAGTTCCTGATCGATCAAACAACCCACCAGCACGGTCAACGAGGGATTGACGCTCTCATTTGACAAAGCGGAAGCTTCAATCGCCTAGTGGGGTGGGAGGATCGCGGATAGCCACGACGAGGATCGTGGCGGCGTGGTCGCCGGGGGTAACGTGGATCCAAGACGAACTGCAGACACCAAACGGTCCGGTCTTGTGGTCCGGCTTCCGCGTCACACGTTAACGGCCGAAGCGATCGGGCGACGCATCGTGGGTGGCTCGCTGAAGCCGGGTGCCGTCCTGCCAAATGCCGATCTTCTCGCGCGCGAGTTCAAAGTATCTCGACCGGCTTTGCGGGAAGCCATTAAATTGCTGGCCGGCAAGGGATTGTTGGAGATGGCGCCGCGCCGCGGCACCGTTGTGCGCCCGAGAGCGCAGTGGAACCGCCTCGACGACGACGTGTTGAATTGGGAACGGGGCGAGGCCCCGACCGAGAGCTTCATCCGCAATCTGTTCGAATTGCGACGCATGATCGAACCCGAGGCGGCGGCGCTTGCGGCGACACGAGCCACGCCGGAGGGCATCGAGGCAATCGGCAGGGCCTTATCGGGCATGGGAGAGGCGAATTTTACATCCGTCGACTCGATCCGCGCGGATCTCGACTTTCACAGCGCCATTCTGACCCATTCGGGCAATGATTTCCTGGCCACCTTCGCGCCGGCGATCGAAACATCGATGAAGGTGACGTTCAGCATCCAGCGCCGCCTCGCCGACGATTCGAAGCGCTTTCTCCATGAACACGCGCTGGTGTTTTACGCCATTCGAGATCGTGATCCCAACGCGTCGCGGGCCGCCTCCCTGGCGCTGCTCAGCCCAGCCGAGGGCGATGCGCTTGCAGGACTTTTCGGAACCCCGGACCGCCCCTGACCGGGAGATTGCCTAAGGCGAGGCTTCACCTCTCTCATGGTGTCGAAATCGCGCCGACCCTGCGCTATGATTGTTTCGTGCGCTGGTGAATGAGCTTTGTATGACGACAGATGCGGCCATCGACGATCTCTCGAGCTTGACCCGCCGCGTCGAGGCGCTTGCCGCCGAAAACGCCAGGCTGAGGGCGCAGCTCCAGCAAGCCGGTCTGGATCGACGTCTCGAGTCGGCGAAAGAATCAGACCCACCCGACCTTGATCCCCATGCGCGGCAGGCCTTCACGCGATTGTTGATCGACAGTATCTCGGAGGGTTTCTACGCCGTCGATGTCGAGGGCCGGACCACGTTGTGCAATCGGGCAGCGGTGCATCTGCTCGGTTTCGACAGCCAGGATGAGGTCATCGGCCATCGCCTGCACGATTTGGCGCACCATTCGCACGCCGATGGATCGCCATATCCCGCAGCAACCTGCCCGATCTCCCGGGCCGCCCGGGAGGGCATTGCCGCCCAAGTGACCGGCGAGGTGTTTTTTCGCCGGGACGGAACGAGCTTCCCGGTCGAGTATCGAGCCGAACCGATCAAACTCGATGGGGTTCTGCAAGGCGCGATCTGCACGTTCACGGATATTACGGCGCGGACGCAAAGCGATGCGGATCTTCGTGAAAGCCGCGAGCGACTTGCTCTGGCTTTGGATGCAGCCGGTATCGGCATTTGGGATTTTTCACCGGCGTCGGGTCGGCTCGAGTGGGACGACAGGGTGCGGGCGCTGTTCGGATTGTCGGCCGGACGCGCCATCACGATCGAGATGAACCTGAACGCGATCCATCCCGCCGACAAAGCGTCGGTCGATGCCGCGCTGGCCGAAGCCTTCGATCCGTCCGGCCCAGGCGATTATGACGTTCAATTCCGGGCGATCGGTATCGAGGATGGCGTCGAACGCTGGATGGCCGCGAAGGGACGGGTGACCTTCGTCGATCAAACCGTGCATCGGTTTCTTGGCGCCGTTCGCGACATCAGCGATGAAAAACGGGCCGAGATGCACATGCGCCTGATGGTCAACGAATTGAACCATCGGGTGAAAAATTCGCTCGCCATGGTGCAGGGCGTCGCTGCCCAGACGTTCCGCGGCACGACCGATATAGACGCGGCACGAACGGCCTTTACCGAGCGCTTGGTGGCCCTGGCGAAAGCCCATGATGTCCTGACGGCGGGCAAGTGGGAAAGCGCGACGCTGATGTCTGTCGTGGCCCTGACGGTCAAGAGCCATGCGGGGGATGATCAGAACCGCTTCGACGTATCTGGTCCGGATATCGCCTTATCGCCCAAAACCGTGCTGGCCATGTCGCTCGCGCTTCACGAACTGGCCACCAATGCGGTGAAATACGGGTCGCTGTCGAACGACACCGGGCGGGTGACGATCCGGTGGAGCGCACCGGCGACCGGCGGGGACAAACGCTTGTTGTTTCGATGGGAGGAGCGCGGTGGACCGCCTGTCGCTCCGCCACAGCGACGTGGATTTGGTTCTAAATTGATCGAACGCGGGTTAGCTGCGGAACTTCAAGGAGATGTGAGAATTGAATTCAGCCAGGGCGGCATCGTCTGCACCATATCGGCGCCTTTCCCTTCCGCTTAAATGGACCATCCATTGTGACGCATCCGACCCGCTATCGTGTCTTCCTGGTGGAGGACGAGATGACGATCGCTTTGATGATCGAAGGAATGCTGGAGGATTTGGGCTTTGAGGTCGCCGGCATGGTGATGCGGTTGGAGCCCGCTTTGGAGCTCGCCCAAACCATCACGGCGGATGTCGCTATTCTGGATATCAACCTCGACGGAAAGCAGTCATTCCCGATCGCCGATATCTTGCGTGAGCGGGGCATTCCGTTCTTCTTCGCGACAGGCTACGGCTCGAAGGGCCTGAACGACAATTACGAAGGGACGTTCACGTTGAAAAAGCCCTTTCTCACGGCCGAACTCGAGAAGGCGGTAGAAAGAGCGGTCGGCTAAGCTTAGACACGTCGACCAGCACAACGATTCTTGAAGAACGCTCGGGAGGAACGACATGAAGGCTCTGGTACTCGAGCGAATTCACGAACTCTCGTTGCGCGAGATCGACCTTCCCAGCGTGGTCGGCGCCAAAGACGTCAAAATCAAAGTCGATACGGTCGGGGTCTGCGGCAGCGACGTTCACTATTACACGCATGGACGCATCGGCCCGTTCGTCGTCAACGAACCGATGGTGCTGGGTCACGAAGCTGCCGGAACCATCGTCGAGGTTGGCACTGAGGTGACGAGCTTGAAGGTCGGTGACCGCGTCTGCATGGAGCCGGGCATCCCCGATCTCAATTCACGCGCGTCGAAGCTCGGGCTCTATAACGTCGACCCGAGCGTCGTGTTTTGGGCGACCCCGCCTGTCCATGGTTGCCTGACCCCGTTCGTGGTTCACCCCGCCGCCTTCACGTTCAAACTTCCCGATAATGTGAGCTTCGGTGAAGGTGCGATGGTCGAGCCGTTCGCGGTGGGTCTGCAGGCGGCCGTGAAAGCCAAGATCCTCCCCGGCGACTTGGCTGTCGTGATCGGCGCAGGGCCGATTGGCATCATGGTGGCGCTTGCGGCTCTGGCGGGAGGATGCAGCCGCGTCATTATCGCTGATCTACAGCCCGCAAAACTCGCCATCGCGGGACGCTATGCGGGGGTGACACCCGTCAACATCAAGGAACGTGCGCTGGCCGATGTCGTCAACGAGGCGACCGCAGGCTGGGGTGCCGACGTCGTCTTCGAGGCGAGCGGCAGCGTCCGCGCCTACGAGGGAATCTTCGGGCTGGCACGGCCGGGCGGCTGTCTCGTTCTCGTCGGCATGCCGGTCGCGCCGGTTGCCATCGACGTGACGACGGCGGCCGCGAAAGAATTGCGGATCGAGACCGTGTTTCGCTACGCCAATGTCTTCGATCGCGCCCTCGCGATGATCGCCTCGGGCAAAGTCGACCTCAAGCCTCTGATTACCCACACCTACAACTTCGAGGATAGTGTCGCGGCCTTCGACCGTGCCGCTGAGGGCCGACCGGACGACGTCAAGCTGCAGATCAAATTGTAATCGCAAAGCCGGGTCGGACAGCCAGATGGGTCTGTCCGATCGCGGACGATGCTGGCCTCAGGTGCCTTTGAAGACGCTGGCGACCGTGTTGTTCTCGAACAGGCTGGAAACGCTTGCCTCCTGAGCGACCCGGCCGATGGCCTCCCCAATCAGAGGCGCGATCGACATGACCCGGATATTGCGGGCATTGCGGACCGCCTCGGTCGGGCGGATCGTATCGGTAATGACGAGTTCCTTGAGGCGGGATGCTCCGACACGGGCCACCGCGCCGCCGGACAACACGCCATGCGTGCAATAGGCATAGACCTCGCTGGCACCCTGATCGAGCAAAGCATCGGCGGCATTGCAGAGCGTGCCGCCCGAATCGACGATGTCGTCGAGCAGGATGCAGCACTTCCCCGTGACGTCGCCGATGATGTTCATGACCTCGGATTCGCCAGCACGCTCGCGGCGCTTGTCGACGATGGCGAGCGGCGCGTCGATACGCTTGGCCAACGCGCGCGCGCGGACCACGCCACCAACATCCGGCGACACCACCATCAGATTATCCGACTTCAACCGCTCGTTGATGTCACGCACCATCACGGGTGCCGCAAACAGATTATCGGTGGGGATATCGAAGAAGCCCTGAATCTGCCCCGCGTGGAGATCAACCGTCAAAACACGGTCGCAGCCCGCATGGGTGATCAGGTTGGCGACCAGCTTGGCCGAAATCGGCGTGCGCGGACCGGCTTTCCGGTCCTGCCGCGCATAGCCGAAATAGGGCAGAACGGCGGTGATCCGACGGGCGGAGGCGCGGCGGAGCGCATCCGTCATGATCAACACTTCCATCAGATGGTCGTTCGCCGGAAAGGCCGTAGATTGGATGATGAACGTATCCTCGCCGCGGACGTTTTCGAGGATCTCGACGAAGATTTCCATGTCGGCGAAGCGGCGAACATGGCACCGCGTCAGCGGCACATCGAGATAGGCCGCGATGGCCTCCGTGAGCGGCGGGTTCGAATTCCCCGCTAGGATCTTGATCGTGCCCGCCATCATCCGTCTCCGGCCAAGATCCCAACCGGCGCGTCGTGCGCCTTGCGGGCTGAATAGCAATCTTGCCGGTACGGAACAACCGTCGCACGGTTGTCATCCATAAGATTCGGTCGAAATCGGGTCGCTGTGCTCGGCTTGCGTCGGTCTCCCGTCGCAGGCGGAAAAGCGAAGATAAACGAAAACGGCCGCCAACGAGTGTGGCGGCCGGGACGACGGGAACGGACGACAGGATCGACCGGCGGACGGATCGGCTCAGTTCGGCGCGGCTTGCTTCACCGGAAGACCAGCCTGCTCGAAATGTGTCTGCAACTCGCCCGCCTGAAACATCTCGCGAACGATATCGCAGCCGCCGAGAAACTCACCCTTGACGTAGAGCTGGGGCACCGTCGGCCAGTTCGAATAATCCTTGATGCCCTGGCGCATTTCAGCCGTCTCAAGGACGTTTACGCTGGCATAGGGCGTGCCGAGATAATCGAGGATCTGCACGACCTGGGCCGAAAACCCGCATTGCGGGAACTGCGGCGTCCCCTTCATGAACAGGACCACGTCGCTGGATTTGACCTTGGCTTCGATTTGCTCGTGTGCGGTGGACATCGCTTTTTCCTCGAAAAGATGTGGAGCCTCGACCCCTCAGATGGGAGCAATATAGGTCAGCGCAAGCCGCTACGCCACCGACCCGCTTTGACCGATCGTGTCGCTTATTCGGCCGACGTCTGCAGCGCCAGGGCGTGAAGCACGCCGCCCATCTGGCCTTGCAGCGCGTCATAAACGATCTTGTGCTGCTGCACCCGGGTCTTACCCTTGAACGAGGGGGATACGACCGTGGCGGCATAATGATCACCGTCACCCGCGAGATCGCGAATCTCGACGCTCGCATCCGGCAAGGCGGCTTTGATGAGCCGTTCGATTTCGTTTGCTTCCATAGCCATGACGCGTCTCGCTTGGGTTCGATCGAAGGACGGGCCTGATTTGCGGCGGCGCCTACAAGGTGCCGTCCATCAAGGCCGGAAAGAAACGCTCGTGCGCCGTGACGAGCGCCGTGAGCAGAATGGGGGTCTGGCCCGGCAAGGTCAACGCGTCGCCGCCTGTGATACCGATGCGGCGAAGCGGAACGCCAGCCTGATTGGCCGCCGCCAGGAGACGGTCGACCTGGGCTCCGGGCACCGCGAGAAGATAGCGGCCCTGATCTTCTCCGAACAATGCGCCATGGGTCGGGCCCGCCCCGAGGCTTCCGGTCTCGAGGGTCGCACCGATCCCGCCGCGCATCGCCATTTCGGCGACCGCGACCGCAAGACCACCGTCCGACAGATCGTGGACACTCCTGACCCCGCCTGCGATGCAGTCGCGCACGAAATCCCCGTTGCGACGCTCGACCGACAAATCGACCGGCGGCGGCGCGCCCTCCGCCCGACCACAAACGTCACGCAGATAGATCGATTGCCCAAGCCAATCCTGCCCATCGCCGACCAGCAGCAGAACGTCGCCGGCCCGCTCGATCCGGGCTTGCGCCACTTGCGCCACGTCGCTGACGAGTCCCACTCCGCCGATCGTCGGCGTCGGCAGAATGCCCTGCCCCATCGTCTCGTTGTAGAGTGAAACGTTGCCCGACACGATCGGGAAATCGAGCGCGCGCGCGGCTTCGCCGATCCCGAGGATGCAATCGACGAGTTCGCCCATCGCATCTTCTTTTTCGGGATTGCCAAAATTGAGGTTGTCGGTCAGCGCCAGAGGACGCGCACCAACTGCCGTCAGATTGCGCCAGGCTTCGGCCACCGCCTGTTTGCCGCCCTCCAGAGGATCCGCCTTGCAGTAGCGCGGCGTCACATCCGCCGTCAGGGCCAGGCCCTTCGGCCCGTCCTCGACCCGGACGACAGCCGCATCCCCGCCCACGATTGGACCCGCGACGGTATTGCCGCCGATCAGCCGATCATATTGCTCGTAGACCCAGCGCTTCGAGCAGAGATCCGGCGAACCGACCAGCCGCAGCAGCGCGTCCGTGTCCGACATCGGCGGCGACACGCTGGCGGCATCGAGCCGAGGCAGCTTCGGAGCATGGGTGTGCGGCCGATCATAGAGCGGGGCTTCGTCGCCGAGCTCCTTGATGGGGAGATCCGCCTTGATCTCGCCGCCGTGCCTGATGACGAAACGGAGCGTGTCAGTGGTCTTCCCGATCACCGCAAAGTCGAGGCCCCATTTGATGAAAACGGCTTCGGCTTCCTTCGCCTTCTCGGGATGCAGCACCATCAGCATCCGCTCCTGGCTTTCGGACAGCAGCATCTCATAAGCCGTCATGCCACTCTCGCGGCACGGAACCTGGTCGAGGTCGAGTTCGATGCCGAGATCACCCTTGGCGCCCATTTCGACGGCCGACGAGGTGAGGCCAGCGGCGCCCATGTCCTGGATGGCGTTGACGGCTCCGGTCCGCATCAGTTCGAGGCACGCCTCCAGCAGCAGCTTTTCGGCAAAGGGATCGCCGACCTGCACGGTCGGGCGCTTCTCATGCGCGTCGGCCTCGAAGGCGGCCGATGCCATCGAGGCTCCGCCGATGCCGTCGCGACCCGTCTTCGAGCCAAGATAGACGATTGGATTTCCGACACCCTTGGCCTTGGCGTAGAAAATCTCGTCGGCCCGGGCGATGCCGACCGCCATGGCATTGACCAGAATATTGCCGTTGTAGCTCGGGTCGAACGCCACCGAGCCACCGACGTTCGGCACGCCGAAGGAATTGCCGTACCCTCCCACACCCGCGACGACGCCCGCCACAAGATGCCGGGTTTTCGGGTGATCGGGTGCGCCGAAGCGCAGCACGTCGAGACAGGCGACCGGCCGGGCCCCCATCGTAAACACGTCGCGGAGGATGCCGCCGACCCCGGTCGCAGCGCCTTGGTAGGGCTCAATGAACGAGGGATGGTTGTGGCTCTCCATCTTGAACACGCAGGCGAGCCCATCGCCGATGTCGATGACGCCGGCATTCTCGCCCGGCCCTTGGATGACATGCGGCCCCTTGGTGGGCAGCCCACGCAAATGGCGGCGCGATGACTTGTACGAGCAATGCTCGTTCCACATCGCCGATACGATGCCGAGTTCGGTAAATGTGGGGGTGCGGCCGATCAGGGCGACGAAGCGCTCATATTCATCGGGCTTCAGGCCATGCGCGGCGACGAGTTCGGGCGTGATCGAAGGTTCGGAACGGAGCAATGCGACACCCTTGCGGAACAGGCAATTCCAAGCTTGGTTCGATAAGCCGCGTCGCCCGTGAAGGCAAGAAAAGCCGGCTGCCCTTTCAACCGACGTCGCCTCGCGCCATAACGTCCGAGATGGCACAGACCCCCTTCTCGGCCCCCACGATCTTCGATCGACCGCTTCTGCGACATCGCCTCGCGCGGTCGCGTTCCGGCGGCGGGGACTTCCTGCTCGACCGCGCAGCCGAGGATGCTGTCGACCGGCTGGCTCCGGTGCAGCGGCAATTTCGCGATATTCTCGACCTTGGGACGGGCTCCCCGGCGCTGGCCGACCGACTTGCTGGCGCCCTGCCCGAGGCCCGTCTCGTGCGTTCGGCGCGGATCGCCGAAGCCGCCGATCCACGCTGGCTCACGGTCGTCGGCGACGAAGAACTGCTGCCGTTCGGGCCGGAGCGGTTCGATCTCATCATGTCGGTGCTGGCCTTGCATGCCGTCAACGACCTGCCCGGCGCTCTGGTGCAGATCCGCCGTGCGCTGAAGCCCGACGGTCTCGTCATCGCCTGCCTGATGGGGGGCCAAAGCCTAACCGAACTCCGAGCCGCGCTGACGCAAGCCGAAATCGAACTCACCGGCGGGGCCAGTCCACGCGTCGCGCCTTTTTCCGATCTTCGTGATCTTGGCAGCCTCATGCAGCGCGCCGCGCTGGCGCTGCCGGTCACCGATAGCGAACCGCTGACGGTGCGCTACAGCTCGATGTTCGGCTTGCTGGACGATCTTCGGGCCATGGGGGCCACCAACGCCATGGTCGAGCGAAGCCGGAAGCCGATGTCACGGTCTCTCCTGCTGCGGGCTGCCGCCATCTATGCGGAGCGGTTCAGCGACCCGGACGGCCGCGTTCGGGCGACGTTCGAGCTCGTCTGGCTATCAGGATGGGCGCCGCATGAAAGCCAGCAAAAACCGCTGAAACCCGGTTCGGCCAAGATGCGGCTCGCCGATGCGCTGAACGCCAAACCGATGGAATGAGGCACGCGGGCTCAGCGCCGCCCGCGATGCTCCGGCTTCACGTAGAACTCAGCCAGCGCCTCTTGCCGGAGCGGCTCGCCGGTTGTCTCGCGGACGAAATCCGCAATGCCGGCATCGTCCCAGCCGGCGGCACGCAAATGCTCGATCTCGTCCGAGATCATCGCAACGAAATGTGCCACATCGACGTGTTTCGGAGGCAACCCGAGCGCCACCCGCATCGCCGTGCTCACGGTCGCGATCTGATCGACCGTGAACAGAAGGTCGTCGGGCTCGCTCATGATTCGCTCCGATGTGATCGATGGGGTCAGTTGACCTTGGGGCCGCCGCGCGACACGCCGACCTTAGCGGCCCGCAACACGCGGTCGCCGATCGTATACCCGGTCTCGACGACCTGCTTCACGGTTCCGGACGGCATGCTCTCATCCGGCACCTCGAACAGAACCTCGTGTAGATTCGGGTCGAACTTCTTGCCTTCCGGCTCGATCGGCCGAACGTTAAAGCGGGCAAGCCGGGACAGCAGATCACGCTCGGTCAGTTCGACGCCTTCGACCAGGGTCTTGACCGCTTCCGACCCCGCGCGAGCCTCCGCCGGCAGGCTAGCGATAGCGCGGTGAAGATTATCGGCGACCGCCAGCATCTCGCGGGCGAAATTCGAGACGCCGTAAAGCTTGCTGTCCGCCACCTCCTTATCGGTGCGGCGACGCACATTTTCCATCTCGGCCATGGTCCGCAAAACCTTGTCCTTCAGGGTCGCGTTTTCGGCCGTCAGGTTTTCGAGGACGACGAACGGATCGGGCTCCCCTGCGGCACCCTGGGTCTGCGCGCGCTCATCATGTTGAGCAGCGGCGTCATCGACGGGGTCGATCGGATCGGCATTCGGATCAATCATCATTCACTCTATTTCACGTTCACTCGTCCGCGCATATCAGATGCGGCCCTGTAAAAATCAAGATTCTATGTGGATGGGCCGACCACCTCGGGCGCAGGCCGGGGCTGAACGGCGCGCTCCGGCGCACCGAAGATGCCCGATAACGTTCGGCGGATCAGCGTCTGCCGATTGGCGTCGAGGATCTTGGCGCCGGTGAGGTCGGTCACGTAGAAGGTGTCGACCGCCTTTTCGCCAAAGGTCGCCACATGCGCCGAGGCAATGTTCAAGTTCAGCCGCGCGATCGAGATGGTGAGATCGTAGAGCAGCGCCGGGCGGTCGATGCCGCTCACCTGAAGCACGGTATGCCGATTCGAGGCCTGATTGTCGACGATGACCTCGGGTTCGATCGGAAAGGTCGTATCGCGGCCCTTGGGCGGGCCGGCCTTCGCCGCGATCGCGTCGGACAAGCGAATTTCGCCACGCAGGGTCCGCGAAATCGCATTTGCGATACGGCCGGCGCGCCGCTCCTCGTCGGCATCCTGCTCGAACGCGCGCGACACCGAAAACGTGTCGAGCGCCAAGCCGTCAGTCGTCGTGAAGATCTGGGCATCGACGATATTGGCGCCGGCGGTCGCACAGGCCCCGGCGATGATCGAGAGAAGGCGCGGATGATCTGTCGTCACCAACGTCAATTCGGTGATGGCGCGGAACGCGTCGGTCTCGATCTTGATCACCAAAGGCGCGGATTGGCCCGCGACCGAGCGCAGCAATTCGGCATGGCGGACCTTGCTGGGCAGATCCACCCGCAGCCAATAGGGCGGATAATGCCGACCCACATAGGCGTTTAATTCCTCTTCCGACCACGTCGGCAACGCTGCCCGCAACTCGCTATGGGACGTTGCCAGGCGCTCGCCCCAGGCGATCGGCTGCGACTGGCCGACGATCAACCGCTCGGTCTCGTAATAGAGGGTCCGGAGCAATTGACCCTTCCAGCCGTTCCAGACCCCGGGCCCAACCGCCCGAATGTCGCAGATCGTCAGGATCAAAAGGCATTTCAACTGTTCGGTCGTCTGCACGATCTCGGCGAATGTCTCGATCGTGCGTCGGTCCGCGAGGTCGCGGCTCTGGGCCGTATTGGACATCACGAGGTGGTGCGCGATCAGCCACGCGACGAGGTCAGTCTCGGTTTCGCTGAGGCCGAACCGCGGCCCGATCGTGCGAGCAAGCTCGGCGCCCGCCGTCGAATGATCCTGCTCGCGGCCTTTGGCGACATCGTGCAGGAACACCGCGACATAGAGGGCGCGCCGAGCCGCGACGGTCGGCATCAGCTCATTGGCGAGCGGGTGGTCCTCCTTGGTGCGGCCGCCGTCGATCTCCGACAGGTTGCCGACAGCCCGCAACAGGTGCTCGTCCACCGTATAATGATGGTACATGTTGAACTGCATCATCGCGACGACACGGCCGAATTCCGGGATGAAGCGGCGAAGGACGCCCGCCTCGTTCATCCGGCGCAGCACGATCTCGGGCGAATTGCGCGATGTCAAAATATCCATGAAGAGCCGGTTGGCTTCCGGGTCGTGCCGGACTTTGGCGTCGATCCGGCGAAGCGACAGCGTCACGAGGCGCGTGGCGTCAGGATGGATCGGCAAAGCGTAATGGTCGGAGGCCCAGAACAGCCGGATCAAATTCACAGGATCCCGCTCGAACGCATCTTTATGCGCGACCGTGATGCGATCGACCTCGATCGCGAAGGTATCGCTGCCGGGGATCGTACGGATCTTTCGCAGCAGCGTCCCCATCAGGCGGTTGAGCGTCGCGGGAGGCTTGGCTTCCTTCTCCTCCATCGCCGCGCAGACGATGGCGGTGAGATCGCCGACGTCCTTGGCGATCAGAAAATAGTGTTTCATGAAGCGTTCGACGGCCGACAAGCCGTTGTGTGAGCCGTAGCCGAGCCGCTCGGCGATGACGCGTTGATAATCGAAGCTGAGGCGCTCCTCGGCTCGCCCGGCCAGCAGATGCAGGTGACAGCGCACCCGCCACAGAAACTCCTCGCAGCGCCGAAAGAGCTTGAACTCATGCCGAGTGAAGAGGCCGGCCGCGACCAGATCCTCGCTGTCGGAGACGCGGTAGACGTAATGGGCGATCCAGAACAAGGTGTTGAGGTCGCGCAGGCCGCCTTTGCCTTCCTTCACGTTGGGCTCGACGACGTAACGCGACACACCGGCGCGGTTGATCCGCACCTCGCGTTCGGCAAGTTTGGCGGCGACGAATTCGCGGGCGGTCTTTTGAACGACCTCCTTGTCGAACCGAGTTTGCAGGTCGGCGAACAATGCTTTGTCGCCCTCGATCCAGCGCGCCTCGATCAACGAGGTGCGAATCGTCATGTCGGCCTTCGCCTGCCGGATGCACTCATCCACCGACCGGGTTGCGTGCCCCACCTTTTGGCGCAAGTCCCACAAGACGTAGAGGATGGCCTCGACGACGCTCTCGCCCCAGGCGGTCTGCTTGTAGGGAAGCAGAAACAGCAGATCGATGTCCGAACCCGGCGCCAGTGTCCCCCGGCCGTAGCCGCCGACCGCGACGACACACAGGCGCTCCGCATCCGTCGGCTTGTCGAGTGGGTAGACGTGGCGCAGCACATAGGCGTGGATCGCCTGGATGATCTCGTCCTGCAGAGCCGCGAGACGGCGCGCGCAGTGAAGACCGCCGCCCTCTTCGAGGAACCTCTCCGTGATCGCGGCCCGCCCACTCGTCAGGGCGGTCCGGAAGAGTTCCACGACCGACTTTCGGATGCCCTCGCGCGGCGCCTCGGCGTCGGCATAAAGCGCCGCGATCGCACCCTCGAGCGCGACGCGATCGAGCGCCAGCGAATCACGGGCGGCGGATGACGGACGGAGCGAGACCATTGACATGGCGACATCCTAACGCGGGATCATGCGGATGGGTATGGTGCCGCTAACGCTTGCGATGCGCGCAAGGTCGCAAAATCGATGACCGTGACGTGGCCCGGGGTTAACCGGAAAGCACCCTCACATCGCCGAAAGTGCCTCCTGCGCCGGGAGATTTTTCCAGAAGAAGACGGCATCGGACGGAATGCCGTTCGGGTGCAGCGCATAGCCGGGGATGACACCAACCCGCTGATACCCGAGGCCAGCATAAAGCCGCTCGGCTAAACTTCCCGACGTCGTATCGAGACACATCAGCGTCTTGCCGCGCGCCGCCGCCTCGCGCTCCGCCCGCAACACAAGAGCCCGACCAAGGCCGCGCCATCTTGCCGATCGGTGCACCAGCAAACGCGACAATTCGGCCCGATGAGGCTGATTCTGCGGCGTTGCGAGAATGACCTGGACGGTCCCGCGTAACGCCTCCCCGATATAGCCGCCAAGAACCAGGCGGTGGCCAGCGAGGACGTCGTCGGCTGTTTCACGATAGACGGCCTCCGCCTCATGCGAGCTCAAGCCCTCCATGAAGGAGACAGATGCTCCGCCCTCCACGCAATCGAGCAGAATGGTCCCGAGATCGCCCGCGCCCCTCTCGATCGCCTCAGCATCGAGTACTTCGATCCGAATCAAGACGACGCTCGTTCGACATGACCAGCGCCAAAGTATCCGCTACGCATGAAGCCTCCCGCCACGCCGCCTTGGCGCAGGATGTCCCGACCACCGCCTGAAACCGCGTCAGACCGTAGGACGTCTTAGCGCACGCAGCGTCACGGGAAAAGAACAAAGAAGCAACATGCGGCCTTGAGCCGGGGCATGATGCTCAGAGATCACCCAGCCCGAGAACGTCCGCCATCGAGTAGAGACCCGGCTTCCGGCCCCGCCCCCAAAGGGCCGCCCGAAGGGCGCCGCGGGCGAAGATGCCACGGTCCTGGGCGAGATGGGCCAGTTCGATGCGCTCGCCATCCCCCGCAAAGATCACATTATGGTCACCCACGACCGAGCCGCCGCGCAGCGCTGCGAAACCGATGTCGCCAACCTTGCGGGCGCCGGTCTGCCCATCGCGAACCCGGACCGATCGCTCCGCAAGATCGATGGAGCGACCCGCTGCTGCGGCTTCGCCGAGCAGCAGAGCCGTGCCGGATGGCGCGTCGACCTTCATCCGATGATGCATCTCCACGATTTCGATATCGAAGTCTTCGCCGAGTGTCTTTGCCACGCGCTTGACCACGGCCGCCAGGAGATTGACCCCAAGGCTCATGTTGCCCGAGCGGATGATCGGCGCGTGCCAAGCCGCGGCCGAAATCCGCTTCAGGTCTGCATCATCCAAACCAGTCGTTCCGATGACATGGACGATTCGGGCCTGTGCGGCTAGCGCCGCAAATGCGACCGTCGCGGCCGGCCGGCTGAAGTCGACCACACCATCGGCTTCCACGAAGGCAGCCAACGGATCGTCTGTGACCGGGATGCCGACCGCGCCGATACCGGCCAGCAGCCCGGCATCCTGCCCCAAGGCGGACGAGCCTTCGGGCGCCAACGCGGCCACAAGCGTCACACCCGGGGTCGTGTGGATCGCTTGGACCAGCATGCGGCCCATCCGTCCGGCAACGCCGGTCACGACCAAGCGCATGTCGCTCACGGCTCGGTTCCTCGAATGTCGAGCGCGAGCGCATGAACCGGTCCGCGCAACTCGGCTTCGAGCAGTGCGTTCACCATGCGGTGCCGTTCGACGCGGCTCTTGCCGTTGAACGCTTCGGCTGCCACGACGACCCGGAAGTGCGTCTCGCCCCCTTCACGCGATCCCGAGTGACCGGCGTGAAGATGGGATTCATCCACCACATCCAGGATGGTGGGGCGCAGTGCGGCTTGAAGCCTCGTCGTGATGGTGTCTTTGACCGTCATGGCATCTCCTTTACGGAAAGGTGGAGGGGCGGATCGGCTGTCAAGCATCTTTTCGGACGACTTTTCTGGCCACGCCGCTTTGTTATGCGGCTCAACTCACCCATAATGACTTCGATATGAACCTCAACTCGCGTCTCTTCGATAGCATCAGGGTCAAACGATCATCCAAGGAGGAGGTCGCGCCAGCCCAGGTTCGCTGTTCTCATCCGGGCTGCACCAAGCTCGGGGAATTTCGTGCGCCTATGGGTCGGGATCGCGAGGGCCAGTTCTTCACCTTCTGCCTCGAACATGTGCGCGAGTACAACGCCACGTATAATTACTTCAATGGCATGAGCGACGATGCAGTGGCGAAATACCAAAAGGACGCGCTGGTCGGCCATCGTCCGACCTGGAACATGGGCGTCAATCGAAACGGCAAGGGCCATCGCGAGGATCGCGACCAGACCGAGGACGATCCGCTTGGCATGTTTCACGGCCGCCCTGGCGTCGGCGCCGCTCCTGTTCCGCGCCGTCCGCGTTACAGCGAGGCGACCCTGAAGGCGCTGGCCATGATGGATCTCGACGACACGGCCGATAGCGAGGCTGTAAAATCCCGCTACAAGGATCTGGTCAAAAGATTGCATCCGGATGCTAACGGTGGCGATCGGTCCAGCGAAGACAAATTGCGCGAAATCATTCGAGCTTATAAATTCCTGAAAACAGTCAAACTGGCTGCGACAGCGGCTAAATCCCCCCTGTAGCGATAGACGCGGAGTGTCCCCGTCAACCGATGGGTTGGCGGGCACGGAGGCATGATGGACAGAGTTGAGCAGCAGACCGGCGGAGTGCCGGATACGACGGTTTCGGTCAGAGAGGTCTTCGGCTTCGACTCCGGTATGCAGGTCCCGGCCTATTCCGTAATTGACGAACATGTGCCGGAGACAGACCCGGACTACATCTTCGACAAGGATACGACGCTGGCGATTCTGGCGGGCTTCGCGCGCAATCGCCGCGTGATGATCACGGGCTATCACGGCACCGGCAAATCGACCCATATCGAGCAGGTCGCGGCACGGCTCAAATGGCCGTGTGTCCGCATCAATCTCGACAGCCATGTCTCGCGCGTCGACCTCGTTGGCAAGGACGCGATCGTTTTGCAGGACGGCAAGCAGGTCACCGAGTTTCGCGACGGCATGCTGCCCTGGGCGTTGCAGCATAATGTCGCGCTGTGCTTTGACGAGTATGACGCTGGCCGTCCGGACGTGATGTTCGTCATCCAGCGCGTGCTCGAGTTGTCTGGCCGCCTGACGCTTCTCGATCAGAAGCGCGTCATCAAGCCTCACCCGGCGTTCCGCCTCTTCGCCACGGCCAACACGGTCGGACTCGGCGATACGTCCGGCCTGTATCACGGCACGCAGCAGATCAATCAGGGCCAGATGGATCGTTGGTCGATCGTCGCGACGCTTAACTACCTGCCGCATGACCGAGAGGTCGACATCGTGCAGGCCAAGTCGCCGCACTATAAGACGAAGGAGGGTCGCGACATCATCAATCGCATGGTCCGCGTCGCCGACCTGACCCGGAACGCCTTCACGGCCGGCGATCTATCGACCGTCATGAGCCCGCGGACAGTCATTACCTGGGCCGAGAATGCCGACATCTTTAACGATATCGGATTCGCGTTCCGGCTCACGTTCCTCAACAAATGCGACGAACTCGAACGCTCGCTGGTGGCCGAGTTCTACCAGCGCAGCTTCGGTAAGGAACTGCCCGAGAGCACCGTCAATGTGGCGCTGACCTGAGGGTCGCGCCCGGCGCGGTCGCCTGACCGCGCTCGACCCAGCAAGGAGTGGTGTCTCGATGAGCACCCCGACCAATCGAAAGACTGTCGGCCCCGCCGAGGCCCCGCAGGAACCGTTCAAGCGAGCGGTTGCTGCCTGTATGCGCGCCATGGCGCGCACGCCCGCGCTCGAAGTTACTTACGCGGCCGACAAGCCTGGCGTCATCGGGCATGGCGACAGCGCCAAGGCGCGCTTGCCCGAGCCGCCGCGCAAGCTGTCGCCCCGTGATGCCGCGATCGTGCGGGGCCATTCCGACTCGATGGCGCTGAAGCTGGCCTGTCACGATGTCGGGGTGCATCGGAAGCTTGCGCCCGACGCGCAAGCCGCGCGTGCCGTGTTCGATGCCGTCGAACAGGTCCGCGTCGAGGCGATCGGGTCGCGCCGCATGGAAGGTGTCGCTGCCAACCTGACCGCGATGCTGGAAGACCGTTATCATCGCGGCAATTATGCCGAAGTGAGTGACCGCGCGGATGCGCCGCTGGAAGACGCCGTCGCGCTCATCGCGCGTGAGCGTCTCACCGGGTTGAAGCCGCCCGCCGCGGGTCAAAAAATCGTCGATCTCTGGCGGCCCTGGATCGAGAACCGCGCCGGTGCCGAGCTCGATCAGTTGGGCACCTCGATCGAAGACCAGCGCGCTTTCGGGCGCGCCGTGCATAAGCTGCTCGCCTCGCTCGATATGGCTGATCCTTCGGCCTCGGACCGCGACGAGGACAACCAAGACGAGTCCGACGACACTCAAGCCGATAATCCGGAAAACCAGGACGGCGAGGGTGAGGAGAGCGACAGCGGCGAGACCATGGAGATGGATGCTGCCGATGCGGCGGCCGACGACATGGAAGACGGCGCCATGGACAGTGCCGATGCGCCGCTCGGCGAGACGCCTGAAGATTCCGACGACGGCGATTCGGACGAGGCCGCCGAAAGCCGGCAGCCACCGACAGGGCCGTTCGAGACCCGAGGTCCCGACTACAAGGCCTATACGCAAAAATATGACGAGACCGTACAGGCGGAAGACCTTTGCGAGCCCGAAGAACTCGCCCGCTTGCGGAGCTATCTCGACAAGCAGTTGAGCAACATGTCGAGCGTCGTGTCACGCCTCGCCAATCGGCTGCAACGTCGCTTGATGGCGCAACAGAACCGCTCGTGGGAGTTCGATCTCGAGGAAGGGATGCTCGACCCAGCTCGGCTCGTGCGCGTCGTCATCGATCCGCAACAGCCGTTGTCGTTCAAGCGCGAGAAGGACACCGATTTCCGCGACACCGTCGTGACGCTGCTGATGGATAATTCCGGTTCGATGCGCGGGCGCCCCATCACGGTGGCGGCAAGCTGCGCCGACATCCTGGCCCGGACTCTGGAGCGCTGCGGCGTCAAGGTCGAAATCCTTGGCTTTACGACCCGCGCCTGGAAGGGCGGACAGGCGCGCGAAACATGGTTGCAGGCCGGCAAGCCCGCGAGTCCGGGCCGCCTCAACGATTTGCGTCACATCATCTACAAGTCGGCCGATGCGCCTTGGCGCCGCGCTCGCAAGAACCTTGGGCTGATGATGCGCGAGGGGCTCCTCAAGGAGAATATCGACGGCGAGGCGCTCGATTGGGCCCATAAGCGCCTGCTTGGCCGTCCCGAGCAACGTCGCATCCTGATGATGATCTCGGATGGCGCCCCCGTCGATGATTCCACCCTGTCGGTCAATCCAGGCAATTATCTCGAACGGCACCTGCGCGCCGTGATCGAGGAAATCGAAATGCGCTCGCCAGTGGAATTGATCGCCATCGGCATCGGCCATGACGTGACGCGCTATTACCGACGCGCCGTCACGATTGTGGATGCCGAGGAGCTTGGCGGCGCCATGACCGAGAAGCTGGCCGAGTTGTTCAACGACAAACCTGGCAACAGCTCGCCCGGCCGAACGGGATCGCGCCGCGCCGCCTAATCAAGCCGCCCGTCACGGGTCGGTCATCCCGCCAGCCTATCGTCTCGGCCTAATCGTCGGACCAGGAGGCAGGTTTGGATCACGATCAAGAGAGCGGGTTATCCCGTCGCGATCTTCTGAAATCGGCAGCGCTCGGCGGGGTCGGTCTTGCGCTCGCCAGCGGCGACGCGCGAGCGGCAGCGACGGCGCAGGCCGATGGATCGAGCGCGACCGTTCGGGGCATCGTGTTCGAGGACACCGGGAGCACGGGCATCCGCCAAGCGGATAGCCGCGGCGTGGCCGGCGTGCTGGTGTCGAACGGACGCGAGGTCGTCAAAACGGATGCGGACGGGAGTTACACGCTGCCGCTTCGCGACGAGACCATCATCTTCGTGATCAAACCTGCCGGCTTCACGACGCCGGTCGAAGCCGACACGATGCTGCACCGGTTCTACCGCATCAACCAGCCGTCCGGCAGCCCAGCCGCGCTCAATCTGACGTTCGAGGGGATCGAACCGACTCCGCCGTTGCCCGTGTCGCTGGATTTTCCGCTCACGCGGCAGGACGAACCCGCTCAGTTCGAGGTCGTGTTGTTCACCGACCCGCAGCCGCAAACGCCGGCGGAAGTCGACTTCATCCGCGAAGACGTGGTCAATGCACTGCACGGCACGCCAGCCAAGTTCGGCATGACGCTCGGCGACATGATGTTCGACGATCTGTCGCTCTACGGTCGCTACAACGGCATTATCGCGACGCTTGGCCTGCCCTGGTATAATATCGGTGGCAACCACGACCTTAATTTCGAGGCGCCCAACCGACATTATTCGCGCGAGACGTTCAAACGCACGTTCGGGCCGCCCTATTACGCCTTCGCCTATGCGGATGCGGTCTTCATCATGCTGGATAACGTCGATTACCTCGGCACCGACCCGAAGCGCCCCGGCGGCGCGGGCAAATACGAGGGGCGCATCGATCCGGCCCAGATGGATTTCGTGCGCAACCTGCTGGCCGAAGTGCCGACCGACAAACTGCTGGTCGTGACGTTGCACATCCCGCTCCGCACCTATATCGACCCCGAAGATCCAGCCCAGAACCTGACCAACCGGGCGGAGTTCCTCAAGCTGTTCGAGGGGCGGCCGCATAGCGTGAGCTTCTCGGGCCACACCCACACGACCGAGCATCATTACCTCGATGCCGCCGACGGATGGACCGGCCCGCAGCCTCACCATCATCATGTGCTCACGGCGGTTTCGGGCTCCTGGTGGAGCGGCCCCTACGACCATCGCGGCGTCGCGGTGGCGGATAGCCGCGACGGAACGCCAAATGGCTTCCACATCCTCTCGATCGACGGCACCTCCTACACGACCCGCTACGTGCCCCTGAAGGAGCCGAACGGCCGCCAGATCCGCTTGTCGGTGCTCAGCCACCTGCATAGCGAGATGCGCCGCGACTATCGGCCGGGCGCTTTGATCGAGCCGCCGATCGCGCTGGCGGCGGTCCCGTCCACGACCCTTGTGGCCAACGTGTTCGATGGTGGACCGAAGACCACCGTGACGATGCGGATCGGGACCGCCGAGCCGATTTCGATGGTTCGGAAAGCCATCCCGGATCCCTTCGTGGAAGACGTTTTCGCCCGCAACGAGGCCGTCAAGAAAGCCTGGGTGAAAGCCGAAGTGTCGTCGCATATGTGGACCGTCCGCCTGCCGCCGACACTTGGCCCCGGGGTCCATCCCGTTCGCGTCGCGGCCACCGATCAATATGGCAGGGTGCACCACGCCACGCTGGCGCTCGAGATCGCCACCTGACACAACGCCGTCACGATCAGCGGAGAGTCGCACTCAGGCGCGATCCGGTCTTATAGTGACCGGGACGCGACACGAACGGGGAACGCGAATTATGGATTTCGATCTGGCTGCCGAGTTGAGACGCCCGATCTCCATCGTATTGGTGCTCGTTGCGCTCCTCGGCTGGATTGTTGCGATCTGGAGCTTTGTCAATGCAGGGTCGGACGCGTCCCAGGCGGCGGATCAGATCACGTCGCTTCGGCGCCAAAACGAGCAGGTCTCGAACGATCTGAAGGCGGAGCGCGCCGCCTCCGGCACCCTGGCCGATATCGAAGGCAAGCGTCTCGCGGCCCAAAGCAGCGTCGCTGTCGCCCAAAACGCAACGGCAGCCGCCTCGAAATCACGTGATGAAGCGCAGGCCCAGCTGAAAAGCACGCAGGACAACTTGCTGCAATTGAGCGCGCAACAGAGCGGGCTCGAGCAGACGCTGGCGCAGAGCAATGCCGACCTCGAGAAAGCCCACGCCGACCTCGAAGCCACGATGCGGAGTGATGCTCAAGTCAAGCTTGAGGCCGCGCAAGCCGAGACTGATTTGACGGCGTCTAAGAGCACGATGGCGACGCTCGATGAAAACCGGGTGGCGGCCCAAAAGGCGGTCGCCGACGCGGCGGCGGAGCGGGATCGGCTCAATCGCGAGATCGAGCCGGCGCGTCGCCAATTGGCTGATTTGACCCGTCAGGTCGCAGAAGCACAGAGCGCGCTCGATACGGCGAAGTCCGCGATTCCGCCGCTTGACGCTCAGCGCGCAAGCATTGAAAAGTCCATCACCGATGCTGCCGCGGCGCGCGACAAGGTGCAGGCCGAAACGGCATCGACGCAAGCTCTGCTGGCTCAGTCGCAGACGGATCTCTCGGCAATCCGCAAAGCCATTCCGGCCGCCCAGACGGATCGACAGGCCATCGACAAGGCCGTGTCCGATGCGACGGCCCAACGCGATACCCTGAAGGGCGTGATCGACGGACTGCAGCAGAAACTGACGGACGCGAGAGCCCGTTTGTCACAGACTGAGGCGCAGATGACCGCGCGGCAAGCCGCGCTGGCGGCTGTCGAGGCCGACCAGACGCGGGTCGCCAAGACGGTTGCGGATGCAGGTGCTCAACGCGACAGGCTGGCCAGCGAGGTGGCCGGGGCACAGACAAGTCTCACGGATCTCCAAGGCCGGATCGCCACGCTGGAGGCCGACGTCAAACGGCGCAACGATGAGCTTGCGGGATTGAAAACGTCGATCGAGCAGGCCCGTGCGACGCTGAAGACAATTCAGGACGAGATCGACCAAGCCAAGGCGGCAGCCGCACCAGCGCCGGCCCCGTCCTCGGGTTCGGCGCCGGATGCCGCAAAGGTTCCGTGACGGCAACGCGGCGTTAAGCCGACGCAGGCGCTGGCCTGGCCTGATCGCCTTGGGCCGGAGCTCTGGCGCATGATGGTGTTTTCCGGCCCGAGCGAGCCGCAGAACACGCCCCTCGGACGATGCTGCCTGTGGGACTATCGACCCGCCATCGAGGCGCCATCAACTCGGTCCTGCGCGCGGTTTCTTGAGACGGTGCGGCAGGACAGGCCGGTAAGCGCCTCACCTCGCGACGCGATCGTCGCTGGCGCTCCGCCCGCCCGTTGCAGCAACCCCTTCGCGTGATGCACGGCCCAGCCGAATAAATTCCATCAATCATCGTCCAGCTTTTAAGCGCGAGTTAACCAAACTCGGCCCCAATGTGCGTGCAGGGACATTGGATGGATCTTCCGTCCGACATCCGCTGCGACGCGCGCGGCTCCGGTACCACCCCCATGGGCGGTGACGAGACGCGCCGTGGAACCAGTCCAAGAGCGAGACGGATGACACACGCGGCCGTACACTCCGACGACGTCACGCCTTTTGTGAGCGGTCGCTTGCGTCGTCGGCATTCGCTTCTGCCGATCCTGTGTGGTGCTCTCGCGCTCGTATCCGGCGTGGCGGCGACCGGCGTCTTGATCGTGGCCATCCCGGCTCTGCCGCCCATCCATATTGCTGCGTCGACGCTCTCGATCGCGGTGCCCCGACCTATCACGAACGCGTCGCGCCCCGCAGCCGTCGAAACGGCCGCGATGCCTCCCGCTCCAGTTGCGCCCAGCCCGGCCGCGCATGATTATGCCGCGCTGCTCGACCCCTCCGCTTTGGCAGGTGCGTCGCCCAGCTCATTCGGGCAAAATCTGCCACTCGGCTCCACATTCGCGGCGCTCGTGCCGACCGCGGCGCTCCTGCCACCCGCGGCGCTCGTGCCGACCGGGTCGCCCGATCAAACATCGGCATCGGCATCGACCGCATCCCTCCCGCCCTCAGCCGATGGCGTCGGAGAACCTGAACAGACCGCGGTCTTGACGCTTCCCCCCTCGCCCACGCCGCCGCTGGTCGAAAGCCAAGCCCAGCCGATGGTGGCGGCGGCCGATCCCGTTCCACTGCCGGTTCCGCGTCCGTCGGAGTTGAGCGGCCATGATCGGCAAGCTCCCTACCGGACCCAGCCGCGTCAAATGGCGTCCCTCCAGCCGCATGCGAGCGCCGCACCCACCTCGACGCCCGATAATCGCTCCTTCCTCGAAAAGCTCTTCGATGCACCGGCGCCATCGTCAGGGCCGGCCCTCGGCTATGCGGCGTCGGAAGACGGTCTTTTCGGCAACCCACGGCGGCTCGCGGCCAACCCCACGATGGCGACCGACCGGGGAGTCGCGATCTATGATATTTCGGCCCACACGGTTTACATGCCCGACGGAAGCCAACTCGAGGCTCACTCGGGGCTCGGCGACCGGCTCGACAATCCGCGCCATGTCAGTGAGCGGATGCGCGGCCCGACGCCGCCGCAATCCTACGAGCTTCGCGAACGCGAAAGCCTGTTCCACGGTGTCCGCGCCTTGCGGCTGAACCCTGTCGGCGGCGGGGGAACCTTCGGCCGAACGGGGCTCCTGGCCCATACCTATATGCTCGGGCCGAATGGCGACTCGAACGGCTGCGTGTCGTTCAAAAACTATAACGCCTTCCTACAAGCCTATTTGAGCGGCCAAGTCAGGCGGCTGGTCGTCGTCGCCCGGTCGAGCTGAGGCTTGCCAGACTGCGACCCCGGACCGCGTCGACGGCCGTCCGGGGTTGGTTCGGTCCTATCGGTCGCCTGAGATCAGCCGACCTTGGGATGGCTGAGAAGATCGCGACGATGCGTCACGAGCCCGACGGTCGAGGGATCGAGCCCTTCGGTCGAGGCCGTGGCATCGGCCACGATCGGGCCGAGCTTGGACGCGAGTTCCTTGCCGAGCTCGACACCCCATTGATCGAAGGGGTTGGTGTCCCAAATCGCCGCCATCGTGAACACCCGATGCTCGTAGAGCGCGATCAACCGACCCAGCATGGCCGGGTCGAGCTTGCGATAAAGGAAGGTTGAGGACGGCCGATTGCCCGAGAACACCTTGTGGGGTGCGAGCTTTTCGACCGCAGCGGAGTCCATGCCGCTCTTGGCAAGTTGCGCTTTCACCTCGTCGATCGATCGGCCCTGCATCAAAGCCTGGCTTTGGGCGAAGCAATTGCTGAGCAGGATGTCGTGGTGATGCCGATCCGCATGGGTCGGCTCGGCAGCCGCCAGGAAGTCGATCGGCACGATCTCTGTGCCCTGATGGAGCAATTGGAAGAAGGCATGCTGACCATTGGTGCCGGGCTCGCCCCACACGACCGGGCCGGTCTGGTCCTGCACCGGCGTGCCGTCGAGATGCACCGACTTGCCGTTGCTCTCCATGTCGAGTTGCTGGAGATAGGCCGGAAACCGCCCGAGCCGCTGATCGTAGGGAATGACGGCCTGGGTCGAGAAGCCGAGCACGTTGCGATACCAGACGCCGATCAGACCCATGAGGGCCGGGATGTTCTGCTCCAGCGGCGCCTCGCGGAAATGCGTATCGACCTCGAAGCCGCCGCGCAGGAAGTCCTCGAATTGGGTCGGGCCGATCAGGATCACCAGCGCGAGACCGATGCTCGACCACATGGAGTAGCGTCCACCGACCCAATCCCAAAAGCCGAACACGCGCTCGGGCTTGATGCCGAATTTTTCCACAAGGTCGAGCTTGGTCGACACCGCCGCAAAATGATGCTCGACGGCCGCTTCGCCGAGCCCGTCCGCGATCCACTTCCGGGCCGTCTGGGCGTTGGTCATGGTCTCGAGGGTCGTGAACGTCTTCGATGACACGATGAACAGGGTCGTGGCGGGATCGAGATGCTGGATCGTATCGCCGATATCGGCGCCGTCGACGTTGGACACGAAGTGACAGGCGATCCGCGGCGTGCCGTAAGGCGCAAGAGCGCGCGCCGCCATGGCTGGCCCGAGGTCCGATCCGCCGATCCCGATATTGACCACGTCGGTGATCGGGCGCCCGGTCGCGCCCGGCATCGAACCATCACGGATCCCAGCCGCGAAAGCCGCGACCTTCTCGCGTTCGGCGATGACGTCCGGCATCACATCCTTGCCATCGACGATGACGGGCTGGCCCGAGAAGTTACGAAGGGCCGTATGCAAAGCCGGGCGGTGTTCGGTCGTGTTGTAGATCTCGCCCTTGAACATGCGCTCGCGCTTGCCCTCGAGATCTGCGCCGCGCGCCAGGGTGAACAGGGCCTGCAGAATGGCGTCATCGACGCGATGCTTCGAATAGTCGAACAGGAGATCGCCGAGGATGACGTGAAAGCGATCGAAGCGCTTCGGATCGGCCGCGAACATTTCACCGAGCGTCGCGGTCGGGTGGGTCGAGTGGACCTGTTTGAGGGCCGCGAGTCCGGCTCCGTTTTGATCTGTGGTCAAGGCAATCTCCTTCGAGGTTTCACGCAGCTAGCCAGCGGTCCATGACACCCATACGTCCGACCCATTGCGAAATCACGGGCGGAGGTCGATCGGGCGCAACTTTCGATGAACGGACGTTCCGCGCCTTGCCTCTTTGTGCGCCGCAGCAAAAACGTGGCGAGGCGATTGCGCGGCACCATATTAGCAGTTGGCGCGCGGCCCAGGCTGTGCCACCCGTTGCGCGCAGCTTTTGCACGTTTGTTGGAATTCCGCGACCCTCATGGCTCCTCCGCTTCTTACGCTTCAAAATATTCGATTGACCCTCGGCGGCAAGCCGCTTCTCGATGGGGCCGAATTTTCGGTCTCGCGCGGCGAACGCTTGTGTCTCGTCGGGCGCAATGGCTCCGGCAAGTCGACGTTCCTCAAGATCGCGGCGGGCTCGGGCGAGGCCGACAGCGGCACGCGGTTCATGCAGCCGGACGCCAGTCTGCGCTACCTGCCGCAAGAGCCGGACCTGTCGGGCTTCGATACCGTGTTGGCCTATGTCGAAGCCGGTCTGGGACCGCTCGACGACCCGTATCGCGCCATCACGCTGCTGAACGACCTTGGCCTGACCGGCAACGAGGACCCGCGTCATCTCTCGGGCGGCGAGGGCCGTCGCGCGGCATTGGCGCGTGTGCTGGCGCCCGAGCCTGACATCTTGCTGCTCGACGAGCCGACCAACCATCTCGACCTGCCGGCGATCGAGTGGCTCGAATCGGAACTGGCGAGCTTGCGCTCGGCATTGGTTCTGGTGAGCCATGATCGTCGCTTTCTCACGCGCCTGTCGCGCGCCACGTTGTGGCTCGATCGGGGCAAGACGCGGCGGATCGACCGGGGCTTCGGCGATTTCGAGGCTTGGCGCGATCAGGTGCTGGAAGAAGAAGAGCGCGACCGGCACAAGCTCGATCGCAAGATCGCCATGGAAGAGGATTGGGTCCGCTACGGCGTCACGGGCCGGCGTAAGCGCAACGTGCGGCGCATGGGTGCGCTGGCGGATCTTCGCAGCGAGAGACGCGACGAGCGCCGCACCGTCGGCGAGGTCAAGATCTCGGTGTCCGAGGCGAAGACCTCCGGCAAGCTTGTGATCGAAGCCGAAGAGGTATCGAAGGCCTTCGACGAGCGTGTGATCGTGCAGGATTTCTCGACCCGTGTGTTGCGGAACGACAGGCTTGGCGTCGTCGGCGCGAACGGCGCCGGCAAGTCGACGTTGCTGAAACTGATGACCGGGCTGCTCGAGCCCGATAGCGGCTGGGTGAAGATCGGGGCCAACGTCGCGCTCGCGACCCTCGACCAGGGTCGCACCAGCTTGTTGCCGACCACAACCTTGGCCGATGCGCTGACCGGCGGCGGGAGCGACAACGTCATCATCAATGGGCAGCCGAAACATGTGATCGGCTACATGAAAGACTTTCTGTTTGGTCCCGAACAGGCCCGGACCCCGGTCGGTCGCCTGTCGGGCGGTGAGCGCGGGCGATTGACCCTGGCGCGCGCTTTGGCTCTGCCCTCAAACCTTCTGGTGCTCGACGAACCGACCAACGATCTCGATCTCGAAACGCTCGATCTCCTGCAGGAAATGCTGGCCGATTACCCCGGCACCGTCATCGTCGTGAGCCATGATCGCGACTTTCTCGATCGCGTCGCGACCTCGGTCATGGTGTCAGAGGGCGAAGGTCGCTGGACCGAATATGCCGGCGGCTACTCCGACATGGTCGCCCAGCGCGGCGCGTCGCTGAGCGGCAAGCCGGTGGCGTCCAGCAAAGTCGATGGCAATGGCAAAGCCAAGACTGGAACCATCGCCGGTCCGAAGCGCAAGATGAGCTTCAAGGACAAACATGCCTTGGAGACCCTGCCGGGCCGCATGGAGGAGATGCGGCGCGCGGCCACGAAGATGAAGAATGTCCTTGCCGACCCGAAGCTTTACAGCCGCGATCCAGCGAGTTTCGCCAAAGCATCTGCGGCGCTGGCCAAGGCCGACAGCGATCTTGAAAAGGCCGAGACCCAGTGGATTGAACTCGAAATGCTCCGCGAGGCGAGCGAGGCGTGATGGAGCCACCAGCCCTTCGCTGCGGCATGTTTTCCGGCTAGGATTTGGCCGGTAGGATCACGGAACGTTTTCGGCCGGCGTGCCATTTTCAGCTCGAAGCGAAGAGGTCGAGACGATGTCGGATGTGGTGAAGACGAAGAAGTCGGGCCAGATCTCGGGATTGATCCTCGCGATCGCGGCCGGCATCGCCCTCGGTAAGATGGCGGGGCCGGTCGGTCGGCCGAAGCCGGTGGCCGGTCCTGAGCCGGAGATCGATCCGGTGGCCATGCCACAACTGGGGTCTGATACCCCGCTGGTTCCGACGGTCGTCTCGCATGCGGCGGTCGTCAACCCCAATCCGGTCGCGATCTCGCATCGTCCGGGTCTCGTCGGTGTCATGTGGTCGGTCGTGGACCGGATCGGCCGCGACAACGTCTCGATGGTCGCGGCAGGGGTCGCTTTCTATACGCTTCTCGCCATTTTCCCGGCTTTGGCAGCCATTGTATCGCTCTATGGCTTGTTTGGGGATCCGGCCGAGGTGTCCCGCCAAATCGCGCCATTTTCGGAAATTCTGCCCCGCGAGGCACTGACGCTGATCAACGACGGCCTCACATCCTTCGTGGCCAAGAAGTCCTCGCAGTTCAATATCGCGCTCGTGACGGGCGTGCTGCTGGCCCTGTGGAGCGCGCGCGCGGGTATGGCGTCCGTCATGACCGGGCTCAACATCGCCTATGAGGAGACGGAGCGGCGCTCGCTCGTCGTGCAGAACCTCGTCGCACTCGGCATGACGTTCGCCGCCATCCTGATCGCGATCGCGATCGTCTTTGCGATCGGGATCATCCCTGCGGCTCTCGCGCTGCTGCATGTGCCGACGCAATTGGCGACCACGATCGCGCTCGCCCGCTGGCCGCTGCTGGCCGTTATCATCCTGCTCGGCTTCGCGGTGCTCTACCGTTTCGCGCCATGCCGGCAGAAAGCGAAATGGGAATGGATCACCTGGGGCTCTGCCACCGCCACGGCCTTATGGCTCGGAGGCTCCTGGCTCTTCTCCTTCTATGTCGGGCATTTCGGCAGCTATGACGCGACCTATGGATCGCTCGGCGCCGTCGTCGTGCTGCTGCTTTGGTTCTGGGTCGCGGCGCTGGTGTTTCTCCTCGGCGCGGAGGTCGATGCCGAACTTCACGCGCGGGCGCGGGCAACGGGTTCACCGACCAAGGGCCTTCCGACAAGCCGATAGGATTCTCCATCGATGGCGGTTCATTTTAGTCTGGACGAAATGGCCGACCGGATGCGGCGCCTGCAAGCCGTCATGGCCGAGCGGCAGCTCGATGGCATGCTGCTGTTCGCGCAGGAGAGTATGTTCTGGCTGACCAGTTACGATACGTTCGGGTTCTGCTTCTTTCAGTGTCTTTACGTCGGGCAGGATGGCCGGACCGCCTTGCTGACCCGCTCGGCCGATCTCCGGCAGGCGCAGCATACGTCGATCATCAATGCCATCCGGATCTGGGTCGATGCGGCCGAGGCCAATCCTGCGCATGATCTCAGGGCCATGTTGGCCGACCTCGGCGTCGGGGGTCACCGTCTCGGCGTCGAGTACGATTCCTACGGCTTGACCTATGCGAATGGACAGCGGGTCGCATCCGCTCTCGAGAAATTCGTGACCCTCGTCGACGCGTCGTCGATCGTTCCGCGTCTGCGGGTTACAAAATCGGACGCTGAACTCGCCTTCGTGCGGGAAGCGGCCGGTTTGTCGGATGCGGCCGATCGCGCTGCCATCGACGCAACCCGCGCCGGCGCGGACGAGGGCGACATCCTGGCGGCACAGCAGAGTGCCATCTTCGCGGGCGGCGGTGATTACCCGGCCAACGAATTCATCATCGGGTCGGGCCGCGACGCGCTTCTGTGCCGTTACAAGTCCGGACGCCGACGGCTCGACGCGAACGACCAGATCACGCTGGAATTTGCCGGTGTTTTCCGCCACTACCATGCCGCTATCATGCGGACCCACGTGATCGGACGCGCTCGGGTGCAGCATGTCGCCTATCACGCGGCCGCTCGGGAAGCTCTGGCGGCCTGCGAGACCGAGCTTCGACCGGGTCGCACGGCGGGTGACGTCTATGCGGCGCATGCCCGTGTGTTCGACCAGCATGGATTGTCGCACCATCGGTTGAACGCCTGCGGTTATTCGCTCGGCGCCAAATTCACCCCGTCGTGGATGGACCCGCCGATGTTCTTCGCCAACAACGATTGGGTGCTGGCCCCGAACCAGGTGGTGTTCCTCCACATGATCCTGATGGATTCCGAGACCGACACCGCCATGTGCCTCGGCCGAACCTCGATCGTGACGTTAACCGGCCCACAGGTCATCAACGCCGCCAATCTGGACCTCGTGACGAAATAGCTTTAACTCGAGCTTAGGAAAGCTGTGCTGGGGCCGACGAGGCGACCGGCGCGGAGGCTTGGGAGCGGGCATGTATCGACGATCTCACCTGCGGCAAGGTCAGGTCCTTGGCCTCGGATTGGCCGGCTTGACGATCGCGATGGCCCTGGGTGGTTGCGAGGCGGTACCGGATGCGCGCGTCGGGCGCGGAGACATTCGCAACGCCATTGCGCGCGGCCAGTTGACGAGCCCGCGCGCCGCGACGGTGGCGCTGGTGAGCCTCGATGGCGCACCTGATCAGGTTGCGGCTCGTTTCCGTCAGAGCCTGTTTGGCGAGGCCGCCTCGCGCGAAATCACAGTCACGGACGAAGCCTCGGCGCATTATCTGGTCCGAGGCTATCTGTCGGCCTATCCGGGCGAGACCGGCGGCACCACGCTATCCTATGTCTACGACGTTTTCGAAGCCGGCCGGAAGCAACGGGAACAGCGGATCGAAGATACGATCGACCTGCCGGTCGCCGCCGCCGATCCCTGGAGCGTGGTGAGCGACAGCGTCGTCACGACACTCGCGGGCCGCAGCGCCGACGACCTTGCGGTGGCCCTGTCCGGCACCCCGGAGGCCCAGGCGCAGGGTGGAAAAGTCGCTAGTGTCGCACCGTCGGGACAGCCGCCCCTCAACTAAGAAGAGACATCCGACTTTTCAGGCGTAAACCAAGACGCTTCGCCTTGGTTTTACCCGGCGCGACTGCTATTGCGGCCGGATGACGTCGCATACCTTTGCCAACATCCGCAATTTTTCCATCGTGGCCCATATCGACCACGGCAAGTCCACGCTCGCCGACCGTTTGATCCAAACGACCGGCACCGTCGCGTTGCGTGACATGAGCGAGCAGATGCTCGACAGCATGGATATCGAGCGGGAACGCGGCATCACGATCAAGGCCCAGACCGTGCGCCTCGAGTACAAGGCGGAGGATGGGCAGACCTACATCCTCAACCTGATGGATACGCCCGGCCACGTCGATTTCGCCTACGAAGTCTCGCGTTCCCTCGCGGCCTGCGAAGGCTCGTTGCTGGTGGTCGACGCGAGCCAGGGCGTCGAGGCGCAGACGCTCGCCAACGTCTATCAGGCACTCGATGCCGGACACGAGATCGTGCCGATCCTCAACAAGATCGATCTGCCGGCCGCCGAGCCCGAGCGCATCAAGGAGCAGATCGAGGATGTCATCGGGCTCGATGCGTCCGACGCCGTGATGATCTCGGCCAAGACGGGGCTGAATATCGAGGGCGTGCTGGAGGCGATCGTCAAGCGCCTGCCGCCACCCAAAGGAGACGAGACCGCGCCCCTGAAAGCGCTGCTGGTCGACAGCTGGTACGACGCCTATCTCGGCGTCGTGGTGCTGGTCCGCGTCATCGACGGCACGATGAAAAAGGGCTCCAAGATCCGCACGATGGCGACCAATGCTCACTACGAGGTCGATCGCATCGGTGTCTTCACGCCCAAGATGAAGGATGTTTCGGTCCTCGGTCCGGGCGAGATCGGCTTCATCACCGCGCAGATCAAGGAAGTGGCCGACACCCGCGTCGGCGATACGATTACCGATGAGCGCAAGCCGACCGCCGAGGCCCTGCCCGGCTTCAAGCCGGCGCAACCGGTCGTGTTCTGCGGCCTGTTTCCGGTCGATGCCGCCGATTTCGAGGATTTGCGCGCCGCAATGGGGCGCCTGCGCCTCAACGACGCAAGCTTCTCCTACGAGATGGAAAGCTCCGCCGCGCTCGGCTTCGGGTTCCGTTGCGGCTTTCTCGGACTGCTGCATCTCGAAATCATCCAGGAGCGGCTCGAGCGCGAGTTCAATCTCGATCTCATCGCCACAGCGCCCTCGGTCATCTACGAGATCGCGATGCGCGACGGCACGCAGATCGACCTGCATAATCCGGCCGATATGCCGGACGTGATGCAGATCTTGGAAATCCGTGAACCGTGGATCAGGGCGACGCTGCTCACGCCGGACGATTACCTCGGCAGCATCTTAAAGCTTTGTCAGGATCGGCGCGGCATACAGGTCGACCTCAACTATGTCGGCAAACGCGCGATGGTGACCTACGATCTGCCGCTGAACGAAGTCGTGTTCGACTTCTACGATCGGCTGAAGTCGATCTCGAAGGGCTATGCCAGCTTCGACTACAACATCACCGACTATAAGCCGGGCGACCTCGTCAAAATGTCGATCCTGGTCAATGCCGAGCCGGTCGACGCGCTGTCGATGCTGGTGCATCGCGACCGTGCCGAAATGCGGGGCCGCGCCATGGTGGACAAGCTGAAGGATCTCATTCCGCAGCATATGTTCCAGATCCCCGTGCAGGCCGCGATCGGCGGCAAGATCATCGCGCGCGAAACCATCCGGGCGCTCCGGAAGGACGTGACGGCGAAGTGCTACGGCGGTGACGTGACCCGCAAGCGCAAGCTGCTCGAGAAGCAGAAAGCCGGTAAGAAGAAGATGCGACAGTTCGGCAAGGTCGAAATTCCGCAGGAGGCCTTCATCGCCGCCCTGAAGATGGACAGCTGATTTCAAGACACGTGACGGTCGGACGCCCCTGGAGTTTATGCATGAAGGCCCTCTGTGTTCTCGCTTTGGTGTGCGCCGCGGCCCTCCCGCTTCCGGCATTTGCCAAGGTCAAGGTGCCGCCGTTCGGCTGTGCCTCCTTCATGGAGGATTTCACCAAGGCGGCGCAGCCCAACAAAGTGACGTTTGAACGCCCGCTGAACATCACGCGCGGCTTTTTCGGTGACGATGAGGGCGTCGAAGTCCGGGTTCTCGCGACGGGCGAGAATGTCGAAGGCACGCTGAAATGCCACGGCGATGAGTTTCGGCGCTTCGAGGTTCGCGTGGCGGCCCCGGTCGATGAGAAGCTTGAGACCACGCTGAAGGCTTATGAGCAAGCCGCTCTGATCGCGGCTTTTCGGTGGGACCGCCCCAAGGCCGAGATGATCGTGAATGCGATGAGCAGCGACGCGGCCGAATATCTCAAGGCCTCGGTTCAGCGGGGCGACACCTACCTGTCCGGTAAGGTCGAGTATCATCAGGGCGATACGCTCGATCTTGGCCTGATCTGGACCGACACGGACCACACCTTCATCATCGCGAGCCAAACATCCGATTAGAGCACGTTCGCCTTGGCGAAATTCGCTCCGCCAAACCGCGCTCACGACCGTGGATTACAGCCTTGGTGCGTTGACATCGGCTTCGATCAAAGCACGTAGCGCGTCCGTGACGACCGGGGTTTGCCCAAACCAGTGCGCGAAGCCCGGCACGGCCTGATGCAGCAACATGCCGAGCCCACCGACGGTGCGATGGCCCCTGGCCTTGGCGGCCGCGAGGAGATCGGTTTCGAGCGGCACATAGACAATGTCGCACACGAGCGCGTCGCGGTTCAATGCCGCGAGGTCGAGGTGGAGCTGTGGCTTCCCAACCATCCCGAGGGTCGTCGTATTGACCAGCAGATCGGCCGAGCCGAGTTGCTGCCTCACCTGACCCCACCCATGGGCGGAGACGCGCGGGCCGAAGTGAAGCGCGAGATCCTCGGCGGTGCCGATCGTGCGGTTCAACACGCTCACGGAAAGACCTCGTTGCAGCAGGCCGTAGACCACGGCCCGCGCCGCGCCGCCTGCACCGAGCACGACCGCGTGGCCGCCGCCGCCGCTGCCGCTGCCATCCCAACCCGGCGCGCCAACATCGAGATTGGCCAAAAACCCGAACGCATCCGTATTGCCGCCCTGTAAGCGGCCGTTCTCGAACCACAGCGTATTGACGGCGCCGATCGCCCGCGCGGCGGCATCGATGTCGTCGACAAGCGCCATCACGGCACTCTTATGCGGCACCGTGACGTTGCCGCCGACAAATCCCGCCGCCGCCAGGCCCTCGATGAAGGCTTGCAGATCGGACGGCGCGACGTCGATCTTCTCATAACGTCCGGGCAGCTTAAGCGCATCGAGCCAGAACCCGTGAACCAGCGGCGAGCGCGAGTGAGCGATCGGGTGGCCGATGACGAAAGCGCGGGGGGACAGCGGCATGATGCTCGATCGCAACGAGGATGACCGCGGCCCGGCCCGGCATAGCGGTTCGCCTAGCACGACGTCTCTATGCTATTCGAGAACAAATCACCGCCAAAGCGCCCGCGACAGCCCGGACCCCCTCAGTGTCAGACCAGCCCCGACGCCTGCTCACCCCGGACCTTCGCGATGACGACCACGAGGCGTCGCTGCGGCCGCAGGTGCTGGAGGATTTCACCGGCCAGGAGGCGCTTCGTAAGAACCTCAAGGTGTTCGTCGAAGCCGCCAAGACCCGAGGCGAAGCGCTCGATCACGTGCTGTTCGTCGGGCCGCCCGGCCTTGGCAAGACAACGCTGGCTCAAATCGTGGCGCGCGAACTCGGCGTCAACTTTCGCTCGACCTCTGGTCCCGTCATCGCCAAGGCGGGTGACTTGGCGGCGCAATTGACCGCGCTCGAAGACCGCGATGTTCTGTTCATCGACGAAATTCATCGGCTCAATCCGGCCGTGGAGGAGATCCTCTATCCGGCCATGGAAGATTTCCAGCTCGATCTCATCATCGGCCAAGGTCCTGCGGCCCGGTCGGTGAAGATCGATCTCGCCAAATTCACGCTCGTGGGCGCGACCACGCGGGCCGGCTTGCTGACGACGCCTCTGCGCGATCGCTTCGGCATCCCGCTACGGCTGAATTTCTATAATGTAACCGAACTCGAAAGCATCGTGCGGCGCGGGGCGCGGGTGTTGGGGATCGGCATGGCGCCTGATGGCGCCAATGAGATTGCGCGGCGGGCGCGCGGCACGCCCCGGATCGCGGGACGTTTGCTCCGTCGGGTGCGCGATTTTGCCGTTGTCGACGACGAACCGATCATCACCCGCAAGGTCGCCGACCGCGCCCTGAAACTGCTGGACGTCGACGACGTCGGCCTCGACCAGATGGATCGACGTTACCTCGACGCCGTTTCAATCTCGTTCGGGGGCGGCCCGGTCGGCATCGAGACGATCGCGGCCGCCCTGTCGGAGCCTCGCGACGCGATCGAAGACATCATCGAGCCGTTCCTGATCCAGCTTGGTTTTCTGCATCGGACGCCGCGCGGCCGCATGCTGACCCCGCATGCGTTTCGTCACCTGGGGCTCGCGGTCCCCTCGCAAGCGCCTGTCGCCAACCAGATCGGGCTGTTCGATCTCGGAGACGATGTCGGATGAGCGGTGCCGCTTTCGAGGCGCATCGATGGAGCGTGCGTGTTTATTACGAGGACACGGATTTCTCCGGCGTCGTCTACCACGCCAATTATCTGCGGTTTCTCGAGCGGGGCCGCACCGAGTTCCTGCGCCATCTCGGCATCAACCAGGCCGACCTCCGCGCCTCACCAGAGAGCGGTCCGATGGCCTTTGCGGTGCGGCATATAACGCTCGATTTTCGCGCCGCCGCCCGGATGGACGATATCTTGATGGTCGACACCACCATCGAGGCGCTCGGCGGCGCTTCCGTCACGATGGGCCAGTCGATCCAGCGCGGCGAGGACGTCCTTGTCACGGCCGACATCCGCATCGGCTTGGTTCAAGACGGTCGAGCGCGGCGCTTTCCCCCCGCTTTGATGGCGAGATTGCGGCCCGATGGGAAACATTTGTCGCCTTCGATCGCATAAACCTTTCAGTAACGGCTCCTTAACGATAATCAGGGATTAACTCGTCGCGTGGATTCGCCGAGGAGCCGTCCTGTTCAAGCCCCAGAATTGACCGATTTTGGCGACAGGACACACGACCATCCTTCTAGAGACGCGTCGACCGCAAGGACTTAGAGCCGATGAACCCTGCCGATGTCGCAGCCCCGGTCGCCGATATTTCGATCTTCGGAATGTTTTGGAACGCCCATCTGGTCGTGAAAGTGGTGATGCTCGGCCTGTTGTTCGCCTCCGTTTGGTGTTGGGCGATCATCATCAACAAGACGATCCTGTTCTCCAAGACCCGCAAGGCCATCGACCGATTTGAGACAGTGTTCTGGTCCGGGCAGTCTTTGGAAGAACTTTATACGACCCTGTCGCAACGCGAGACGATCGGCATGGCGTCGCTGTTCGTGGCTGCCATGCGCGAGTGGAAGCGCTCGTTCCAGAACGTCGGCTCGTCCTTCATGGGGCTGCATGCACGGCTCGAGAAGGTGCTTGACGTGTCGATTGCTCGAGAAGTCGAGAAGCTCGAACATAACCTCATCGTGCTGGCGACCGTGGCGTCGACCGCCCCGTTCGTCGGGCTGTTCGGCACGGTCTGGGGTATCATGACCTCGTTCCGCTCGATCGCAGCCTCGAAAAACACCTCGCTCGCAGTCATCGCACCGGGTCTCGCCGAAGCGCTGTTGGCGACAGCCATCGGCCTCTTCGCGGCCATTCCGGCGCTGATCTTCTTCAACAACCTGCAAGGCATCGTGGCAAAGTTCCAGGCCCGGATGGAAAGCTTCGCCGACGAGTTCTCGTCGATCCTGTCGCGGCAGATCGATCAGCATGTCGGTGGCGAACGCGATCGCGCAGCCTGATCCCCTCTAGTCGGAGAGCATCCCATGGGCATGTCCGTATCGGCGGGTGGCAAAGGCGGACGGCGTCGGCGGGGCGTGCCGCGCTATGGCGCGATGGCCGAGATCAACATGACGCCGTTCATCGACGTCATCCTGGTGCTGCTCATCATCTTCATGGTGTCGGCTCCCCTGCTGGCGAGCGGCGTGCCGATCGACCTGCCGCAGACCAAGGCGGCACAGCTCAACGTCGACCAGAAGCCGCTCAGCGTCGCGGTCGATCCCAAGGGCGACATCTATATTCTCGATCAGCCGGTTACGGTCGACGAGCTTCCGGCCAAGCTGCAGGCGCTGGCCAAGGCGGGCTATGACGAGCGCATCTACGTGCGTGGTGCCAAGACCGTGAATTACGGTCGCATCGCCGAAGTCATGTCGATCATCACGGCCTCTGGTTATAAAAAGGTCGCGCTCGTCACGGACCAAGACACGAAGTGAGATCGTCGTGTCGGTGAAGCGTCGCTTTTCAGAGCCCGGATTCGTCGTCTCCGTGGTCGTCCACGTGGCGGCCTTGGGCGCGGCGCTCGTGTCGTTTTCCTCGGCGCCGGTCTTCGATGACGTTCAGGAGACCGTTCCGGTCGAGATGGTGACCGACGCGCAATTCAACCAGATCATGAAGGGCGAGAAGACCGCCAAGGAGGTTCGTCCCGAGGCTGTCGCGAAAGCCGAAGCGGTCGCCCCGGTCGAGGACACCAAGCCAAACCCGCCGACGCCCGACCAATCGAAAGACGTTCCTTCACCGCCGCCTCCCCCGCCGCCACCGCCCCTCCCCCGGCGCCTCTGCCGCCGGTGCGCGAGGCTGCCCTGCCGCCCGATACCTCGCCTCCGATGCCGCCCGTGCCGGATACGCCGCCGCCGCCGACCCCCGACACACCGCAAGCCGATACGTCGCCGCCGCTCCCACCCGTGCGCGATGTGGAGGCCGAGCCGGTCGCGCCGAAGCCGGAGCCAAAACCGAAGCCCCCCGTCCCCAAGCCGATTCCGAAGCCGGATCCGGTTCCGCTGCCGCCACATCCGGTTGTGGCCAAGCTGCACGACAAGACGCCGCCGCCGAAGCCGCGGCCGGTCGACCGGCCGAAAGTCGATCAGGTCGCCAAGCTGATGGAGGATCAGCCGACCGACCTGACCCCGCCGGCGAAGAACACGGCGCGGACCAGCAAGCCGGTGCATGAGACGAGCGACACGAGCAAGTTCGACCCGACCGACATTTCCCGGCTGCTGAGCCGGGAGGCGCCGGCGCAACGCGCGTCGCGCGGGCCCGATACAAGCCGCGTCGCCTCGCTCGGATCGCCCACCGCCAATGCGCCAAAGATGTCGCCATCGATGTGGGCCGGTCTCGATGGACTGCTCGAGGATCAATATCGCCAATGCTGGAGCTATCTAGGCCTCAGCACCGGCCAGAAATACATTCCGCAGGTTCGCGTGGTCTATGGCCCGTCGGGATCGCTCGAGGCCGAGCCCGTTCTGATCAATCCGCCCTCCGACCCTTCTCTGCAGAGCCTCGCCGACAGTGCCCTGCGGGCGGTGCGGCGCTGCAATCCGCTGAAGATTCCGGAGCAATATGCCCCCTACTACGATCTTTGGAAGGGCCGCGTGTTGCGGTTCGACCCCGAAGAGATGGCCGGCTGAGCCGGATCCGATCACGTGCCGAGTTTTGACACCATCCAGAAGGATCGCCCTATGATGAGGCTCCGCCTCGACCATGTCCGAGCCATCCTGGCGCTCGTCGCCGGATTATTGGCTTTCTCACTGGCCCCGGCGTCGGCTGAGGAACGTTTCCTCGACATCCGCCCCGGCGGACAGTTCAAGCCGGTCACGATCGCGATCACAAAATTTGCGAGCGATGATGCCGACGGCAGCAAGATCACCGGCATCATCACCAACAACTTCAAACGGTCGGTCTTTCTCTCACCGACCGACCCGAGCGCCTTTCCCGAGCAAGCTCCGAACCCCGAGGCGCCCCAGATGGCGGCTTGGCAGCATAGCGGCGCACAGTTCGTCGTCACCGGACGCACGCATCGCGAGGGAGATGGGCGCATCAAGACCGAGTTCCGCCTGTGGGACTCGTCCAATGGGCAGCAGGTCGCCGGCCAGCAATATGTGACCGATGCCACCAACTCGCGCCGTGTGGCCCATATCGTGTCGGATGCGATCTTCACCCGCATCACCGGCGAGAAGGGCTTCTTCGATTCGCGCGTCGTCTTCGTGGACGAGACAGGCTCGGCGGAACATCGCCGCAAGCGCCTTGCCATCATGGACCAGGACGGCGGCAACGTGAAATATCTGACCAAGGGCGACGATCTCGTGGTGACGCCACGCTTCTCGCCGAATTCGCAGGAGGTGACCTACATGTCCTTCGGCGACTCCGATCCGAAGGTCTATCTCCTCAACATCGAGACCGGCCAGCGCGAGGTCGTGGGTAACTTCCCCGGCATGACGTTCAGCCCCCGCTTCTCGCCCGATGGCGGCAAGGTCATCATGTCGCTATCGGAAGGGTCCTCTTCCAATCTATACACGATGGATATCGCCTCGCACACGACCACCCGCCTGACCAATACGGCAGCGATCGATACGTCGCCGTCCTATTCGCCCGACGGGTCGCAGATCGTGTTCGAGTCCGATCGTGGTGGCAGCCAGCAGATCTATATCATGGCTGCGTCGGGAGGCACCGCGAAGCGACTGTCGTTCGGCGATGGCCATTATTCGACGCCGGTCTGGTCCCCCAAGGGCGATTACATCGCCTTCACGCGCCAGAAAGGCGGCAGCTTCGGGATCGGCGTGATGAAGCCGGATGGGTCGGGCGAGCGCATCTTGACTGAAGGCTTCCACAACGAAGGCCCGACATGGGCGCCGAACGGGCTCTATCTGATGTTCTTTCGCGATCCGGGCGGTCAGTCTGGATCCAAGATCTTCATGACGGATATTTTCGGTCGGGGTGAGTTCCCGGTGGCGACTGGCTCGTTCGCGTCCGATCCGTCTTGGGGTCCCCTGCTGAACTAACCGAAACAAAGCGACATCGCCTCGTTCAGAGTGCCGGTCGATGCCTCGACCGGCACTTTTTTATTGTCGCTACGCTGCGAGACGGCACAGTCGCGGTCACGTCATGCGCCATGACGCTCCAGCCCGAGAGCACGACCACGGAGCAGAAACGTTTCAAAAAATTGCCACAAAGGCGAAAATGCTTTGGACATTTTGTCCGTTTGGGTTTGAATTCTCGTCATGACCTTTGTGTACGTGCCGGGTCGACGTCGTCCACCCGAGCAGCACGGAGATGACAGGACCGAAAGAGCGGCAATCCCAACATGCTCAAATCAAAGCTGAATTCGATCTTCCGCCAGGGCCGGTTGACGGTCATTCTCGACGGTGGAAAGCAATATACCTTCGGCGACGGCCAACCGGGCCACGATCCAGTCGTGGTTCGCCTTAGGGGACATCTCACTCCCCTCAAGATCGCCGCCGATCCGGATCGCTTCCTCGGCGAGGCCTATATGGACGGCGATCTCATCATGGAGCAGGGCAGTATTTACGATCTGCTCGATCTCGCCGGCACCAATCTCGCCGGCCTGCCACAGCATTATCCAGGTATAATCCGACGCGCGGGCTACAAAGCTTTGGCGGCCGTTCAGCAATACAACAATCAGCGTCGTTCGCGTCGCAACGTCGCCCACCATTACGATCTCTCGACCGATCTCTACCGGTTGTTCCTAGATCAGGATCTCCAATATTCCTGTGCTTACTTCGCCGATCCAACCGTCACGTTGGACGACGCGCAGACGGCCAAAAAGCGGCATATCATTGCCAAACTGCTGCTGAAGCCGGGACAGCGCGTGCTCGATATCGGCTGCGGCTGGGGCGGGATGGCGATCAGCATCGCGCAACAGGAGAATGTTCACGTCCTGGGCGTGACGCTCTCGACGGAGCAATTGAAGGTCGCCCGGCAAAGAGTGGAGGCCCTCGGATTGCAGGACCGGGTCACCTTCGAATTGCGGGACTATCGCACACTCGAGGGCACGTTCGATCGGATCGTGTCGGTCGGTATGTTCGAGCATGTCGGCACCCCGCAATATAAGACATACTTCAACACCGTCTCCCGATTGCTTGCGCCGAATGGTGTTGCGCTCATTCATTCGATCGGCCGCAACCACGGCATCGCCAAGCCGAATGCCTGGATCAATAAATACATCTTCCCAGGGGGCTACATCCCATCTCTCTCGGAGGTGATCCCGCCACTCGAGACGAGCGGCCTCTGGCTCACCGACCTCGAAGTGCTACGCCTGCATTATGCCGAGACGCTGAAACATTGGCGCGAGCGGTTTCTGCAGCGCAAGGGAGAGCTCGGCAGCCTTTACGACGAGCGATTCTGCCGGATGTGGGAGTTTTATCTGGCGGCCAGCGAAATGTCGTTTCGGCACGGCGGCTTCATGGTGTTTCAGGCGCAATTGTCGAACAGCGTCGACGCCGTGCCATTGACGCGCGACTACATGGTCGACACCGCAGACCGTGCGCCTCTCCCCCTGGTGCAAGCGGCGGAGTGATCTCGCGCGCCGGTTGTTGCTTTTAGACCACAGGAGCGCAACTCCTGTGGTGTGTCTCTCTTGTTGAGGGTTGATGCCGCATTGCGGCCATCAAGGGCTTCTTAACCAAGGCTGGTCGTAAGGACACGTACCCCGGTCTCTTACCTTCCATCAAGGTTGATAAAAACCTTCGCTTAACCAAGGCGTGGCTACTTGATTGCAACGTCGGGCGACCGCAACAGGAGTCTCCATGCCCCAGATCTTTTCGAGCCGTAACTTTAAACTGGCGATTGTGCTGATGGCCGGCCTCGCCGTCACGGCCTGCGCCAAAAACAATGCCGATGAGGCCGCGCTCGGCGGTTTTGGTGGAGCTGGCGGCGCCGGTGGTGCGGCCGTGCCGGGCAGCGCACAGGATTTCGCCGTCAACGTCGGCGACCGCATCTTCTTTGAGACCGATCAGACGGATCTCACCCCGACCGCGACCGCCACGCTCGACAAGCAGGCGCGCTGGCTCGCCCAATATCCGCGCTATGCCTTCACGGTCGAGGGTCATGCCGACGAACGCGGCACACGCGAATATAATTTCGCACTCGGCGCTCGCCGTGCCGAAGCCGCAAAGGACTATCTTGCGTCGCGCGGCATTGCCGCAGCCCGAATTAAGACGATCAGCTACGGCAAAGAGCGTCCCGTGGCGGTCTGTAACGACATTTCATGCTGGTCGCAGAACCGCCGCGCCGTGACGGTGCTGAAGACAGGCGGTCAATCCTAATAGCCAAACGCCCGCGGTCGGATACACACCGACCGCGGGCTTCTCGTGAGGCCCATGTTGGTTCGGCTTCTCCGACGCACGTTCATTGCGGCTTGATCCTCCGCCACAATTCATCGAAAAGCCGAAGTGCCGTGTTGTGTGGCGTCGTCATGTCGATGGGTCCGCCGTTATGAAAACTTTCAAGTTCCGCCCGATGCTGGCGATGGTCACCGGCCTCACGGTCCTGGTGGCAGGCGGCGCGCGCTGGCCGGTCCATGCGGCCGAGACGATCCTCCTGGCTCAAGCACAGGACGACGTTGCGGCTCCGGATGAGAATGGCGACCAGGGGGCCCTGGTGGTTCGACTGGGACGGCTCGAAAACCAGATTCGAACCCTGACCGGCCAAATCGAACAGCTTCAATATCAGAATAAGAAGCTCGCCGATGACATGCGGAAGATGCAGGGCGACGTCGATTTCCGCTTCCAGGACCTACAGCGGACCGGCGGCGCGCCGGCCGGTGCAGCCGTTCGGCCGCTGCCGCAGAAACGGGGCGACGCGACAGAGTTGGGCGCGACCACGCCCGTCGTCGCTGCCCTTGACGCGCCTGCAGCCTCGTCCAACGGAGCGACGCCCGCCCCGCGTGCGGCGCGCGCGACCGGCGACGTCTTCGACCCGGACGCCAACCCAACCGCGCCGGGTGCTCCGAAGCCCCTCGGCACCACGCAGCCGAGCGCACCGATTTCGGCGCGTGCATCCGCCGATCCCCGCCCGCCGCTCGACCTGATGCAGCGCCCCGGCAGTGGGACGGAGCAGACCGCGAGCGACACGCCTCGCAACGACACGCCCTCGATCATCGCGGCGCCCCCCGCCGCACGCGCTTTGCCCGACCCGAATGCTGTGGCCAGCCTGACGCCAGGCGGGACACGCGAAGAGTTCGACAACGATCTCGGGCTCTATAAGCAAGGTCAATTTGACGGTGCCGCCACGGGATTTCAGGGGTTCGTCACCAAATACCCGAAGGACAGGCTGGTGCCCGATGCAGTCTATCTCGCGGGCGAAAGCTACTCGCGACTGGGTCGTCATCGGGAAGCCGCAGAACAATTTTTGAAGCTCTCGACCGATTATGGCAAGTCGGCGCGTGCGCCTGACGCTCTGCTGCGCCTCGGCATGTCGCTGAACGCTCTCGGTGCCAAGGATCAGGCCTGCGCGACATATCTAGAAGTCACCCGCAAATATCCGACGGCTTCCGCAGAGGTCCGGGCGGGAGTCGATCGCGAATTGAAGCGGTCGCGCTGCCGCACCGATGGCTGAGACGAGCGTCGCGGCAACCCTGCCCTACACGGCGGACGATCTTTCCGCTTCGCTCCCTTCGCTTCTGGGTCCCTCGATCGCGCCTGTGGTCGTGGCAGTGTCCGGCGGTCCTGATTCGATCGCGCTCATGCACCTTATGGCGACACTGGATCGTCCCCTCACGGTCGCGACAGTTGACCACGGCTTGCGGGCCGCCTCGCGTGACGATGCCGATTTCGTGGTTGCGCAGGCGCAGCGCATCGGCCTTGCGGCGCAGATCCTAACCTGGACCGGACCGAAGCCGACACAGGCCGTCCAGGGAAAGGCAAGAGAAGCCCGCTATCGCTTGCTCACCAGCTTCTGTCGCGAGACGGGCGCGACATCGCTCCTAACCGCACATACGCTCGACGATCAGGCCGAAACCTTGTTGTTTCGCATGACGCGGGGCACCGGCGTCTCGGGCCTCGCGGGCATGAGCGGCCATTCGTTTCGAGACGGGGTCTCGCATCTGCGCCCTCTCCTCCGTGTGCCGAAGGCCCGCCTGGTTGCTGCCTGCGCGATCAACGGATGGGATTATCGTCGCGATCCCTCAAATGAGGATCCCCGCTTCGCACGCACGCGCATGCGACAGATGCTCCCGGCGCTCGCCGCCGAGGGTCTCGACGCCAGTCGGTTCGGCCTCTTGGCGGAACGCGCTGCGCGGGCCGAGACGGCCTTGCGTCAGGCCGCCGAGCGGCTTCGCTTACTGGCCGAATTGCCGGCCGCGCCCGGACTGCTGCGCTTTGACATGGGCCTGCTCGATCGCGAACCCGAAGAGTTCACGATCCGGGTTCTCGGGGAAGCCGCGACCACGGTCGGCGGCTCATCCATGCTACGGCTCGACCGGCTCGAACATCTCGCGGCAGAGATCCGACTGGCGTTCCGCGCCGGATCAACGCTCCGTCGGAGCCTCGGCGGAGCGACGTTGACGCTTGCGAAGAGCGGACGACTTACAATCGAGGTGGAGGCGCCGCGACGTCGCGGACGCGCCGCGCGGCACAGGCCAGTCGATCCCGATTCAACGCAAACGGAACCATTCGCCGCAGAAGCCAGGCCGTTCCCTTGGCAATGAGCGCGTCGACGCCTACATTGCACTAGACACGATGCCGACTGCGGTCTCGAGGCGCCGATTGTGCCTCGAACATCTAAAACCGCGCGAAACACCAAATCGAAGCATGATCTCGCCGGAATGGTCCACCAGACTATCCGGTTCTAGGGTCAGGCCTACGCGACACGACTATCTCCCCTTGAAGGGGTCAACGCTTTTCACGGGTCCGAGATGAATCCGAACTTCCGGAACTTCGCCCTTTGGGTGATCATATTCCTGCTTGTGGTCGCTTTGGTGCTGTTGTTCCAAAATCCAGGCCAGCGCTCGCAGACGCAAGACATTACCTTCAGCCAGTTGCTGAGCGAGGTCGATAGCGGTCGCGTGCGTGAGGTTACGATCGCGGGCGCCGAGATCACGGGTCATTTCAATGACAATCGTGCTTTCTCGACCTATGCACCGAACGATCCGAGCTTGGTGCAAAATCTCTACAAGAAGAATGTGCAGATCACCGCGAAGCCGCCGTCGGACGGTAATTCTTGGCTGGTGACGCTTTTGGTCAATGGGCTGCCTCTGCTCGCCTTCATCGGAATTTGGATCTTCATGTCCCGGCAAATGCAGGGGGCGGGCGGCAAAGCCATGGGGTTTGGTAAGTCGAAGGCCAAACTACTGACCGAGGCCCATGGTCGTGTCACGTTTGAGGACGTGGCTGGCGTCGATGAGGCCAAGGACGACCTCCAGGAGATCGTCGAATTCCTGCGCGACCCGCAGAAGTTCCAGCGACTCGGCGGCCGTATCCCGCGTGGCGTCCTTCTGGTCGGACCGCCCGGCACTGGTAAGACGCTGCTGGCTCGTGCCATCGCCGGCGAGGCCAGCGTTCCGTTCTTCACCATCTCGGGTTCAGACTTCGTCGAAATGTTTGTCGGTGTCGGCGCGAGCCGCGTGCGCGACATGTTCGAGCAGGCGAAGAAGAATGCGCCTTGCATCATCTTCATCGACGAAATCGATGCGGTCGGTCGCCATCGCGGCGCCGGTCTTGGCGGCGGCAATGACGAGCGGGAGCAGACCCTCAACCAGTTGCTGGTCGAAATGGACGGCTTCGAGGCTAATGAAGGCATCATCCTGATCGCGGCGACGAACCGTCCGGATGTTCTCGACCCTGCGTTGCTGCGCCCAGGCCGCTTCGATCGCCAGATCGTGGTCCCGAATCCCGATGTGGTCGGCCGCGAGCGTATCTTGAAGGTGCATGTTCGGAAGGTGCCGCTGTCGCCGGACGTCGATCTCAAGACCGTCGCGCGTGGGACACCCGGCTTCTCCGGCGCCGACTTGATGAACCTCGTCAACGAAGCAGCTTTGATGGCGGCTCGCCGCAGCAAGCGAATCGTCACGATGTCGGAGTTCGAGGACGCGAAGGACAAGATCATGATGGGCGCCGAGCGCCGCACCTTAGTCATGACCGAGCAGGAAAAGATGCTGACGGCCTATCACGAAGGTGGTCATGCGATCGTGGCTCTCAGCGTGTCGGCGACCGATCCCGTTCACAAGGCGACGATCATTCCGCGTGGCCGTGCACTCGGCATGGTCATGCAATTGCCGGAGCGCGATAAGCTGTCGATGAGCTTCGAGCAGATGACCTCGCGCCTCGCCGTGTTGATGGGCGGACGCGTCGCTGAGGAATTGATCTTCGGCAAGGACAAGGTCACGTCCGGCGCTCAGTCGGACATTGAGCAGGCCACCAAACTGGCGCGCGCGATGGTTACGCGCTGGGGGTTCTCCGACGAACTCGGCACGGTCATGTACGGCGAAAACCAGGAAGAGGTGTTCCTCGGTTATTCGATGGGCAAGCAGAACAATATTTCCGAATCGACATCCCAGAAGATCGACTCGGAAGTGCGGCGGCTCGTCGAGAATGGCTTGGCCGAAGCAACCGAGATTTTGACCCGTCGCAAGGGGGATCTCGAATCGCTCGCGAGAGGTCTGCTCGAATATGAGACCTTGTCGGGTGACGAGATCATCGGCCTGCTGAAAGGTCGCTTGCCGGTGCGCGAAACCGGTGACGACCCGACCCCGCCGCGTGCCTCGCCGGTGCCGAACATCGGCAAGGGACGTCCGAAGTCGGGTCCTGAAACCGGCCTCGAGCCGCAACCTCAGGCTTGATTTTAGTCAGCGACGAAAACCCGGCTCACGCCGGGTTTTTTTTGCTTTGATGAACCCGAGCCGGCGAGGAGGTAACCTCCGGCTCGAATGCTAGAGGCGACTGATCCGTGGGGCGAGAGTGCCGCTCCGGCTGCTCGCGCCTGGCTGCGTCGAACCCGATGCGTTCGGGGCCGGAGCATGTGCTGCGGGCACATTCGAGGTCGTCGGCACCGGTCCTTGCGGCTGGACCGCATCCCATCCGGCAGCCGGTGGCGGCACCTCATTGGCGGCGGCGATCGGCGGCGTCGGTCGAAAATTCTCCGCAGCCGCCTTAGCGGCCGCGAGCGTCTTGGCATCGAGCTTGGCTGCGACATCGTCCCGCTTGCGGGCCGCGTCGTCGTCACCCTGTGCGGCAGCGATCGCGAACCACGTATAGGATTGCGCCAAGCTTTGTTCGATGCCGAGCCCTCGCGCGTAAAGAATTGCAAGGTTGAATTGACTGTCGCGCACGCCCATCTGACTGGCCTTGCCGAACCACGTCGCCGCCTTCGGATAATCCGGCTTGCCGCCGGCGCCTTCAGCCGACATGACCGCCAGATTATGCATTGCTCGGATGTTCCCCTGCTCGGCCGCCTGCTGATACCAGCGTGACGAAATGGCCGGGTCGCGCGGCACGCCGAGCCCCTTTTCGTAGAGCGAGCCGAGCCGATAGGCCGCCGGGGCGAGCCCCTGAGTCGCCGCCTTTTCGAGCCACTCGGCCGCTTGTTTCGGATCGCGCGGCAGACCTCGTCCATCGGCCAAACGTAAGCCGAGTTCGAATTGCGCCGCCGCATTGCCGCTGCTCGCAAGGTCGCGCAAGCCCGAAGCTGTCGGGCTGGGCTGGGGGCCGGAGAGGGGCGGACGGCCCATGGCAAGAGTTGGAAGCGACTTGGCCGGAGCGACAACGGCGGTTTTAGGTTGGTCCGCTACGGCAGGCGCAGGCGGCACCAGCGCCACAGTCGCGGCGGGCCCTCCGACTGCGGCATCACCGGCCGCGCCGGCAAGCGCCTCGCGCTTCACCGCGGGTATCGCGCCCGTCGACGACGGTTGCGGTTCAGCCACGTTCGCTGCCGTTGCAGACCCGACCGTCGATGCGCCATCGGCCGGCACGGCGCTCAGGCGCGCGACTTGGATCGCGCCAAGCAAAAGCACCAAGCCGGCAAGGCTAAGCAGCATGGGCCGCCGATGCTTTGCCGAGAAGTCCTTCACCCGATCCATCAGGGACGTCGACGAGCCGAGACGCTGAGCTTGATGATCGCCCCGACGGGTCGCGGCCGTCGCGGCGCATGCTGCCGTATCCTGCGCGGCCGCGAGAGCGGCACGGCGAGCAGCGGCGATAAATTGTGATGGATCGGCCTTGACGTCGGGGGCTCGCGCCGCGTCGGTCGAGGCCTCCGCCGGACGCGATAACATCCGGGGATTGCCAACCGATCCGGGTTCGATCGGAACATCGGCATCGAGCGACGCCAGAGCGGCGCGTGGACGCTCTCCTGCCTGACGCACGCCCGGAGGCGGCACGCGAGAGGCATCATCCGTCGTGGCGCCCTGCCCGGCTTTGCCGACCTGAGATGCGGCCGAGACGGAAGTCTCCGCAACCCCTGGAAGAGCCAGGCGGTCGACAACTTTTTCGAGCGTTTCATTCAGGGTCGCCAGCATCGCATGCAGGCGCTGATCCGAGGTCTCGCGCGTTGCGCGGAAGTCGGAGAGTTCCTGCGACACCTGCTCGACGGCTGCTTCGGCGTTCGCATGGCCTTTGCCAAACGGCAGGGCGGAATCCAGCATGGCGGCGCGCAGTGTATCGCGGGCGGCAGTCCGGGCCGCGCCCTCGGCAGCGTTGATGGCCGCCTCGCGCGTTTCTTCGAGTTGCGAAAACAACTCGCCGAGCGAGCGTTCGACCGACACGATCGCGGTCAATCCCGCGTCGCTCTTATCGATCCGCTCGGCTAATTTTCCGACCTGCGCCTGGAGGTCGCCGAACACCTGGGCATCGGCCTGTGGCTCGCGAGCATCATCGAGCTTCTGCGCGAGTTGCTGTAGCATGCCCTCCAGCGCCGCGACATCTGGCACAGGCTGACGCAAGGTCTCGATCCGGCCGATTAACCCTTCGATCATCTGCTCCATCGCCGGTTGATCGAGCGGCGGCAGGGCGGTGCGGGACAGCAGCCGATCGTCCAGCGATCCCTGAACATGATCGAGCCGCTTCGAGAGGGTTTCGATGACGCTTGGCTTCACCTGACCGGCAATCGCCATGTCGATCTTGGCCGCGAGTGCCTCGAGCCGGCGTTCGATGAGGTCGAGCGTCGACCCTTCGGTTGACGAGCCAGGAGATTGAGCCCCGGAGCCGGAAGGCTCAGCCCGGAGGCGAGACGCCGCCAATTTCTGGGTCGGCATGAGCTTGGCGCGTCTGTCGCTGGACTGGTCCTGTCTCGTCGAGAGCGTGACGTGAGGTTGCGCGTCGATCTTGCGATCCGCTTGCTCCTCAGCGCGCTGCGGGCTGACCGGGGGGGCTGTCGGCTCATCTGCGGTCACGGCCGCCTGCCGGTCCAACATGATTTGCCGCTCGGAGATTTCGGCGATCGCCTGCGCCAAGGTTCGAAACGGCGGCGCATCCGAGAGGATCGGCGCTGGCGTCGAATCGGCCATCTTTGCCGTCTCGACGGCGGCGGCAGCTCGCGTCGCTGCCGGGCGGCTTGGCGGCATTACGACATCGGTGCCCGACGGGTCCTGTTTGCGATCGAGAGCCCGGAAAAGTGCGGTGAGTTTTGCCTCGACCCGCCGCAACTCCTCGGCGCCCGACTGTTCCGCAGCAGCCGAAGACCCGTCGTCCGAAGCCGCCTGTGTCGCGACCGCCTGAACGTCGATCGGTCGAGGGGCCACGATGGGCGCGCGTGTCGGCGCGGAGGCGTCGAGGGTCGATCCGAGGCGTCCGTTCAGCGGGCCGAAGGGTCGGGCGGTCTCAGGCATCGATCGACCGCGCGTGGGTGCTGCAGTCTTCGTCGGGCTGGGCTTGGCTGGAGCCGTCGCGCCGCCATTTGCTCCGAACCAGTCTCGCATACGCGTGCCCGACGTCATTTTTTGTCTTTCGGAAGCTCGAGGTGAAGACGGCGGCAAGGACGATCGGCTTGGTTCGGATGAGTCGCGGGTCTCGGAGGCGCCACGTGTCTCCCCGCTCAGGCGGGCCAATCGTTCAGTGACGGCATAGACCCGCTCTTCGGCATCGAGCTTTGCAACATCGACACCCAACATCTCGGCGCGCTCTGCGATGATGGCATCGAGCCATTCACCGACCGACAGTCCCTCTCGCTTGGCCGCACGGCGAGCCGCCTCGCGAATATCGAGGTTGCTGTCACCGCTGCTCCAAGGAACCGCCTTGTTCATCGTCGCGCCAATCAGGCCATCGGCCCAGTTCCGGTCAGTCGCATCGCAGTCGTTCACAACGCAAATCGTTGGTGGTTTGTGAACGCTACCCTGCCGTCCCCGAGTTTCGTTCAGCAGGGTAAACAGGAGGTTAAGACAACCTCCGATGCTGAACAGGACACAACCCATTCCCACCGATAACAACTATGGGTTGTAATTAGTCTGACCTAACGTTAGATTTCGGGAAATCGAGGCGTCGCAAGCGTCGCCCCATCTCACGGAACCCAGTGATGAGCCTTGCGAAATCGCCGCAGCGACCCAGTCCGGCACGACCCCGTTCAGAGGACGTCAAAATCGAGCGGATCAGTATCGGAGAGATGGCGCGTGCCTTCGACGTCAGCCTGCGGACGCTCCGTTTCTATGAGGATCGTGGCCTGCTTGTGCCACGCCGAGACGGTATGACGCGACTTTACGCCAACAGCGATAAGGCTCGCCTCGACATGATCCTGCAAGCCAAGCAGCTTGGTTTCACGCTCACCGAAATCCGTGACATGTTGGCCGGCGCGGAGCCCCGTACCGAGACCAATAGGCTACATCTCAAAAGCGAGCAGATCGTAGCGCAGATTGCTCACCTTGAACGCCAACGCAATGAGATCGATGGCGCCATATCGGTTCTGCGCGACGCGCAGGCCGACATCGACGGCCGGCCCTAGACCCAAAATCGCTACGGCCTCAGCACTCGGTCAAATAAGCGAGTGCGTTGCCTATCGCCCGCTCCATCCCTGGTTGCGAGCGAGCGTCGCTGTTTGACCGCGGTCTCGCGCTCTGGCCCCACCGCCACCATGTCGCGACCACAAACCACACGCATCTTGGCTGGCCGACACGAGAGCACGCTCCACATTGGAGAGAGCTGGCCGAGCCGCATGGTTTGGCAAGCTTTGACCGTGATACTCTCGACCGCAGTGGCCTGCCGAACGGATGAGTGATGCCGACCTATAAAGCCCCGATCGACGAAGTCATGTTTTTGCTGAACGACGTGTTTCGGATTGAACGCCACAACAATCTGCCAGGCTTTTCCGACGCCACGCCCGACGTTGTCGAGGCGATCCTGACCGAAGGCGCGAAGCTCAGCGAAGGCGTGTTGCTTCCGCTGAACCAGAGTGGCGACCGGGATGGCTGTGTCCGCAACGCCGATGCGTCGGTCACGACCCCGCACGGGTTTCGGGAGGCCTATAAGCTTTATGCCGAAGGCGGCTGGGTCGGAATTTCAGGTGATCCGGCCTATGGCGGCCAAGGCTTGCCCCAGGCGATCGGCGCCATCATCAACGAGTTCTGCACCTCCGCCAATATGGCGTTTACGATGTATCCAGGCCTGACAAAAAGCGCGTTTTCGGCGCTCCTGGCTCATGGAAGCGACAAGCAGAAGCAGACCTATGTCCCGAAGCTGATCGCCGGCGAGTGGCTCGGCACGATGAACTTGACCGAACCGCAATGCGGGACCGATCTCGGGCTCCTCCGCACCAAAGCGGTTCCACAGCCGGATGGGGCCTATGCCATTACGGGTCAAAAGATCTTCATATCGGCGGGCGAGCACGATCTGACGCCCAACATCATCCATCTCGTCTTGGCGCGAATCGAGGGCGCGCCGGCGGGCACGAAAGGCATCTCGCTCTTCATCGTTCCCAAGATGATAGTGAACCCGGATGGGTCACTCGGCGCGCGCAATAAGGTCTCCTGCGGCTCCATCGAACGTAAGATGGGCATTCACGGGAACGCCACCTGCGTGATGAACTACGATGGAGCGACGGGCTGGCTGGTCGGGGAACCCAACAAGGGCCTCAACGCCATGTTCGTGATGATGAACGAGGCCCGGCTCGGCGTCGCCAACCAGGGACTCGCTCAATCCGAGGTCGCCTACCAAAACGCCGCAGCCTATGCGAAGGAGCGGCTGCAGGGACGCTCGATCTCCGGCCGCAAGGCTGAAGACAAAGTGGCCGACCCGATCATCGTGCATCCCGACGTCCGCCGCATGCTGTTGACGATCCGCGCCTTTAACGAGGCGGCCCGCGCGCTCCTCATGTCGACCGCGATCGAGGTCGATCTCGCCCATCAGGGGGGCGATAAGGCCCTGGCGCAACGGGCCGAGGATCGGCTCGGTCTGATGACGCCGATCCTCAAGGGCGTGTTCACCGACCTTGGCTTCGACAATTGCGTGCTGGCCCAACAGGTGCTCGGCGGCCACGGCTATGTGGCCGAATGGGGCATGGAGCAGTTCGTGCGCGATGCGCGTATCGCGATGATCTACGAGGGCGCAAACGGAATCCAGGCCCTCGATCTTGTCGGTCGCAAGCTGCCGAAGGATGGAGGCCGTGCTTTCATGTCGTTCATGAGCGAGGTCGCGCAGACGCTTGAAAGCGTTAAGGATGATGCGGAGTTAACGTTTGACGTGAAGGCCATGAAGCAGGGTCTCGATCGGCTGCAACAGGCCACCCTATGGTTCATGCAGAACGCCATGGCCAAGCCCGACAATGCGGGTGCTGGATCGACCGACTACATGCATTTGTTCGGCCTCGTGGCACTCGGGCATATGTGGCTGCTCATGTGTAAGGCCGCTTTGGTTGCAAAAGCCGAGGGGCGTGGCGACCCGGCCCGCTGGGCGAGCAAACTTGCGGTCGGCCGGTTTTTCATGGAACGGATGCTTCCCGAGACCGGCACTCGTTTGGCGCGGATCACAGCCGGAGCCGATGCCGTGATGGCAATGCCGGCCGAGGCGTTCTAAACTGCGCCATCGGGAGGCGCGGGAATGACGCCGGATGTCGACCACAGGGAGACGGGACACGCATCAGGGGGATGCCAGTGCGGTTCCGTCCGCTATCGGGCTTCGATGCCGGTCGAATCCGCCAAAGTCTGCCACTGCCGCATGTGCCAACAGGCTGGCGGAGCCCCGTTCATGGCCTTCGTCTCAATTCCGACAACCCAGGTGATGTGGACCCGCGGCGAGCCAACCTGGTTTGCAAGTTCGAGTATCGCCTCACGCGGCTTTTGCCGAGCCTGCGGGACGCCGCTTGCCTATCGTCAGTCGGCTGCAACGATCGAGCTGACGATTGGATCGTTCGACGATCCGACCCTGATCGCCCCCACCTCACGACTCGGGCTCGAGGCGGTCCTGCCCTGGAGTGAGACGATCGGAACCTTACCGATCGAAGCAACGTCAGCGTGGCTGGCCGGAACCGCCCATGAGCCCGTCATCAACCACCAGCACCCCGATCACGACACCTGATCGTCCAAGGATTTCTCATGCCTGACGCCTTTATCTACGATCATGTGCGAACGCCGCGCGGGCGCGGCAAGCCGGATGGTGCGCTGCACGAGGTCTCGACGCTCGGCCTCGCAACTGCGGTGCTCGATGCGCTGAAAACGCGCAACGCGCTGAACACGGCCCTGGTCGACGATGTGATCCTCGGTTGCGTCGATCCCGTCGGCGAGGCAGGCGGCGACATCGCCCGCGCGGCGGCGTTGACGGCCGATTATGGCGCGCATGTTCCCGGCGTGCAGATCAACCGCTTCTGCGCGTCAGGGCTCGATGCCGTGAATTTCGGTGCGGCCCAAATTATGGCCGGGCAGCACGACATGGTCGTGGGCGGAGGCGTCGAGTCGATGAGCCGCGTCGGCATCGGGGCATCGGGCGGCGCATGGCCGGTCGATCCGCAGATTGCGATCAAAAGCTATTTTATGCCGCAAGGCGTCTCGGCTGATTTGATCGCGACCAAATACGGGCTATCGCGCGACGATGTCGATGCCTTCGCGGTCGAAAGCCAGAAGCGCGCCGCGCGGTCTTGGACCGAAGGGCGCTTTGGCGGGGCCGTCGTGCCGGTGCGCGACATTAACGGATTGACGCTGCTGGCGACCGACGAACACATGCGGCCGCAGACCGACATGCAGTCCCTGGCGGCGCTGAAACCCTCCTTTGCCATGATGGGGGACCAGGGCGGGTTCGATGCCGTCGCGATCCAGGCTCATCCGGAAATCGAGGCCGTCAACCACGTCCACCACGCGGGCAATTCATCGGGCATCGTGGACGGCGCGGCGGTCGTGCTGATCGGATCGGCCGACGCGGGCGAGAAAGCTGGCCTCCGGCCGCGCGCCCGCGTCCGCGCTTTCGCCAATATCGGCTCGGACCCGGCGTTGATGCTGACCGGGCCGATCGATGTGACCAAAAAGGTGCTGGCCCGCGCCGGCATGACGGTGGACGACATCGACCTCTTCGAGGTCAACGAGGCTTTTGCGGCGGTGGTGCTGCGCTATCAGCAGGCGTTCGACCTGTCGCTCGACAAGATCAACGTCAACGGGGGCGCCATCGCGCTCGGTCATCCGCTCGGCGCGACCGGCGCCATGCTGCTCGGTACCGTGCTCGACGAACTCGAACGCACCGGGAAGAGCACCGCGCTCATCACGCTGTGCATCGGGGCCGGCATGGGGACCGCAACGATCATCGAACGGGTTTAAGATCATGACGCTGCACGATTTTCGATTTGACGTCGACGACGCCGGCATCGCGCTGCTGACCTGGGACATGCCCGGCCGATCCATGAACGTCATCACCGAACGCGTGATGGACGAACTCGATAGCGTCATCGATCAGGTGGCCTCGAGCGAACACATCAAAGGATGCGTCGTCACCTCCGGCAAGGAAAGCTTCTCGGGTGGTGCCGATCTCACCATGCTGCAAGCGCTCGGGCGGCAGTATGACGAGAACGCCAAGGCCGGCGACCCGGAGGCCGCGATGCAGGCTTTCTTCGATGGCTCGCGGCGCTTATCCGTGCTGTTCCGTAAGCTCGAGACCTGCGGCAAACCCTGGGTGGCCGCCATCAACGGCCTCTGCCTAGGTGGCGCGTTCGAGCTAGCTTTGGCCTGTCACTATCGCGTCCTGGCCGAGACCGACAAGGCGCGGGTCGGCTTGCCGGAGATCAAGGTCGGCCTCTTCCCTGGGGCCGGCGGTACCCAGCGTGTGCCGCGCCTGATGCAGACCGGCGACGCGCTGCAGATGCTGTTTCGCGGCGAGCAGATCCGCCCGCAGGCTGCAAAAAGCATGGGTCTCGTCCACGTGCTATCACCCCTCGCGGATCTCGTCGATACTGCCAAAGCCTGGATCGCGGCCGGTGGCAAAGGCGTCGCACCCTGGGACGAGAAGGGCTTCAAGCCGCCGTCCGGCAAGGTCTATTCGCCCGTTGGCATGATGACGTGGCCGCCCGCCAACGCGATCTACCGTCGCGAGACGCAGGACAACTATCCGGCCGCCAAGGCCATCCTGCAAAGCGTCTATGAAGGCCTGCAGATGCCGATCGACATCGGCCTGCGGATCGAAAGCCGGCAGTTTGCCAAGATCCTGCGCTCTCGCGAGGCGGCCGTGATGATCCGCTCGCTGTTTCTGTCCATGGGCGAGCTCAACAAAGGGGCGCGCCGCCCGAAGGACGTGCCGCTCACATCCATCAAGAAGATTGGGGTCATCGGCGCCGGCTTCATGGGGGCCGGTATCGCTTATGTGTCGGCCAATGCAGGGCTCGAGGTCGTGTTGATCGACCAGAGCCAGGAGGCCGCCGACACGGGCAAGGCGCATTCCCACAAACTGGTGACCGATCAGATCGGCAAAGGGCGGGCCAAAACGGCGGATCGGGACGCTTTGCTGGCCCGTATCACGACCAGCGCCGATTATGAGTCTCTCGTGGGTTGCGATCTCGTGATCGAGGCCGTGTTCGAGGACAGAGCCGTCAAAGCCGAGGCGACGCGCAAAGCGCAGGCGGTCCTTGGGCCCGACGTGATCTTCGCGTCCAATACCTCGACGCTGCCGATCACATCCTTGGCGGAGGTCGCGCTCCGGCCCGAAAATGTCATCGGGGTCCACTTCTTCTCGCCGGTCGAGAAGATGCTGCTGGTCGAGGTCATCAAAGGAGCGAAGACGGGCGACCGGGCTATCGCGGCAGCCTTCGACTTCGTGCGCCTCCTGAAGAAGACGCCGATCCTGGTCAACGATGCGCGCGGTTTCTACGCCAACCGCTGCGTCTTCGCCTACCTGCTGGAAGGCCACAAGATGCTGCTCGAGGGCCTGCCGCCCGCCATTATCGAGAATGCGGCCAAGCAGGCCGGCATGCCGGTCGGGCCGCTGTCACTGACCGACGAGGTTGCGATCGACCTCTGCCGCAAGGTGCTGGTGGCGGCGCGGCAGGACCTTGGGAACTCCGCAGTCGACCAAGCCCAGATGGATCTTCTCGACACCTTGGTGGTGACCGAGGGACGGCTCGGCCGCAAGAACCGCAAGGGGTTCTACGATTATCCCGAGAAAGGCCCGAAGACGCTTTGGCCTGGCCTCCAAGCCTTGCGCCCGACCCGTCTCGATCCCGACGCCATCGACGTGACTGAGTTGAAGCAGCGGTTCCTGGTGGCGCAGGCCATTGAGGCGGCACGGGCCATGGAGGAGGGCATCGTGACAGATCCGCGCGAAGCGGATGTCGGCTCCATCGTCGGCTTTGGTTTCGCGCCGTTTACCGGCGGAACGCTGTCCTACATCGATGGCATGGGCGTGTCGCAATTCGTGCTGCTCTGCGACAAGCTCGCCAAAGCGCATGGCCCCCGCTTCGATCCGCCGGGCTTGCTGCTCGACATGGCGAAGGACCACGAAACCTTCTACGGCCGGTTCAACGCCAAGGCGGCTTGAGACGACGACCGTGTCAGGCTGAGGATGCCTCGATCCTCAGCATGACGCGGTCGAACACCCAATTATAGGCCATGGCGTAAACGATGAAGAATCCGATGCTGCCGAAATCGAGGATGAAGGCCTGCAGCAGCGTCGCGCCAGCAAAAAAATAGAACAGCGGGACCGCAAACAGCGTGATGATGAATTCGAGCCCGATCGCCTGCGCGGCGCGGGTCAGGAAGTTCCGCTGGCGGGTCGGAAACATTCGGTCGAAGAAGATCGTCCAACAATAGTTGCAGATGGTGGCGACGACCGACAAGGCGAGACTGACGGCACTCGCCTCGGCCATGGATCGGCCGGTCATCCAGGCGATCGCCGGCGAGACGCTCGCGATGGCGCCGATCTCGAACAGCAGGGTATGGACGATACGTTCCTTGATGGATCTCATGCGTGGTCTATGACCGCGTCCAGACACCATTTGCAACGCGCAATCGAGAACCGGCCATGTCGAAACGGCGAACGATCGAGTATTTTTTCACGCTGCATAGCCCATGGGCGTTTCTTGGCCACGCGCGGCTGCTCGATCTGGCGCGTCGGCACGATGCGGCTCTCGCCTATCGCCCCATGTCGCTCGGCGAGGTCTTTCCAGCATCGGGTGGTCTCCCGTTGGCTCAGCGACATCCAAACCGGCAAGCCTATCGCTCTATCGAGTTGCAGCGCTGGAAGGCCCGACTCGGGCTGTCGTTCAACATCAAGCCGGCGTTCTGGCCGATCGATATCACCCATGCGGACCGTGCCGTGGTGGCGCTCGTGGCGCTCGGACATGAACCGGAGCCCTTCGTGTCGCGTGCCTTCGTGGCCTTGTGGCAAGAGGATCGAGACCTCGCCGACCATAAGGTCATCGCCGGTCTTCTGGTTGACTGCGGGCACGATGCGGCAGTGGTTTTGGCGCAAGCCGGATCGGCCGCCAGTGGCGAGCAGTATCGCGCCAATGGCAACGAGGCTCTCGCGGTCGGGGTTTTCGGCTCGCCGACCTATATGCTCGATGGCGAACCCTTTTGGGGTCAGGACCGGCTCGAGAGTTTAGACGAGGCCCTGACGAGCGGACGGGCACCGATCCGCCCCTGACGGGGGTCGATCGGGACGCGTCGTGCCGATCAGCAGATCCGGGCGGCAGCGGAGTTTGCAACGGCTGGATAGGCCGACCAGCCGGGGCGCGTCTCGTCGATGCGTCCGGTCGGCAGTCCCTGACGTATTTCGAAAGCTTCGACGCAGCGGATCGCGCAAAAAGACTTTCCCGAGCAGCCACGGCGTTTGAAGCTTCGGCCGGTCAGACGCGTGCCGCACAGGTCGCAATGCTCGATCATGCGGTTCGCCTCGCCCTCGCTGAGATCACTCTGCGCGAAGTGTCGGTGAGAACTGCCTGCGGAATTGTTACGTCGATCCGCGACTCACAGACCTCTGCATCTCCATGGTAAATGTTAAACACGGTCGTGGTTGGCGAAGTCCCGTTCTGTGGACAAGCAGATTTGACCCTGAGCCCGCACCTCCTTATCTCAACGAAACTCTTCATCAAGGTTCGTCATGGCCGTTCTGCCCGTCGTCACTCTGCCCGATTCGAAACTGCGCCAGCCGTCCGCTCTGGTCACCACCGTGGACGCGTCGGTGCGGGCTCTGCTCGATGATATGATCGAGACGATGTACGACGCCCCGGGCATCGGTCTCGCCGCGGTGCAGATCGGCGTGATGCAGCGTCTCGTGGTGATCGATACGGCCAAGGAGGATGAACCGCGTCAGCCGCTGTTCCTGGTCAACCCCGAGATTACATGGCGTTCGGAGGAAACCTCTTCCTACGAAGAGGGCTGCCTATCGATCCCTGACGATTATTACGAAGTGACCCGCCCCGAGCGGGTCCGCGTCACCTCTCTCGATCGCAACGGCGAGCCGCAGCACATCGAGGCGGACGGCATTCTGGCGACGGTCCTCCAGCATGAAATCGATCATCTCGATGGCGTGCTGTTCATCGATCATATTTCCAAATTGAAACGCGATCGCGTCATCAAGAAATTCGAGAAGGCCGCCCGGATCGCGCGGGAAAACGGACGGCCGTTCAACCCGCGCGAGGGAGATCGCCCGGAAGCGCCCGAGCGCACCCCACCCCGCCGCAGCATGAACGCGACCTGAGCCGATGCGCCTGATCTTCATGGGAACACCCGAGTTCGCGGTTCCCACCTTGAGCGAAATCGTCGGTCAGGGGCATGAGGTCGTCGCGGTCTACACACGCGCGCCAGCGCAGGGCGGCCGCGGCATGGATCTGCGTCTTTCGCCCGTCCATGTCATGGCCCAGCGTTTTGGCCTGCCGGTGCTGACGCCGGCCTCGTTGAAGGGCGATGCGGAGGCTGACGTTTTCGCGAGTTTCGGGGCCGATGCCGCCGTCGTGGTGGCTTATGGATTGTTGTTGCCGCAGCGCATTCTCGACGCCCCTGCCCTCGGCTGCTTGAACCTGCACGGATCGATGCTGCCGCGGTGGCGGGGCGCGGCCCCCATCCAGCGCGCCGTGATGGCGGGCGACAGCATGACGGGCGTGATGGTCATGCGGATGGAAGCCGGGCTGGACACAGGCCCGGTCGGCATGGCCGAAACGCTCCCGATCGGGCCCGACATGACGGCCGGCGACCTGCACGACCATATGGCGCCCATCGGAGCAGACCTGATGGGGCGCGCCGTCGGCGCGCTGGGCCGGGGCAGCCTGCAGTTCAAAGCGCAGTCACCCGACGGCGTGACCTATGCGCGCAAGATCGATAAGGCCGAATGCCGCATCGACTGGGACCATCCGGCTCAGGTGGTCCACGACACGATCCGGGGCCTGTCCCCCTTCCCCGGTGCGTTTTTCGAGGCCGATCTCGGCAGCGGCACCGAGCGCGTAAAGGTTTTGCGCGCACGTGTCTCGGACGGGAGCGGCCCGGCCGGCACGCTGATCGCGGGCGGTCTCACGGTCGCCTGCGCCGCAGGAGCCGTGACGCTGCTGCAGGTGCAGCGCGCCGGGAAAGCGCCGCTTGATGCCGACACGTTCCTGCGTGGCACCCGCCTCGCCCCCGGCCTGCGACTCGCACCCTCCAGCCCAAGCTAACGATGCCGCGGTTCAAGCTGACGGTGGAATATGACGGCACCGCCTTCGTCGGTTGGCAGCGGCAAGCCAACGGACCGTCGATCCAGGGTGAGATCGAGCGCGCCGCCGAGGCTTTGTCGGGCGCGCCTGTCATGGTCAAGGGTGCCGGGCGCACCGATGCGGGGGTGCATGCGACCGGGCAGGTCGCACACCTCGATCTCAGCAAAGCCTACCGGAGCGACAGTGTTCGCGACGCGCTCAATGCGCATCTGCGGCCTCACCCGATCTCCGTTCTGAAAGCCGAGGAAGTCGGACCCGACTTCGATGCCCGCTCCTCCGCGACGCGGCGGCACTATCTCTATCGCATCGTCAATCGGCGGCCCCCGCTCGCTCTAAGCCACGATCGCGCTTGGCTGGTAAAGCGGAGGCTCGATGCGGGCGCCATGCACGAAGCCGGGCAAGCGCTCATCGGCCGACACGATTTCACCACTTTCCGCGATGCCGATTGTCAGGCCATCAGCCCCATCCGCACGCTCGATCGTATCGAGGTCAGCCAGGAGGGCGACCGGATCGATATCCGGGTTACGGCTCGCTCGTTCCTGCATCGTCAGGTCCGATCGATAGTGGGATCGCTCGAATTCGTCGGCGCAGGCAAATGGAGCACCGACGACTTACGAGCCGCCCTCGAAGCCCGGGATCGATCCCGCTGCGGCACCGTGGCGCCTGCCGCTGGCCTTTATCTGGCTCGAGTCGATTACACAGGGTGAAGCGGCGGCCGCCGCTTATGCCGGCATGGATCCGACGCCAGCCGGCGTGATGGCCCGCATCTCGTCGCGTGTCGGCGGATTGGCGCCCTTGCGCGTGCAGGTGATCGCAGCCGCCGCAATCGCGAAGCTCACCCATCCCTCGACGGCGTTCGACCGATAAGCCTGGGTGTCGGCGATAGCGCGTCGCCCGATTGCACCATCGTCGAACATCGCGGCCAGGAGCGCCGCCATGAAGCTGTCACCGGCCCCGACCGTATCGACGACCGTGATGGTCGGCGCGAGGCGTTCGACTGAATCACCGTCGAAAAACGCGATGGCGCCGGCTCCCCCGCGAGTCAACACCACCAGTCGTGGCCCGAACGTGGCCCAGGTCGCAGCCACCTCATGCGGCTCGCGGTTGGGGTACAACCAGAGCAGGTCCTCATCGCTCACCTTGACGACGGTGGACAGGCGCACCCGCGCCTCGACCGCCACAACCGTCTGCTCCGGCGGCGCAATCACCAGCGGGCGGATGTTCGGATCGTAGCTCGTGGTCGCGACGCCGGCCGCCTGGGCAAAGGCCTGCAGCGATGCCTTGCCGAGCGAGCCTTCGGTCGCCGAGAACGAGCCGATATGCAAATGGCCGACATGGCCGGGCCACTTGTCCGGGAAAGGCGAGGGGCCGTCGTAAGCCGTCGACCCCAGATAAAAAGCATAACGCGCGCCGGTGGCTTCCGTACCGCGTGTCACGAAGGCCAGCGGCGAGGGCTGAGGCGCCCGTACGACGAAACCGAGATCGACCGAACTGGCATTGAGACGCTCGACGATCGCCTCGCCCATCGAGTCGGTCGACACCCGCCCGGCATAGCCGGTCGACACGCCGAGCCGGCCGAGGCCGATCGCAGTGTTGAAGGGGGATCCGCCGAGCACCGCCTCGTAGCTCGATCCGGTCAGCGGGATGAGATCGACGAGCGCTTCGCCCGCCACGAGGATCAGATCGTCGCCCATTGGTGGTTCCTCTTGCTTGACGCGCATCGGCGGCGGTCGACCCGACGCCAATGAACCTCGCTTAAATCGAGTTGCGTCATGTCGCGCAAGAGCAGCGTCTAGATCAGCCCGCGCTTGGCGAGATGACGCATCAAATGGCTCGCCCCATAGGTCCAGGGCGCGCATTCGTGGCTATAGCGGATCCGGTTGGTCAAGCGTCCGAGCGCCGGGGTCGCGACCGTGACGACATCACCCACCTTGTGCGTAAAGCCCTTGCCCGGCTCCTCCCGGTCTTCGATCGGGGCGAAGAGCGTACCGAGAAACAGCACGGCCCCGTCCGGATATTGGTGATGCGGCCCGATCATCTGCTCGGCAAGATCGGCCGGATCGCGGCTGATCTTGTCCATCGAACTCGATCCTTCGAGCGTGTAGCCGTCGACGCCTTCGACCCGCAGCGTCACATACATCGACCGCACCGTATCGAGCGAAAAGCCACCGTCGAAGAAGCGGAGGAACGGGCCAAGCGCGCAGCTCGCATTATTATCCTTCGCCTTCCCGAGCAGCAGCGCCGACCGGCCTTCGACATCGCGAAGATTGACGTCGTTGCCAAGCGTCGCGCCGACGATCCGTCCATCCGACGCGACCACAAGCACGACCTCCGGCTCGGGGTTGTTCCAATGCGATTTCACATGGATGCCGGCATCGGCGCCGGTGCCGACGGCCGCCATAGCGGGCGCCTTGGTGAAGATCTCCGCATCCGGGCCGATGCCGACCTCGAGATATTGCGACCAAGCGTTCTGCGCGAGCAGAACTTCTTTGAGGTGCATGGCTTCGGCCGAGCCCGGCTTAAGCTTCGAGAAGTCCTCGCCGACCAGGCGGGTGATCTCGGTTCGGATCTCGGCAGCGGCGCTCATGTCACCCCTGGCCCGCTCCTCGATCACGCGTTCCAGCATCGACACCGCGAAGGTCACGCCAGCGGCTTTGATCGCGTGAAGGTCGATCGGCGCCAGAAGCCAAAGCCGTGTCGGGTCGCGATTATCTTCTCCGGTATTGGCCAGAACCTCCTCGAGCGTCGCGATCTTATCGCCCGAGGCGCCGCGCAACGCCTCCGCGGGCGAGGCGTCCTCGCAGAGATCCCGCATGGTCGGGAATGTCTTGCTGATATCGATCAACCCGCCCTCGCGGACCGCGACAACAGCCGGACCACCGAGATCGGGACGCCAGACGCGCGCCGCGAGCGCGCCAGCAAAACCATCCTCGGGGAGTGTCGTCGCAGGGGTCAGCGGATGCATCATTCCGTCTCGCGTTGGGGCCGATGCAGGCAAATTGCACAATTGCTTGACCTTCGCCAAGCGCGATCTTACCATCTGACATGCTAGCGAGCGACAAAGACGCGCATCTGTGTGACGCGGCCGCTGCAATCCTGCATAGGATGGGTCCCCGCCTCATGGACGCCTCGGCGCATCATCGATCGACCGCAGCCGTGCAGGCGCCCGAGCCCGCCACAGCCAAGCGATCGTCCAAGGCTGGTCATGTCTACCACGAGATCAAGGAAGCGATTCTGTCCGGGCTGCTCGAACCCGGATCACCGATCGACAAGGCCGAACTCTGCGAACGGCTCGGGATGTCACGTTTTCCCGTGACGACGGCGATCAATCGGCTTGCCTATGACAGGTTGGTGGTGATCGAACCGCAACATGGCTCGTTCGTTGCCAAGATCGCCTTGAGCGACGTACGGGAATGTATGCTGATCCGGACCGCGATCGAAGCCGAAATCGCCGCCGTGGCCGCCGAACGCGCGCCGCGGGCGCTCATCGACGATCTTAACCGCAACCTGCGCTACGAAGCGGCGGCGGCCGACGCGGATGACCGACCCGGGCTCTATGCTCTGGATGTCGCTTTTCACCGCAGCATTTGCGACAGCCTCGGGCTCGCCCAAGCCGGCATCATTCTCGACACGCTCCGGTCGCATCTCGAGCGCATCCGCCGCATCCTCATGACGCCGCCGGGCCGCATGGCCAGCACGGTCGAGGAACACCGGGCCATCGTGGACGGAATGTCGACCGGCGATCCGGACGCCGCCCGCCTCGCCATGCGCCGCCACCTCGCCCAAACCACCGCGCTGTTCGACAGTTTCGCGCAGCAGAACCCCACGCTTTTCTCGGATTTACCATGACGCTCCTCTCGACATCCCCCGCCCGCACGCTGCGCCTGCAGCCGCAGGACAACGTCGTCGTCGCGGTCGACACGCTCGATCCCGGTGCCCTCAATGGATCGGGCGTCGAGGCGCGCGTCCGGGTGCCGAAGGGTCACAAGATGGCGACCGGACCGATCCGCACGGGCGAACCGATCCTGAAGTTCGGGCAGATCATCGGCTTTGCGACGCAGGACATCATGCCGGGCGATTGGGTCCACGAGCATAATGTCGAGATGCACGACTTCGCGCGCGACTATCATTTTGCCGAAGGGGCCAAGACCGAATTGGTGCTGCCGATCGAGCAACAAGCGACGTTTCAGGGTTTTCGGCGCGTCAACGGCAAGGCCGGCACGCGCAATTATCTCGCGATCCTGACGAGCGTGAACTGCTCGGCTTCGGTGGCCCGATTCATGGCCAAGGAGGTGGAACGATCCGGCGTCCTCGACGATCATCCGGAGATCGACGGCATCATCGCGCTGGTGCATGGCACCGGCTGCGGCATCGCCTCCAAGGGTGAGGGGTTCGACGCGCTGAAGCGCACCCAATGGGGTTACGCCAGCAACCCGAATATCGCCGGCGTTCTGCTGGTCGGCCTGGGTTGCGAAGTGTTCCAGATCGGCCGGATGAAGAGCGAATACGGCCTGCGCGAAAGCGATGCCTTCCGCACCATGACGATCCAGGAAACCGGCGGCACACGCAAGACCGTCGAGGCCGGTGTCGCGGCACTGCGGGACATGATCCCGGCGGCCGCCAAGGCGCGGCGCGAGACGCTGCCGGCGTCCGAACTGGTTCTCGCCCTGCAATGCGGTGGGTCGGACGGCTATTCGGGAATTACGGCCAACCCGGCCCTTGGGTCGGCCGCCGATCTGCTGGTTCGGCACGGCGGCACCGCCATCTTGTCGGAAACGCCGGAGATCTATGGCGCGGAACATCTGCTGACACGCCGCGCCGCGACGCGCGAAGTGGGCGAAAAGCTCGTCTCGATGATCAAGTGGTGGGAGGATTATACCTCGCGCGCCGGTGGCGAAATGAACAACAATCCCTCGCCCGGCAACAAGCTCGGCGGGCTCACAACCATTCTCGAAAAGTCGCTCGGCGCGACCGCCAAGGGTGGCACCTCGACCCTGACGGGCGTCTATCATTACGCCGAGCCCGTCACGACCAAGGGGTTCGTCTTCATGGACACACCCGGCTACGATCCCGTCTCGGCGACCGGCCAGGTTGCTGGCGGCGCCAACATCCTCTGCTTCACAACGGGCCGCGGCTCGGCCTACGGCTGTAAGCCAACCCCCTCGATCAAGCTCGCGACCAATAGCGACATCTATGCCCGTATGACCGAGGACATGGATATCAATTGCGGCGACATCCTCGACGGCGTCAGCATCGAGGCCAAGGGCCAGGAGATCTTCGACAAAATTCTGGCGATCGCGTCCGGTGAACCCTCGAAATCCGAGGCTCTCGGCTATGGCGACGCTGAATTTGTGCCCTGGCAGATCGGCGCCACCATGTAGCTGCGGGTATCGACCTTAGCGCCCGAGGCGGTCAGTTGCTTGGGCCTCGTCCGACCAGAACCGCCGTCGGGCCGGGCTCGTCGTCGAATAAACGCTCGTAGAGTCGCTCGACCCCGATATCCAATAATTCGTTCAGGCGTGGTCCGAGATTGCGGAGATGCGGGTAGCCTACGACAAGTCGATCCATGATGGCGATGGCGCGATCGAGGTCGCCTGCAGCCTCGTAATATTCGCTGAGGCGATAAAGCGTGATCTGACGATCGGGTTCGAGAACCAGCGCATGGTCGAGAATGCGCTTGCCTTCCTCGAGGTCGCCGACCTGAACCAGCAATGCGCCGAGATGATCCAGAAAAGGCAAATATTGCGGCCTGAGATCGGCCGCCATACGAGCGAAGCGGACGCGATCGCGCGGCCTCCGGATGTTGTTCGAGATATTGTAGTAGAGATGCGCCGACCGCCGTCGCTCGGCTTTTAAGTGCTGCGCGAAGATTGCGGGATCAAAGGTTCCGGCTGCGATCTCGGGAAGCGCCGTCTGGAGCAAGCCGATTTCGGCTAGCATCGTGGTGCAGGGATGGCCGCCATTGACGACCGGCACGGCAATGACGCGCGTCTTGCCCTTGAACATCTCGACATGATGCCGATCAGGGTCGCGCGGATCGTAGAAGATGGTCGCGGCTTCGACGAAACAATCGTCCCATCGGTTCTCATGGCGGAAGTCGATCGCCTCCGCGTCGAAACGCCAGCGGGTCTCGAAGGGTGGCGTGTCGGGGTTGATCGAATATTGCGGCGACATGGCGATCGCATGCCCGGCCCCCACCTGGCGGCCGAACCGAATGGCCGCATATCCACCCATGCTCGAGCCGTAGGTGACGACCCGCCGGTAGCCGGTGACGGCGTTCCGGGCCGCATCGAACGCCTTGGCCGATGTTTCGTGCAGATACCAATTGTTGCGGCGCGACAGAATATGGACGGCATCGAAACCGCGATCGCGCAGGAATGACTCGCCGAAAGCCGGCCGGTCCAGCGAACCGACATCGGAATACGAATCAAACGTGACGAAACACACCGTCGACCCGAACGGGCATGCGGCGCGGACCAGCAAATCGTCGTCACGGTAGAGGTCAACCATGTCGGTCTGTCAGCATGCGCCGCCGCGTCAGCCGGTTGCCATCGACCGAAGGGGCGGGAACGCTTTGCCACCACGGCCGTCCAGACCGCGCCGGTCGAGAAATGCGAGCAAAGTGTCGCCCGGAACCCGACCGCTGGTGAAAAGCGCCGGGATGGCCCTGCTGGACTGGGGCTGCGGATCGGGCGAGGGATGCGAGCTCTCCCCTTGGGTCAGCACCTGGACGACGCGGCGCGCAATGGCGGGGGCTGGATCGATCCAAGTGACGGGCCAGGGCGCAAGCCGCTTCATCGTGTCGAGCAGGAGCGGGAAATGCGTGCAAGCCAGCACGACCACGTCGGTCCGGCGTCCGCCTTGATCGACGAAAACCGGCACAATCTCCGCCGACACAGCCGCGTCGGACAGCGTTTCGCCTCGCATCGAAGCCTCGACCAAGCTCGCGAGGTGGACCGAGCCGACAAGATCGACGGCGCAGTCGGCCGCGAAGCTGCGGACGAGATCGCGTGTATAGTCGCGCGCCACCGTGCCCGGCGTCGCCAGAACGCTGATCCGCCGCGACCGAGATTGGGCGGCAGCCGGCTTGATGGCCGGAACGGTGCCGACGACATTGACAGCCGGCCAGCGCGCCCGCAACGGCTCCAACACGACCGTCGAGGCCGTGTTGCAGGCGATCACCACGACATCCGGCGCATGGATGTCGATCAGATAGCCCACAACATCGACGACGCGGGCCACGAGGGCAGCCTCTGGCATCTGGCCGTAGGGAAACACCGCATCATCGGCCGCGAACACGACGTCGGCTCCGGGAAGCGCTTTGACGATCTCGGCCAGAACCGTGAGGCCGCCGAGACCCGAATCGAACACGAGAACCCGTGGCGCTTTGCGTGAAACACCACTCGCATCGGCTGCGGCGCTCAAGACGTCGCTGTCGGTCATCGGAACCGCGGGCTGAGTGGCGAGTGAGGCATCATCCTCACCGATGTGCCATGCCGGATGCGGCGCATCAACCCGGCGCTGTCCGGGCCGCTCAGCCAAGCGCTTCGGTCATCCCGGCAGCGGTGCGCTTGATCGTCTGGATCACCTCGAAGCCTTCGAATTCGGGATGGCCGATATACATCGGCTTATTCTGGCCCGCACCGCGATGCGAGGCGCGGAACGCCTCGGAGTTGGTCCAGGCCACGAACTGCTCCCGGTCGGCCCAAATCGTGTGTGAGGAATACAGAATATGATCCTCGCGGTCCGGCCCCTTGAGCATGTGGAACTCGACGAAGCCTGGAACGGTATCGAGGTTCGATTCGCGCGACAGCCATAGATCCTCGAACACCTGCTCCTGGCCTTTGAGGACCTTGAACCGGTTCATGGCGATAAACATGCGACGTCTCCGTGCTGATGGGTTGCTGGCGCTCGACCCTGATCCTCTATAGGGCATGTCGACGCCATCGCCGATGCGGCATCGGTGGCGATCCTGATCCGCATTTGCGGCGTATCGGCCATCGCTTCGTTGACTTCAGCGTCAAAACGCCCTAACGACGCTTCTCCGCCGACAGCGTCCACGCGACCTGACGGCCGGTAGCTACGAGGTTTCCGGGATTATCCCGCCTCCGGCGACGCACCCGCGGTTTTTCACTCGACGCAGTGTAAGGCCTGTCGGCTTCCGCGTCTCGTTTTCGGACGAGACACGGCAGCACAGGAGGGCGCGTTCCTCAATCCACTCACGCGAGGAATTGCGATGACGAAGCGCGCAGAATCGAAGTATAAAATTGACCGCCGCCTTGGCCAGAACATCTGGGGCCGTCCGAAGAGCCCGGTCAATCGCCGCGAATACGGCCCTGGCCAGCATGGCCAGCGCCGCAAGGGCAAGCCGACCGATTTCGGCACCCAGCTCAAGGCCAAGCAGAAGATGAAAGGCTATTACGGCAACATTTCCGAGAAGCAATTCCGGAAATATTACGCCGAAGCCATTCGTCAAAAAGGCGATTCGAGCCAGAACCTCGTCGGCCTTCTCGAGCGTCGCCTCGATGCGGTTGTGTACCGCTGCAAGTTCGTCCCGACCGTCTTCGCGGCACGTCAATTCGTCAACCACGGTCACGTCCGGGTTAACGGTCGTCGCGTCAACATCTCGTCCTATCAGGTCAAGGTCGGCGATCTGATCGAGGTCAAGGATGCGTCCAAGCAGCTCGCCGTCGTGCTCGAAGCCGTGCAGCTCGCAGAACGCGACGTGCCGGATTATTACGAAATCGACCACACCAAGATGACCGCCAAGATGACCCGCGTGCCCGGCCTGACCGAGGTTCCCTACCCGGTTCAGATGGAACCGAACCTCGTGATCGAGTTCTATTCGCGCTAAAATCCGGTAGGGTTCGTCCGTACCAGATCAAGCCGGTCCGCCTCGAGCGGACCGGCTTTTTTGTTTGTATAGCGCCGCTCCAAGCCTGACGTTCGGGTTGCTCTAAGAACAAAAGAAGAACTTGTAAAAGGGAACAAACCACGTACATTGATCCTGTTGCGGCGTCCCGGCGCGCATGTCAAAAGGATTGCACTCATGAGCCAAGCGAATCTTCGCCTCGTGGAAGGAACCTCCGTGGACAAGACTAAGGCGCTCGAAGCAGCGCTCTCGCAGATCGAACGAGCTTTCGGCAAAGGTTCGATCATGCGGCTTGGCAAGAACCAGAAAGCCGTGGAAATCGAGACCATCCCGACCGGCTCACTCGGTTTGGACATAGCGCTTGGCGTCGGCGGTCTGCCGCGCGGACGCGTGATCGAGATCTACGGTCCGGAATCTTCCGGAAAGACGACGCTGACGCTCCATGTGATCGCCGAGGCGCAGAAGCGCGGGGGTGTCTGTGCCTTCGTCGATGCGGAACATGCGCTCGACCCGGTCTATGCCCGCAAGCTCGGCGTCAATCTCGAAGATTTGCTGATCTCACAGCCCGATACGGGCGAGCAGGCTCTCGAGATCACCGATACGCTGGTGCGGTCGGGAGCGGTCGATGTTCTCGTGGTCGATTCGGTGGCGGCGCTGACGCCCCGCGCCGAGATCGAAGGCGAGATGGGCGACGTGCAGCCCGGCCTGCAGGCTCGTCTAATGAGCCAGGCTCTTCGCAAGCTGACGGCTTCGATCTCGCGGTCGAACACGATGGTGATCTTCATCAATCAGATCCGCATGAAGATCGGCGTGATGTATGGCTCGCCAGAGACGACGACGGGCGGCAATGCCCTGAAGTTCTACGCATCCGTACGTCTCGACATTCGCCGGATCGGTGCCATCAAGGATCGCGACGAGGTGATCGGCAACCAGACCCGCGTCAAGGTGGTCAAGAATAAGGTGGCTCCGCCATTCAAAGAGGTCGAATTCGACATCATGTATGGTGAAGGCATCTCCAAGGTCGGCGAATTGGTCGATCTTGGCGTGAAGGCCGGTGTCGTCGAGAAATCCGGGGCCTGGTTCTCGTGGGACAGCCAGCGACTCGGCCAAGGTCGCGAAAACGCAAAAGCATTCCTCAAAGCGAACCCCGATGCGGCGCGGACGATCGAGCAGGCGATCCGCGAGAATTCCGGGCTGATCGCCGAGAAGATCCTAGGCGCTCCGGAAGCCGACAACGACGATGACGATGTGTCGGCCGCCGAAGCCTGATCCTGTCTGACGTCCTGCATTCACTGGAGCGTCGATCAACCGGTCACGACATGTCGCGACCGGTTTTCTTTTGCCTCGGAAACGTCTTAGAACGTCTCCTGGGCCGGCAGTTTGCCGGATCGCGGGCACCGCCGACTCGTCGGGATCGAAAATCCAGCGAGACGGGCCGACATGCCCAACCTTCCGAGTGGATCGAGGCGGCAGTTGCCACCTCCGTCAGCAGTTTTAGTCCTGAACAGATCGGCGCCCCGCCGAGGCTGTTCTCGTGAGAGCGTCGAGTCATACGGCATGAGCAGCGTCAACGACATCCGGTCGACCTTCCTCGATTTCTATCATGCGAACGGTCACGAGGTCGTCCCCTCCAGCCCCCTCGTGCCACGCAACGACCCGACGCTGATGTTCACCAATGCGGGCATGGTGCAATTCAAGAACGTTTTCACCGGCATCGAAAAGCGGCCCTACTGTCGCGCCACGACGGCACAGAAATGCGTCCGGGCTGGAGGCAAGCACAACGATCTCGACAATGTCGGCTACACGGCCCGGCATCACACCTTTTTCGAAATGCTCGGCAATTTCTCGTTCGGCGACTATTTCAAGCCGCAGGCGATCGAACTCGCCTGGACCTTGATCACCAAACATTTCGCTCTCGATCGCGACAAACTGCTGGTCACGGTCTACCACGATGACGACGAAGCCTTCGATCTATGGAAGAAGATCGCGGGTTTCCACGACGACCGCATCATCCGGATCGCCTCGTCGGATAATTTCTGGGCGATGGGCGACACCGGCCCATGCGGACCATGTTCCGAAATCTTCTACGACCAGGGCGAAAGCCTGTTTGGCGGCCCTCCTGGGAGCGCCGATCAGGACGGCGACCGGTTCCTAGAATTCTGGAACCTCGTGTTCATGCAATTCGAGCAAGTCGGCCCGGGCGAGCGTCTGGCGCTGCCGCGTCCCTCGATCGACACCGGCATGGGCCTCGAGCGGATCGCCGCCATTCTTCAAGGCGTCAAATCGAACTACGACACCGATCTGATGCGAAGCCTCATCATGGCCGTCGCCTCCGCGACCGGCGTCGACCCGGACGGCCCGCAGCAGGCGAGCCATCGGATTATCGCCGACCATCTTCGTGCCACGTCATTCCTGATCGCCGATGGCGTCGACCCCTCGAACGAGGGGCGCGGCTACGTGCTTCGGCGCATCATGCGTCGCGCCATGCGGCATGCTCAGTTGCTTGGCGCGCGCGACCCGCTGATGTGGCGGCTCGTCCCGGCTCTGGTTCGCGAGATGGGTCAGGCCTATCCCGAACTCGTGCAAGGCGAAGCGCGGATCGCCGAAATCCTGCAACTGGAAGAGACGCGGTTCAGGACCACATTGGCGCGTGGTTTGACGATCCTCGACGAGGAAACCAAGTCGCTGGCGCCAGGCGCGGTCCTGTCGGGAGATGTCGCGTTCAAGCTTTACGACACGTTCGGTTTTCCGCTGGACCTGACGCAAGACGCTCTGCGTGGCCGCGACATGACGGTGGACGAGGCGGCTTTCGCGACCGCGATGGAGCGTCAACGGGCCGATGCCCGCAAGGCGTGGACCGGCTCAGGCGAAGCCGCCACCGAAACGGTGTGGTTCGGTCTGCGTGAGCGAACCGGGGCGACGGAATTCCTCGGCTATTCGACCGAACGCGCCGAAGGCATCGTGACTGGCATCGTGGGAGGCGGCACCGAGGTGCGGTCCCTGTCGACCGGCGAGAGTGGCTACCTTATTCTCAACCAGACCCCCTTCTATGCCGAATCCGGCGGGCAGGTTGGCGATACGGGAACGATGCTCGGAGCCGGGCTCCGCCTGCGGGTCACCGACACGACCAAGAAGCTTGGTGACCTCTTCGTTCATGCGGTCACGGTCGAGGAGGGCGAGGTGACGATCGGCGTGCCGCTCGATCTCGTGGTCGACCATACCCGCCGCAGAGCGATCCGCGCCAACCACTCGGCCACCCATCTTCTGCACGAAGCGCTTCGGCTCGTGCTGGGTCCGCATGTCGCCCAAAAGGGATCGCTGGTCGATCCCGACCGGCTGCGGTTCGACTTTTCACACCAGAAGCCGATCACGGATGCCGAACTGATCGCCGTCGAGGATATCGCCAATCGGATCGTGCTGCAGAACGAACCGGTCGTGACCCGCCTGATGGGGATCGAGGATGCGCGATCGAGCGGCGCGCGCGCCTTGTTCGGCGAGAAATATGGCGACGAGGTCCGGGTCGTGTCGATGGGCCGAAGCGAAGCCACCGATGGCGACGCCGCACTGGCCTATTCGATCGAACTCTGCGGCGGCACGCATGCGGCGCGCACAGGCGACATCGGTCTCATCAGCGTGGTGGGTGAGAGCTCGGTCGCCTCCGGCGTTCGCCGGCTCGAGGCGCGCACCGGCGAGGCCGCACGTCATCATCTGAACCGGGAAGCGGCTCGGACACGCGCTTTGGCCGATCTCTTAAAGGCCAGCCCCGAGCAGGCCGCCGAGCGTCTCCATGCCTTGATCGAGGATCGCCGCAAGCTGGACCGCGAGTTGGCGGAGGCTCGGAAGCGGCTTGCGATGGGTGGTCCAGCCTCGGGCGACGCCAAAAATGGGATGCGGTCAGTTGCCGGTGTGACCCTGATGGCGCGCGCCATCACGGGCGTCGACATGAAGGATCTGAAGGGCTTGGCCGACGAAGCCAAGACCGCGATCGGATCGGGAGTTGTCGCAATCGTCGGCGTGTCGGACGACGGGAAGGCCAGTATCGTGGTCGCCGTGACGCCAGACCTGACGGACCGGCTGAGTGCGGTCGACCTCGTTCGCGCCGCCTCCGAAAAGCTTGGCGGTAAGGGCGGTGGGGGTCGACCCGACATGGCACAGGCCGGTGGTCCGGACGGCCATGCCGCAGAGGCCGCCTTGCAGGCGGTGTCGGACGCGATGGCGCATCGTATCGCCGCCGAGTGAGCGTTGCCACGCCCCGAACGGCTTGGTTTCGGGCGCGGCTCGATCTACATGCGCTGTTCGATGAAGCGGACACGCAGAATTGGCCCGCGACGATCGTACGCCGGGGGCTGATCGGCCTCGTGCTGATCAGCGTTGCCAGCATCGTGCTGGAAACCGTGCCGGATCTCGCTGCAGCTTATGGCGCGTGGTTTCTCGGGATCGAAGATGTCGCGGTCGCGATCTTTTCGATCGAATATATCCTGCGCCTGTGGAGCGCACCCGAAGAGCCGAACTATTCCGGATCTGGTGAATGGGCGGCCCGCTGGGCCTTCGCCCGCTCGCTTCCAGCACTCATCGACCTAATCTCGATCCTGCCGACCATTGCCGGTCTCATCCTGTCGGCCCACCTGAAAATCTTCCTGCTGCTCCGACTGCTGCGGTTCTTCAAGCTCGCGCGCTATTCGCCGGGCATGCGCTCGCTCGCCAAGGTGCTCGAGGCCGAACGCAAGGCGCTTCTGGCGTCGGCGATCATTCTTCTCGGCTTCGTCATCCTCGCGGCCGCCGCCATGTATAGCGCCGAACACGACGCCCAGCCCGACAAACTCGGCTCGATCCCGGCCGCGATGTGGTGGGCGATCGTCACCCTGACGACCGTGGGTTATGGAGACGTCTACCCGATCACGGTGGTGGGCCGGCTGGTCGCCAGCGTCACCATGGTGTTCGGGCTGATGATGTTGGCTCTGCCGGTCGGCATCGTGGCGACCGCCTTTGCCGAAGAAATCCATCGTCGCGAGTTCGTCGTCACCTGGGGCATGATCGCGCGCATTCCGCTTTTCGCGACCTTGTCGGCCAGCGAAATCGGTGAGATCACCCGTTTCCTGAATGCCAGGATGGTGTCGAAGGGAACAGCCGTCGTTCGCCAAGGCGAGGACGCTCGGTCCATGTTTCTTATCGCCAGCGGTGAGGTCGAAGTGGAGTTGCCGAATGGTCCGGTGAGGCTCGGCGAGGGACACTTCTTCGGCGAACGAGCCTTGCTTGAAAACTCCAAGCGCTCAGCGACCGTCCGCGCCACCGAGACGACGCGGCTGCTGGTGCTGGAAGCGTCTGATCTCCGCGTCATGATGGACCGCAACCCGGCGATCGCGCAGCGGATTCGTGGCGTCGCGGAACAGCGGCAGGCCGACAATGCCAAAAACGAGGATGCTGACTAAACGCGCGCGCCGGTCGCAGGCGAACGAATGTGCGCCGATGTCGGAACTGAAGCGAAAGCTTGGCATTCCTTTCCAGCAGCCGGCGGTGTCCGCGAGGCACGACCGGTGGATGCAGCACCTCAACCAAGCCGCGGCGGGCGCGAACGGTTTGGGCGAGTCGAGGGAGACCGTAAAATGAATTTTGGAAATCTATTGCACTGGGCGATCATTTTTTTGGTCGTCGCACTTGTGGCTGGCATCTTCGGCTTTGGCGGCTTGGCCGGCACCGCCATGGAAGGTGCGCGTCTGTTGTTCTGGGTCGCGATCGTTTTGCTGGTGATCTCGCTGATCTTCGGCTTCATGCGACGAGGCGTATGACCGCACGCGCATCGGTCTAAAAACAAAGCCCGGCTCTCACGAGCCGGGCTTTTCATCGGATCGACCAGCCCGACAGGGTTCAGGCCGCCATGGCAACTTTCAGGTTGCTGTCGATCTTGTCCAGGAAGCCGCTTGTCGAAAGCCATTTTTGGTCGGGACCGACCAGCAATGCCAGATCCTTGGTCATGAAGCCGGCCTCGACCGTGTCGATGCAGACCTTTTCGAGCGTCGTCGCGAAACGAGAGAGCTCGGCATTGCCATCGAGCTTGGCCCGATGCTCCAAACCGCGGGTCCAGGCGAAGATCGAGGCGATCGAATTGGTCGAGGTCTCCCGGCCTTTCTGATGCTCGCGATAGTGGCGGGTCACGGTCCCGTGGGCGGCTTCCGCCTCCACGGTCTTGCCATCGGGCGTCATCAGAACCGAGGTCATCAACCCGAGCGATCCGAAGCCCTGCGCCACCGTGTCGGACTGCACATCGCCATCGTAGTTCTTGCAGGCCCAAACATAGCCGCCCGACCACTTCATCGCCGAGGCGACCATGTCGTCAATCAGGCGGTGCTCGTAGGTGATCCCGAGTGTCGCGAATTTCGACTTGAACTCAGCTTCATAGACCTCCTGGAAGATGTCTTTGAAGCGCCCGTCATAGACCTTGAGAATCGTATTCTTGGTCGACAGATAGACCGGATATTTCCGCATGAGCCCGTAATTGAGCGAGGCGCGGGCGAAGTCGCGGATCGAATCGTCCAGGTTATACATCGACAGCGAGACGCCGGCGCCGGGGAACTTGAAAACTTCCTTCTCGATGACCTGGCCATCATCGCCCTCGAAACGGATCGTCAGGCGCCCCTTGCCTGGCACGATGAAATCCGTGGCGCGATATTGGTCGCCGTAGGCGTGGCGCCCGATCACGATCGGCTGCGTCCAGCCCGGCACCAGTCGCGGCACGTTCCTGGCGATGATCGGCTCGCGGAAGATCACGCCGCCGAGGATGTTGCGGATGGTGCCGTTCGGCGATCGCCACATCTCTTTCAGCTTGAATTCCGCGACGCGCGCCTCGTCCGGCGTGATGGTGGCGCATTTCACGCCGGCGCCGTGCCGCTTGATGGCCTCGGCTGCATCGACCGTCACCTTGTCGGAGGTTTCGTCGCGGTGCTGGACCGAAAGATCGTAATAATCGAGGTCGATATCGAGATAGGGATGGATCAGCTTGTCGCGAATGGTGTGCCAGATGATACGGGTCATCTCGTCGCCGTCGAGTTCGACGAGCGGGTTTGCAACCTTGATCTTATTCATGCGACGCGCCTCATGTGACGGTTGGCCTTGATGCCGTTGCGGCCGGGTCGGGCGGAATTTCCATCCCGACGCAGCAGCCGTATCCGGCGTGGATGATCCTCGTGCAGATCTCGCGTCAGCGGACGTGCCCTCGAAACAGCGTTTCGCTATAACATCGGCCGCGGACGCGACCAAGCATGCAGCCGCGACGTCGTCGTGGATTGCTGGAAGGCAGAAGAATGGTCGGGGCCGGAACGGATCGAACCAAACCCATGGTGGAGGGCGGCCCCGCCATCATCCTGGTACGCCCGCAATTGGCCGTGAATATCGGCACGGCCGCGCGCGCCATGGCGAATTTCGGCCTGTCGGATCTTCGGCTGGTCGCGCCGCGCGCAGGGTGGCCCCCGGCCGAGGAATACCGCGCCATGGCCGAAGCTGCGGCAGCCGGAGCGACGCCGTTGCTCGACCAAGCCAAGCTCTACGACACGGTCCAGGACGCGGTCGCGGATCTCAATTGTCTGTGGGCCACGACGGCGCGGGAGCGCGGCCAAGGCAAGCGTCTTGTCGAGCCCGACATCGCGATGGCGGAGGTGGCTGACGGGCACATCAATCGGCAGGAGCGTCACGGCATTCTGTTCGGCCCCGAGCGCACGGGCCTCAATAACGACGAGGTCGCCCTAGCCGACGTCATCGTGACCTTCCCGGTCAGCCCCACCTATGGCTCGTTGAATCTCGCTCAGGCGGTTTTGCTGATGGGTTACGAGTGGCGGAAAGCGCAAGATCGGCCCGCACCCGCGGCCCCAATCGAGCGTTCTCCGCGTGCGCCGCGCGATCAGGTCATCGCGTTCTTCAACTATCTCGAAACCGAGTTGACCGAGGCAGGTTACTTCCGCCCCGATGACAAGCAACCGGTCATGCGCCGCAACCTGCGAAACATCCTGCATCGGCTGGCCATGACGGAGCAGGACGTGCGGACACTCCGTGGCGCGGTCGTCCGTCTGGTGAGCGGACGTCGAGTCGATACACCGCGAACGATCAAGCGGGCTCCGGGGGCTGACCCTGAATGAACGACGATCGAACGACGGCTCAACAACCTTTGCAGATCGTCATTTTCTTATCGTTCTTTTTTTCTTCCCGCATATCGGATTGGGTCGTCCCACCGACGGATGGCTTTCCGGCGCCCATCCGCTTCTTCTGTGGGGACACGGTTCCGCCGGACGGGGCAGACTGAACTGTGTTCCCGCCACTCGATGATTGCGACGGCGTCGACGGACTGGTGGTCTGGGCTTCAGCCACCATCTGATAAGGGCAAAGTGACATCAGCGACGCAACGACCAATAAAGGCACCATCCGCATGACCAGTCTCCTTTTTTGAGGCATCAACGGGCCGTCACTGAAATAGGTTGCTTCTTCCACCTACGCTCCAACATGCCTCGCCCGCTGGCTTTGGCATGTCTGCTTTTCGAGGGCCAAGATCAATGCGAAGCCGTGATGCCAGTATTCTGATGGTCCCGGGATTGGGCAACTCCGGTCCGGATCATTGGCAGACGCGCTGGCAAACCAAACTGCCGACCGCGCGTCGGGTCGATCAGGCATCATGGGACGCGCCGGAGCGATTTCTTTGGGCCGAGGCGGTCCATGCCGCCATCGTGGCCAGCGACCGACCGGTCATCATCATCGCCCACAGCCTCGGCGTGATCGCCACAGTCGATGCGCTGACCAGCCGCGACGTGCAGAATGTCGCAGGCGCCTTTCTGGTGGCGCCTCCCGAGGAGGAGCGCCTGCTGGCCCTCCCCCAGGTCGATCCAGCGTTCGCTCTCTTTCCGAGCGCACCGCTCCCCTGCCCCTCGGTTCTGGTCGCGAGCCGCAACGATCCTTATGCGTCCTTGGCGTCGAGCGAGAACCTCGCGCTCGACTGGGGCTCGAAGATGATTGATGCCGGCGAGGCCGGTCATATCAACTCCGAATCCGGCCACGGCCCCTGGCCGGAGGGGCTCATGGCTTTTGCGGGCTTCCTCAACAAGTTGTGAGGATCGAGGGCGTCAGGTCGACATGGTTGTCTTGACGGCCTCGACGAGTTGCTTGAGCGAGAACGGCTTCGGCAGGAAGCCGAACGCCTCGCCTTCGGGAAGGTTCTTGGCAAACGCCTCTTCCGCATAGCCGGACACGAAGATGACCTTGGCGGTGACACCGCGCTTGCGGAGTTCGCCGAACATGGTCGGTCCGTCCATTTCGGGCATCACGACGTCGGAGACGATGAGATCGATAGGCGTGCTGGTTTCCTCGACGACCTGCAAGGCTTCCGCGCCCGAACCGGCCTCGATCACCGTATAGCCGCGCGACGTGAGCGCCCGTGCTCCGAAGGCGCGGACGGCTTCTTCGTCCTCCACCAGCAGAATGGTGCCGCGGCCGGTCATATCGGTTGCGGTCGCTTTCACGACCTCCTTCTTCACCGTGTCGTCGACAGGGTCGGCTTTGTGTTGGGGCAGCAGGATCCGGAAGGTGGTGCCCTCGCCGACGATGCTGTCGCAGAACACGTAGCCGCCGGTCTGCTTGATGATTCCATAGACCATCGACAGCCCGAGGCCGGTTCCCTTACCGACCTCCTTGGTGGTGAAGAAGGGCTCGAAAATCTTGGGCAGCACCTCAGGCGGAATGCCGGTGCCGTTGTCGCTGATCTCAACCAGCACGTAAGGCGCCGGAGAGAGAGACTTTTCGTTGAAGGCGGCGCATTCCTCGATCGGCACGTTGCGGGTGCGGACCAGGATCTTGCCGCCGCCCGGCATCGCGTCGCGCGCGTTCACCACGAGATTGATCACGACCTGCTCGAATTGGTTGAGATCGGCCTTTACCAGCCACAGGTCGCGGCCGTGTTTAACGTCAATCTCGATCTTTTCGCCGACGAGGCGGCGCATCAGGTTTTGCAATTCGGCCAGCACGTCGCCGAGTTGCAGAACCTCGGGCCGGAGGGTCTGGCGACGCGAGAAGGCCAGCAATTGCCGCACGAGTCCGGCAGCGCGATTGGCGTTCTGCTTGATCTGCATGATGTCCTGGAAAGACGGATCAGTCGGACGATGGTTCGCCAGCAGCAGATCGGAATAGCCGAGGATCGCGGTCAACACATTGTTGAAATCATGCGCGACGCCGCCGGCGAGTTGGCCGATCGCCTGCATCTTCTGGGCTTGGACGAAGCTTTCCTGCAGGGTTCGCTGCTCGGTCGTCTCGAGCGCGAAAACGTTGGCGGTTCCCCCGGCCGACCCGCCATCCTGCGCTGGATCATGGCCTTGGCTCTCGCCGGCCGACAGGAACAACCGCACGGAGCGCTCGCCCGGGCCGGTCAGACTGGCGTCGACCGGTGCGATTTCACCCGTCCCGGCAGCCGCGAGAGCGACGGCGGATTGCAGCGACGGACGATCGGTTTCGCCGATGGCAGCGTAGAGCGATGCCGTGTAATCGCCCTTCCCGGACCGCAGCGCGTCGCCGAAGAGGCGCGCAAAGGCAGCGTTGGATCGCGTGATGGTGCCCCGCGCGTCGAGCGAGGCGATCGCCATCGGGGTCGAGTTGAAGAAACGCGCGAACCGCACCTCGGCGGCCCGCAAATCCTCGGCCGGCTCCTCGCCCGGCGCGCGATTGATCACCAGTGTCCGAGACGGGCCGGCGGCGCCATCCTCGGCGAAGGCGATCCGGTGCAGGATGCGAACCGGCAGGCTGCGTCCGCTTCGGCTTTTCAGATCGAAATCGAATTGCTCGGTTTTGACGTCGCCGGGTCCGCCGGCCACCATGGTCAACATGGCCGCCCCGTCGCCCGCGACGATGTCGGAGACGCAGAGACCGCCCGATCCAACCTGGGCGAGATCATAGTCGAGCCAGGTCGCCAGCGTGGCGTTCATGTAGGAGATGCGACCATCCGGATCCGCCGAGAAGAAGCCGGCCGGCGCATGATCGAGATAGTCGATCGCGTGTTGGAGTTCCTGGAAGACGTTCTCGTGTCGTTCACGCTCTCGCGTCACGTCGGCCACGGTCCACAGCACGCCCGGCTTGTTGCCCGGCCGCGTGATCGGGCGCACGCGCACCCGATACCAGCCGACCGCGCCCTCGCCGGTTAGGGCCGGAGAGAGCCGCATTTCCTCGGTGAGGCGCTTGCCGTCACGCGCCGCTTGCGCCAAACGATAGACGGCCTCGGAGACTTCCGGCGGGCCGGAGAACAAGCGCGCAACGGTGCGGAGGTCGGCGGCGTCGCTCGCACCCGACAGAAGCATGTAGGTCTCGTTGGCGTAGACGATCCGGTTTTCGCCCTCGGTCACCAGCAAGCCTTCGGCATTGGTATCCGCGATCAGCTTGGTAATGTCATTGGGAGCCGCATGTCCGGCGACTTGCAGGAAGCCGACCGCGTAGAAAAACAGCGCCATCAGGCCGATGAGAGCCAACAAGGCCAGGAGGCCCAACGTGAGACGACCAGCCTGATCCTGGGGGAGAATCGAGTAGGACGCCGCGGCGGCCACAAGGAACAGAGCCAAGATGACGACGAGGACCGGGCTTCCGGTGCGCTCGGTGCGGTCCACGGCGGCGGGAACGTCACTCATGGAACCAACCCGACCGAAGGGAGCCCCCGAACCATGCACCGGGAGCGCGAGGCGACCGCGTTAACCATTGATTAACCTTGTTGGAGCGCCGAAGCCGGTTTGTGTTACAATTCAACACTAGCGGCGTTTGGTGTCGAGAGGCAGACGATCTTATGCAGTCTTTTGGCGCGTTTTTCACGGATAACAAAGGAGCCGCCATTGCGGTCGTCCTCGTCGCGATCGTTGTTATCATCCTGATCCTGATATTTCTTTACCGGCTTCTGTTTGGACGTCGGTTGCACATGGCGGGGGGCGGTCGCACCCGCCAGCCTCGCCTCGGCGTGGTCGACGCCTTCGATCTCGATCGACAAAGGCAGTTGGTTCTGGTCCGACGGGATAATGTCGAGCATCTGCTGATGATCGGCGGCCCGAACGATATCGTGATCGAAACCTCGATCGTCCGAGGTCAGCCCGGCGTCTCGCTTCCGGGCGGTCGCGAGAAGGAGTCGGGTTCGACGTCGCCTCTCGCTCCGATGGGAACCGGGCTGCAACAGCCGCCTTTGTTCAATGCAACCGCGCCGGGCGCACCCGGCATTCCAACTCAAAGCCAAGCGCCCAGCTTTGAGGCGCAGATGTCCAACGCGTCCGATATCGATCAAGCCGGCCGCGCCGAACCAAGCCTCTCGTCGCGCGACCTGCGGCCCGAACAGGCTCCGCCGCAACCGCCGATGCCTGCACCGTCCCGCGCACCGAGCATCGACGCTGGCCAAGTCGAGCGCCAGCAGAACCGACCAGAGCTTGCGACCGGCCCGAAGTCGGTTCCTCCCAGCCCGAGCGAGATCCTGCAGCAGGCTGTCAGCCGATCGGCCGCACAGCCGGTCCGAACGCCCGCTTTCCCGCCCCGCCCCACCTCATCGGCGCCGATCGCCGCCCCGCCCAGCGCGTCGGCTCCGATCGACGCGGCTCCCACGCCGACGTCCGCCGAGCCGTCCGGCACGGCCACGCCGCCAGCCGCTCCGGCGACTCGCCCCGCTTTCGCGGCGTTTCGTCCGGCGCCCGGTGCCGCGCCGAGGCCGCTCTCAACCGGCCCTCGTCCTGCCTCGACGACACCGCTATCGCGCGGGACGTCGGCTGCCTCGTTGCGGCGCGACCCGCCGCCGCCGGCCACCCCCGTCGGGCCGGTCGATGCCGCCGACATGCCGAACGCCCCCGCGATTCAGCCGAACCCACCGCCAATGCCGCGCGCGCCGCAAGCACCCGAACCCGTGCAGGTGGCCCCACCGACACCACAGCCGGCTCCCGCTCCAGCCGTTCTTCCCCCCGCACCGTCGGTTCCGGTCGCCGTCCCGCCTGTCGCGGCGGAGCAACCCCGGCAGGCCCCTCTGCCGACAACGCTGGACACCCTCGAGTCGCTCGAGGAGGAAATGGCGAAGCTGCTTGGCCGTCCGAGCAATCAGTCCGACAAGGGCTGAGCCGGTTTCACGGTGGCATCATCGCGGCGGCGGCATCCAATCTTGCCAATGCTGGCCGATGGCGCGGATGACGAACCACACGATCACGCAAAGCGCGATCAGACCGAGATAATCGATCACGACTCCGACCAGCCAGGATAACCATCGCCGGCGCGGCCGCCTCTGTCGCGGCCGAGGGCTGGATGGCTCGGCAGTCAATGGGGGCGTCGCGTCCAATTGGGGCGACAGGCCTTCGTTATGGGGCATCGGGCCTTCGTTCGGCCGGGGCGGCATCGCGGCCGACGCGAGTGCTTTTTCTCGATCGACGAGCCGCCTCGCCATATAATCCATAATGGCCTCGACAGTGGCGTCGACACCGTCACTGGTCGCCAGAATGACACGCCCGTGCCGGGTATCCTGCACGAAGCGGTAGTGTCGCTTGTCGTGCCCCATGTCGACGAAAGCGATCATATCGATGAAAAGCCGCGGACGGAGTCCTTGCGTCAGGCCCACATCGAAGAGATCGACGTCCGCCGGAAATTGCGCAAGGACGGGTTCGAGCGCGTCGAGCAGGAGTTCCAGCCGCGCCAGTTCGGCCCCACGCAGGTCGGAGACGACGTCGGCTCGCTCCGCCTCTTCGACGCGCGCACGTCGCACCGCTGCCCGAAAGTCGGGACTGGGGTGGCTCGTCCCATCGTCATCGTCATTCGGGGTTCGCAGTGCCATGAAGGCATCCTGGTGAAACGGTTCTGTTGAACCGCGACGGTGCTGGCGACTCGAACAACCGTCAATGCGTCATTCACCACGATCATGCCGACCAATTCGGGCGGAATTCCTCGGCGGCGTGATGAGCCTCTCCTGATCGCAGCGAATTTTGAGGCTACCGCATCTTCAAATCGTTGTTGGGGCCGCCTCGGCGGTCGGCCATCCTGCGGCTCGACATTCCCCGGCGTAACCGCCTCATCGGTGCGCCCCAAACCCCGCAATCGAGCCGATCATGAGCGTCCACCAGCTTGCCCAAGTGCCTGCGATGACGATCGGAGCGGGAGCGCGAAAGCAGATCGGCGATTTGGCCGCGAGCTTGGTGGCACCAGGATCGCCCGTGCTGCTCGTCGCCGATCCGGGTCTTGCCGCGACCGGCATGACGGCCGAACTCGAAGGTCTTCTGGTGGCGGCCGGTTTCCCGGTCATCGTCTTTTCCGACATCAAAAGCGATCCGACGATCGCGCAGGCTGACGCGGCCGCCAAGGTCGCGCGGTCGAGCGGCGCCAAATTGATGGTGGCACTCGGCGGCGGCTCGGCGCTGGATCTTGGCAAAGCCGTCGCGGTCATCGCGGGCGCCGATGCGCCGGCCGAAACCTACGCGCTCTGCGCGGCGCCGCTTCCGGCAGGCCGCCTCAAGATCATCTGCATGCCGACGACCTCGGGCACCGGGTCGGAGACGACACGGACCGCGATCCTGTCGGCGCCGGACGGCGCCAAACTCTGGTTCTGGGGTGACGAACTCAAGGCCGACCACGCGATCCTCGACCCTGAACTCACCGTCAGCCTGCCGGCCCAACTGACGGCAGCGACCGGCATCGATGCCCTCGTCCATGCCGTCGAGGCGGCGACCAACCGCAACGCGCATGCGGGGAACGATCTTTACGCCCACGAGGCGATCCGGCTCGTTGCGATCCATCTCGAAACCGCCGTCAAGGATCCGACCAATCTCGTGGCCCGCGAGGGCGTTCAGCGTGCTGCGGCCCTGGCCGGCACCGCCATCGACAATTGCGGCACCGCCATCGCGCATGCGATCGGCCATGCGATGGCGTCGCTGCGTCCCATGCATCACGGTCGCGCGGTCGGTGTTGCCATGCTGGCCTCCCTGCCCTGGGTCGTCTCGAACGATCCCGACGGGCGCTTCGCCGCCTGCGCGGCCGCGATGGGGGCGGAGCCCACCGCGCAAGGCTTCATCGATGCTTACGGGGATCTGGTGCGGCGCACGGGATTGCGGATCGCGGTCAGCGACGACTTCACCGGGATCACGCCCGAAGCGCTGGCGGCCCAGATGGTGCGGCCCGAGAATGCACCGATGATCCGGTCGACGGTTCGCGAGAGTTCCCCGGCGGATCTGCTCGCGATCGCCCAAGCCGTGCTGGCTCTCCGCTAAGCCCATTATTCGCGTCGCGTCGCACGGGAGCGTGAGCCAGCACGGGCGCGCTCGAGGACATAAGGACACCATCATGCTCGATCGCCCCACCTCGAAATCCGGCTGGGAGGCCCGCGCCCGCGCACTCCGCATCGAGGGTCGCGCATTCATCGACGGCGCCTATGTGGCGTCCTTGTCGGGCAAGACATTTGAACGGCGCTCGCCCATCGATGGCCGGGTGATCGCCTCCGTGGCGGATTGCGACCAAGCAGACGTCGATCGCGCCGTCGCGGCGGCACGCCGGTCATTCGAGACGGGAGTCTGGCGCGATCAGCCGCCTGCCGCCAAGAAGAAGGTGATGCTGCGCTTTGCCGAACTGATCCGCGAGAACCTGGATCTGCTGGCGCTGCTGGAGACGCTCGACGTCGGCAAGGTGATCGGCAATTCGCTCGCGGTCGACGTGCCGTCCTGCGCCGATTGCGTGCAATATTATGCCGAACTCGCCGACAAGATGATGGATGAGGTCGCCCCCGTCGGGCCGAAGGATCTCGCGATCCTGCGCCGCGAACCGCTCGGTGTCGTCGCCGCGATCGTGCCGTGGAACTACCCGCTCATCATCTCGGCCTGGAAGCTGGCGCCGGCTCTCGTGGCTGGTAACTCGGTTGTGCTGAAGCCGGCCGAGCAGTCGCCGCTCAGTGCGATCATGCTGGCTGGTTTGGCCAAGCAGGCCGGCCTTCCCGACGGCGTGTTCAACGTCGTTCCTGGCTTCGGCGAAAGCGCCGGCAAGCCGCTTGGGCTCCACCCCGATGTTGACATGGTGACGTTCACCGGATCGACCGAGGTCGGCAAGCTGATGCTGCGCTACGCCGCCGACAGCAACATGAAACGGGTGTCGCTCGAATGCGGCGGCAAGAGCCCGCATGTGGTGTTGGCCGACGCCGATCTCGATGCGGCCGCTTCCGGCATTGCCTGGGGCATCTTCTATAATCAGGGCGAAACCTGCCATGCGGGGTCGCGCGTGCTGGTGCATCGCTCCGTCCACAAGGCCCTGGTCGAGAAGATCCAAACCGTGCAGCGCGAGCAGATCGGGCTTGGCGATCCGCTCGACCCAGCGGCCCAGATGGGCGCGTTGATCGAGGAAAAGCACATGGAACGTGTGCTCGGCTACGTCGATCTGGCCCGCAGCGAAGGCGCGACCGTCACCTGCGGCGGAACCCGGGTCAGGCGTGAGACCGGCGGCTATTACGTCGATGCGACGATCCTCGACGACGCCCGCAGCGACATGCGGATCGCGCAGGAGGAAATCTTTGGTCCTGTGCTGGTCGTCATCCCCTTCGACACCGAGGCCGAAGCGCTGCACGGCGCCAACGACTCGATTTATGGTCTGGCGGCCGCCGTCTGGACGCAGAACATGAACGCGGCGCATCGTTTCTCGTCCGCCATCAAGGCCGGAACGGTGTGGATCAACGCCTTCGACAAATCCTCGCTGGCGACGCCCTTCGGCGGGTTCAAACAGTCCGGCTTCGGCCGCGATCGCTCCGTCCATGCGGTCGAAAAATACATGGACTTCAAGACGGTTTGGACCGCCTATAGCTGAGCGATATCCATGCGATCCGTCCCGACCGTCCCATTTGTTGCGTGAGGCTCATGTCCCCTGACGACTCTCTTGCCGATGCGGTCAAGATCACGGCCATCGAGATCAGTCACCATCGGTTGCCTCTCGATCCGCCGTTCAATGCGAGCTGGGACACGCAACCTCGCACAGCCTTCGACGCCACTATCGTCAGGGTCCACACCGACGCGGGATTGACCGGCATCGCCTCGGGCGACGCGATGCTGGGCTTCGCGGGACACGAGCATCTGTTCGTCGGCCAGGACGCGCTCGCGATCGAACGCCATTGGCGGGTTCTGAACAACATCCAGTTCCACTGGGGGCGCCCCTGGCCGCTCGATCTCGCCTTGTGGGATCTGGCCGGCAAGATCACGGGCCAACCCGTATGGCGGTTGCTCGGCGGCCTGTCCGGCAGCGTCCGGCTCTATGCGTCCTCCGGCACCCTTCGGTCGCCCGAGGCGCTCGCCGATGCGGCTGAAAGCTATCTCGGCCAGGGCTTTCCTGCCTTGAAAATCAGGTTTCACCGCGGTGACTGGCGCAAGGACGTCAAGGCTCTCGAGGCCGTTCGGGCCCGCGTCGGTGACAAGCTCGACCTGATGGTGGATTGCAACCAGGGTTGGCGCATGTCCTGGGACGCTTATCCGTCCTGGACCCTCAAAGATGCGGTTCCGGTGGCGCGCGAACTCGAGCGGCTCGGCGTTTATTGGATGGAAGAGCCGCTGCATCGCGGCGATCGCGAGGGAATGCGCCGCCTGCGCGATACGGTCGATATCCGCATCGCCGGCGGCGAGATGACGCGCGAACTCTACGAATTCCGCGATCTCATCGCCGATGGCGCGCTCGATATCCTGCAACCCGACGCGGCGCTGGTCGGCGGCATCACCGGACTGCGCCGCATCGCGTATATGGCGCAAGAGCATAATCTGACGTTCACGCCGCATACGTGGACGAATGGCATGGGCGTGGTCGCCAATGCGCATCTAACCGCGGGCGTTGCCGACGCCCCTTGGCTCGAATTCCCCTATGATCCGCCCGAATGGAGCCTTGAGCGGCGCGACTTTATGATGGCTGAGCCGCTCCGCGCCAACAGCGATGGCACCGTGCAGCTCTCGGAGCGGCCCGGCATGGGGTATGAGCCGGCAGAAGATCTTCTCGCCAAGACCAGGATCGGTTGACGGCGTGAAGGCGCGTCCTGGCAGCAAGCGCAACATGGATCGGCAGTGGCTGCCGTTGAACGCGCTACGCGCGTTTGAGGCGGCAGGCCAGCATCTCAGCTTCACCTCGGCCGCCAACAGTCTGACCGTGGCGCAGAGCGCGGTCAGCCGTCACGTGATCGTGCTCGAGAAGTTCCTCGGAACGGCGCTTTTCGAGCGGCGGCCGCAGCAACTCGCTCTGACCGACGCCGGGCGTCATCTGCTCCCGGTCGTCACCAAAAGTTTCGACCGCATCGATCAGGCGCTCGGCGAGATCGTGGCCGAGCGCGGCACGCCGAAGCGTGGTTTGCGTGTCTCGTTGCCACCGACCTTCGCGCATCAGTTGGCCATCCCGATCTTGCGGGATTTCCGCGCCGAGCGACCCGAACTCGCTCTCGAGATCGTGTCGAAGCCGGCCGGCGAAGCGGAGGGCGAAGTCGATCTCGCGATCGTCTATTCGGAGCCGCGCGTCACCGACAACATCCTCGATTTATTGTGGATGGAGCGGCTGACGATCCTTTGCAGCCCCGCCATGTTGCCATCCGGAACGCCGGACATCGCCGACTTCGTGGCCGGTGGCGATCTGCTCCACGTGAAGCTCGACGACCGACCGCGTCATCACATGTGGGAGTTGTTCACCCGCTCGATCGGTCGGCCGGATCTGCCGGTCGGACGCGGCCTCGTGTTCGATACGGCGCAACTCGCGGCCCAATATGCTCTCTCGGGCGACGGTCTCGCGCTCGTCGATCCCTTGTTGTTCCGTGACGAGATCGCGGCGGGCCGGCTCGTGCAGCCCTTCGATCTCCGGCTCGCGAATGGCTATGGCTATTATCTCACGACATCGCCCGAGGACCTCGACAACGAAGCCGTGGCGCTGTTTCGATCCTGGCTGATCCGCCGCTTTTCGGCTCTCGAAAACGCAGCCTCTCCGCCGGCCTGACCAACTCGTCTCATATGACCGGCGCGCCGATCGCATGGATGGCGTTCGCTTGTGCCCAGAGCCGAGCGTGACAGGTCTCACCATCCAGGGGCCGATCGAAGTAGTAGCCCTGCCCCTCGACATAACCCATGGCGCGGATCAGCACCGCATGAGCTTCCGTTTCGATCCCCTCCGCCGTGGTGGTCAGACCGAGCTTGTTGGCTAGTGCGCCGATCGACTCGACGATCAGGCAGGCTTCCGGGTTGGTCGTGAGATCACGCACGAAGGATTGATCGATCTTGATCTTGTCGATTGGGAAGCGCTGAAGGTAGCCGAGCGAGGAATATCCCGTGCCGAAATCGTCAAGAGCGATGCGAAGCCCAAGATTCTTCAGCTCCGCCAGAATCCGCAAGACATGCTCGTTGTCGCGTAACAAAATTGACTCGGTGATCTCCAGTTCGACCCGGCTTGCGGGGAGTTCCGAAGCCGCGAGAGCGCTCCCGACATGGGCGATGAGATCGATGCCGTCGAACTGCCTTGGGGACAGATTGATCGACACTTTGACGGTCGCGGGCCACGTCCGCGCCGCGAGGCAAGCCCGCGCGAGGACCCAGCGACCGAGATCCGTGATGAGTCCGATCTCCTCGGCGATGGGAATGAATTGCGAGGGCGGAACGGCGCCGAGCACCGGGTGGGACCAGCGCAGCAACGCTTCGCAATTCACGATTCGCTGCGTGGCGAGATCGATGATTGGCTGGAAGTGAAGATCGAATTGGTTGAGCTTCAACGCAAGCCGAAGATCAACCTCGAGAGCTTTACGGGTCAGCAGGTCGCGTTCGAAGCAAGGATCGAACAAGCGGTATGTGGCGCGACCGGACGCCTTGGCGGCGTAAAGCGCAAGGTCGGCATATTTCATCAGCATCTCGGGGTCATGCTGGTCGATGGTGGCGGCCACAATCCCGATGCTGAGGCTGATGGGGATCAGTTTGCCGTCATAGGCGAAAGGCTGCGTGCAGACTTCGCGGACGCGTTCCGCGATCGGCGCAGATTCGACGCTCGGATTGTCGATCCGCAACAAAATTGCAAATTCGTCACCACCGAGACGCGCTACTAAGACGGCTTCGGGCAGGATGGCGGTCAGCCGCCGTGCCAAGACTTGCAGGAGGGCATCGCCGCCCGCGTGTCCAAGCGCGTCGTTGATGTCCTTGAAGAGATCGATATCGAGCAACATCAGAACGGAACGTGCCACGCCCTCGGATTGCGACGTCATCTCGGAGAGGATCTCGCCGAACATCAGTCGGTTCGGTAATCCGGTCAGATGATCCGTATGGGCCAGATGATGGACATTGCGATTACGCCGGACCAGCAGCGCGATCAGCATGATGCCGCAACAGATCAGGATGATGGTCAGCACCAAACCGGCCCAGTAGACCCGGGCTAGATCGAGGCGACGACGATCGACGCTTTCGACCGAAATTTGGTTGGCGGTCCCGATCAGGCCAACGATCGGTTGGTTGAGCGGCGACAGGAGGTCCAGCACACGGGTCGCATTTTTCTCGTCCAACGCATCGACCAGCGGGACCGTCAAAGCAATCGCAGACGCCAGGCTCTCGATCGTCAATCGAAGGTCGGCGCGTCGCGCAGCGAGAAGAGCGACGCCCCCTTGCTTGAGGATCGACAAGCGATTCTGAACGATGGCCAGCCTCAACTGAACGGCATCCTTCGCGGCATCGCTGGGCGTCAACGCGAATCGGCCGACCGCCGCTTCGAACTGCAGAAACTCGGACGCTGTCTGGGTGACGTCGAAAACCGTGTTGTACCGCGCCGAATCGATCAGCGATTGCTGCCGCTCCGAGGTGAGCACGCTGGTGTAGATAGCCACCAGCGCCATCAAAGCCGTGGTGACGGCGAAACTCCACTCCCACCCGGTCAAGCGTTTCAGCATCGAATGCCCCGGCGTGACTGGTTCGCTCAAACGAGACCAGGACTGCGACCGATCTTTGGATTAAAATACACGTCTGACGTTGACGGGGATCATTCGACGAAAGACGACTCAAGAGAGCGCCCGTTGCCGTAAACTTTATCTAAAGACCGGAACACAACCGGCAGCCTTTCTTTCTTGATGGTGCGATCCAAAAATCAGTGGCGTTTCGCCGTGGTTTTCACGCTAGATTTAAAGGCTCGAGACGTCGGACCATCGAGCGGCCGCCACCGGCCTGCAAAGCTTTCACAGCCAGGAAATGTTCGCATGAAAACCCACGCCAAAGTCGTCGTGATCGGGGGCGGGGTCGTCGGTGCCAGCGTGCTCTACCACCTCACCAAAGCGGGCTGGCGCGACGTCGTCCTGCTCGAGCGGGCGGAGCTCACGTCGGGCTCGACATGGCATGCGGCCGGCGGGATGCATACGGTCAACGGCGATCCGAACGTCGCCAAGCTGCAGCAATATACGATCGAACTCTACAAGGAGATCGAAGCCATCTCGGGCCAATCCTGCGGGGTGCATCTCACCGGCGGCATCATGCTGGCCGGTACGCAGTCGCGGCTCGATTGGCTGAAGCTCGCCCAAGCGCGCGGCCGCTACCTCGGCATGGATCTCGAAATGCTGTCGGTCGACGAGGCCGAAAAGCTGTTTCCCCTGATGGACAAGAGCCACTTCGTCGGCGGCATGTACGACCCCATGGAAGGGCATTGCGACCCGACCGGCGTGACCACGGCCTACGCAAAGTCAGCACAGATTGGTGGCGCCACCATCGAGCGGCAGACCCGCGTGACGGATCTACAGCCGCGACCGGACGGAACCTGGGACGTCATCACCGAGCAAGGCAACATCCACGCCGAACATGTCGTCAATGCGGGCGGCCTGTGGGCGCGCGAGGTCGGCCGCATGGTGGGGCTGGAACTGCCCCTGCTGGCGATGGAGCATCATTATCTGATCACCGACGACATGCCCGAACTCGTTGGCCAGAAAGAGCAATTGCATTGCATCGACTTCGAGGGCGAAATCTACGTCCGTCAGGAGCGGGGCGGCATGCTGCTTGGCACCTATGAAAAGGCCGGTGTGCCGTGGTCCGAACGTGAAACGCCGTGGGACTTCGGCCAGAACCTCCTGCCGAATGACCTTGACCGTATCGCTCCCGAACTCGAGGTCGGGTTCGAACATTTTCCGGCCATCGGCCGTGTCGGCATCCGCCGCATCATCAACGGGCCGTTCACCTTCGCGCCCGACGGCAATCCGCTCGTCGGCCCGGTCAAAGGCCTGAAGAACTTCTGGGTGGCCTGCGCCTGCATGGCCGGCTTCAGCCAGGGCGGTGGCGTGGGCTTGGCTTTGGCCAACTGGATGGTCGACGGCGACCCCGGCTACGACATCTGGGGCATGGATGTGTCGCGCTACGGCGACTGGGCCACGATGGCTTATACCAACGCGAAGGTGCGCGAGAATTATTCGCGGCGATTCCGCATCCGTTTCCCGAACGAGGAGCTTCCGGCCGCCCGTCCGCTTCGCACGACACCGATTTACGATCGGCTCGACGACGCAAACGCGGTCTTCGGCGAATATTGCGGGCTGGAACATCCGCTCTGGTTCGCACCGACCAAAGCCGAAGCGGTCGAGACGTTCACGTTCCATCGCTCCGAGTCGCATGCTCATGTGGCGGCCGAGTGCAAAGCCGTGCGTGAGGGCGTCGGCCTGCTGGAAACCTCGAACTACGGCAAGTTCGAGGTCAGCGGACCCAACGCCGGCGCATTTCTCAGCCGCGTCATGGCCAACGCGCTCCCGGCGATCGGGCGCATGGTGCTGACCCCCATGCTGAACGAGCGCGGCAAGCTGATCGGCGATTTCACGGTCGGGCGCTATGCCGCCGACAGGTTCTTCGTGGTCGGCACCTATGCGGCCGAAAGCTACTACATGCGCTGGTTCGAGCAGCACTTGCCGGAGACGGGCGTCACGCTGCGACCTTGCGCCATGGAATATACCGGCCTTTCAATCGCCGGACCGCAATCTCGCTCCTTGTTGCAGACACTCGTGCACGACGATCTCTCGACCGCCGCTTTCCCGTTCATGACCTTCCGCAAAATGGATGTTGGCATGATTCCGGCTCTGGTCGGCCGCGTCAGCTTCACGGGGGATCTCGGCTACGAGATCTGGGTGACGTCCGATTACCAACGCGCGCTCTACGATCTCTTGGTCAAATCCGGCGAGCCCTTCGGCCTCAAGCCCTTCGGCGGACGCGCGCTCCACTCGATGCGGCTCGAAAAAGGCTTCGGCACCTGGGCGCGGGAGTTCCGCCCGATCTATGGGCCGGACGAAGCCGGGATGGGACGGTTCGTGTCGATGAAAAAGAACGACTTCATCGGGCGGGACGCCGTCGCAACGTCCCGCGCGAGCGGCGATGCGCCTTTGCGCCTTCTCGGGTTCACGGTCGATGCCGCCACGGCGGATGCGATCGGCGACGAGCCGATCTGGCACGACGGCAAGGTGGTCGGCTGGGTCACGTCCGGCGGCTTCGGCCATAGCGTCGGGAAGTCGCTGGCGCTCGGCTATGTTCCGGCTCGCCTCGCAAGCGCGACGGAGGGTTTCGAGATCGAAATCATCGGCGATCGTCGTCGCGCCACCCGGCTCGACGGCCCGGCTTTCGATCCGACAGGCGCGCGGATGCGTGCCTAACGGGATCAACGCGCGGCCGCGTGCGTAACCGGGATGCCCGCGCTTATCTCCTGATCGATGACAGTCTCAGCACATGCGTCGTCAGGCCCACAAACTCTGGTCGACAGCGCCGGTAGACTTTTCCATGATGGGCGAAAGGAGCCCACCATGGTACCCGCGACCACCCACATCGTTTCACGCTCGGCCGTTTCCGGGCTCGCCGCAGTCGCCGTCGCGCTCCTCGGAGCTGTTGCGACGCAAGGCTTCGGGGTGACCGTCGCCTCGGCGCAAGCCGCGCCCCCTTCTCTGCCATCTCTCATCGCCGGACCACAGCGCTCGCCCGCGAATGTCGCCCGCGACCCCTATCGCCATCCGCTGGACGACTTGACCTTCTTTGGCGTGCAGCCGACCAGCACCGTCATCGAAATTCTTCCCGGTGGGGTCGGCTATTGGACCGAGATCCTCGCGCCTTACCTCAAGGATCATGGGCGTTACATCGCTGCTAACCCGGCCAACGACGCAACATCCGACGAGGCGAAGCGCGAAAACGCCGCCTTTACGGCGAAGGTCGCGGCCGACCCGACCGACTATGCCAAAATCGAGCCGGCCGAGTTCGTGCCGGGATCGCGCCCTCTCGGGCCGGACGGTTCGGCCGACATGGTCCTCACGTTCCGCAACATCCATAATTGGATGGCGAACGGCACGGTCGATGCGGCCTTCGCGAGTTTTTTTCGCGTGTTGAAGCCGGGTGGTGTTCTCGGCGTCGAAGAGCATCGCGCCAATCCCGATCAGCCGCAGGATCCGCAGGCCAAATCCGGCTATGTGCGGCAGGATTATGCGATTGCGCTGGCCGAAAAAGCGGGTTTTCGGCTGGCAGCGTCGTCGGAAGCCAACGCTAACCCGAAAGACACCAAGGATTACCCGGCGGGTGTCTGGACGCTGCCCCCCACCTACAGGCTCAAGGATCAGGATCGTGCCAAATATGCCGCGATCGGGGAAAGCGACCGCTTTCTGTTGAAATTCGTCAAACCACTGAGCGCGCCCTGAACTCTCGGGCGCACCACGTGGGGTTGCGACGATCACCTGCTCGCGTCTCTAATCTGCATATTGGCTTGTAAGGCTGGATTAACTTGAACCAAGATCGACGTTACTCTCGCTTTGCAGTTTGAAGTCATTCAAAACTGTAGTTTACAACGAATCTAAGAAGTAAAAAGAATTTGCCAGCGAGGACGGACCGTCCTATTTCACCCGAACTGGCTCGACAGTCTCGGCCCCTCACGCAGGGTTCTGCGTGACGTGCGGATCGTAGGCTTCAGGGCTCCGTTCAGGGAAACACCATGACCGTCCGACATTCTCTCCGGCTCGCCCTGCTGGCCTGCGCCGCATCCTTGGTTTTTGCTCCTGCGGCTCGCGCGGCCGACAGCCAGACGCTGACGATCTATAACGGGCAAGACGAGGGTCCGGTCGAAGCTGCGGCCGCCGCGTTTGAGAAGAAAACCGGTATCAAGGTCGAGATGCGGAAGGGCGGAAGCCCGGCCTTCGCCAATCAGATCATTCAGGAGGGCGCGCGCTCGCCGGCCGACGTCTTCTATTCGGAATATACGTCCCCGCTCGCGATCTTGAAGGACAAGAACCTGCTGGCCGAAGTGCCGGCCGAGACGCTTGCCGCAATCCCGGCCCGCTTCAACGATGCAGGCAAGATGTGGCTGGGCGTGACGGCTCGCAATCAAGCCATGCTGTATAATAAGACTATGATCTCGGAGGATAAGCTCCCCGAGAGCGTGCTCGACTTCGCCAAGCCGGAGTGGAGCGGCAAGGTGGCGTTCAACCCGAAGAGCGCCGCGTTTCTCGAAGAAGTCACGGCTGTGATCCAGGCGAAGGGTGAGCCGACCGCGAAGGCGTGGCTCACCGCTCTCAAGACCGGCGCGAAGGCTTACCCGAGCAACACCGCAATCGTCGTGGCGGTCGATCGCGGCGAGGTCGAAACCGCGATCGTCGGCGACAATTACTGGTTCGCGGTCGCCGAGGAGCGCGGGGCCGACAAGATGAACGCGCGTGTCCATTATGTCGGCCACAAGGACCCCGGCTCGCTCGTCACCGTTTCGGCGGCCGCCATCCTGAAATCGGCCCCTCACCCCGATGCGGCCCAAAAGTTTCTGGCGTTTTTGGCCAGCGCCGACGGCCAGACCGCCGTGGCGGCCGCAGCGGCCGATTACCCGCTCCGTCCGGGCATCGTCTCACCCTATAAGCTGACGCCGCTCGCAGACCTCGACATGTCGCCGATCACGCCATCCGACATTGGCACCGCGCATGTCGCTCTGGAGCTTGAACGGTCGGTCGGGTTGAACTGACGCACGATGTCGATCGCGCTCCGACGCAAGGCTGACACAACCCGCTCCTGGCCCTCGTGGCGGCGATCGTTCTCGACGCCGCCGCTGTGGCTGGTGGTGCCGGTTGGGCTTGTGGGTCTCGCGACACTGCTGCCGCTTGCGTTCGTCTTGGCGCAGGCCGGCCAGGCGGGGTGGTCACAGAGCGTCGATCTGCTGTTTCGCCCCTACACGGGTGGGCTCCTGCTCGCCACGCTGCAATTATTGGGCGGCGTCACAGCCGGTAGCCTCCTTCTTGGGGTCGGTCTGGCCTGGCTCGTGGAGCGCAGCGACGTGCCGGGCGCGCGCGTTTGGGGGATTGCGCTACCGCTGTCGCTGGCGGTGCCGTCCTTCGTGACGAGCTTCACCTGGGTGTCGCTTAGCGCGCGCTTCGAGGGCATGAACAGCGCCATCGCGATCCTGTCGCTCGCCGAATTTCCACTTATCTACCTGCCGGTGGCGGCAGCCCTTCGCGGCATGGACCAGAGCCTTGACGATGTCGCCTGCTCGCTCGGCCACTCGCCCTGGCGGCGCTTCACCGGCGTCACCCTCCCCCAATTGCGGCCTGCCATCTCGGGTGCGGCGCTGCTCGTCATGCTGCATATGCTGGTCGAGTTCGGGCCCCTCGCACTGCTGCGCGTCGATACGTTCACGACCGCGATCTATGCGGCCTTCGAGCTCGAATTCAACAGCGCCTCCGCCGCCGTGCTGTCGGCCGTGCTGCTGGTTCTCTGCGGATTGATCGTTCTGGCCGAGATGCGGCTGCGCGGAACGTTGCGGTTCGCCCGCATCGGCTCCGGCGCGTCACGACGGCCGACGCCGATTCGTCTCGGGCTTTGGCGTTTTCCCGCGATGGCGTTTCTGGCGACCGTGGTGGCGCTGGCGCTGGGCGTTCCGCTCGTGTCGCTCGGATATTGGATGCTGGTTGGGTCATCCACCGCTTTTCCGGTGGGACGCATCGCTCATGCGCTTTTCGGCACGCTGCAGCTTGCCGGGGTCGGGAGCCTTGTCACGACGGCAGCGGGGCTCGCTCTCGTGTTCACGGCCATGCGGTTTCGCGGCGCCATCTCGCGTTTGGCGGAGCGCCTGCCCTTCGTGATCCATGCTTTGCCGGGCGTGGTCGTGGCCCTGGCGCTGGTGTTCTTCACCTTGAGCGTCGTCCCGGCGCTCTATCAGACCATGGCGGTGCTGATCCTCGCCTATGCGCTGCTGTCGCTACCGCTGGCTCAAAGCGCCATCCGTGCGGTGCTGGAGCAGTTTCCCGCCTCGATCGAAGATGCGGCCCGCTCGTGCGGACGTGGACCCTGGGCTGTCTTCGTCCGCGTGACGCTGCCCAATATCGCAACCGGGCTCGGGGCCGCCCTGATCCTCGTCTTCCTCAGTCTATTGCGGGAATTGACCGCGACCCTGATCCTCTCTCCGACCGGCACCGACACGCTGTCGATGGAGGTTTGGTCCCATACGTCCAAGATGGAATATGGCGCCGCGGCTCCTTACGCGCTGCTGCTCGTCCTGCTGTCCGGCATTCCGGCCTACCTCTTCGGACGGCGCCTGCGCCGGGGCGGCACGAGCCGATGAGCCGAGCCGGTCTCGCGGTTCGAGGCGTCCACAAAGCCTTCGGCGACGCGCCGGTCTTGCGTGGGATCGACCTGTCGGTCGACCCCGGCACGCTCGTGGCCATCCTCGGCCCGTCGGGTTGTGGGAAAACCACCCTATTGCGCCTCCTTGCCGGCTTCGATCGCGCCGATGCGGGCTCGATCGCGCTCAACGATCAGATCCTTGCCGATGACCGGGCCTTCATACCCTCGCATCTGCGCGGCATCGGCTACGTTCCGCAGGAAGGCTCGTTGTTCCCGAATCTGTCCGTCGCCGACAACATCGGTTTCGGCTTGCCGCGATCGGGCGCTCGCGCGGAACGGCTCGCCGCGATGACAAGCCTGATCGGCATGGCGGGTTTCGAGGGCCGCATGCCGCACGAACTTTCGGGCGGCCAGCAGCAACGTGTGGCGCTGGCCCGCGCGCTCGCGCTGCAACCGACGCTGGTGCTGCTCGACGAACCCTTCAATGCGCTCGACGCTAACCTACGCCGCACCCTCTGTGCCGACGTCCGCCGCATCCTGAAAGAGAGCAATGCGACGGGCATTCTCGTGACTCATGATCGCGACGAAGCCTTCGCGATGGCCGACACTGTCGTGGTGATGCGGAACGGCGTGATCGCTCAAACCGGAACGCCGCGAGAGCTTTACGATCATCCCGTCGATCTCGACCTCGCCCGATTGGTCGGCACGGCGGTTTGTATCCCGGCGACACTCAAGGGCGGCGTGGCGCAAACCTGTCTCGGCGCCCTGCCGGTCATGAATTCCAGCGCCTGCGCCGAAGGTCGCGTGCTCGCCATGCTGCGTCCGGAGCAGATCAGGCCGGCCGCTGCGGGACATGACGGCGTCGACGTCGCGGTGCGTGGTTCGAGTTTCCTCGGGCCGCTGATCTGGCTTGATCTATTATGTCGAAACGAGGGGCTATCGGTTCCGCTGATGGCCTGCTGGCCGGCCGCCGAAGCTGACGCGATCGGATCGTCGGTCCGCGTGGTGGTCAACGGCGCCGCGATGGTGTTTCCGGTCAAATACCCGCTTTAGGCTCGGGCGGATCGTTGACAAGGCTGCCGGATCGCGGCTCTTTCCGCGACATGGCGAAACATGACGCTCTCCCAACGGATCATGGCTGAGGGCCTTCTGATTGGCGACCTGATCGGCGCCGTCAGAGGCCCGTTCACGCTTGCGGTGCCGAATGGGTTCTGCGTCGCCGTGACCGGACCGTCCGGCATCGGAAAAAGCCTCCTGCTCAGGATGATTGCGGATCTCGATCCCAACACCGGCATCGTGACGCTGGATAGGGTAAACCGGGCCACGATGTCCGCACCCGCGTGGCGGCGCAAGGTGACCTATGTGGCAGCGGAATCCGGGTGGTGGGAGGATCGCGTCGGCGACCATATGGCCGACTTGTCGGCCGCCAAGCAGGCCTTTCCGGCGTTTGGTCTCGACGCTGCGCTGGTCGATGCGCCCGTCGCGCGTCTCTCGACCGGCGAGCGTCAGCGCGCCGCTCTCGTCAGGGCCGTGATCCAGAATCCCGCAATGCTGCTGCTCGACGAACCGACCTCCGCGCTGGACCCGGCCTCGACGCTGCTGGTCGAGGCCGAGTTGCTGCGGTTGAAACAGGCCGGAATCGGGTTGCTGCTCGTGTCGCACAATGCCGAACAGGCGCACCGCCTCGCCGATCGGCACCTCGTCATGAGCCGCGACGGCCTCGCGGCGCTCGCGCCATGACGCCGATCTCGCTCACCCCGCTCGATCTCGCGATCGCATCGCTCTTGGTGCTGGCCAGCGCCGGTTTATCGATGCTCCTCACCCTCGGCGTGCATCGCCCCTTGCTGATCGCCTCCACCCGCATGGTCGTGCAATTGGTCCTGGTCGGTTTCGTGCTGCGACAGATCTTTGCGATCTCGTCGGGGTGGCTGACGGCGCTGGCGGTCGGGGTCATGTTGGCGGCCGCGAGCCGCGAAGTCGGCGCCCGATCGCCCCGGCGCCTGAGCGGGCTCTGGCATTATGCGGTCGGCACCGCGTCGGTCGTGATCGCAACCGTGACGGTCGCGGTCATCGCGCTCACGACGGCGCTTCGGCCGACGCCCTGGTACGACGCCCACCACGTGATCCCGCTCGTCGGCATCATCGTCGGCAATGTCATGAATGCCGCGAGCCTCGCGCTCAATTCGGTTTTCTCGACCGTGACGCGCGAGAGAGCCGCGATCGAAGCCCGATTGGCGCTCGGGGCGACGCGGGCGCAAGCCTTCGAGACCATCGTTCGGCAAGCCGTGCTGGCCGGCATCATCCCGACCATCAACCAGATGGCAGCCGCCGGCATCATCACCCTACCGGGGATCATGACCGGCCAGGTCCTGGCCGGCATGGACCCGCTCGAGGCCGCCAAATACCAGATCCTGCTGATGTTCGTTTTGGCAGGTGGCGGCTTTCTTGGGAGCCTGATCGCGGTCGAGGTTGCGGTCCGTCGCCTGAGCGACAAGCGACAACGCCTGCGGCTCGACCGACTTGACTCTAAGATCGAGGCTCGCGTTGCAAGCCGCGACGCCCGCACCAAGAAAAAAGGCTCAGAATAGGCCATTTTGTCGCGGATGACGTTGCGGCAGACTGGCCCTCAAGCTATCAGCTTGCATAGCGGAACGGTCAAGTTCACGCTTGCTTGCTGTCGAGGTCGTTTGGTCGCCATCGCGTTCATCTCGTACGAGATTTACCCAACGACCCCCGGCGGCGTCGGCGCGTTTGTGACCGCGACCACCCGCATGTTGCTGCGGAACGGGCATGACGTCGCGCTGATCCTGGATCTCTCGACCGCCGAGTTTCGGGCCTGGACGCAGTCACATAGCAAGCGCGTGATCGACGGCTCCGGCACGTTGCAGAGTTACCAAGCCGACGATCTCTGCGCCGACATCGAGCTCGCCCGCGAGAATTTTCCCTCCGAGGCGCATTGGAAGAGCTATCGGTTCGCTTGGTGCCTGAAGAAGGTGCACCTCAAGCAGCATCTCGATTTTGCTGAGTTCATCGACTACTGCGGCGCCGCCTATTACAGTCTGATCGAGCGCGCCCATCATCCGGACGCTTTTCCGGGCCGGATCGCGATCCGGCTTCACAACACGATCGAAGTGATCGCCCGCCGAACCGAATCCTCCTTCGAGGATTTCCGGCTCGCCGATTTTGCGCTCGAACGCGCGGCGCTTGCCATGGTCGATGTGGTTCTGTCATCCGGACAGGCCTATTTCGACGAGGAAATCGCGACCCTCTACACCATCGATCGGCGCCGTCTGCACCTCTCGCCATTGGTCTGCGAGGTTCGCGAGCCGGTCGTCCGGCGCGAGCAGGCACGCGACGTCCTCTTCGTCGGGCGCCTGTCGACCTTTAAGGGGCTCGATCGCTTCCTGCATGCAGCGGTTGCGATTTTGTCGGACGCTGCGGTGAGCGACACGGTCGGTGACTTCATCGTCATCGGCCCGTCGGAAACGGTCTCGTCGGGGCAGAGCGAGGCGGCTCTGCTGGCCATTGCGGCAGGTCATCTCGGCGAGCGGATCAAGATTCTCGGACGTCTCGGTCACGACCAGATCCGGCGCCATTATGAAACAGCATCCTGTGCGGTCTTCGCCAACCGGATGGAAAGCTTCTGCTATGCGGCGCACGAAGCGCATCTCGCCGGTGTCCCCCTCGTTCTCACAGAGATCCCAACCTTCCGGGATTTTTTCGTCGACGCAGAAACCGCGCTGCTTGTGGATGGATCGGTGTCCTCGCTCGTCCGCGCCATCCTGCGCCTCGCGACCGATCGTGAGCTCAACCACAGGCTCTCGATAAGCCGCGCCGCGACGGTGACGCGCTATACGCAGGATCACTACCCCCGTCACACGGCCATCGCGCCGTTCGAGCCTGCATTGTCTCAGACCGGCGAAACCTGCAGCGATCTTTCGGTCGTGGTGGTGCACGAAACCGCCAAGGACACCGACGCGACCGCCGCCGATATCGCTGCTCTGTTGGCGGCGCTGCCCGGCGTCCATGCGGTTCAACTCAGGCCTGGCGAAACCGGATCGCGGGTGCCGATCTTCGGCGACTTCTATGCGCTGTCGGACCGAGACGGCGCCGGCCTCGTCGTGCAGACCGTGGCGCTGCGGAGCCATGTGGTCTTCGTCTATCCAAACCGCCTGCCGGACGCAGCATTCCTGCGCGCCGCCCTCGGCATCCTGACGGCAATGCCGATCGTCGGTGCGGTTTGCCCGGCCCGCACCGACAGCGACGGAACAGTCAAAGCCGCTCGTCTTCCCATCGCGCTTGAGGCAGCCGAAGGCGAGAGTGTCGCACTGATCGGCGCGGTCTTCCGCACGGGCAGACCAGCCTGCCTTGTTGATCTTGTGACCGATCCCGGCCCCACCAGCGAACTCGCGATCCTCTGGTCGATCCAGGCCAAGGGCTCTCTCGTGGTCGATTGGCCGGCAACGCGCGTCTCGAGGGCCCTGCACCCAGAGCGACTGTTCCAACCGGCGGACTGGCAGAGCTTTCTACGCCGTCACGCTTGGACCTCCGACACGGTCGCGGCCGCGGCCCAAATGAGCACCACCAAGGCTCTGGCCGCCATGGTCCGAACATTGACCCCCGCCGAGGTCGCATCGATGCGGATCAGCGCCGCCTTGCAGCAGTCGCTCGACCATGCGGACTGGCTTTACGTGCTCCCAAACCTCGCGAGCCCGTCGACCGCTGCGGCGCGTCCAGCCGATGACGCGAAGCGGGGTTACACGACCTTGGTCCAAATCTTTCCTGGCTCATCCGCCGCCACCGTGCCTTGGCGCGACTGCACCTTCGAGGGACCCTGGGAAGATGTGATATCGCTCGATCACCCGGCGGGCTTGCGTCGCTCCAAAGCCGGATCCTGCCTCATTCACGGCTTCGCGCGCGGACGGCTAATGGTCCTGGTCGGGCCGGATCAGGACCAAGCGGTGTTGGTCCAACATGGTCGTGCCGTGTTGGTGGACTTCCGCCGATCGCATTATCACGACGTGCTTCTCGACATCGAGGCGCTGCTGTCACTCGACACCCATCGGCTGGTTCACGCTATCGACGTCCTGAACCCGCCTCGGTCGACATCTGATCCGACGCAGGACCGCAGCGAGGGCGCTCTGGCGGTCGTGGTTCTGGCAGGCGACGCACGGTTGCCCCTCGCCCGAGCGCTGGCGCGCGCCCTCGGCGTTGCCCGACCGCTCGTGACGGTGGAGCCCGACGTCAATCCTGATCGTGCCGCCCGCGCGCTCGTCGAACAGGCTTCCGTCGCCGGAATTCAAACCTATGTGCTGGTCGACGGCCCCGATACGCGGCACCTCGTTGGCAAGATTTTGAACGCGGCGCCGCGCCTCTCCTGCATCCTGCTCGCGACCAGTGGCATCGGATGGCAACACGATGGGTACAGCGGCTTCAAGGCTCTTGCCCAATTTAAGCAGAGCTTCGGCACGCGGCTGACGATCCGGATCGCCAGCGATGGTTTAAGTGGTCTCTTCCAGGCGAGGGGGATCGCGGTCGACGAGATCGCACTCCCGCCGCTGACGCCGCAGCCCGCGTGGCCGGTGTCGGTTGGCCCGATCGATCTCGTGATCGGGGCCGGCAGTGGCGAAGTCCCGTCACTCGGCCATGTCGCGGCCGCGCTGATGGTGCTGCACCCCGACACTCTTGCCCGGATCGGCGACATTTTGCTTCCCGGCCAGGACGCTCAACTCGGCATCGTCCTGCGGCGCTTCGGGCTGGGGCACCGCCTGCAGCGTTACGACGGCCTCGGGGCTGCGATCCGGTCGCGGCAAGATCGCCGTTTTATCTATCTGGCGCCCTTCCCCGACAGCATCCTCGATGGCTTCGCCTATCTGGCGCTGGAGACAGGCGGCCTTGTCCTGGTGGGAGCCGACGCGGTCGACCTCGATGGCTTTCCGCGGCGTGAGGCTCTCCAAATCGTCTATTGGGAGCAGGCGGACGAGTTGGCTGGCCGGCTCACCACGCTGGTCGACGGCTATACCGATGTCAGGACCGCCATGGCGGAGTGGGTGTGGCCAGGACAGGTCTCGACGGCTATGCCGACGCGCGAGGCATCCGTCTCGTGATCCTCCTCCATCATCGTTCGGTTGCATCATGAAGACATGGCTTGCAAGGCTGCTGCGCGGACCGCCTCCCTCGCGGCTGACAGCCAATCGGGAGGCCGATCCGGTGACGGCGCCACTCGCCATGCCCGCGGCGAGGCCAGACCTGCTGGTCATCCAAGCTCTCGGACAGCGGCATCCGAGCGGCCGTGGCGGCGAGGTCATTCTGGTCAATCTGCTGGCCCGCGACGCCGAATGGCCGATCGCGCTCGACACCATTCCGCTGACCGATGGCGGCGAACGGGTGACCGACGTGCTGGTGGGCACGCATGAGCAAGTTGGGGCCGGGATCAAAATCGGGCCAAACGAGAGCCTGGCTTTGACGCTTCGGGAGGGCGGCAGCATTCGTCTGCTGACGCATCCCTGGTCTGGAGCGGTGCGGCTCATTTGGCAGGGGCGAGAGCAAGAGATCGATCTTTACGCAGCCAAGACCGCCACGATCGACATCGACCTGCCCGGCCCAGCCGATGCCGCCACGACCACGATCCTGCGACCCGACCCGAAGGTCGCCCAAGCGGCACTCGAGGCGACGCTTGAAGGCCTCGGCTCTGCATTGCGCCTGACTCTGGAGCGTCTATCGGCTGCAGGGTCGGCACACAGCCGGGTCGTCGCCGTGTCGACGCCGCGCTGGCGGGGCGTGACGGCCGCCACGACTGCGCTTTTTCAAGCGACATTCCCCATGCCGTATGGGATCGAGGGACATCCCGATGACCTCACGGACCAGGATATCGAAACTTACGCCCGTGTTCTGGCGGCCTTGCCGATCGATCAGATCGTCATCTCGGGTGGCGACCGATTTTTTCTGAAATTGATCGATGCGGTCGAAGCCATCAATCCGCGGATCACCTTCACGCTGCTATGGCATTCGAGTTACCTGCAGATGGGCGAACCCCATGATCTGGCGCTGCTCACGCTTTGGCTCGATGCGGCGCGGGACCGACGTATCCGCCGCATCGGCGTCGTCAAACGCGGCATGGAGGCCTTTTTTCAGCGGTTCGGGATCGAGGCCGTCTTCGTCCAGAATGCCGTGCCATTCACGACATCAGACGTCGTTCCGACCCGCAACACGCAACGCGTCGGCCTATGGCTGTCGGGGTCGTCGGAATACCGGAAGGTCCCCTACAACACGCTTTGCGCGTTGAGCCTGATCGACGGGATCGAGCTGACGGGCTCGGGTTTTGATCCACGCGCCATGATGCTGGCACGCGAGTTGCGCCTGAGGGCGCCCGAGATCAGCCCGACGCCGCTGCCCCATGTCATGATGCTGAGACACATGCGGCGAACCGCCTTGACGCTTTACGTTACGGTGTCGGAATGCATGCCGATGGTACCGCTCGAGAGCATCGCGGCGGGGGTTCCGTGCCTGATCGGGCCGAGTTGCCACCTTTTCGCCGACGATCCGGTCCTGCGGGAGCTCTATGTGGTCGAGCGGCCCGGCTCACCGGATCACATTGCCGGACGCATCCGCGACGCGCTCAAAGCGTGGCCGGCGAGCTTCGAACCTCTCATGCGCTACATGGCCGATTATAATCGGACATCGGTCGAGACGGTCGATCGTCTGATCGCGTGATTCTGCCGGCAAAACAAACGCTTGATGAGGATGACCGTAGCGCCGCGATCGTGGCTTCAATTTAGCCACGATCTTGCCAAGCTCAGGCTTATGACGTAGGGAAAATGAAGTAGACATCGGGTTAGAAATTTATCTTTTTTACCTGACGTAGGGTAATTTTTTGATCGGCCTAGTTCGCTGATCGACCTCGATCTTGGAACTGTTGGCTTCGAGACATGAAAGTCCGTCAAACCGAGCACATCGGCGTCCATCTGACCTGCCGACCGAGATCGACGTTCACGATGGTGGACCCGGGATGAGTTTGCTCTTCGCCCTTCACAGCAAGATCGGTTGGGTGCCGGATACACGTGCGCTACGGATCAAGGCTGATGCGGCGCAGGCCTCCGGCAATCTGCGACATGCCGTTCGTCGCTATCGTAAACTGGTCCAGCATGGCGACCGGTCGTCGCGCTTCCCCCTGGGCATCTGCCTGCAGCAGTTGCGCGCCTATCGACAGGCGATGATCGAATTCGAAACCGTGCTGATCGACCATCCCTCACATGTGGATTGCATCGAACGGATCGCCTTCTGTGCGGAAAAGCTCGGCGATCGCGACAAAGCCACCGCACTGTATCGCGAGGCGAGCGCTCGCTCCGCCGACCACCGGCGTCGTCTCTCGTCGGCACTGACCCGTGTCGACCACGATTATCGGAAGCTTGTGGCCGATGCGGATCGCTTGCGAGACGGCGGCCATTTCGAGGCCGCCGCCGAACGCTATTCGTTCGCGCTGCGCCGCAACCCCTACGACATCGACATCCTCATTCAATATGGCCATACCGCGAAAGAGTCGCATTGGCTGTTCGAGGCCCTGAACGCCTATCGGATGGCCGCAGAGCTCGACGTGGACCGAACCACCGACGTCGCGCTGCATCTCGCCGATCTCGAACGCCGCCTGGTCGGGCGGCGCACCGCGAAGAGTGAAGCCATGCCGCCCGAACTGGCGGCTCCCCTGTCGCGCGAGCGCATCGCGGCGATCATGAAATTGACGCTCGGGGCCAAACCGCAGACCGACTTCGCCTTGCGGCAACATTTCTCCGGGAGTCTGAATGCCGGCGAACTCCTGCTGAATGTGGTCCGTTCCCCGGACTTTCGCGACCGAAACGCGGGTCTGATTTCGCATTATAAAAAGCGTTTCGCACCGGCCGAAGACTGACGATGCGTTTTTCGATCGTCGTCTCCACGCTCAATCGCGTGCGATCACTCGCCCAAACGCTGCTGAGCTTGAGGGATCTCGACTATCCGGATTTCGAGGTCATCGTCGTGAATGGGCCCTCGGCCGATGGAACGGACGATCTTCTCGCCGCGATGCGAGATCGGGTCACGATCGGGCGTTGCACGGTGCAGAACCTCAGTGTCTCGCGCAATATCGGCCTATCGCTCTGTCGCGGTGACGCTGTCGCATTCCTCGACGACGATGCGGTGCCCCGCCCCGATTGGCTGACCCGATTGGCCCCCCATTATGCCGACGCGCGTCTTGGCGGGGTCGGCGGTTTCACGCTCGATAATTCCGGTCGCGTCTTTCAGGCGCGCGGGATCGTCTGCGACCGCTATGGCGATGCCCATCGTCTGCCCGACGGAATGACCGTGCCGGGGCTCGGACCCGACACGTGGTTCTTTCCGAGCCTGCTTGGCACCAATTCGAGCTTCCGGCTCGCGGCGCTGCGCGACATCGACGGCTTCGACGAGAATTACGCCTATTTCCTCGACGAGACGGATGTCTGCGCCCGGCTGCACGATCGAGGCTATCGCATCGTCTACGAGCCCGACGCGATCGTTTTTCATCAATTCGCCTCGAGCGCCGTGCGAACCGCCGCTCGTCTCCCGAAATCGCTGGCCGCGACGACCCGCAGCAAGGCGTATTTCTGCATGCGTCATGCCGGGAGCCGAGGCGGAGCCGACCCGTCGCGTTATCTTGCGGATTACGCAGCGCAACTCGATGCCGACCATCACGGCCTGGTGACCGATGGGCGCATTTCCGCCGCCCATGCCGAGACACTGCATCAGGAGATCACCGCCAGCATTGCAGATGGCCGCCGTGCCGCCATGCAGCGCCCGCTGACCCGCTCGATCGCGTCACCGGCCTCTGAGTTCATGCCATTCCCTTTCGAGTTTAGGACCGGCGGCGGCCTCGTGGTGCTGGTCAGCCAGAACCTACCCCCGGCCGATACGGCGGGGATCGCCCGCTACACGCATGAGCTTGCGGCCGGGCTCGTGTCGCGCGGGCGTCGGGTCAAGATCATCACGCGGGGGCAGAACGGACATACGATCCGTTTCGACGATGGCGTCTGGGTTCACGAGATCGATGGTTTCGACGACACGCTCGATACCGCCTTTCTGTCCAGCGACGGAGCCTTGCCGCCCAACATCGCGCGGCACGCGGCCCGGGTGGCTCGCGAAGTCGCGCTGATCCAAGCGACGGAAGCGATCGCGTTCGTCTCATGGCCGATCTGGGATCTCGAAGGCGTCGCGGCTGACGAACGGCTGACCGTGCGGACGGTGCTGACGCTGCACACGACTTATCGCCTGGCGCGTCAGCACAAACCCGAATGGGCGGCACGTCACCTCTTCTCGATGAGCGTGGTGGATCCCGTCGTGGCGGCCGAACGTCGACTGCTCGCGTCCCATCCGCTCATCATCGCCAATAGCGCGGCGATCATCCGCGATATCGAGACCGACTATGACATGGTCATTCAGGATCGATCCGCCATCGTTCCGCATGGGCTTGATCCGGCTTTTCTCGAGCAGAGGCGACGGGCGGCCCCGCCAAACGTGACCCGCGTGCTGTTCGTCGGCCGCCGTGAGCCGCGGAAAGGGTTCGACTTTGGTCTCCGGGTTGCCGAACAGGTGACCCGAGACGAGAAAGCCATCCAGTTTCACTTTGTCGGCGCCTCGACCGATGATGACGCGCTCGATCGCCGTGCCCGACCCTACCGGTTCGAGAGATCGGCCGCCTCGCGCTGGTCGCGCCCCATCGAAGTCGCCGACTACATCGCCGACGATGCTTTATGGCAGGCCTACCGCGACGCCGATCTCGTCATCGTGCCGAGCCGCTACGAATCGTTCGGGCTGGTTGCGGTCGAGGCCCTCAGCGTCGGCACACCCGTCTTGGCGGCGGCCAGCGGCGGTTTGGTCGAGATCGTCATCGACGGGGTTTGCGGTTTCTTACGGCCGGCGGATGCGATCGAGGACTGGACCGACACGATCCTGGCGTTCCACGCTCTCGAGGCGGCCGATCGAAACACGATGCGAGAAAGCGCCCTCGCGCGGCATCAGGCCCGTTTCACGCGCGCCCACATGGTCGACGCCTTTCTCCGGACAGCCGAGGTAGTAGAATGACGCTCGATGGCGCCTTGCTGGCCGAGGTCTATGAGCTGTTCGGCATTCTCGATCAGTTCGAGGGCGAGGATCTCGACGCCCGCGCGAAGCTTTACGGCGCGTCTGACGAACTGTTGATGGACGTCATGCTGCGCGCCAATCTCAAAATGCGGTTCCCTGAGCTGCACGAGGCGTTGCTCAAGGATGCGTCGTTTTACGAGGCTGATCAGGTGGGAATCGGCCGGTACCGGGTCGCCAATGCGATCGAGGCGATCGATCGACAGATCGAAGCCTTGCAGATCGATTTCGTCCGCGTGGCGGCACAGTTGCACGATCTCGAAACCGGCGTCTCGTCTTTGACCGAGCGACGGCGGTTGCTTGGCCTCATCAAGAAAGACTAGAGCGACAGCGACATCCGAGGTTGCTACGGGCCGTAAAAGACGAGGCCCGACATCACCTTACGTCATCTTGACGAGGTGTCCGGCATGGCGGAAACACGATCCGTGATCCGCCGCGATGCCGTCGCGACGCATCGCTCCGATCTGAGAGCCGGCCTCGTCCATGACCATCGGGCTCATCGGATTTATCACGCTCTTGCTCGGCCTCTTGGCCTTGGCACGGGGGCCGGCCCTGGCCATGATGATCTTCGCGCCGCTGACCCTGCTCGGATCGGCCGCCGCGATGCTGCTCGGGGGGGCCGGCTCCATCCAGCCAGCGCATCTCTTCCTCGGCTTCGTGACGTTAATCCTCGCATCCCGCCGTTCATTCTGGACCGCAACGCTCCGATCGCTGACCTTCCCGAACGACGGATTCTGGCTGCTCGTCACCGTTTCATATGGCGTATTCGGTGCCATTTTCTTTCCGCGCGTGCTGGCCGGCATCACCTCGGTCAATGCAATCGGGGTGACGGATTACGGTCCATCGCTGCTACGGGTGCCGCTCGGTCCGTCCTCCGGCAACATCACGCAATCGATCTATCTCGTGGCGGATCTGATGTGCTTTCTCCTCGCGCGATCGTTCGCCGGCACGCCGCTCGGCTTTTCGACCCTGACCAAGGCGATGCTGCTTTATTGCACCATGAACATCGCTTTCGCTCTGATCGATGTCGCAACCTTCTGGACCAACACGGGCTTCTTGCTCGATTTTATTCGGAACGCCGACTACCAACTCCATATCGAAACGGTCGTGACGGGCCTCAAGCGCATCGTCGGGTCGTTCACCGAAACCTCGTCCTTCGCTTATGCGTCGCTCGGTTGTCTTGGCTTTGCGGCGGAGCTCTGGCTGGCGGGAATCTGGCCGCGACGCAGCTTGGCCCTGAGTGCGATGTCGCTCGTCCTGCTGCTCTTCTCGACATCGAGCACGGCCTATGCGGCGACACCGCTCGTTCTGGCGTGGCTTTATGGCTCGTCGCTGCTTCGCGCCGCACGCGATCGGGTGACGCCGGCCACCTATGGCTTTCTGGCCTTCACGCCCCTGGCCGTCCTTGTCGTCGTCGCCGTCATCGTCCTCAATCCGGTCGCCGACCAGACAATGCGCGACTTTCTGACCGTCATGCTGTTCGACAAGGGCTCGAGCCAATCGGGGATCGAGCGCGGGCAATGGAACGAGACGGCGCTCCAGAACGCCATTGACACGTTCGGCTTAGGCGGCGGCCTGGGAAGCATCCGCGCCTCGAGTTTCCCTATCGCACTTCTGTCCAATCTCGGTATCCCGGGAACCATTGCGTTCACATTATTTCTCGCCAGCATTTTTCTCAGGCGCGCGAGTAGGCCGATCGATGACGATGCCGGACCAGTGCAACGCGCTGCCCGAACGGCCTGCGTCGGGCTGTTGATCGGCGCGACCGTTTCGGGTGCCCTGGTCGACCTTGGTATGCCGTTCTTTCTCTTCGCCGCACTGGCAAGCGCGGAGCCTCGTCACCGAGGACGTGTGACAGTCAGAGGCAATGAGGGCGTGCCATTGCGGCAAAGCTCGATCGCGTTGGTCCGATCCTAGCCTGCCGATATTGCATCGCACCATTCTGAATGGAACGGTGTGATAGGCGGGTTGTCCGGGTCCCAACGTATCAAAATCACACTCAAAACCGCGTTCGTCTAATAAAATTGAGCTATGCAGCAAGCTATGCGATTTCTGGGGGTGCGCTCAGAATTAAGGCAGGTGCCGAGCATTTCATCACCAAAATCGGACGTTAGGATCGTAGTGCCATGCGCCTTACGCACGCCTTACCTCTTAATCGATCTTCACGATGGCATGATCGACACGCTGATCTGTGATGCAGCAATGGATGTTGCGATGCACAAAGACGGCCATTAGTTTGAGGGTCAAGGCCGGTGACGTTCACTCGATTGAGCGTCACCTAACAAGACCGAAGGACCAAACTCATGCTCAAGACCATCGTGGCTACCGTTCAGAAGCAGATCTCGGATCGTCGTCGCTATCTCCGCGCCATCGCCGAAATCGATCAGATGTCCCAGCGCGATCTCTCCGACATCCGCGCCGATCCGGCCGAGATGCGTCAGCAAGTCTGGCACGACATCTACGGCTGAGCCGAACAACCACTGCGACTTTCGGGCGCGGGACTTTCAAAGTCCCGTGCCGAAAAAGACCGAACCGACAAGCGCTCGGTCAAAAAATTCGACCCGTCTTTTCGCAACTCTTAGAGCATCGCGACGGGAGATTGCGCGGTGCCGATGGCTTGAAGAGACGCTGCCACACGTAACACGTGATCTTCGCGCCATGGCGCACCGATAATCTGGACGCCGATCGGGAGCGTCTCGCCCTCGGTCCAGATGGGGACGGTCACGACCGGCAAGCCGATGAACGAGATGGGCTGCGTGTAAAGGCCGAGATTGGCTCTCACGCCCATCATCTGACCTCCCACCGTCATCATTGTTTGCCCCAAGCTCGGCGCCCGGCACGGTGTTGCTGGTGCCAAGAGGATGTCGGTGGTCTGGAAGACGCATGCGAGCTGGTCGGCGAACCATCGTCGAAATCTCTGCGCTTCCATGATCCAAGCGGCCGGTAGCATCGCGCCCGCCAAAAGACGGTCGCGCGTCGCGGGGTCGAAATCGCCGGCGCGCGTTCTCAGCCGCTCGAGATGCAAGGCTCCCCCCTCGCTGGCACTGATCAGGTAAGCCGCAGCCCGCGCTCGATGTGCCTCGGGCAATTCAATTGTTCCCGTCACGTTCAAAGCGGCCGCACAGCGCGCGACGGCCGCGAAGGCTTCGGGTTCACCGCCTTGCGCGAAAAACCCACCCGCGACGGCGATCCGGAGGCGGTCGGCTCCCTTTGACAAGGCTCCACGCACCGGCTCGCTCGATCGTTCGGCGCAAACCGGGTCGTCGGGATCGGCGCCCTGCATGGCGTCATAGGCCAGTGCGAGATCCGCCGCCGAGCGAGCCAAGGGGCCGACGTGATCGAAGCTCGTCACGAACGGGAACGTGCCAGCGCGTGAAAGACGCCCGTAGGTCGGCTTCAGTCCGAACAAGCCACAGAGCGACGCCGGAACGCGGATGGACCCGTTGGTGTCAGACCCGAGTGCCAACGGCACCAAGCCGCCCGCGACCGCGCTGGCCGACCCGCCCGACGAGCCGCCGGACATGCGCGACAGATCATGGGGGTTTCTGGAAGGTCCGTCGTGGATGTTCTCGCCAGTGAAGTCATAGGCATATTCGCCCATGTTGAGCGCGCCGACGCAGATCGCGCCGGCCTGTTCCAGTCGCCTGACCAAAGTGGCGTCCCGCGTCGCGGGCGCGTCGTCCCGGTTGATGAGCGAGCCGGCCCGCGTCACGAGACCCTCGAGATCGAACAGGTTTTTGACCGCGAACGGCACACCGGCCAATGGTCCGAGTTCGCGTCCGTTGCGCCGCGCGTCATCGACGGCGCTAGCCCTCGCCAGGGCGCGATCAGCCATGACGGTTGTGAAAGCACCGACGTGTGGGTCGACTAACGCGATGCGGGCCAGAGAGGCTTCGACGATCTCGCGCGCCGACATTTCGCCACTCGCAACCGCGCGGGCCAACGTGGCGGCATCCTGCTCGAAGAAATGTCTCACGGTCGGAAGACCGGTGCGGGCTCGTCCCGATCGTCGAGCGGAGCATCCCGAAGCAGGACCGCGAAGCGGATCGCGATCCCGAGATTGGTGACGATGCCGGGCCGATATTCGGGCTCGATCTCGAGGTCGAGAAGCGCCGCCATGGCGTCGATCAACGTATCCAGCTCAGGGGTTTGCTGCGGCATTCAGACCTCTTCATTCGTCGGCGCTCTCGACGCCACGATCTTCAAGCCAAGCCAAGCGCGACGCAACCCGCGCGGCGATGTCTTTCGCGCGATCGGCGCGCTATAGCGACGCCATGATGATCAATGATCCCGACACCATCGCCGAAGTCGAAGCCGCCTTTGCGGACTATGAGCGCGCCTTGACCGGCAACGATGTCGTGGTTCTCGATCGGCTGTTCTGGCAAGACGCGCGGACGATCCGCTATGGCGCGGGCGAGAACCTCTATGGTTTCCGCGAGATCGAGGCCTTTCGAGCGTCGCGCCCAGCCACCGGGCTCGACCGCACACTGGCGCGAACCACGATCACCAGCTTCGGCCGCGACGCAGCGACAGCCTGCACGCTTTTCACCCGGGCCAACGCACCGGGCCGGGTCGGCCGCCAAACCCAAACCTGGGTCCGCATGCCGGATGGTTGGCGGATCGTGGCGGCTCATGTCAGCATCATACCGACACCCTAAGCCGCGATGCCGGCAAACCCCGGCCTTCCACGACTCAGCGTTCGACGAAGGCCTTTTCGACCACGAACTGGCCGGGCTCGCCGTGATTACCCTCGATGAAGCCCTTGTCGAGCAGATGGGCCTTGATGTCCTGCAGCATATGCGGGCCACCGCAGATCATCACACGGTCATGCTCGGCTTCGAGCGGCGGCAATCCAAGATCGGAATAAAGCTGACCCGATTCCATCAAGGCCGTGATGCGGCCGTTGTGGCGGAACGGCTCCCGCGTCACGGTCGGGTAATAGACCAGCTTCTCGCGGATGAGCTCGCCGATGAGTTCATCATGGGGAAGGATCTCGGCAATATCATCGCGATAGGCCAATTCGGACACTTGTCGCGTGCCATGCACGAGAATGATCTTCTCGAAACGATCGTAGGTCTCCGGATCCTTGATGACGCTCAGGAACGGCGCAAGGCCTGTCCCGGTCGACAGAAGATAAAGATTGCGACCCGACATGAGATTGTCGATCACGAGCGTGCCGGTCGCTTTACGGCCGACGATCACCTGATCCCCGACTTTCAAATGCTGCAGCCGCGAGGTCAGCGGCCCTTCAGGCACCTTGATCGACAGGAACTCGAGCTCGCTCTCGTAGTTGGCACTGGCGACGCTATAGGCCCGCAGCAGAGGCTTCCCATCCACCTTGATGCCGATCATCGTAAACTCGCCGTTCCGAAATCGAAACGAGGGATCCCGGGTGATTTTGAAGCTGAACAACCGGTCGGTCCAATGGCGGACGTCGACGACGGTTTCTTCGAAGAGGTTGCTCACATCATCTCCGTTCGAGGAGCGCCCGGTCGGTCTCGACAAAGGACGCCAGTGGGTCACTTGACTTGCGCGACGCCGTCAATGCCCCTTGTTGTGCATTGCACTCAAAGCATCGTTACGGGTGGAACTCAAGTCACGGCTCCATTTACGCGCGCAATATTCATTGGTACACAAACAAATAAGCGCGGAGTGACATGTCGCAAGCGTGGCGGGGGCCGGTGCTTCCGAAGCCGCTGCCCTGACCAAGCCCTGCCTTCAGAAGGATCAGATCCATGGCGCATGACGCAACCGCTCCTGGCCCCTCGGGGAAACTCGTAGTCCGCAACATCGGCCTTCTGCTCAGCGGCGATCTCACGCATCCCATTCTCGATGCCGACACGATCGTGGCGGTCGATGGCCGTATTACCGCGGTTGGCCACGCCAAGGATCTCGACTGCGACCAGGCCACCACCATCATCGACGCGCATGGCTGCGCCGTCTCGCCTGGGCTGATCGACAGCCACGTTCACCCCGTAGCCGGGGACTGGACCCCCCGCCAAAGCCAGCTGAACTGGATCGACTCGACCCTGCATGGCGGCGTGACGACGATGATCTCAGCCGGTGAGGTCCATACGCCGGGCCGCCCGAAGGACATCGTCGGCCTCAAGGCCATGGCGATCTTCGCGCAGCGCGCCTTCACCAACTTCCGGCCGGGCGGCATGAAGATCCATGCCGGAGCGCCGGTGATCGAGCCCGGCATGGTCGAGCAGGATTTCAAGGATTTGGCCGACGCGGGCGTGCGGCTGCTCGGCGAAGTCGGGCTCGGCGGCGTGAAGGATGGCGCGACGGCGCGCCAGATGGTGGGCTGGGCGCGAAAATACGGGATTCAATCGACCATCCATACCGGCGGCCCATCCATTCCGGGATCGGGTCTGATCGATTCGGCGGTGGTGCTCGAGGCCGATACGGACGTGGTCGGTCACATCAATGGCGGCCATACCGCTCTGCCGGACCGCGAGATCCGCTGCATTTGCGAGGGCTGCAAGCGCGGCCTCGAGATCGTGCATAACGGCAATGAGCGTGCGGCTCTCTACGCGATGCGGACCGCGCGGGAGATCGGTCAAATCGAGCGCGTGATCTTGGGGACGGATGGCCCCGCTGGATCGGGCGTTCAGCCGCTCGGCATTCTCCGGATGGTGTCGATGCTGTCGTCTCTGGGCGACGTCCCGGCCGAGGTGGCGTTCTGCTTTGCGACCGGCAATACAGCGCGGATGCGCTCGCTCGATTGCGGCATCATCGAAGTCGGCCGGGCCGCGGATTTCACCTTCATGGACCGGCCACAGCATGGCGCCGGATCGACGCTGCTGGAAGCCGTGCAACTCGGCGACCTGCCGGGAGTCGGTATGGTGGTAATCGATGGTCTGGTCCGCACCGGCCGCAGCCGCAACACGCCACCTGCCGTCAACATACCCGAGGTCGTTGCCCGGTAAAGCGCTCCGGGCAGCGCTCGACGCCTCGTCTCGTCGGAGACTACCGCAGGCGCGACAGCAGCGCCTTCAGCATGTCGCGCTCACGCTGCTCGAGAGGCGCCAACGTCTCTTCGGTGATACGATTAGCCTGCGGCATCAGCCGCTCGACCAGCGCGCGGCCGTCCTGAGTGAGCGTGACCAGCCGTCGCCGGCCATCGTCCGGGGCGGCCCGCGTATCGGTGAGACCACGCTTTGACAGGCGATCGACCACGCCCTTGATGGTCGCCGCATCCATGACGGTCAAACGCCCAAGCAGGTTTTGCGACAAGGGCCCGACTTCATACAGCTTGGAGAGAGCGGCCCATTGGGTCGACGTCACCTCGGCCTGAACGCCGGCCGCGAAGATGGCTGCGTGTCGCTGTGCGACCTGCCGGAGGATGAAACCGATCTGATCATCGAGCAGGTAAGCCGCTGGCTTTTGCGTCACGAGGGTGGGACCGACACCATCGCTCATCGCTTCACCATCCGCCGCGCGCCTCGTTTGTCCCAAACCGATTGACCGGCTCCAGGCTACCACATCGAGAGGTCGGCGTTGGAGGTTTTCGGATGGCTTCGAACTCGTCGATCGTGCCGTCCGGCATGACCCCGCAAGCCCTGTCTGACCGTATCGCTCTGCGGGTCCGCAGCGCTTCGGACGTGGCGGCCGCCATTAGCGGTCCGACATCGACCGCGCATCGTCGCGCGTCCGGGGCCAAGCGGCTGGTCCCCACAAGGCCGCGTGAGTGTCGACCCAGCGCCCGCGGATATGGCTATCCAAGATGGCGAGCACGATCGCCATCATCGAGACCGCGAGAAGAATGCAAAGCCAATCCGGTGAGCCGGCGAGATCGGCACCCAGGATGATTGTGATCTGTGCAAGAACGAGCAGGCCCCATCCTATGGTTTTGTGCCAAGTCTCGAACAACCGTCGGCGCAACGACATGTCGTAGTGGTCGCCACGCCATGTCGATGCAATAGCCGCTTCTGCGCCGCTGTCGGTCGGGCCACCCTTTGTCCCGCGCAACAAGGGGGACAGAACCTGAAGCCAAGCGAAAACCATGACCACGAGGCCGCAAACGCCGTGGACCGTTCCAACATGGCCACCAACGTCTCTGAGGATCACGAGAACCGCGACGGTTGCCAGCGTAGCGCCCACATATTGCAAAGCGCGGTGGCAATTCCACCAGAAGGGGTGATCGACCACGTCCGGGAAGGGTTGAGCCGGCATGACCTTGAAATAGCGAGCCACAAGACCGCCGAGCGGCAGGAGGCACCCCCACGACACGATCATCAACGCGGCATGGACAGCCATGATCGGAGGCAAAACATCTGCACGCCACATGATGACAGCGGCCGACAAGGTCGCGACGATGTTGATGGCGACCAGCACGAGGCAGGGCGACACAGTCTTTTGACTTGAACTGAGCTGTGACCGCGTCGGCTGTTTCATTGAAGGCTCCCCTACCCCGCCCTTCGTTGGCTCGATCGCTGCGACCCGTTGAACCGCGCCACGCTGGACGACCGGATCGACCACTGACGGTGTCGACGAGATCATTCTGCCCCGAGGTTATTGCCTCAAAGGATAGCTCGATCTCGCTTCGGAGCAACGATGAGCGGCAGGGTCAGGCGCGTGATTTCCGCGCGGCATGATCTCTCGGCGCGGCCGACCTCTCGAGGATGGCCGACAGGCTTGGCCGTCGTGCCTCAGGACCTCCGGATGGTCTCCGATCTCACCGTCGAGGAGGAACTCGCGGTCGGGCGGCGACAGTCACGCACCGGGGTGCCGGTTTGTCAGCGGTCAAGCGAATGTCCGACGTCGGTCGTCGGCACGGTCCGTGCGCGGCAACGGCACGTCGCGATACAGTGTCGTCAGCTGCCGGAGAAACGGCGCTTCAGTCTTCCAGCGCGTTCCCTCGACCGGGTCGGCACCCGCCAGCATCGTGTCCGTGGCTGCGCGCGAGAGATCAACGACGAAGCGGATGCGCTCGGCCCGCCGCTCTTCGACCCGCGCGGGCACATCGGCCAAGCCACCCTTCCGCGCGAGCGCCAGCCTGATCTCATCCACCGCCACGCAGGCATCCTCGCAGGCCTGGGTCGCGCCCTGGCCGAGGGTCGGCACCATCGGGTGCGCGGCGTCGCCCGTCAGCAGGATGCCGGCTTTCCTGCCGTAGGTCACGCTGCCTTCCTGAAGGCGAGCCCAATGAAGACGATCCGCGTGGCGGGTTATCGCCTCGATCAGATATCCAGCCTCCCGCGACGGCGGCCCATCGGGCGGCATGTAAGCCGCGCTTAAGAAGTCGGGCTGCTTCATCGCCTCGGGGATCGCCCCTTCGGCCGGTATCGGGAAGGACCCGGCGCAATAGATGAAATCGCCCGGGACGCGGAAAGCCAGTAGACGATTCGGGCCGTTGAACCACTGGCCATAGTCGTCGATCGGACAATCGGGGCCAGCCGGAAACAACACGCGGTAGAGGCAGACATTGAGAAACGCCGGCGTGTCGGGGCCACCCAGCACAAACTGCCGGATCGCCGAATAGCGACCGTCGCCCGCGATCAGCAAGTCGATATCGTCGATGCGTCCCTCGGCTCCCGTTTCGCGGCTGCGCCAAGTCACGAACGTCGTCAGGCCGGGGCCGCCCTGACCGCATCCCGTCAACTCGGTGTTATAGGCGATCTGGCCGTCGAGCGGGCTGCGGAGCAGCGCGTAAAGCTCGGCCCAACGGATGCGGACGCCGGCATTATCGGCCACATCCATGAGCCGCAAATCCATCAACGGCCGGCCCGATGTTAGCGCGATCGTCCACTTGGACCATGGTAAACTGTTGCCCACGATCGCCTCGGCTTCGCGCGGCAGGTGGAGGCGCAGACATTTGATCGCATTTGGGCCGATGTTGAGGCCGGTGCCTGCTTCGCCCTGCTCATGCTCGCCGACCCGCTCAAGACAGATGACCTCGCAATCCGTTCGGTTGCGAAGACCGGATGCGATCAGGCTTCCGGCGATGCCGGCCCCCGCGATGACGATGCGCGGCTTCTTCATGACGATCGACACATGCGGTTCCAGATGGGTGAGGCTCAAACCTCGGGTTCGGATTGCACACGATCATGGGACACCGCGCTGGACAAGGGCCAGCAACCGACCGAACCGGCCGGCCTCAAGTCGTTGCATAAGTTTTCATCGCTCCGATCCGCGCCTCACGAGTATTCGTCACGTCTTTACAGAAGAGACTTGCGCGTTTTGCCGACGAGGCCGATCCATCAATGCTTCACACAGGCGCATTTGAACAAAAGACGCACTGAGGTGAGTAAATTTCAGGCTTGATGACGATAACCCGATCGCGCAACCTGCCATGAGATCGTCATGTTTCCCAATGTCGGAGCTCTTTGTGCAGAACAAAAGGGCCCTCCTCGATCTCGTGCCCGATCCCCGTGCCGCCATTGTCCTTCCGAACGTCGACGAATGCTTTCACACAACGGAGTTATGTCATGAGCATCGGATCTATCTACCTGCTCGTCGTGCTAATCGGCGTCGCCTTGGCGGCCATCGCCTATTTCAGCAATCGCGGCACGGGCAAATTCTTCGTCAGTTTTACGCTGATCGAAATCGTGATCATGGCGGTTATCGGTGTCATCAACGGCGTACTTGGCACGCCGAATGCGATGTTGGGTCGGCTCTTCATGACCTTCTCCGGAGCTTACGGGTTCCTCGCTTTTGCGGCGATTTGCGGTGGCTTCTACATCTCGGGACCGCTCTGCGGCTACATCATCAGAAAGCCAGGGGCCGCGACGCTCGCCGAAACCATGAACGGCGTCGCACAGGTGCTGTCGGGCAACCCCAATGGCATCATGGTGTTGGCCGCAGGCTTCCTCCAGGGCTTCATGTCGGACCTCGGCTTCGCTTTCTACGGCTATCGCCGCTGGACGCTTTCTGTGCTGGCCCTGTCCGGCGCGCTTGCACCCCTTCTGCAGCAAATCCCGGAGGTCTATTTCTTCGGCGTCGGCGATATGGGCATTAGCTACAACCTTCTGGCGCTGATCATCCGCATGGGGAGTGGCGCGCTCTACGCGATCATTTTGGTGAAGCCCATCGCCATCGCGCTCCTGAAAGCCGGCGTCTTACGCGGCACCCAACTCGCAGCCGACGAGCGGCCGCTCGCGACGACCCAGCAGAAGCTCGCCTGAGCCTCGCCCGATGACCCTCGCAGCCGTCGCTGATCCGGCCAGCACCTTGCAATCGACGTCGGCTGTCGCGGTCGACCTTCGCTCCATCTCGTATATTTACGAAGGTGAGACAGAAGCCGTCCTCAACGACGTGACGCTGGAGGTTCGGGACGGCGAGTTCCTGCTGATTCTGGGTCCTAGCGGCTGCGGCAAAAGTACGTTGCTGCAGCTGCTCAACGGCACGATCCCCCATACCCTGAAGGGAACGTTGACCGGGGAGGCCACGGTTTGCGGCAAACCACTCGCGTCGACGAAGGTCGCATCCTTCGCGACCGATGTTGGCATGGTGTTCCAGGATCCCGACTCGCAGATCATCTGCACACGGGTGCGCGACGAAGTCTGCTTCGGCCTCGAAAACCTGTGCCGGCCGGCGGCCGAGATCATGCAGTGCCAAGCCGACGCTCTGCATGTCGTCGGCCTCAACGGCTTCGGCGATCGCTCGGTCTTCGACCTGTCCGGCGGTCAGAAGCAGCGCGTCAGCATCGCGGCGGTGCTTGCGGTGCGGCCGCGACTTCTCGTTCTCGACGAGCCGACCGCGAACCTCGACCCAGCCGGAATGGCCGACGTCTTCGGTTTGCTCCACGATCTCTCCAAGGCCGGCACCACCATCGTGATGGTGGAGCACCGCGTCGACGAATTGGCCGATCGCGTCTCACGCGTCGTCATGATGGATCGTGGCCGCGTGACGTTCGACGGCTCTCCGCGAGCGGCGTTTTCACGTCCACGCGCGGCCCTCTTCGAAGAGGGACAGGCCGTTCCGGTGAGCGCCTGGTTTCCACAAGCCTCGGAATTCGCCCTCGCGTTGAGCGCCGCCTGCGCGGTTCCTCTCTCGCCGGACGACATGCCGCTCGACGTCGCCGAGGCCGTCGCGCTGGGCAGCCGATTTGTCGGCAGCGCGCCGGTGAGACCGCCTGAACCCTCAGCCGGAAGCGGGAAGCCGGGCGACAAGCCGCTGCTCAGCGTCCGACATCTGTCGTTCGGCTACGACCGGGCCGCGCCCATCCTCGACGACGTGTCGCTCGATCTTGGACGCGGCCATCTCGTGGCGCTGTGCGGCCGCAACGGCTCAGGCAAAACCACGCTGGCGCGGCTCATCATGGGCATCAACGACGCGCCAAAACAGTCGATCCTGCTCAACGGCAAAGACATCAGCGCGCTTGGCCCGAAAGAGATCTCGGCCGAGGTCGGCTATGTTTTTCAGAACCCCGACCACCAATTCGTGACCGACCGCGTCTGGGACGAGATCGCCTACGGCCTCACGGTGCGCGGCATGTCGGATGTGGCGATTCGCGAGCGTGTCGACGAGGTGCTCGGCATTGTCGACCTCGCCCGCTATGCCGAGCGCTCGCCCTTCAGTCTCAGTCTTGGCGAACGTCGGCGGCTCAGTGTCGCCACCATGCTGGTGCTCGAGCCTCACCTGCTGATTCTCGACGAACCCACCATCGGCCAAGATCACGAACGCGCGCAACTGCTCATGGGGTTGATGGTTCGGCTCCGCGAGCGCTACAACACGACCGTTCTCATGATCACGCATGACGTCCGGCTCGTCGCCGAATGGGCCGATCGTGCGCTCGTCCTCAGCGGGGGGCGCTTGCTCTTCGACGGCACCCCCGATGCCATGTTCGCCGATGACGCGCTGCTCCGTGCGGGCGGTTTGCTGACACCGCCCATCTTCGACATCAGCCGCAGGATCGCGGCCGCCCATCCGGACGGACCGGTACGCCCCACGCTGTCGGTGCCAGCGCTGGTCTCAGCCATTACATTGTCGAGACGGGTGATGGCATGATGCGCTCGGGCGTCTTCCAATTCAGGTCTGGAACATCGTTTTTTCACCGGCTCGATCCGCTGACGAAACTGGCCTGGCTCGTCGGCATCTCGCTGCTGGCCTTCGGTGCCTATATCGCCTGGGTCCAGATTGTCATCACGGCGGTGGTGCTCTTCACGGCGCTGGTGCTGGCGCGGTTATCACCGGTCGAGATCTGGCGCGGCACATGGCTCTTCGTCTTTGCCTGTTCGAGTTTTCTGGTCATCCAGACGCTCACGCTGCCGGGAACCCACGTCGCGTTCAGGATCGCCGGGCATCCCATCTATGCCGAAAGCTTCGATTACGCGCTCGCATCCGCGCTGCGGATCTACACCATCATCCTGTCGTCGCTCGTCTTCGTACGAACCACCGACCCGCGCGAACTGGCCATCGCGCTCGTGACGCAGATGAAGGTGCCCTATCGGATCGCCTACGCGTTTTTCATCGCGCTCCGGATCATCCCCACGCTCGAGGACGAGATCAAAACCATCCGGGCCGCACAATCGGTGCGCGGCGTCGCACGACAGGGTGGGATCGCGGGCCGCATCCGCGAGATGAAGCGCTACGCGATGCCGCTGCTGGTCGGCAGCCTGCGCAAAGCCTCGATGATGGTTATGTCGATGGAGGCGCGCGCCTTCGGCGCCTTTCCGCAGCGGACCTTCGTGGACGCGCCCCAGATGACCTGGGCCGGCATGACGGTCTGCGCCATCATGCTGATCGCCGTGCTGGGTTGGTATCTGGCCTTGGGCCTTGGTTACGTTCACACGATGTATGTGCTCGCACCGGCCTAGGATGTCGTGTCATCCAGCGATAAGGGGGGGAACGCCCAGGCGGGTGCGTGAGCGGCCTCGAATGAAGCGCCGAAGGACAGCAGGCCTGCGTCACTGCCGAAACGGCTCACGACCTGGCCGCCAATCGGCAAGCCGGATCTCGAAAAGCCCAGCGGCATCGCGAGTCCGGGGTTGCCCGCGAGATTGACCCAGCCGGTGTAGATAGCATGACCGCGCGGGCCGACCGGTTGTCCGTCGATCATCGGCGGGAAGGCGTCGGCCGCCGGCCAGGGCAGCGCCGCAGCACTCGGCGTCAGCACGAGATCGTAGCGCGTGAACAGGTCGGCGCTCCGGCGACGGAGAGCCATGACGACCTCCATGGCGTCGACATAATCGGCAGCCGACAGCCTTTCACCCTCCTGCGCCATCGCCTGAATCGTCGGTCCGCCCTTCAGGCGCAGCCGCTGGCCTGCTGCCCGAAAAGCACGCGCGACGCCCGCTCGACCGATCACGCGCCAAGCCTCGTCGACGGCGAGGCGGTCGAAAAACACACCGCCTTGCTCGACGACATGCCCCATGCCGGTCAACGCTGCCGCGGCCGTATCGGTGGCGGCTTCGATCTCGGGGTCGAGCGGCGCGTCGTCGAAGCGTGGCACGTAGAGGATCCGAAGCCGCGTCGGATCAGCCGCAAGCGGAACAGACACGAGCGCGGAGCGCGGATCGCGCACATCGGGCCCAGCCAGGACCGCATCGAGCAGCATTGCATCGGTTACCGAACGGGTCAGCGTTCCGACAACCTCGCAGTCGGCGACCGTCTCCAGGAACCCGTCCCCGCGCGCCACATGGCCGATCGACGGCTTGAACCCGACGAGTCCCGTATGCGAGGCGGGCCGGCGGATCGATCCACCGGCATCGGTTCCGATGGCGGCGGACACCAAGCCGGCCGCGACGCTGGCGGCGGCGCCGCCGCTCGATCCGCCCGGCGTCAGAGCGGGATCCCAGGGATTGCCCGTGGTGCCGAACAGCGTGTTGGACGTGTAACCCTCGAGCGTCAGTTCCGGCACGTTGGTCTTACCGACGATCACGACGCCGGCGCGGCGCAGCCGCTCGACCGGGATCTCGTCATGGTCGGGCACATGGTCGGCATAGGCGTGGCTGCCCCAGGTGGCGCGGAGGCCGCCGACCAAGAGATTGTCTTTGATGGTCATCGGAATGCCGTCGAGGCTGGAAAGAGGTGTCCCAGCCTTCCACCGCGCCGCGCTGTTCTGCGCTGCGGCTCGCGCCCCGGCCGCGTCGAGCGTCACGATGCTGTTCAGAAGCGGATCGATCCGGGCGATCCGTTCGAGGCAGACGTCGAGCACCGCGACGGGATCGAGGCGACCTGTGCGAAACCCCGTCGCAAGATCAGCCACGCCCAACTGCCACATGTCCGTCATCGTCAATTCTCCGTCAGACCCGCACAATGGCGGCGATCGGCGCTGCACCCGGCGCGCATTGATGTTCGGTGCCGCCGGATACAAAAATAGCGGGGTCGCCCGTGATGCTGGCGATGACGGCGCCAAGCGCCGCGCGGGCATGGCGCTCGTAGTTGATGTCGGCATCCGACAGCATGGTGTTGCGTCGGCCCCGGATCGAGCCGGTCGGGCTCGCCTCCGCCTTGGCAAAGACGGCGGCGATACGCGTCGCATCGTCTCGCGAGGGATTGCAGGAAAAGTCGAGCCCCGCATCGAGGAGGGCCGCCCTGACCCCATCGGCGTCGATGGCGTCGGCCAGCACGGCATGCCCGATGCGGAAGCCCCCCGAGGCTTTCGGCGAATTGCCGAACAGCAGCACCTCGCAAGCCTTCAGCTCGCCGCCCGCCGAGGTCGACGCGACCGACGAGAAGAGATCGAAACGCGTCGCGATCATGGCATCCGTCAGCTCTGCGGCTGCGATCTCGCCAAGCCCGAGCGCTACGCCGAGCGCAGTCGCGCCCCGCGCATAGGGCTTCGAGCCGTTCGGATCACGCGTCACGAGCGTTTTCCCGCGCTTGTCGGCGTCGGCAATGCTGCCCGGGGTCAGCAACGGTCCTTTGACCTGGACGTAATGGACGTCGGCTGGCTTTTCGATACCGGCCGCGACGAGGCAGCGCCGTACGGCGGCCGCGACCTCCTCGACCTGCGCCATGGTGCCGACTTCCTCGGGCAGGATGTCGCGCGTGACCTCAATGCCGAGTGCCAGTCGCCCCTCGGCCTCACCGACACCGTTCCCGGGTTTCCGTGTGAACACGGTGGCGTGCGGCGACAGCACGCCTTCGCATCCGCCCGACCATACAAACGCGATGCGTGTTCCGACCTCCTCGGGCGAGCAGCCGAGATGGCGGGCCAGCAGCAGTTGGTACGACAGCGTCGCAAACCCGCGCGTGAAATCGTTGGCGCCGCCGTTCCCCTCCGTCTTGCCGATCAGGGCCACGATCGAACGAGGGTCGATCGTCCCTGCCGCGATGAGCCGCTCGAGCTCCGACACGTCGCTCGGTGCGTTCATGGCGACTTTATAAACGCCAATATCCATTCTGTTTCTCGCTCAGTGAAATGTCGGCGATTTTTGCGCCGAGCATGTCTCGTTAGGGTCGCCCAAAGCTCACCATCGACGAGCAAGCCCTATGCCGCACTGTTGTGCCGAGGCACGTCGGTGCGGCGGCTGAAGCCGAGCGGCGACAGGCCCGTCGCACAAAACTTGCAGACCTTTCAGGTCCGAGATGACCTCCTGGCCGTCATCCGCTCCTACAGAGACAGACCTATGGATATTCTTCTGCTCAACCCCAACACCAGCGATGGCATGACGGTTCGGATGCTGTCCGTGGCTCAGAGCCATGCGGCACCCGGCACCACGATCCTCAGTCGCACGGCGCCACGCGGAGTACCGTATATCTCGACCCAGGCCGAGGCGCTTGTCGGTGGGGCGATTGCGTTGGAGATGCTGGCCGCCGAAACGGCTTCCTACGATGCGGTCATCATGGCAGCCTTTGGGGACCCCGGGGTCGGGGCCTTGCGCGAAATGCTGCACGTTCCCGTGGTCGGCATGGCGGAAGCCGCGATGCTGACGGCCTGCATGCTGGGCCGGCGTTTCGCCATCGTGACCTTCGCGGCCGCCCTGACGCCGTGGTTCCGGGAATGCGTGGAGCATAACGGCCTCACCGGCCGCCTTTCGGCAATCCGGTGCCTCGCCGAAAGCTTCATCTCCATCAACGACGTGCAAAGCGAGAAGGAGGAGGCGCTTGTGGCCTTGACCAACCAAGTCGTCGCCGACACCGAAACCGATGTCGTTATCCTGGCGGGCGCACCGCTGTCGGGCCTCGCCGAACGCGTCAAACACCGCATTCCCGTGCCCGTCGTCGATGGGATCGCGGCGGCGGTGAAGCAGGCCGAGGCTGTGGCGTCGCTTCATCTGTGCAAAGCCAGCGCAGGCAGTTTTAGGCGACCCGGCGGGAAACCCTCGCAGGGGCTCGAGCCAGGCGTGGCCCGCTGGTTGGGTGGCGCGATCGTGCCACCGCCTACCAAAGATCACCCAGAAACCGATTGAGACCGACGTCGAGAGCCGCAACCCGACGGTTGGCTTCGAGCAGCGCCGGGGCCGCCAGGGCGGCGGTGCTTCGGATGACCTCGAAATCGCGCCGAAAGGCCGGCATGGCGTCGTTCAACTCGGCCCGGAAGGCTGCTTCGTCCACGGTGGTGAGCCGACCACCTCGCATCACGATCCGGCCGCCGACCATCACGGTGTCGACCCCCTGCCCGGTTTCGCTGAACACGAGTTGGCGCGCGACACTGTTGAGCGGCAGATAGGCGATGGTCGACAGGTCGATGAGGCTGAGGTCCGCCTTCAGGCCCGGCGCGATCGCGCCGACCACATTGCCGAGTCCCACCGCCTGAGCGCCGCCCCGCGTGGCCGCCTCGATGGCATGCACCGCATGGACGCCGGTCGGGTTGGGATCGGCGACGCCGGCCAGAAGACAAAACATCTTCATGCCCTGAAACATGTTCTGGCAATCGCCGCAGCTGCAATTGTCGCAGCCGATCGAGAGGGGAATACCGGCTGCCTTCAGGGCCGCGATCGGTGCGACGCCGCTTTTCAGCTTCATATTGCTGAGTGGATTGTGGACGATCCGCGCGCCACTGCGGGCGATGAGGTCGATCTCGTCCGGCGCGATCCAGACGCCATGCGCCATGGTGGTTCGCGGGCCGAGAAAGCCCACTGCCGCCATATGGCGGATCATCGAGCCACCTTGCGAAGCGTAAACGCGGCGCGCCTTCGCGGTCTGCGCTTTGGTCTCGTAGACATGCGTGAACACCGGCAAGTCGTAGCGGTCCGACAGGCTCGCGACACCCTCGAGTAGACGATCCGATGACCGCTGCGGTCCCGATGCCGCGACACCCCAGTGCCACAAGCCGCCTGACGGCAGGCGCCGAATCTGGCTATCCACGAAGGCCAGATCCTCCAACGGATCGCGCGGCGTGCCGGTCACGGACCGGCGTACCGCTTCGCTGAGATCATCCGGCAGGAACGGCGCAATATCGAGTTCGGCGAGATCCCGCAAGGCAAGCGCGAAGACCACACGGATGCCCACCTCGCGGTAGGCCGAGGCGATGATGTCGAGCGTCTCCTCGTCCTGCGGCACCAGCGTGCACATGTCCTGCACGGTGGTGATGCCCTGTCTCAGACATTCGATGGCGCCCAGCAGGGTGCGGAGGCGGAGCTCCGCCTTGCTGCGCGGGCCGAAGAAGGCGGGCTGGCTGTGCATCGCCCAGAGGTCGAAGGGCGCATCCTCGACCAGCCCTTTCACCAGAGTGTCGTAGGAATGGTAATGAGCGTTGACGAAGCCTGGGACGATGAGACGATCCCGCGCGTCGATCACCTCGGCAAGGCCCCGTTCGGCCAGTTGCTCGACGTGCCGCTTGCGATCCTGATCGTCGTCCGGCGCCGTCACCGACACGATGATGTCGCCATCAACCAGGACGTCTAGGAGCCCCGGGAGGTCGGTATCGCCGAGCGGGTCATACACCCGGCCTCCCTTGATCAGGATCATGACGCGGACCTTTGATGGGCTGTCGGAGTGGCGAGCACGGCTTCGGCGACATGGGCGAGCGCCAGGACCTGCCGGTCGGAGAACCGAGGCCCCGCGATCTGCAACCCGATCGGCAGCCGGCTCCGCTCGGACGGCACCGGAATCGAAATGGCGGCGCATAGGCCATGGTTGAAGAACGGCGTGAAGGCGGCATGCGCCCGGTCATCCACCGCTACTCCGGCGATGGTGTCCGGTCCGAGTTGCCCGTGCGGCCACGCCAGACAGGGGCTCGTCGGGCCGATCACCATGTCGATTCCACTGTGAAAGAACCGGGCGGCCGAATGCATGATGGCGGACGCCATGCCCTGGGCCGCGAGGACGTCTCGCGCCGAGAGGCCGAGGCCCCGCTCGATCTGCGCGCCGATATAGGGATCGAAGCGGTCGGGGATCCGTTTGCCAAGCCGCGCCATGACTCTGAGCCAGCCCGGCCCATTGCATCGGCATCAGTGCGGCTTCGCAGGCTCCCGCAGGCCAGAGCGGATCGACCTCGATGATCTGCAGCCCGGCCGCCCGCAGGCGCGTGACCGCCGCCTCGATCGCCTCGGCCACATCGGGATCCACCGGGCCGCCAAGCCCAAACGTCCGCGCATAGGCGGTCGTCAGCTGCTCCGACGGCTTGAGGACGGGGGCTGGCAAAGTACAGGTGAGCGCTTCGGATGGGTCGGGGCCGAGAATCGCCTCGAACATGGCCGCGACATCGGCGACGCAGTGCCCCATCGGGGCGATGACGGAGGTCAGCGACGCCGATCCGGGAAAGCCGGGGCCGTGGGCGACGACGCCGCCCGATGGCTTGAACCCGACGACGCCCGTATGCGCCGCAGGTCGCCGGGCGGAGCCGCCGCCGTCGGTGCCGAGCGCCAGGGGCACCAGCCCCGCCGCCAGCGCACTGGCGCAGCCCCCACTCGAGCCGCCGGGGGTCAGACGCAAGTCGATCGGATGTCGTGTTACGCCGTGCAGCGGATTGGAGGTGACGCCTTTGCAGCCGAATTCCGACATGTTGGCGACGCCGACCACGATCGCACCGGCCCGGCGCAGTCGGTCGATCGAGAGGCTGCTGGCGGGAGCCACAAAATCCGCATAAAGGCGCGAGCCCTGGGTCGCGCGCCAGCCTTCCGCCCAGATCGCGTCCTTGATCACGATGGGAACACCGGCCAGGGCGGGGCGCTCGCCCGCTTTGAGGCGGCGGGTCAGCGCCGCGGCCTCGGCAAGACTTCGGTCGGGATCGACCGTCACGATGGCATTGAGGACTGGGTTATCGGTCGCGATGCGGGCCAGGGCCGCCGCCACGACGTCGCTTGCATCGACGTGACCCGAGCGGACGGCCTGCGCGAGGGCGAGCGCGGAAGCGGGCGGTTGCATCGTCACGTCATGAGATCCAACCGGCGGTGCTCGAAATACCGGAGTTTCCGGCGTATCGTCGAGATCCCGACGACGTCGAGATCGGCGAGGACGAGGCCAGGACCGTCCGTGGTGGGACGCACGGCCAGCACGCTGCCATCTGCGTCGATCACGGCCGAATAGCCGAAATTATCCACCAGGGCGCCGGCGACCGTCTCGTCACCGACCTTATTGGCGCAGAGCACCGCGAGTCCGTTCTCCCGTGCATGGGTCCGCATTTCGCCGATGAAGAAGTCCATGTCGTCCCCGCCGCTGCCGGCGACCGGCACGACAACGAGATCGGCGCCCTTGCGGCGGAGAGCTCGCCACGCTTCGGGAAAGCGCCGGTCGTAGCAGACGAGAATTCCAAGGGTGATGCCTTCCGCCTGAACCACATGCAGACGGTCGCCGGGCGTGAAATGGGCCGGTTCGTCGAAACCAGGCGGCGGGTCGTCGCCGACCGGAAGATGCAGCTTGCGAGCAACCGGACCATCCCGCAGGGAACGCCCGTCCGGCCCGAAACCGAGCACCGCATTGTGATAGGCTTCCGTTGTCGGATCTCCTTCGTAAAACGGCAGCAGGAGGGTGATGCCGAGCTCTCTTGCAAGCGCAGAGAAGACGGCTGCCAAAGCGCCATCCGCCGGCTCCGCCCACGCCCGATAGGGCTCGGGCTTGTGGCCACAGAAATAGGGCAGCGTCGCCAATTCGGGGAGCGCCACGATGCTGGCACCCGCGGCAGCGGCCTCACGAACCGCCGCGATGGCCACACGCTGGTTCGCGGCAAGATCGTCGGTGCAGCCCGGCAGTTGAACGGCCGCCAGCCGGAGCGTCACGAAACCCGCTCCTGCTCCGCAAAGGCGCGATCTACCTCGTCCCGCAGCAGATCGGTCAGGTGATCTGTCAGCGCTCGGAAGTCTGGGCTCCGTGGATCCCTGGGGCGCGGCATCTTAATCGGCACGATGCTCTTGATGCGGCCGGGCCGGGCCGTGAACACCACCACACGGTCGGCGAGCGCCACCGCCTCATCGATGTGGTGGGTGACGAACAGCATGGATGCGCCGCTGTCGCGCCAGACCTCGATCAGAAAATCCTGCATCTTGGATCGGGTTTGCACGTCGAGCGCCGCGAATGGCTCGTCGAGCAGCAGCACCTCCGGGCGCAACGCAAGAGCGCGAGCCATGGCGGCGCGCTGGCGCATGCCACCCGACAATTGGTCGGGTCGCTTGTCGCCCGCGTCGCTCAGCCCGACCTTGCGGAGCAGCTCGGCCGCCACTTCCTTGCGGCGCGCTAAAGACACGCCCTGCAGCTTCAGGCCAAAGGTCACGTTCTCGCCGACCGTCATCCACGGAAACAACGACGATTCCTGAAAGATCAAGCCGCGATCGGTGCCCGGCCCCGTGACGGCAACGCCGCCGCTTTCGATGCTGCCGCTCGTGATGTTTTCGAGCCCGGCGATGAGATAAAGCAACGTCGACTTGCCGCACCCGCTCGGCCCGAGAAACACGACGAACTCGCGCCGATCGATGTCGAGGTCAATGCCGTCGAGGGCAAGAAACGGCACGGTTTCGGTCGGGAACGTCTTCCCGACATTGCGGCAGCGCACCAACGGGGGCTTGCTCGTGTCCCGCATCACAGCCGACTCACCGCGCTCGACGGTACCCAGAAGAGCACCCGGTTCTGAATTTGCCGCAGAGCGACGTCGAACAGAAAACCGGTCAGGCCGATCAAGGTCATCGTGAAGAACGACAGGCTGGAATTGAAGGTGTTGCGCGCAAGCATGACAATCTGCCCAAGGCCACTCCCGACACCCGTAGCCTCGGCCACCAGAACCACCATCCAGGCCCCAAAGAGGTTCATCCGCAGCACCATGAAGAGCGATGGAAGAATGGCCGGTATGATGACGTGGAGGAACAACTGGCGACGGCTCGCTCCCATGATGGCCCCGACGTTGAGATAGGTTTTACTGACGGAATCGATCTGGCTGATCGTCGACAAGGTCATGACGAAGAACAGCGAGATGAACACCATGAAGATCGCCGGTGGATTACCGATGCCGAAAATGAAGATCGCGACCGGCAGCCAGGCGATCGGTGAGATCGGCGCCAGTAAGGTGATGGTCGGCAAGGCGAGATTACCGAACACCTTGAAGTAGCGGATCAGCAACCCGCATCCGACGCTGAAGGTGAAGCCGAGCAGCAGGCCGATGATCACCCGCAGGCTGCTGGCCATGATGGTCGCCAACAGCGACTGGAACGCCCCCGACGTCGAAACTTCACCGACCACATCGCTCGAGACGAAGAACTGCGCCTGATCGGCGAAGCTCCGCAGGAAGATGTGAGGCGGCGGCAGCAACAACGGGTCCGCCCACCCGATCGCCCATGCGGCTTCCCATACGCCGGCGAAGCAGCAGATGGACAACAGCCACCAGCCTACGACGGTCGCGCCCTTGGCCACGCGCAAGCGCCGCGTGACCTTCAGAGGGGCCGCGAGCGGGGCGCTCGCGGTAAGGGGAAGCGACTTCATGCGGATTTGAGCTTGAGGCTGCCGTAGAGATCGGCATTCTCGGCGATCACCTCGTTCAGCATGGTCCAATCGAAGATGTCGGCTGTCGGCAAGGTTTTGATGTAGCGCAGGTCCTTGAGGTTCTGGGCGCGTCCGAGGATGAACTCCTGGTTCCGGCGCTGGTCGATCATGCCCGGCTGCTTGGTGGAGGCGTCGAGCGCTGCATCGAAGGTCGTCTTGAAGTATTTCGGCGTCGTCAGCTTGATGGCGGCCTCGATCTGATCCGGAGCCGTGTCGACCACGCTGCGGCGCGCGACCAGGATGGTATCGGGATAGTCGGGTCCCCAGACGTCAGTGCCGTCGCTGAGCAGTGTCGCGCCTCGTCCACGGAGGAAGCTGATCCAAGGCTCGATCGTGGTGACGGACTGGAACTCACCCTGCTCCAGCCCGTCGGCGGCCGCTTGGAGGGAGCGCATCATCCGCACGTGGACCCTACCATCGAGGCCGTAGTGCGCCAGGACGTCGGCGAGCAGCACCTGCATGGGATCGTCCGCGAAGGTGCCGACGGTTGCGCCGACGAGGCTCTTGAGGGTCGCGCCCCGCCGCCCGAGAACCGCCATACCACGGAGACCGCTGCCGGCGACAGCAACGAGGGGATCAGGCGATGTGGCATCCGCCAGAACTTGCGTGAAGCCTGTCGTGCCGATCGCGGCGCTGCCGTCTCGCAATCGACCCGCTGTCGAACCGAAGCCGTCGAGCGGAGCAGCAAAGACGTCAAGGCCAAGAGGGGCGAACAGCTCCGCGTCGAGCGCCAGGAACAATGGCAAATTCGACAAAGCCCCACCGTGGGTGAGGGTCAGCGGTTGCGTCATGGTGGCGGCGGTTGAATGCACGATCGGTCGATGCTTTCGAAGGTTCACCGTTCATTTCGCAAGTCACGTGCCACCTCCGGCGAAACCTGGCCGACATCCTTGTTTGTGGCTGGACAAGGAGCATTCGGCTCTGGCAGCAAGACACCCCAGACATTGTTCGCCAGCCAGCTGTGAAATCGTGCACAAAATTCAAGTCATATTGTTAGCAATTTCGGCAATTCGATTACGGAGGGGGCATGATATCGGCGGCAAGTAGCCTCGGCGACCGGCCTGCGGCGGCAGCCAAACGCGATATTTTCGCATCCATTCGAGAAGCCATCGTGTCTCGGAAACTGGCGCCCGGCATGAAGCTCACGGAAGACGTGATCGCAGACACGTTCGGCTGCGGACGCGGCCCTGTTCGCTGGGCGCTGGATCGACTGCAGGACGAGGGATTGGTGACGCTCGTTCCGAACCGGGGCGCCTTTGTGGCGGAACCGCCGCTCGATGAAGCCAAACACCTGTTCGGCGCCCGCCGCCTTCTCGAAGGCGGGATCGTGCGATGTCTCTGCGGGGCAACAAGTCCCAACGATCTCAAACCATTAATCGAATGCGTCGATGCGGAAGATCAAGCCCATGCGATTGGCGACGAGAGAGAGGCCCTTCGTCTTTCCGGCGACTTCCATCTTCGCATGGCCGCTATGACCGGCAATCCGATCGTCGAGACCATGCTGCGGGAACTCGTCTCCCGCACCATCCTGGCGATCAGCACCCACCAGCGGGCCGATACCTCGGGGTGCCGCAACGACGAACACAGGCGCCTGCTCGCGTTGATGGCCGCCGGCGATATCGAAGGTGCGGTGCAAGAGATGGAACAGCATCTCGTCGCTCTCGAACAGGGCTTGGACATGACCAAGCCCAACACCAGCGCCCCGAAACTCCGGGACGTTCTGCGGGGCAGTCTGGCAAAGATCAAAGCCGCGCCCCTTGGCTGAGCCACCATCGGGTTCGGTATGGCGCTTGCTATGACCTGCTGATCGTCGGGCCGGACAGGCCGGAAGCCAGAAGGAAGCATGATGTCGGAAGGTTTGTTGATCGGCGGCTGGATCGTAACCGGCGTCGAGAGCCGTGAGCGAGCGACCATCTTGCGGGATGCCGCCCTGGCCTATCGGGACGGAAAGGTTGTGGACGTTGGCCCGATCGCAGAGATGCGCGCCAAATATCCGGATGCGCCGACTTATGGCTCCCCCGACCACGCCATTCTGCCCGGCTTCGTCAACAGCCATCATCATGTCGGGCTGACGCCGCTGCAACTTGGTTCGCCTGATTATGCACTGGAACTCTGGTTCGCCAGTCGCATCTCCGGCCGGGCCGTGGACCTTTACCTCGACACGCTCTACTCGGCATTCGAGATGATCGCCTCGGGCATCACAACCGTGCAGCATATCCACGGCTGGATTCCGGGCCCCCTCTCACACATCCACGGCTGTTCGACCAAGGTCCTCGACGCCTATCGCACCATCGGCATGCGGGCCTCCTATTGCTTCGCGGTCCGCGAGCAGAACCGGCTCGTCTACGAGGCGGACGAGGATTTTCTGCAGCGACTTCCAACCGAAACGGCCGCCTTGCTGGCTCCGCATCTCGCCAAACAACGGCTTCCCTTTAATGATTATCTCAAGCTGTTCGACATGCTGAACGGCGAGAATGCGGGGCAGAACCTCACCCGCATCCAGCTCGCGCCGGCAAACCTTCATTGGTGCACCGACGAGGGGCTGCAAGCGCTGAAGCAAAAGGCCGATGCGGCCCATGTGCCGATGCACATGCATTTGCTGGAGACGGTCTACCAGAAGGAATATGCCCGCCGCCGCACCGGCACCACCGCGGTGAAGCACCTCGACAAGCTTGGTCTTTTGGGACCGGGCCTGACGCTCGGCCATGGCGTATGGCTGACCGAAGACGATATCGAGATCGCGGCCGCGACCGGTACCTGCATCTGCCACAATTGCAGCTCCAACCTGCGTCTCCGCAGCGGTGTCGCACCGGTCAACGTTTTCGAGGCGAAGGGTGTCACGGTCGGGATGGGTCTCGACGAGGCCGGCATCAACGAAGATCGCGACATGCTGCAGGAGATGCGGTTGGCCCTGCGGGTTCACCGCGTCCCCGGCATGCGGGAGGAGGACGTGCCCTCTTGCCCGCAGATCCTCAAAATGGCGACCGAGCATGGCGCGATGACCACGGCGTTCGGCGCGAGCATCGGAAAACTGGAGCCCGGCCGCTTCGCCGATGCGGTGCTGATCAACGTGAAGAAGGCGTTCTACCCCTATCAGGACGACGATATCCCGATGCTTGACGCGCTGATCCAACGGGCCAAGACCGATACGGTGGATGCCGTCTTCGTGAACGGCGAGATGATCTACGAGCACGGCCGCTTCACGCATATCGACCGCGACAAGGTTCTGGCCGAGATCGCCGAAGCCATGTCACGACCGCGCACCGAAGCGGAAATGACCAGCCGTGAACTACGGCGGCAGGTGTTCCCGCATGTCGAGGCATTCTACCGCGACTATCTCACCGACATGCCGGAGCGGCAGCCCTTCTACGCGCCGTCGTCGCGAACTTAACTCGGGGCGCCATCGCGTCCAATGCTGTCTCAGCTTGCTCGTCGTCGCGGCCATCCCGCGGCGGCGAAGGGCAACGCGGATCGCTTCTCTCATCGTCACTCGTCGGAATGTTGCATGCCGCGTCTCGGGATTCTGGTTCCCTCCTCCAATACCGCGCTCGAGCCGCTCGTGGCCCGCATGCTGAGTGGGCTGCCCGACGTTACGGCGCATTTCAGCCGATTTCCCGTCACCCGGATCGATCTGTCCGAGGGCGGTCTCGCGCAATTCGATCCCACGCCCATCATCCTCGCCGCACGCTTATTGGCGGATGCCGACGTCGACGTGATCTGCTGGAACGGCACCTCGGCCGGTTGGTGTGGCTTCGACACCGACCGTTCGCTCTGCGCGCAGATCGAGGCTGCGACCTCCATCCCCTGCGTCACCTCGGTCCTCGCCCTCAACGACGCCCTGCACACGATCGGGGCCAAGCGCTTCGGACTGGTGTCGCCCTACACCACCGACGTCCAAAGCAGGATCGTGGCCAATTACGCGTCCGCCGGCCTTCATTGCGTTGCCGAACGGCATCTCGGCATCTCGCGCAACGCCGATTTCGCCGACGTGCCGCCTGCGACCCTGGACGCGATGTGCCGTGAGACAGCGGCGACGCGCCCGGACGCCCTGATGATTTTCTGCACCAATCTCAAAGCCGCCGATCGCGTCGCGACGCTCGAAGCCGAACTCGGCCTTCCGATCTACGACACCATCGCGACCGGGATCTGGAAAGCGCTCGCCTCGATCGGCGCGAAATCCGAGCGGATCATCGGCTGGGGGTCTCTGTTCGGCCTTTCGACAGGGTCGTGAGCGGCGGAGCCCGCCCCGATCGCATCGTCCGAACCGACTTACGCCGACCGTGTCGTCGCCCTCTCACATCGCGAGATAGGCCTCGGAGGTCTTCGGATTGCTGTCGATCTCCGCGATGGTGCCTTCGAGCATGACCTGCCCCCGCTCGATGATGATGGCGCGATCCGAAATGAGCCGGGCGAAGTGCAGGTTCTGTTCCGACAGAAGAATGCTCAACCCCTCGCGTTTAAGCTGCAGGATGGCGCGCGCCATATCCTCGACAATTTTCGGCGCGAGTCCTTCGGAAGGTTCGTCCAGAAGAACGAGGCTCGGGTTGCCCATCAGGGAGCGGGCAATCGTCAGCATCTGCTGCTCGCCCCCGCTCATCGCGCCACCCGGGCGGTTTTTCATCGCGCCGAGGTTGGGAAACAGCGTGTAAAGCCGATCCGGCGTCCAGACCGGAACCCCGGCGCGCGGCTTTTGCCGCCCGACCGCCAGATTCTCCTCGACGGTCAGATCGGAGAAGATCCGGCGATCCTCCGGCACGAAGGCCAAGCCATGCCGAACCACCTCGTAGGTCGGCCGCGCCGACAGATCATGCCCCTCGAAGATCACGCGCCCGGCGCGACGCTCGAGCAGACCCGCGATAGCCCGGAACGTCGTGGATTTCCCGGCGCCGTTGCGGCCCAGCAGGGCCACGACTTCACCCTGCCCGACCTGCAAGGCGACGTCGAAGAGGATTTGGGCCTGGCCGTACCAACCGCGCAGGCCAGAGACGTCGAGTTTGGGAGCCGGGTTCATGTCGTGGCCTCTTGCCCGGCCTGCGGCGCATAGACGAGGCCATCACCGAGATAGGTGGCGCGCACCCGCTCGTCGCGGCGCACCACATCCGGCGTACCGACCGCGATGAGTTCTCCCCGGTTCAGCACCATCACCCGGTCGGCATGTTCGAAGACGATGTCCATGTCGTGCTCGGTGAACAGCACACCGATCCCCCGTCGGCGCGCGAGATCGGCCGTAAAGCGCATGAGGGCGATCCGCTCGGTTGGCGCCATGCCGGCGGTCGGCTCGTCCATCAGCAGCAGCTTGGGATCGTTGGTGAGTGCGACCGCGAGTTCCAGGCGCTTCAGATCGCCATAAGCAAGCGCACGACAGACCCGGTCTCCCTGTTGCCGCAAGCCGACGAGGTCGAGCAGTGAATCCGCCTCCTCGCGTTGCGCGTTGCCGGCCGTGCCGGTCATACGACGGATCCGACCCGCATGCGCCAGCAACGCTGTCTGCACGTTCTCGCGCACCGTCATCGACCCGAATGTCGCCGTGATCTGGAACGTGCGGCCGACACCCCGCCGCCACATGCCAGCGGGTGACAAGCCCGTCACGGCTTGCCCGTCAAGCAGGATGGTGCCGCCATCCGGTTTGATCTGCCCGTTCAACATGTTGAAACAGGTCGATTTGCCGGCGCCGTTTGGGCCGATCAGCGCCAAGATCTCGCCGCGCATCAACCGGAACGATACGCCTCGAACGGCTTGCACGCCGCCATAGCGTTTGGCCAGGGTCGTGACCTCGAGAAGCGCAGCCTCGCTCATTCGGCGGTCTCCACGCGCGGTTGGGGCTGCGGGACGCTGGGCCTCCCGAAGGGCGAGCGCAGTTTACTCACGAAGCCGACGAGGCCGCTCGGGAACGCCAGCACAAGACCGACGATCACGGCGCCGAGGATCAGCTTCGAATAATCCGTCTGGCTGACGAGCCAGATCGAGAGGGCCTTGTAGACGCCCGCGCCGACGACGCTGCCCGACACCGTGCCAACGCCGCCGAGCAGCACCATAACCAGACCATCGACCGAGGTCGGGATACCGAGCGCGTCGGGGAAGACGCTGCCTTTCAGGAAAGCGAATTCCGCGCCCGCCAACCCCGCGGCACCGCCGGCCACGACGAAGGCAATCCATTGCGTCCAATAGCGGCCGATCCCGATCGCTTCGGAGCGCAGCATGCTGTCGCGCACCGCCCTCAGCCCGTATCCGAAAGGCGAAAACACAAGCATCCGAAGCGCCGCGACTCCGAGAACGGCGCAGCCGAGCGCGAACCAGAAGAAGCCGCGCGGCGATGACGCCCAAGCGGCGGGCCAAACGCCGAGCAACCCGTTGTCGCCTCCGGTAACGGCGCTCCATTGGAACGCGATGGACCAGGCGATCTGCGCGAACGCCAGGGTCAGCATGGCGAAATAGACGCCTGACAGCCGCACGCAGAACAGACCGAACAGCGCCGCCCCCGCGATACCGAACGCGACACCGCAGCCAAGCGCCGGGATCATCGACAAGCCGAGCGCCTTGGTGGCGAGCGCCGCGCCATAGGCCCCAAGGCCGAAATAGGCCGCATGACCGAAGGACGCGAGGCCGGCGGTCGACATCAGCAATTGCAGGCTGGCCGCAAACAGAGCCACGATGAGGATCTCGGCCCCGACCGTAAGCCAATAATCCCCGGCCACCAGCGGCAGCGCCGCCAACACCACCACGACACCGGCAACCGCAACCCGGCCGCGCGACGACATCGGCGCCCACGGGCGCGACGCCAGTACGGCGGCGCTTCGCGACAGCGCCTCGCGACGACCGAACAGCCCATAGGGCCGGATCACCAGAACGGCGGCCATCACCAGGAACGCGAGAACGATCGACACGGTCGGGAAGGCCAGGATCCCGAAGGCATTGAGTTCGGCCACGATGACCGAGGCGACGAACGCTCCGCCGACACTGCCGAGACCGCCGATCACCACGACCACGAAAGCTTCGACGATGACCTGCAGGTCCATAGCATGGTTGACGGCGTCGCGCGGGATCTGCAGCGCGCCGCCGAGGCCGGCCAGAAAAACGCCCAACGCGAAGACGGCCGTGAACAGCCACTTCTGATTGACGCCGAGCGCCGCCACCATCTCCCGATCCTGCGTGGCGGCCCGCAGCAAGATGCCGAACCGCGTTCGATGCAACACCAACCAGAGGGCGCCAAGCACCAGCGGCCCCATCGCGATCAAAAACAGATCGTAGGACGGGATCTGCTGGCCGAGCATCGAGACCGCGCCGCGCAGACCGGGCGCTCGCGGGCCGACAAGATCTTCAGGCCCCCAGATCAGCACGACGGCATCCTCAGCCATCAGGGTCAGGCCAAAGGTCGCGAGCAATTGGAAAAGATCCGGCGCGTGATAGATGCGGCGTAGGATCAGCATCTCGATCGCGGCCCCGACCGCCGCCACGACCAGCGCGGCCAGCACCAGCGAGCCCCAGAAGCCGAACGGACCCGAAAAGCTTTCGGTCAGCGTATAGGCCACATAGGCCCCGAGCATCGCGAAAGCCCCATGGGCAAAATTCACGATCCGGGTGACCCCGAAGATGATCGAGAGCCCCGACGCGACCAGAAAGAGCGACGAGGCCGCCGCAAGACCGGTGAGGAATTGGGCAAGATAGAAGTCCAAGACGCTCACCTTTTTTCGAGATCGACGCGCGTGTCGCGTCTCACATCTGCGGACGGAGCGTCTTCACCATGTCGTCGCTCGGCAGCACGGAGGCGCCGTCGTGATAGACGAAATCCTTCATGATGCCGGCGCCGTCCTTCACGGTCGTGGTGCCCACGAACGCGCCGAGCGTCGATTGATGATCGATCGCGCGCAGACTGGCTTTGCCGAAGGGGGAGTCGAACGTCAGCCCTTCGGCCGCTTTCACCAAAGCCTCGGTGTCGGTCGAGGGCGCCTTCCGCAAAATATCGGCAGCCGCCTGGATCAGCGTGTAGCCGACCACCGATCCGAGACGCGGATGATCGTGATATTTGTCGTCATAGGCTTTCAGGAAGGCGTCGTGCTCTGGGGTGTGGATGCCGTACCAGGGATATCCGGTGACGATCCACCCCTCGGGCGCTTCATCCTTCAAGGCATCGAGATATTCCGGCTCGCCGGTCAGGAAACTGACGACCGAGCGATCCTTGAACAAGCCGCGCGTATTACCTTCGCGGACCAGCTTGACGAGATCGGGGCCGAATTCGACGTTGAGGATCGCGTCTGGCTTGGTGGCCGCGATGGCCTGAACCACAGGACCGGCGTCGATCTTGCCTTGCGGGGGCCATTGCTCGCCGACCCACTCGATATCGGGCCGTTTGGCCGATAGCAGTTGCTTGAAGACCTTAACGGCCGACTGGCCATATTCATAGTTCGGCGCGATCGTGGCCCAGCGCTTCGCCGGAAGTTTGGCGGCTTCGTCCGCCAGCATCGCGGCCTGCATGTAGTTGGAAGGCCTCAACCGAAACGTGTAATGGTTACCCGCCGACCAGACAATTGCGTCCGTCAGCGGCTCACCGGCCAGGTAAAGCACCTTCTTCTGCTTGGCGAAATCGGCGAGCGCGAGGCCGACATTCGAGAAGAACCCGCCGGTCAGCATCACGACATCCTCGCGCGACACCAGCTCATTGGCGGCCGTCACGGCATCGGCCGGTTTACCGGCGTCGTCCTTCGACACGACCACAAGCGTCTTGCCGTTGATGCCTCCGTGGGCGTTGATCTCCTCGACCGCGAGTTGCCAGCCCTTGCGATAAGGTTCGGTGAAGGCGGGCAGCGCCGAATAGGAGTTGATCTCCCCGATCTTGACCTCGCCATCGGCCGCGAGCACAGGCGCGGCCGCCGCGACGAGGGAGAGAACGGCGGGCAGGAACGCTGAAACGAGAAGGCGTCGTGTCATGAAACGTCTCTTTCTCTGCAAGGGCGGCCGGCGGCCGTCCGATCCGTCATGCGCGCCATCGAGCGAGAGGCGCGACCTTCGTTCTATCGTAATCCGTCCTGGCCCTTGATGTCCGCAATTGCGAGCCCGCCGACCCGCGGCAAAGGACGCCCGCTGTCGGTGATCGCGATCGCGACGAGGATTTCGTTGGCGCGGGGCGCATCGTTGACCCGCACCTCCATGCCGTCGAAGTGGCTGCGGACAAAGGCCGCATCCTTGTGGCCAAGCGGGATATCGAGAACCGCGCCGGGGCCACCGCGCTTCTTGGAGGATGGGATCAGCGCCGCGCCACCGCCTAGCGCCCCGCGAACCGGCGTTCCCATCTTGGGATGCAGGATCGCGGCTGCATGTTCGAGTTCGCCGTTCTCGCCGACCAGTGCCGCCTTGCCATAGCTCTGCACCCGATCGCCCGCGATGCCGAGAGCCGCCACGGCTCGCACGGTCAAGAGGCCGCCGAGTTCTTCACCAATGGCGACGAGGTCGGCCAAATCCTCGACATAGAGGCCGGCGAAGGGGTTCTCGATCACGGCCACGGCGGCGGCCCGACGCGTCGGCGGATCGATCGCACGACCCATCTCGCTCCGGACCTCCTCGACAAAGGTCACGATCTTGCGGATGCTCGCACTCATCGCAGGCCGTCCTCGCCCTTGATGGCGCTAGCCGCCAGACCACCGACGCGGGCATGAACGCGCGCCCCGGTCGTCATCACCAGCACCAGAACGATCTCATCGGCGCGGGGGCCGTCCGGAATGCCGACCTCCATCGCGTCGAAGTGACTGCGAACGTAGGACGCATTGATGTGGGTGATCGGCACGTCGAGCCGGGTGCCGGGGCCGCCCACCTTCTTGCTCGAGGGCACGATGGCTTTCGCGTCGCCGAGGACCGCGCGCATGGCATACCCCCCTGGCACGTGCCACAGCGCGCCATGCTCGAGTTCGCCCGCCTGGCCGACGATCGCGCCTTTGCCATAGCCCGCGATCAGCGCCGGATCGCCGCCGAGCGCGGCGAGAAGATCGCTCGCCATGGCGACGCCGAGCGGTTGCAGATCCTCCATGAAGCCCGCGATCGCTTCGACATAGCGGCCAGCGAAGGGGTTGCGGATCGCGGTCAGGATGGCGCCGCGCCGCAGGGGTGTGGCCGCGACCGGGCCGCCTTCGTGGTAGATCTCCTCGACGCAGACGAGGCGCTTGCGAATCGTGACCTCAGGCATAGGCATGTTCTCTGAAAAGCGATGGGGTGGTCAGCGTTAGTTTGGCGGCGAGACCCGGAACAGCGCCGATAACGCGCGTGACACCCTGGAGATGCAACGCCGCGCCATGGACCAGCCCGCGTCTCTCGAGATCGCGCGCGCAAGCGGCGCCGCCCGCGAGGGCTCGATCGATCTCGGCCCGGGTGAGCGGCCCAACCTCCCGCGTCACCAGACGGGAACCAAGGTCGTTGTCGGGCTGGATCGAGGCAGCCGGTGCGCGCCGGACGGCCGGGTGGGCGGGGAGGTCGATCGCATTTGCGATCATGGTGGCGGCCGCATCGGCCTCGGCGGCGGTCGCGGCCAGCACCGTCACGGCATCGGCGATCCCGCGCGAAAAGCTTCGGCCGCGCCATCCGCTTGTCGCGAGCCCGCGCATTGGATCGGCCGCCGTAATCCTGACGTCGCCGAAGAGGCTCGGCCGATCGGGCCGGTCGACCATGCCGATCGTGAACGCCGCCTCGGGGCCGAGCAGCAGCGCGATATCGCCGCCATTGTTGACATAGGCCCGCTCGAGCGTCGCCGCCGCACCCATGCTGGAGAGGACCGCATCCGCGACCGCACCCGCCACAGCCGCCATCGGCGTGATGAAATCGGACGACGCGAAAGGCGCGACGGCCGCCTGCATGGCGCGCGCCACGTGGCCTTGCATCGGATTGTGGCCGGCACGGCTTCTGGCCCGGAGCGCCGGAAGCTCCACGCAAAGCTCGTCGAGGATGGTGACAAAACGGTCCGCGGCGGCGCGATAGGCTGCACGCACCGCCTCGTGCGCGCCGAATACCCCGATTACGAGATCGATCGGCCCATCCTGCAGATGCAGGCGATGCCCATCCGGCAAAAAGCGGATCTGCGGCGGCGCCCTCACCGATGCGGCCCGCGTGCTGCGTCCGGCATCAGCGGCCAGGGGTTCTCGGCCCGATGCGGCACGCGTGTCCGATGGGCCGCCGGCCCACGAAATTCGGACAGCGGGCGCACGTGATCCATGTGGCCGCCAAGTTTTTCGTAATCCGACAGCCGCAGCGTGAATTCGACCGGAGCCACCAGCGCCGGGGTCGGCACGTAGCCGAAGCCGTTGGCCGGCACCTTCGACACATCCACCATGAAGGTGATGCCGCCGCCCGGCCAGACATAGGTCGGCGCGCCGCCACAGGTCACGACCGTCAGCGCGTCCTTGACCGACCGGGTGAGCCGCACCGGATTTTCGGTGACGCCCGCCCTCAGCGAGCCGCCTGCCCCGCCCATGAACAGCACGGTCGACAGAGCCGGTTCGCAATTCTCCTGGATCAAGGCGACCGAGCGCGCGAGATCGTCGGGCATCGTCTGCTCCACCGGGCGCAACGCCTCGTCGAGCACGTAATAGGAGGCGTGTTCGCCCGTGGTCGACACCATCAGCATGGTGAGGCCCGGTCGCGCCTTGCGCGGATCGAAGGAGCCGAGGATCTGCAGCGGATCGGCGATGTTGGTGCCGCCCCAGCCGGTGCCAGGGTCCGCAACCTGGAAATAGCGACCCGGGGTTGAACGGCGACCCTTCATCTTGATGCCGCTATCGGCGATGCCCAGCAGCTTACCGGCCTGATGCTCCGACAGGACACCGGTGATGTGGTCGTCCACCACCACCACCTCGTCGACCTTGCCGAACCATTGTTTGGCGAACATGCCGATCGTGGCGGAGCCGCAGCCGACCCGCATCCGCTCTTCCACCTGACCGTTGACGAGCGGCGGCTTGCCGGCCTGCACCAGTACGGTCGCGCCCTCGTCCACCGTGAGTTCGACCGCCGCGCCGTTGCACAAAGCCAGCAGCGCGTCGCAGGTGGCCCGGCCCTCCCGTTTCGTGCCGCCGGTGAGATGGTGGACGCCGCCGAGCGACAGCATCTGCGACCCATATTCCCCCGTCGTCACATGGCCGACAGGCTCGCCGTCGGCGCGCACCAGGGCCCGCTCCGGCCCGAGATGCCGGTCAGTGTCGATCTTCACCTTGACGCCGCAATAGGAAAAAATACCCTCAGTCACGACCGTGACCATGTCGACGCCCTCGACCTCTGAAGCGACGATGAAGGGCGCGGGCTTGTAATCCGGATAGGTCGTTCCGGCCCCGATCGCGGTGATGAAGGTTGCCGGTTCGCGCAGGATGCTGCCGTCCCAATCCAGCGCACCGGCATTGAACGGCACGACGGCGCCGCCGTCGCTCAGCCAATGGTCGAGGACGACGTGCGGATCGACGCGAACCAGCACGCCGCCCTCATTGCCATAGCGGTCGCAAGCCCCGAGCGCGTGGGGCTTGATGAAGCACATCACCGGACAGGCATCGCAGCGGATCTTGTCGTCGGCAACGGCGGGTGCGGGGTCTTGCATCGTCATGGCGCATAGCCTCTGGAGGCGAAACTCCCGGCGCTAAAGCCCGAAACGGAGGATCGACATCGCGGCAAATTCATTGGTGTACGAACAAGTGTGGTCGCCAGTTTAGACTTATGTCAAGAGGCCCAATAACGGCATCTTGTGTGTGCAATTTGACTGAGCAGCACCTGCTGCGGCATTGGGCAAACCATTGAAGTTGAGGCATGATCGAAGACCAAGAGGTGCTCGGCCTCGCTCTTGCATGTTCGTACACAAACGATAGAATCGGTTTCTCACACCGGCCGAGGCCGCTCCTTCGATCAGGGCCAGCATGGTTCGCCTCACCGTCAACGGCACCGCTCACGATCTCGACATCGCAGCTCATGTTCCGCTGCTCTACGTGCTTCGCAACGATCTCGAGCTGAACGGCCCGAAATTCGGCTGCGGCCTCGGCGAATGCGGCGCCTGTACGGTGCTGCTCGACGGCGTCGCGGCGCGCGCCTGCATCGTGCCGCTCGGTGTCGCGGCGGGCCGTCGCGTCGTCACGCTTGAGGGATTGGGGTCGATCGACCACCCCGATCCGGTCCAGCAGGCGTTCATCGACGAACAGGCCGCGCAATGCGGCTATTGCCTGAACGGCATGATCTTGACCACCAAGGCCCTGCTGGATCGCAATCCCGAGCCGGACGACGCGCAGATCCGCGCCGAACTCCGCTACAACCTTTGTCGTTGCGGCACCCATGTCGAGATCCTGCGCGCCGTGCGCCGCGCCGCCGATCACCTCCGCGCCGCTCGGCACGGTGGCTGACCATGCAGACCAATGTGGTGCGGACGAAGGCTGACGAACTCGCCCGCCAAGGCGTGCTGTTGGTTCTTCGCGGCCCGCATGCGGCCGGCCCAATCGTCGAAGAGCCGGCCAGCGCCTCGCCGCAACCGGAGGGGCATGACCTCGAACTCTTCGTCGTGGTCGACGACACCGGCAACGTGACGGCCTATAACGGCCACGTCGATCTCGGCACCGGCATCGGCACCGCGCTAGCCCAGATCGTGGCGGATGAATTGGACGTGGCGCTCGATCGCGTCACCATGGTGCTGGGCCATAGCGCGCTCGTGCCAAACCAGGGTGCCACGATCGCGAGCGAGACCATCCAGGTCACCGCGATCCCGTTACGTCAGGCGGCTGCGCAGGCGCGCCATCACCTCGTCGGCCTGGCGGCGGAGCGGCTGGGTGTCCGGCCCGATGACCTCGCGGTCGAGAACGGCATCGTGCGACGCCGGGATGGCGGCAATGCCGCGATCGGCTTCGGCGAACTGCTTCAGGGCCGCCATATCCGATTGCTGCTGTCGCCCGACACGGTCGTGAAGGACGTCGCCGACTATCGCCTCGTCGGACGCAGCACGCCCCGCATCGATATCCCGGCCAAGGCGACCGGCAGCTTTACCTATGTGCATGACGTGCGCGTCCCCGGCATGCTGCATGGCCGCGTCGTGCGACCCCCTTATGCTGGCGTCGACGCGGGACCGTTCGTCGGCACCAGCCTGATCGGGGTGGACGAGAGCTCCATCGCCGACATTCCCGGCATCATCGCCGTGGTGGTGATCGGCGACTTCATCGGCATCGTGGCCGAGCGGGAGGAGAATGCGGTCACGGCGGCGGAGCACCTCAAAACGCGATGGAAACCCTGGCCCGGACTGCCGGACCTCGATGCGCCCGAGGCGGCGTTACGCGCCAATCCGTCCAAGCCGCGCGTGCTTCTCGATCGCGGCAACGTCGAAAAAGCGCTTGCCGAGGCTACGACGCGGATGCAGCGAACCTACGTCTGGCCCTATCAGATGCATGCCGCGATCGGGCCATCCTGCTCGGTCGCCGATGTTCGCCCGGACGGCATGACGCTGTGGTCCGGAACGCAAAATCCCCTGATGCTGCGAACCGACCTGTCGCGGCTGCTCGGCCTGCCCGAGACCGCCATCGCGATTATCCGGCACGAGGCGGCGGGCTGCTATGGCCGCAATTGCGCCGACGATGTCGGAGCCGATGCGGCGCTGCTGTCGCGCGCGGTCGGGCGACCGGTTCGGGTGCAATTGTCGCGCGAGCAAGAGCATGCGTGGGAACCGAAGGGCACCGCGCAGGTCATGGATGTCGATGGCGGCCTGACGGCAGCGGGCGAACCCGCCGCCTATGATTTCGCCACCCGCTATCCGTCCAACGGGTCGCCCACCTTGGCGCTGTTGCTGACCGGCACGATCCCGCCGGTCGCGGCCGTCTTCGAGATGGGCGACCGCACCGCGATCCCGCCCTATCGCTATGATCACGCCCGCGTCACCGTCCACGACATGGCGCCGATCGCCCGCGCCTCCTGGCTCCGGGGCGTCTCGTCGATGCCGAACAGCTTCGCGCATGAATCCTACATCGACGAACTCGCGACCGAAGCGGGCGTCGACCCGATCGACTACCGGCTCCGCTACCTCGACGATCCGCGCGCCATCGACCTCGTCCGCGCCGTCGCGGCGCGCGGCGACTGGCAGCCCCATACCGTGCCGCAGACGCTTGCGCCCGAGGGTGACATCTTGCGCGGGCGCGGCTTTGCCTATGCGTGCTACGTGCACGGCAAATTCCCCGGAACCGCCGCCGCTTCGTCGGCCTGGATCGCCGATGTCGCGGTCAACCGCGTGACCGGCCAGGTCGATGTGACCCGTGTCGTGGTCGGGCAGGATTCCGGCCTGATGATCAACCCGGCCGGGGTCGAACATCAGATCCACGGCAATGTCATCCAGTCCACCAGCCGCGTGCTGAAGGAGCAGGTGACGTTCGACCATCAGGGCGGTGGCGCGGTGACGAGCCGGGAATGGGGCGCCTACCCGATCATCACCTTTCCCGAACTCCCCGCTATCGACGTGCTGATGGTGCCGCGACCCAACGATCCGCCGCTCGGCGTCGGCGAATCGGCCTCGGTGCCGAGCGCGGCCGCCATCGCAAACGCGATCTTCGATGCGACCGGCGTGCGATTCCGCGAGCCGCCGTTCACGCCAGAGCGGGTACGCACCGTGCTCAATCCGCTGCCGCCGCCGGTCGAAACGCTTACGGCGGAAACGCCGCGCCGCAACTGGTTCGGCTCGCTGGTGACGGGATGCGTCGCGGCGGCGGGCGTCATCGCCGCGATCTCCGTCGTGCCGTCACCGTGGCGCGGCGCCATCCCGCCCATTCCGCAGCCCGATCCAGCCGTCTATTCGAGCGTCACGATCGAGCATGGCCGCATCGTCGCGGCGCTGGGGGATTGCGCGGTCTGCCACGCCGGTCCCGGGGGCGCCCTATCGGGCGGCAAGCCCATCGCAACGCCGTTCGGCACGGTCACGGCGACCAACATCACGCCGGATCTGGCGACCGGCATCGGTTCGTGGTCCTATCCGGCCTTCGAGCGGGCCATGCGGGACGGTGTCAGTCGCGACGGCCATTACCTTTACCCGGCGCATCCCTATACGAGCTTCACTAAGGCAAGCGAGGCCGACCTCCAGGCGCTCTACGCCTATGTCATGGCGCAGCCGGCAGTCGCGCATGAACCGCCCGTCACGACGCTGCGGTTCCCGTTCAACCTGCGCCCCCTGATGGCGGGTTGGAACGCGCTGTTCCTCAAGCCCGGCCCACTGCAGGCCGAACCAACTCGCTCGGACCAGTGGAACCGGGGGCGTTCCCTGGTCGAGGGCCTCGGCCATTGCGGCGCCTGTCACTCGCCCCGCAACGCGCTCGGGGCCGAGCAAGGCGGCGCGCAACATTTGGCGGGCGCGTTCGTCGAGGGGTGGGAGGCTCCGGCTCTCACGGCGCTGTCACGCGCGCCGATCCCTTGGACCGAGGATGAGCTGTTCACCTATCTGTCGACCGGGCAATCACGTCACCACGGCGTCGCGGCTGGCCCGATGGCGGCGGTCGTGTCCGAACTCGGCACTGTCCCGGCCGCCGATCTCCGCGCCATGGCGCATTATCTCGCCTCGTTCCAAACCGCGACACCGACGGCCGCCGAAACCGAGGCCCTCGCCGAAGCGCTTACCCAGCGCACAGCCACCGCGCCCCTCACGGCCTCGGCGCTGGGCGGGCGGCTTTACGATGGCGCCTGCGCCATGTGCCACGAGGCGGGTGGGCCGGTGCTGTTCGGCGCCCGGCCAGCCCTCGCGCTCAACACGAACGTGCACAGCGCCTCGCCCGACAATCTCGCCCGCGTGGTGCTGCACGGCATCGCCGAGCCCGCCCATGCCGACCTTGGCGCCATGCCGGGCTTCGCCGGCAGCTTTTCGGACCAGCAGGTCGCGGAGTTGTTGCGCTACATCCGCGCGCGGTTCGCGCCGGACGCGCCGGCCTGGGCCGATCTCGAGACCACCATCGCCCGTGTCAGGACCGCCGATGCGCCACATTGAGCTGGTCGCCGGCTCTCGCGTCACGGAGGCGGCTACGTTAGCCTTATGGTTCAGGCATCCCAAACGCAGAAAGACACCGGCCATGATCCCCATCGCCCCGACGGACCATGACGTCCTGATCGTCGTGGACGTGCAGACGGACTTTCTGCCGGGCGGCGCGCTTGCTGTGCCCGACGGCGACGCGGTGATCGCGCCCATCAACGCGCTGATCCAGCGTTTCGCGCATGTGGTGCTGACGCAGGATTGGCACACGCCCGGCCATATCTCCTTCGCGTCGAGCCACGCGGGCAAGACACCGTTTCAGATGATCGAGCTCGCCTATGGCGATCAGGTTCTCTGGCCTGACCATTGCGTGCAGGGCACGCGCGGCGCGGCCCTGTCGGATGCGCTGGAGGCGTCCAAGGCCGAGTTGGTGATCCGCAAGGGGTTTCATCCCGAGGTCGACAGCTATTCGGCCTTAATGGAAGCCGATCGCAACACCCCGACCGGCCTCGCCGGCTATTTAAAAAGCCGGGGCTTCACCCGCGTCTTCGTTTGCGGCCTCGCGACCGATTATTGCGTCGGCTGGACCGCCATCGACGCCCGCGCGGCGGGCTTCGACAGCCTGGTGATCGAGGATGCCTGCCGCGCCATCGACAGCAACGGCAGCCTCGCCAAAGCCTGGGCCGCCATGGCCGGGGGCGGCGTGCAGCGGATCATGGCGGAAGGGGTGGTCTGATCGACGCCTCTAGATGAAGACGGCGCAAGCTTTGATCATCACGCCATTTGCAGATCGTACGGCGATGCCGTATACACCGATATGGATACGCCGTCCGAGTTCGAGTGGGATGATATCAAGGCTGAGGGGAACTTAACCAAACACGGCATCCCGTTCGACGTTGCCATCGGTGTGTTCGCTGATCCTGACCACGTCGTCGTGACCACGGTGCGAGTGCAAGACGGCGAGAGCCGCGAGAAGGCCATCGGCACGATCGCCGGGCGGTTGGTCACGGTGGTGTTCGTCATGCGGAGCGACGTTTGCCGGTTGATATCAGCCCGTCGCGCCAATGCCGGCGAGGAGCGTAGTTATGGCCAAGGTTAAGCTCGATCTCGCGAATAGGCCGACCTTCAGCAGGGAGACGCTGGTTCGGCTCGACGCCATGACGGCGGAGGAGGTCGAGCAGAATGCCCATGAGGACGTCGATAACCCTCCGATGACCGAGGAGGAGCTTGATATTGTTCGCTTGGCCCGCCGCGTGCAAAGCATCCGCAAGGCGCGCGGGATGAGCCAATCCGTGTTCGCCCGGACATATCACTTCTCGGCCGCCCGGTTGAAGGATTGGGAACAGGGGCGTCGCCGTCCTGATCCTGCCGCGCTCGCCTATCTGGAAACGATCCGTGTTGAACCGGAAGCCGTCGAACGCGCGCTGTCGCACATGGAGTCATCCGCCGCTTAGGGTCCAAACTCCATCGGCCTGACAAATCAACGTTTGGCATGCGTCGATAGCAGCCCGTGCCATTGGCAGGCCGGTTGGATCCTCGCAATACTTCCATGTTCGTCGTTTGCCTTGGCTCCACCCTGGCCCAGTGGAGCTCACCCCACCCAACCCAACCGTTGACAACGCTGCTTTAACGCCGACAAGCGATTCACAGCGGCGGCGCGCTGTGCCATCCAGAGCGCATGCCGGTTTTGGATTCGTCGCAACACGCCGCCGCCACCGCCGATCACGCGGTGCAACTCATTCTCGCCGGACCAGGGTCGGGCAAGACCAGCGCGCTGGTCGGGCGGTTCAAGCACCTCGTCGACACGGGTGTCGACCCCCGGCGCATTCTCGCCGTCACCTTCACCAAGAAGGCGACGGACGAGATGCGGATGCGGATCACCCAGGCGATCGGTCCCGACACCGCGCACGACCTCCGGGTCTTCACGTTCCATGCGCTGGCGCTGCGATGCCTGCAGCGCAACCCGCATTACGCCGACCTTCCGGAGCGGTTCGACGTGTGGAGCATGGCGCAGCAACGGGCCGTCTTCGCCATGCGCCGCATGTTCTGGAACGAGGATCAGGACATTCTCGACGTGATCGGCGCCGCGAAAGAGCAATTGCTCGATGCGGCCGCCTTCGAGGCGTCGCTCAAACCAGACGACACGATCGGCAAGGCGGCGGTGCCGTTCTTCAAGATCTACGAGGAGGCGTTGCGCGAGGCGGGCGCGATCGACTTCGCCGATATGGTGCCGCTGCTGCTGAAGGCGGTCGACGCGCATCCAGCCTATGGCCGCTCGATCGCCGGAACGGTCGATCACCTGCTGGTCGACGAATATCAGGACATCAATCCGGGCCAGGACCGGCTGATCGGGCATTTCGTGCGCGGCGGCGTGCATCTCTGGGCGGTCGGCGACGACGACCAGACGTTGTTCACCTTCCGGGCCGCCGACGTCCGCTATATTCTCGGCTTCAAGGGCCGGCACCGGGGCGCCAAGGTCCATGTGCTCGACCGCAACTACCGCTCCATGCCGCCGATCGTCCACGCGGCCAAACGGCTGATTGGCCATAACAAGAACCGGCTCGACAAGGATTATAGCCCGGCCCTGACGGAGCCCGGCGACATCGTGGTGCGGGGCTACTCGACGCCCGATGTCGAGGTCGAGCAGGTCACCAAGGCGATCGCCATGCTGATCGAGGGCGGCATGGCTCCACAGCAGATCGCGGTTCTGTATCGCGTCGGCAGCGTCGGGCTCGGCTTCCAGACCTCCCTCGAAGCCTTGAAGATCCCGTTCGAGGTGCGTGGGGCGGGCGACCTCTGGCAGGGCGCGACCGCCAAGCTATTCCTCGGCGCGCTATTCTACCTGCTCGATGCCGACGACCGACGGGCGCTGGAGAAGATGGGGACCGGCAAGCGCAGCGAACTCACCCGCCGCAAGCTCGACGGCGTCTCGGCGCGAGCACGGCGCGACTTCCGGCTCGCCTGCCGCGAGGTTCACGACATCGTCTCGGATGCGATTCCGAAGAAGGCGGCGGAGCGCGAGCGGCGAGAATGGACCGGCGTCAGCGACGCCATCGGCCGGCTTGCGGCGTCATGCTCGTCGCTCGAGGATTTCATCCAGAAGGTCGCGGATCAATCGCGCGCCCTGAAAGCCCCGTCCGAGCGGGCCGTGATCCTCTCGACCGTCCATTCGGCCAAGGGGCTCGAATGGGAGGCGGTGTTCGTCGTTGCGTTGGAAGAGGGCATGATGCCCTCGCTTGGCTCGGAGATCGAGGAAGAGCGGCGTATCGCCTATGTGGCCGTGACGCGGGCCAAACGGCTGCTCGGGCTGACCTATGTGGCGGAACGCGGTGGCACGCCCTGGCGCCGGTCGCGCTTCATCACCGAATTCACCGCCAATACCGTGGTCGAAACCTTGCCCGAGGACAGGACCGCGGATCAGCAGGTGCCGCTCCTGTCCGATCAGGAGCGCGCCGCTGCTGCTGCGGGTAGCGTGACGACAAAAAAGCGGGCCGTGGTGCGGAAGACGCCGGCCGAGCGCAGCGGCGCTCCGACCGATGGGGTCTGGACCTCACGCGACGACCTCAAGCTGCAATCGAGTTTCGCCACTGCGGTCAGCCTCGACGATATCTGTTCGGCGGTGCAGAAGCCGAGCGAGGCGGTGTTGGGCCGCCTCGTCGCATTGAAGCTCGTTCGATCGAAAACCGCCGCCCTCGCGCGCTGGGCGGCGGCCTAGCGACTTTGCTCAGCCGACGCTGAGGCTCAGCCGACGCTGAGGAGTTCCACGTCGAAGATCAGCGTGGCGTTGGGCGGAATGACGCCGCCGGCGCCGCGTGCGCCATAGCCGCGCTCGGGGGCCAAGATCAGGGTGCGCTTGCCGCCGATCTTCATGCCGGCGACGCCAAGGTCCCACCCGGAGATGACCTGCTGGGCGCCGAGCTTGAAGCCGAAGGGGTCGCCGCGATCGCGGGACGAGTCGAATTTCTTGCCGCGCTGGCCGTTGTCGTCGAGCCAGCCGGTATAGTGAACCTTGACGGGCTTGCCGCTCACGGCTTCCTCGCCGGTCCCCACGACCTCGTCGTGATAGCGGATCCCGACCGTAAGGGTGCGGTAATCGTCGGGGTTGATATCGGTCATCGGATCATCCTTCCTGAGAGGTCGTGGCAGGCTTTAAAGCGAATTCCACGCGGGCGAAAGCGTTCCGCGTCTCGGACACGATCCTGCTATCGGCTGAGGATCACCGAGGCGGCGGCACGCCGCCGCTCCCACCCCTCGCGCTCCAGCAGAGGCGTATCGGTTTGCTCCTGGGGATAGCCCATGCAGAAGTAGCCGATGAAGGTCCAGCCCTGCGGAACATCGAGCGCCTGGACCACGGTGGCGGGATCGAGGATCGACACCCATCCCAGCCCGACGCCTTCGGCCCGTGCCGCAAGCCATAAGGTGTGGACCGCCATCACGGCCGAATAATCGATTGTGGCCGGCATGGTCATGCGGCCGAGGCCGTGGCCCTGCTCGGTCGTGGGGTCGGCGAAGACCGCGAATTGGCAAGGCGCGTCGTCGAACCCCGCCAGCTTCAACCGCGCATAGAGGCCGCTGCGCTCCCCCGACTGACAGGTCAGCGCCTCGGCATTGCAGGTCTCGAAACTCGCCCGCACGGCCTGTCGCCGCAGCGGGCTTTCGACCAGGACGAAGCGCCAGGGCTGACTCAAGCCGACCGAAGGCGCGAGACAGGCCAGGCCGACCAGCCGCTCGAACAAGCCGTCCGGTAAGGGATCGCGCTTGAACAGGCGGACGTCACGCCGCCAGACCAGGATATCGAGCAGACCGGACCGGACCTCTTCGCCAAAGCCGGCGTCATCATGCATCGTTCATCGCGCTCCGGCCTCGATCGGAGGCGCACCTTCGACCAGCGCCGCGTTCCTTGCAAGCCGGGCTGTGTCAGCCGTGCCAGACAATATCGATCCGCTGGCCTGCCGCAGCAGGCGCGATCGTGTCGAACCGGACGGTCTCGCCGGACGCCACCATGGCATCGGCACCGACCTGCGCCAGGATGAGACGATCGGTGCGAACCTGCGGAAGCCGCAGGAACGCGTCCGTTTCGATCGTGTCGGGCAGCACGAAGGACACGCGCCCGGGCTCGATCCGCAGATGGGTGAGGCGACCCCGCAGATTGGTTTCGAGCATTAACGTCTCGCCGAGCCGCAGCGACAACGTGCCATCCGCAACCGCAAGCGAGATCGCGCCGACCGGGCTTTCGAGCGGGCCGAGCGTCATCGGCTCACCCGTATTGGTGATCTCCCAGCCGCGCCAGGGCGAGACGTCCATGATCTCGCCGACCGCCATGAGGGGGATCAGCGCGCCCCAGCCATAGAAGCCTTCCGTATCGGGCTGATCGAGCGGCTCGCCCGTCACAGCATTGTAGTTCTCCGGGCACAGCCGCCGTGCCCAGGCCGTCTCGAATAGCGCGAAACTCTTCTGCGCGAGGTGGGACGCCTCGTCATATCGGCCGTTGCGGCGCAGCCCCTGCCAGACCCAATAGTTGAGCGGGGGCCAGACACGCCCACGCCAATAGGTGTTGTCGCCGAAAGCGGGGTCGTCGCGCGACACGCTGGGGATCACGATATCGCCCCCGAAGGTCGCAGGATCGGCGAGGTGATTCAGCAGGGCCTCGGTTTGCTCAAGCGTCGGCGCACCCGAAACCAGCGGATAGAAACTCGTCGGCCCGACGCTTCTGACGAAGGCGCCGGTCCATAACCGATTGGCGAAGATCTGGCGCGAGGCATCCCAGAGCTCACTACGGATCTTTTCTCGTGTCGCCTCGGCGCGGGCCGCATGGCCGGTCGCCCCCTCGCTATCGCCGAGTTCGGCGGCGATGAGCGCCAGGATTTCGGCATCGAGCGCCAACAGGCTGTTGAGGCCGACATCCATGCTGGCCAGGGTACGGGTTTCGGGGTCGTAGGGAGCCTCGTCGTGGATTGGCGAATTATCCATGCTGGATTCGTTGCGTGAGCCGAACGACGTTCCCTTGTAGAGCCCCTCGCCGACATCCGACGTTCCAAAGGAACAGAGCCCCCTGCTCCCCGGATCGCGATTGGCCCACCACCAGGCGTGATTGCGCGACAGGCTATCGACCATCAACCGAAGCAGCGGCTTCGACCCGCTGCGCCGATACATCAGCCAAACCAGGAACGAGGCGACCGGCAATTGCGTGCGGTCGACCCAGGCATCGTTGGCGGTCAGCAGGCAGGCAAAATTACCCTGCGGGGTGGCACTCGCCAGGGTCGCATCGAGGTTTTCGTGACCGACCTCGGGGTCGAGCATCGCGGTCATGAGAGCCGCGTAATGCTGATCGTTGAGCCACACGCCGAAGCCGCCGAACTTGGCCTGGTTCCAGTTGCGGCTGATCGATGTGTAAGGCCGGGTATTGATCGTATCCCAGACGGTATTCCAGGCCATCACGTCACGCATCGCATCGAGCGCTCCGGCGAAGCGCCCGGTCTGCGCCGCCGTCGGCATCGATTGAGCTGACGCAAGCGCGGCGCGCGCCTGTTCGATCGCAAGGTCCTCCCGATCCGCCACAGCGGCCGCGAAAGCGCCGTCCCGCATCATCTCGAGATTGAAACGAAGCGCGATGACCGTGGCGTCCGTGGCGCGCGAAGCCAGATGGAAATAGCCGTTCGCCTCATAATCCGCCGCCACCGCCTCGACGCTGTCATGCCCCGTCACCTGCACGGGTGCGTCGCGCGTCACCAACGCCACGAACCGATGCCCGACCTTGACGACCGCAGCCCCCTGCGTCTCACGATAATGCACGCGGCTGCCGTCCTCGGACGACAGGCAGAGATTGATCCAGAATCGCAGCCCCCACTCGCCGAGCGTCCGGCCGTGCCATGCGCCCGCCACCGCGAAAGGCTGGTGCTTCCGATAGGTCCAGTCGAGGACCGTTCCGGCATGGCGAAGTTCGAGGCCGACGTGGCTTCCCTGAAGATCGTGCCGGCCGAACAGCACACTCTCGCCCGGCGGAAACAGACTGGCCCGGCCGACGCTGCCCGCAAAGGCCACCGGGGTGACGCGGACGCCGAGCGGCAGAAACACCATTTCGGCCGGGCGACTCGACCAAGTGTACCAGGCGCGGGACGGCGCAAGCGTGGCGTGACGAAGCATGATCGGACCTCGATCTGAGAGGGCGGGGACCGCGATACGGTCAGTCGGTCAGCAGCACCGTATGGGCCGGCGACCAGGACAGACGAAGCCGCGTTCCGGGCAGCGGCAGGGTCACGTCGCGGTTCTGGCTGAACACCTTCAGTTCGGTGCCATCCTCGCCCTGCAGCAGAAAGGTTGAGGTCGCACCGGCATAGATCACCTCGCGCAGCACCGCCATCACGTGATTGTCGGTGGCGTCCGCAGGCGTGTCTTCTGAACCCAGCGTGATCTTCTCGGGGCGGACCGCCAGCGTCACCGTCTGTCCGGCCGCCGGGAGAGCTGTGGCGGTGCGGAGCGTCGTGCCCGCCGCATCGACCGCGCCGTCGTTGACCACACCCTTAAACAGGTTGGCGTCGCCGAGAAACGTCGCGGCGAAGAGCGTCGTCGGCCGCTCATAGATATCGACCGGCACGCCTTCCTGCACGATCCGTCCTTTGTCGAGAATCGCCACCCGATCCGACAGGGTCAGCGCCTCCTCCTGGTCATGGGTCACGAAGATCGTCGTCAACCCACTCTCGCGCTGGATGCGGCGAAGTTCGATCTGCATCTCCTGGCGGAGACGGCGGTCGAGCGCCGACAGGGGTTCGTCGAGCAGCAGCACGCGCGGCTTGGTCACGATGGCGCGGGCGAGGGCCACGCGCTGCTGCTGGCCGCCCGACAATTGCTTCGGCCGACGCGCGTCGAAGCCCGTGAGATGCACGAGATCGAGAACGCGCGCCACCTCGCGCGCCGCAGCCGCACCCCGAACGCCCTTGCGATTGATTCCGTAGGCGACGTTTTCGGCCACCGTCATATGGGGAAACAACGCATAGGACTGAAACACCATGCCGATGTTGCGACGCCACAGCGCTTCTCCGGTCACGTCAACCCCACCGATCCGCACGCGACCGCTGTCAGGCGCGACGAAGCCGCCGATGATGCGGAGCAGCGTGGTCTTGCCGGACCCGGATGGGCCGAGCAGGCTGGTGAACCGACCCTGCTCGAAATGGGCGTTGACATCGTCGAGCACGCGCAGCCCGCTATACCCCTTACCGATCGCCGACACTTCAACGCCGCTCACCCTCGCCTCCCATTTTGGTCAGAACCGCGAAGACAAGGAACAAGGTGGCCGAGGACACCAACAGGATCGTCGAAATGGCGTTGATCTCCGGTGTGAAGCCTTTGCGAATCGACGAATAGATCTCGACCGGCAAGGTCGAGACACCCGGCGTCGCGAGAAAATACGACACCACGAATTGGTCGAGCGAGACCGCGAAGGCGAACAACGCCGCCGCGATGAGGCTGGGCGCCAGCAGCGGCAGCGTGATAGAAAAAAAGGCATGGATCGGTGTCGACCCGAGGCTCATGGCCGCTTCCTCGAGGTCGGCCCTCAGGGTCTTCAGACCTGTGCCGACCACGAGCACCACATAGGGAATTGCCAGCGCCACATGGCCGATGATCATGGCGTGCAATCCGCGCCCGATGCCGGTCCAGAAGAAGAACACCAGCATGGCGGTTCCGGTAATCAGCCAGGGAATGGCGATCGGCGGCAAGAGCAACAATTGCAGCAGGCTGCGGCCCCGGAAACTGCGGCGCGCGAGAGCGAGAGAGGCGAGCCCTCCGATGGCCGTCGCCAGCACCGCGGTCACGAGCGCGATCAGCACACTGTTGCGGCTTGCGTTCAGCAACTTGTCGTTGACCGAGAGCGCCTCGAACCAATGCAGCGTCGGCACGATCGGGAGCGTGTAGAGTTCCGAGGTGTTGAACGCCATGGCGATCATCACGACGATCGGCGCATAGAGAAACACCAGCACCAGCATCAGAAAGCCGCGCCCGAGCGTCGTCATGCGTCGAGCATTCGGCCGCGCAGGGCGCGCGAGAAGATCGCGAAGATCACCAGCACGACGGCCAGCATCGAGAACGACAGAGCCGAGCCGAGCGGCCAATTATAGGCCTGCGTGAATTGATCCTCGACCACGGTCCCCATGGTGACGCCGATGCGGCCGCCGAGGATGCGCGGCTCCATGAAGCTGCCGATGACCGGCACGAAGATCAGGATCGAGCCCGAAATGAGCCCCGGAAGCGCCAGCGGCAGGATCACGGTCGCAAAGACCGTCGGGGCGCGCGCGCCGAGGCTGCGAGCCGCGTCGATCAGGCCATCCTCGATACTATCGACCGCGAGATAGCAGGTCAGGATCATGTAAGGCAGATAGGCGTGAACCAGCCCGATCACGATGGCCGGGAAACTGTAGAGCAGCGAGATCGAACCCGCTCCCGGCACGACGAGATGCAGCAGCGCATCGATGATGCCACCTTCGCGCAGCAGCATGGTCCAGGAGAAGATGCGGACCAGCCCGTTGGTCCAGAACGGCAGGATGGTCAGCAGGAAGACGACCTGCCGGAACCGCCCCTTGGTGGCGCGCGACAAGGCAAGTGCGGCTGGCAGACCGATCAGCGCGCAGAGTCCGGTGGTCCAAAACCCCAGTTGAAGGGAGGTCCACGCCACATCGACGAGATAGGGCCGGTTCACAAAAGCCAGATAATTCTGGATCGTGAACACGAGCGGTTTTGAACTGCCGAACGGCGTCGTCTTCAGGAAGCTGAAGATGAACATCGCCCCGAGCGGCAGAAACACAGCCAACAGAAGCCAGCCATAGGCCGGCAGCAACAGGCCGGCCGTGGACAGACCTTGTCGCGCCCGTTGCGATCGCGGCGGCGAGGCGGCGCCTGCGCTAGTCATCCCGAACCGGCTTTCTCCTGGCGAGATCGTCAGTGCGCGTAGCCGGCCTTCACCTCTTCCCACAGATCGTTGAACGCCTGGCGGCGATCCTCGGGCAAGGCCCCCATGAACTGCAGCTTCGGCAGATATTCGGGCTTGTGGATCTGCTTGTTGAGGTCGTCTGCCGGCAACATGTCCATGGCGGCACTATTGGCCGAGGCGGGCGCGCCGGATGTCGCCCATTGGACGTAGAATTTCGGGTCGATCATGTAATTGATGAAGGCCAGCCCGGCTTCCTTCTTGGTGCTGGTGGCTGGAACGCAGAGGTTATCGAGCCAACCGACCGCACCCTCTTTCGGAATGACGAATTCGACCGGCTGATTGTGGAGATGCACGGCCCGCGTAATCGCACCCGACCAAAAGATCGAGACATCGAACGCGCCGCCCGCAAAGGCCTTGTTCCACTCGTCCTCGCTCGACCAGATGAGCTTGATATCCTTCTTGAAGGATTTCAGCGTCTCGCCGATCAGTTTCATGTCGGACGGGTTGTTGATGTTCTGCCCGGTCATCAACGCCGCGACGGCGATCTCGGTGACGGCATCGTCGAACAAAGCGCCGCGCCCGGCAAAAGCCGGATCCTGGAAGACCTTGTAGCTGTCGATCCCCGCCGCCTTGTCTTTGCGGACCGCCAGGGCATTCATGCCCCAGACCCACGGCACGCCATAAGTTTTGCCGTCGATCGTGATGTTGGGGTTTGTCTTGAAAGCATCCGCCAGACCGGCCGCGTTGGGGACCTTGGACAGATCGACCGCATCGATCAGGCCGTCGGCCTGGGCCTGGGCGTCGCGGGCCGAATTCACAAGCACCACGTCATAAGCGCCGGGGTTGGTGCGGAGCTTGGTCAGCATCTCGGGTTCGGCGTTATAATAATCGTGTTTGACCTCGATGCCGGTCGCGGCCGCGAAGGCCTTGAGACCGAACGCTTCGTCGGTCCCGTAACCCTGCCAATTTAGCACCGTAATAGTTTTTACAGGGTCGGCTGCCTGCGCCGCCCGAGACATCAGTCCCGTCGCGGCGCTCGCCAACCCGGCCGATGCCATCAGAGTGAATTGCCGACGATCCAGACGTGACATGTTCATTCGCTCCCACCGAACGGTGTCGAAACTTGTTCGTACACCAACAAATCCTGCTTGCACTTCTCTGTCAAGCTTAGGTCTATTATATATCCTAACGGCGAGACACATGTGTTCTTCGCAGGTGCAGCATAAAGCGGTTTTGCCGCGATAACAGGCGTTCAATGCTTCAAAAACGGCGAGCTGCCTCGTTTTGGTCCAGACATCATGTCTAACGTTCTTGGCTTGTATGGATCGAGCGTGCACCTCTGTATCGACATGCAGCGCCTGTTCGCGGAGGTGACGGCCTGGCACACGCCAGCGCTCGAAGGCATCATCCCCAAGGTCGCGGCGTTAGCGCGTGCCGCGCCAAACCAAACCTTATGGGCCCGCTTTATCGTCCCGCCGCATGCCGATGCCGCGACGGGCCGGTGGCGCCACTATTACCGGCGCTGGGCTGAGATAACGGGTGATCGTCTCGACCCCGTTCTGCTGGATCTTATCGAGCCGCTGGCCGGCCTCGCTGATCCGGGCTCCATCTTCGACAAGAGCGGCTATTCGATCTTCGACACGCCCACCTTCGTGGCTCGTTTGCAGGCCGAGGCGGTCGACACGATCGTGTTCTCGGGTGTCGAAACGGACGTCTGCGTGCTCGCGAGCGTGTTCGACGCCATTGATCGCGGTTATCGCGTCGTCATCCCGGTCGATGCGGTGGCGAGTTCCTCACCCGACAGCCACCGCGCCGTCGTCGATACGCTGCTGCCGCGTCTCGCCGAACAGGTCGATCTTGTCCGGACCAGCGACGTCGTCGCCGCGTGGGGCGGCGCGTCCGGAAAACATGACTGACATTGCCACGTCATCCATCCCCGCTTAAACCTCGCGCCATGAAGACCATGACCTATGCGATCGGCGACATTCACGGACGCGCCGATCTCCTTGACCAGCTTCTCGCATCGATCGAGGCGCATGCAAGTCGCATCGGAGCCGCCGCCAAGATCGTCTTCACGGGTGATTATGTCGATCGCGGTCCGGATTCCTACGGTGTGATCGAGCGCCTGATTGCCGGGCCAAAACGTCCGGTGGATCGCTTCGTGTGTCTGCGCGGCAATCACGACGACCTGTTCATCAAGGCCGTGACGACCGGCGTCGGCGTGCCGGACTGGGCCTGGGACTTGTTCTGGTTCACGATCCGCAGCTATGGACTGGATCGCGATACGCTGAACCGCAACGACGCCAAACTTCGCCGGCATGTGGCTTTTCTCGAGACACTCCCGCTGACCCATGACGATGGCACGAACCTCTTCGTGCATGCCGGCATTCGGCCCGGTGTCTCGATTGAGGACCAGATCGAGGAAGACCTGATCTGGATTCGGGAGGACTTCCTGAACCACCCCCATCCCCTACCCCGGCGCGTCGTTCATGGGCATACGATCATGGGCGATCTCGCGGTCGTAACGATCAATCGCGTCTCGATCGATACCGGCGCCTACCGGTCGGGTGTTCTGACGGCGGCCGTGCTGGACGGGCCGGACGTCAGCTTCCTGCAGGCGATCGGCGCACCGGATCGGGGCGCGATCGTGCGCGAAGCAAAGCTCTCCGCGTCGATCCGAGGGCAAGCGATCTCGCCCGACGTTCAGACCACCTTCGATGCTTACCTCGCCGGGTCGATCGAGGTCGACGAAATGGACAAGCGTCTCCGGCAGGTCCTCGTCTAACGCTTTTGGCGCTGCGGTTCAGGATGTCGGGGTCGTCTTCAGCCCCGGCGTGATCGTGAAGGTCTGTCCGGCATTGCCGCCCGCCTCGAAGGCATCCGGCGCGATGGTTCGGCCAGCGCTGCGCGTCGCGCGAAACGTCAGCCCGAGCTTCGACAGATCCTGCTCGATGATCGATGTCTTCACGACCACGAGGTCGCGGCCAGACTTGGCATTGGCCTGATCACGATCGGTCTTCATGGCATCGAGCTTGGTCGCGATGGAGGTCACCATGCCGAGCGTGAACGACGCATTGGCGAGGTGCCGATCTTGATGCCGCACCTTGAGATAGGCCCGGCTCGTCTTGTAGCGCCCGAGTTCGGTGCGAACCGCCGCGTCGATCACGCCCGTCAGGTAAAGCGCGACCTCGGCATCGGCCGGCAAGCCGAAGAAGACGAAGCGGTTGTCGCCGTCCGGGTTCTTCTCGCGCCAGACCTTACAATCGCAGAAATGCGCCACCGCGCCGATGCAATCGGCGATGGGGATGCGTTTCTTGCGATGCGTCTCGTAGATCATGCGAACGCAGGCGATCTCGCGCAGATCGACATCGCTGAGCGACAGATCATGCCGATCGAGCAACTCCGCCGCCTTGGCGGCCGCCGCCAGCGCCTCGTCTTCCGTGCAGCCGTTCTGCACGGTCTTCGACAGAAGCGCCCGGATACGGCCGGTCAACTTATCGTGCGCGGCGGGATCGAGGGTGGGCGGCATGAGGACGGGTCTCGTGTGCGGTCGGTTTTGGCTCGACCCTTCGGCTTGTCCGATCTCGCGCCGACGCCCTGACCGGGATCGTCAGACAAACAAGCGACCAGCACCGAAGCTTACGTCAGATCGGCCAAACCGCTTGCTGGGCCTCGCTCGTCGCAACACGAGCGACAGAAACGATCGGATCGTCATTCGGCCGTTTCGTCATCGATCAACGATAGAAGCCGAGCGCCACGATTCAGTCGCTCGCGCCCTCAGACGTCGAGGTTGGCGACGTTATGCGCGTTGGCCTGGATGAACTCACGGCGGGGTTCGACGACATCGCCCATCAGTTTCACGAACATGTCGTCGGCCTCGTCGCCTTCCTTGATCTTCACCTGCAACAGCGATCGGACGTTGCGGTCGAGCGTCGTTTCCCACAATTGCTCGGGGTTCATCTCGCCGAGGCCCTTATAGCGCTGCATCTGGCTGATGCCCTTGCTGCCGGCCGCCATCACGGCATCGACGAGCGCGCTCGGGCCGGCGATCTGGGTCGACTCGCTCTTGCGGGCAAGCGTTGCCGGAACGTCGTAGATCTCGTGCAGCGCCGCGCTTTGCTCGTCGAGCCGACGGGCTTCGGCGGAGGACAGAAGACCCGCATCGAGGATCGACGCCTCACGCACACCACGAACCTGGCGGGTGAACACGAAGCCGTCATCCTTAATCTCGCCTTGCCAGCTCCGTTCTGTCTCTTCGGACAGAGCGTTCAGCCGCTCGGCAATGCGCTCGGCCAAGGCCTGCGCCTCGGCTTCGCCCAGTGCGTGAGCCGGCTTCAGGCCACCCGCGATGGCGGTTTGTTCCACCGCGACGCGATCGTAGCGCGAGTGCAATTGAGCCAGGATGGCGCGAACGATGCGGCCCTGCTCGACAGCGGCGCGAAGATCGCCCCCGGCCCGCTCCTCGCCGCTCGCGAGCCGCAGCACCGTGCCATCGAGCCCGTGGCCGATGAGATAATCCTCCCGCGCCCGCTCGTCCTTCAGATACTGCTCGGACGAGCCGCGCTTGACCTTATAGAGCGGCGGTTGGGCGATATAGACGTAGCCACGCTCGATCAATTCCTTCATCTGCCGAAAGAAGAAGGTGAGCAGCAAGGTCCGGATGTGGGAGCCGTCGACGTCGGCGTCCGTCATGATGATGATCTTGTGGTAGCGCAGCTTGTCGGGGTTGAAGTCGTCCCGTCCGATGCCGGTGCCGAGCGCCGTGATCAGCGTGCCGATCTCCTGGCTCGAAAGCATTTTGTCGAACCGCGCCCGCTCCACGTTAAGGATCTTGCCCTTCAGCGGCAGGATCGCCTGATATTCGCGGTTACGGCCCTGCTTGGCCGACCCGCCTGCCGAATCACCCTCGACGAGAAACAGTTCCGACCGCGCCGGATCGCGTTCCTGACAATCGGCCAGCTTGCCCGGCAGGTTAGCGACATCGAGCGCGCCCTTGCGGCGCGTCAACTCACGCGCCTTGCGGGCCGCCTCACGCGCTGCGGCGGCCTCGACCACCTTGCCGGCCACGATCTTGGCGTCGGCCGGATGTTCCTCGAGCCACGTGCCAAGCGTTTCGTTGACGATCCCCTCGACCACGGGACGCACTTCGGACGAGACGAGCTTATCTTTGGTCTGCGACGAGAATTTCGGGTCAGGCACCTTGACCGACAGCACGCAGGTCAGGCCTTCACGGCAATCGTCGCCGGTGACATCCACCTTCTCGCGCTTGCTGAGGCCCGAGCGATCCGCATACCCGGTCATCTGCCGTGTCAGCGCCGCCCGGAACCCGGCCAGATGGGTACCGCCATCCCGCTGCGGGATGTTGTTGGTGAAGACCAGGACATTCTCGTGATAGCTGTCGTTCCACCACAGCGCGACCTCGACCGTCATGCCGTCGCGCTCGCCGCGCATCAACAGAGGCGTGCCGATCAGCGGCGACTTCGTGCGATCGAGATAGCGCACGAACGCTTCGAGACCGCCCTCGTAATAGAGGTCTTCCATCTTCGGCTCGGCATGCCGCGCATCTGTCAGAATGATGTGAACGCCCGAGTTCAAAAAGGCGAGTTCACGCAGCCGATGCTCGATCGTCGCATAATCGAACTCCACCATCGTGAAGGTCTCGCCCGATGGCATGAACGTGACTTCGGTGCCGCGCTTGAGGCGATCGCCGTCCTTCGGCGCAGGACCGATGACGATCAGCGGCGACACCGCATCGCCATGGGCGAATTCGATCAGATGTTCCTTGTCGTCGCGCCAGATGCGGAGCTTGAGCCAGGTCGATAGCGCATTGACGACCGAAACGCCGACGCCATGCAGGCCACCCGACACCTTATAGCTGTTCTGGTCGAACTTCCCGCCGGCATGCAGCTGGGTCATGATGACCTCGGCGGCCGATACGCCTTCCTCGGTGTGGATCCCGGTTGGAATGCCCCGGCCGTTGTCGGTCACGGTCACCGAGCCATCGACGTTCAGCGTCACGGTCACCAGCGTCGCATGGCCGCCCAGGGCCTCGTCGATCGCATTGTCGACGACCTCATACACCATGTGATGCAGGCCGGACCCATCATCCGTATCCCCGATATACATGCCGGGGCGTTTACGAACCGCATCGAGACCACGAAGAACCTTGATGGAATCCGCACCGTAAGCGTCCGGTTGAGTGCCGTTCGAGGCATCCGACGGAAGGGGCGATTGAGCCATTTAAACCAGTAACTTTCTGCGGCCGTTGCCGACCGTGCCAAACTGAAGCGCGACTACGCCCTATATAGCCATTCTTGGCGCCAAGCGCAGTAGGGATTGCGTCGAGGTCGGCGATGGGCTGTGGGGAGTTCCGGCCACCACCCGAGCGCACGGGCGAGGCAGGCGTGTCGGAGGCGTCGGCGTGCACCGCCAATGGCCTGCGGGCTCGGCGGATTGTCGAGCACGGCGGAGTTTGGCGACGCTCCGGCGCCGCCACGATCGGCTGTTTCTCACCGTCCGAGGCCGTTCAGGCTGGCGGTGGTCGGTTTTCGGCACCGCTTCGGAATGCGACGCCTTCGCAGGGTGAGCTCCGGCCGGCTGCCGATGCGCAGCCGGTGGCGATGAGGCTGACCTCAGGCCTTCGGGCCTCGGGGCTTTTTGGACGAGCGACGCGCCGGTACCTTTTCGGATTTGGTGCTGCCGGCTATCGCGACCGTCTTTGGCATGGCTTTCTTCGGGGCTGCTGCGAGATCGGCGGCGGCCTTCGTCGGAGCCGTGATGGCCGGCTCGCGATCGATCGACGTCAGATCGTGATCGCCGGTGTCGGTCAGGTTCGGCGCTTCGCCTTCGTTATCGATCGCGATCGACTTTTCTTCGACCGGCTCTTCCGCACCGGTGTCGCGCGGCAGCAACGTATCCTGCTCGCTGTCCTGGATCGCGATGATCTCCTTGGCTTCATCCCAATGGAGTTGATCGCGACCGTGCGGGTGGCCCTCAGCCTCCCACAATTCATGCGCTTTCTTGGCAATTCGTTCGTTATCGTCTTGTCCAGCCATCATAATCTCCCAGGAGTATCGGTCGGGAGGTCTTCCGCCTGGTGGCGAATTTCCTCGTCCATGTCGTCCAGCCCGTCCGCCGTTTCATCCGGCAAGGTCGGGCGGCTATTATTGGCCTCGATCCAATCGTCAAGCGTGGCGTCTTCGGGATCCGTGGACGGATCGTCGCTGGTGTTCGATTGCTGGTCGGCGATGCTCGGACGACCGTTGTCGAGCGGCTTGTCCTCGTCCTGATTCGGGGTTTTGGAGGTCATGCCCAAGTCCTTCATTAGTTTGAGATCGTTAACGCACCGTTAACCTTGATGGTCGCTGAAGCAGCCATGCTGATGATGACGCGAGGAGTGAACGCCGTGCTGGCGAACCGGGTTGCCGAGACGTTTCGGCGGAAGCCGGACCTGCTTAGGACAGCCGGCTCTCGGGGTCGTAGGCGAGATGCAGGCGATCCGCGGCCGCCTGCGCGAAGCGGATCAGCAGGGCGCGGCGGGTCGCTCCGGCAAGACGATGTTCCGGCGCCTCGCGCAGGATCTCGGCCCCATAGGCGTCGGCGACGATCAGTCCGGCGTCCGGCGGCATGAGGCCGACCGGCATGTCCGGCGAGACCGCGAAGTAGAGCCGGTCGCAATGCGCCCGATAGATCGGCCATTTCGTATCGGCGCGAAAGTCAGCCACGGAGGATTTGACTTCGATGATGGCCAGCGTCCCGTTGGCGCCGAGCGCCATCACGTCGGCGCGGCGCCCATCGGGCAACACGAGTTCGGTCACGCTGGCAAGGTTGCGGCTCCGCAACATGCGGCGCAAACCCTTGCAGATCACCCGCGCCATCTCCGACTGGCGCCCATCATCGGGCAGCCCGTCGATCGCCTCGTTTCTAAACGCCATCGGCTCCTGATCAACCCTGCTACGGCCGCGATTCGCAAGTAACCATAGAGGAGGCGCAAGCGGAACAAAACCGGAATAGATCGACGAGGGACGAAGCTCAGTCACGGTCGGCGACACAGGAGGGAGGCGCCTACGCCTCGACTGCCCAGCAGGCGACATCCCGGCCCTGTTTGGCAACCAGCGGGGGTTCGTCGACCCGGCATTTGTCGAAAGCAATGGGGCAGCGGGTGTGGAAGACACAGCCTTTCGGCGGATTATAGGGCGAGGGCAACTCACCCTTCAGCACGATCCTGTCGCGTTTGGCACCGGGATCCGCCACCGGCGTCGCCGACAGAAGCGCCTTCGTATAAGGATGCTGCGGATTGGCGAACAGGGTCTGGCTCGACCCGATCTCAACCGTGTGGCCGAGATAGATCACCATGATCCGGTTGGCGATGTGACGCACCACGGACAGGTCGTGCGAGATGAACACATAGGCGAGCCGGAACTCATCCTGCAGATCGGCCAAGAGGTTGAGGACCTGTGCCCGGATCGAAACGTCGAGCGCCGACACCGGTTCGTCCAGCACCAGGATCTTGGGTCGCAGCATCAGAGCGCGCGCGATCGCGATGCGTTGGCGTTGCCCACCCGAGAACATATGCGGGTAGCGGTCATAATATTCTGCCCTGAGCCCGACCTTCACCATCATGTCGCGCGCTGCCGCTTCGCGCGCTTTGGCCGGCGTATCGGTGTTGACCAGCAAAGGCTCTTCGAGCGCCTTGCCGATTTTCTGGCGCGGGTTCAGCGATCCATAGGGGTTCTGAAACACCATCTGGACCTCGCGCCGCAGCCGCTTGCGCGTCGCCGCATCGGCCTGAGCCACATCGGCGCCCTCGATGTCGAGCACGCCGGAGGTCGGCGGCTCGATCAGGGTCAGCAGGCGGCCCAGTGTCGACTTGCCAGAGCCTGACTCCCCGACCACCGCGAGCGTCTCGCCGCGATCGAGCGTGAAGCTCGCGCCCGCCAGCGCCTTCACGGTCACGGGCTTGCCGAAGAGCCCGCGCCGACCCTCATAGTGCCGATGCAGATCCTTGGCTTCGAGCACGCGGGCCGTCGTGTCGAGCACGGGACGTTCAATCGCGAGGCTCATGCGGGTTCCCGCGCAGGTTCAAGCATTCGGGCCGACGGCACGCCGTCGATCAGCGGCGTGTGGCACAGGGCCTGACCGAGGGCGGGACTGGCTTTGCGCGGCACGATCGTGTGGCAGTCGTCGAACACGAAAGCGCAGCGGGGCGAGAAGGTGCATCCGGCCGGCCGATCGAACTGCCCCGGCACCACGCCGGGAATGGCCGGCAGGCGCCGCTGGGTTGCCCGCTCGGGCAACGCCGCCATCAGCGCATCGGTATAGGGATGATGTCGGCCGGCGAAGAGTTCCGCAGTTGTGTTGGTCTCGACCTGACGCCCGGCATATTGCACCACGACGCGGCTCGCGGTTTCGGCCACCACGCCCATGTCATGCGTGATCAGCACGAGGCCCATCCCGGTCTCCTTGCGAAGATCGAGCAACAGATCGAGGATCTGCGCCTGGATCGTGACATCGAGCGCCGTCGTCGGTTCATCCGCAATCAGCAGTTTCGGATTGCAGGAGATCGCCATGGCGATCATGACGCGCTGGCTCATGCCGCCCGACAATTGATGCGGGAACATCCCAAGCCGACGCGCCGGATCGGGAATGCCGACCTTCTCGAGCAGATCGATGCAACGCGCCTTACGGGCCGATCGCGAGAGCCCAAGATGCGCCTTGAGCGACTCGCCGATCTGGAACCCGACCGTGAAGCACGGGTTCAGCGACGACATCGGCTCTTGAAAGATCATCGCCATGTCGCGGCCGATCACCGATCGACGCGCCTTGGGGGTCAGCTTGCGGAGATCCTGGCCGCAGAAATCCATCCGGTCCGCCGTGATGGTCGCGGTCCAGGGGAGTAGGCCCATGATGGCCAGCATCGCGACGGATTTGCCCGAGCCGGACTCGCCGACGATCGCCAAAACCTCGTCGCCATCAACCGTCAGATCAACGCCATCCACAGCCGTGAACGCACCATTGCGGGTTGCGAACCTCACCGTCAGGTTACGAATCTCGAGAAGGCGCATCAGCCTCTCCGCATCTTGGGGTCGAACGCGTCCCGCAGGCCATCGCCCAGCAGGTTGATCGACACGACCGTGATGAGAATCGCGAGCCCGGGCAGCGTCACGATCCAGGGTTGCGAGCGAATGAACTCGCGCGAATCAGCCAGCATGGAGCCCCATTCGGGGGTTGGCGGTTGCGCGCCGAGACCCAGAAACCCCAGCGCCGCGGCTTCGAGAATGGCATCCGACAAACCGAGCGCCGCCTGCACGATGAGCGGCGCCAGGCAATTCGGCAGCACGGTGGACACCATCAGGCGGAACGGTCCGACGCCCGCGACCTTGGCGGCCGTAACATAATCCTTGTCGAGTTCCGTCAAGGCGGAGGCGCGCACAAGCCGCACGTAGCGCGGAACGTAGACGATCGTGACCGCCACGATCGTGTTTACGAGGCTCGGCCCCAGCACCGCCACGGCAAGAATCGCCAGCACCAGATCCGGCACCGACATGATGAGGTCCATGACGCGGGTGATGACGACGTCGACGAACGATCCGTAATAAGCTGCCAACAGGCCGAGCACGATGCCGACCACGAAGGACACGCACATGACCGAGACGCCGATGAACAACGAGACGCGGGCGCCATAGATGATGCGGGACAACATGTCCCGGCCGACGCCATCCGTGCCGAACACGAAGCGCCATGTGCCGCCGCCGACCCAGACCGGCGGTGCCTTCACGGCATCGCGGAACTGCTCGACGGGCGAATAGGGCGCGATCAGCGGCGCGAAGATCGCCATCAGCACGACCAGCGTGACGATCACGAGGCCGAGCACCGCGCCCTTGTTCTCACGGAACGACAGCCAGAAGCTGTAGATCGAGGAGGCGGGCTTCGGCGCCGTCGTCAGGCTGCTCGGGGCGGCCGAAAGGGTCGCAAGATCAGCGGCCATGCCGGATCCTCGGGTTGATGAGGCCATACGTCGTATCGACCAACAGATTGACCAGAATGACGACCGCCGACACCAGCATGATGCCGCCCTGCAAGGCCGGATAGTCGCGGCGCGAGATGGCCTCGATGAGGTAATGGCCGACGCCGGGCCAGGAGAAGATCGACTCGGTGAGCACCGCCCCGGCCAGCAAGCTGCCGGTCATCAGGCCGATCACGGTCGTGACCGGGATGAGCGCGTTGCGAAGGGCGTGGACGCCGATGACGCGGAACGGCGAAAGGCCCTTGGCGCGCGCGGTGCGAACATAATCCTCGCTCAGCACCTCCAGCATCGAGGATCGCGTCATTCGGGCGATCACGGCCAGTGGAATCGTGCCGAGCACGATGGACGGGAGAATGAGGTGGCGCACCGCATCGACGAACGCGCCTGGCTCGTCCGACAGCAGGCTGTCGATCAGCATGAAGCCGGTCGGGGTGTCGTAGTCGAACCGAATGAGATCGATGCGACCAGACACGGGGGTGAGGTGCCACTGCTCGGCCACCAGCATGATGAGCAACAGACCCCACCAGAAAATCGGCATGGAATAACCGGTGACTGAAAGGCCCATCAGCACCTGATCGTACCATGTGCCGCGTTTGACGGCGGCCACGACGCCCATCGGGATCCCGATCGCGATCGCCAGCATCATGGCCACGGCCGAGAGTTCGACGGTGGCGGGGAAGAGCGTGAGAAATTCCGTCAAGACGGGATTGCTGGTCGACAGCGACGTGCCGAAGTCGCCGTGCAGCAGATGCCATCCATAATCGAGGAATTGCTTCCAGACGGGCTGGTCCAGCCCGAGTTGGTGGCGGAACATCTCGAGCCGCTCGGGCGAGATGCCATGCTCGCCAACCCGCACCTCGACGGGATCCCCCGGCACCAGCCGGATCGCCATAAAGGTCAGAAACGTCAGCGCGATGAAGGTCGGAATGGTCAGCGCGAGGCGCTTGAGGAAGAAGCGGATCACGATCGCGGATCCGCTGCCTGGCCAGCCGGACCACGATGGTCCGGCTGATTGATGATGAAAAGAATGACGATCACCTCGATTACTTCAGGTCGACGCCATCGAACTGGTTACGACCCAACGGGCTCATTTTGTAATCTACGACATTTTTGCGCATCGGCTGATACACGACCGAGTGGGCAATGTTGAGCACGGGTTCGTCGTCATGCTCGATGACCTGCATCTCGCCATAGAGCTTCGTGCGCTCGGCCTGATCGGTGATCTGCTTGGCCTTGTCCAAGCGCGCATCGAACTCCGTGTTGCACCATTTGCCGACGTTGCTGGCCGCCGGCTTTCCGCCCGGGCAACCGAGGAAGAAGAAGAAATTGTCCGGATCGCCATTGTCGCCCGTCCAACCGAACAACGCCGCCGTCGCTTCGCCATTCTGCAACCGCTTGCGATATTCGCCCCACTCGTAGGTCACAAGCTTCGCATTGACGCCGATCTTGGCGAGATCCGACTGCATCATCTCGGCGATGCGCTTGGCGTCCGGGTTATAGGGCCGCTGCACGGGCATGTACCAGAGGTCGATGTCGAGCGGCGTGGTGACACCGGCGGTCTTCAGCAGTGCCTTGGCCTTCTCAGGATCGAACGGATAATCGACGACCTTGTCGTTATAGGCCCACATGGTCGGCGGAATGAGGTTCTTGGCGGCTTGGCCGGCCCCGAGATAAACGTCCTTGATGATCGACGGCTTATCGATCGCCATGCTGAGAGCCTGACGGACTTCCTTCTTGTCGAAGGGCGGCTTCTGCGCGTTAAAGGCCAGATAGCCGATGTTGAGGCCCGGCTGCGACATGACCGTGAGATCGGGATCCTTCTGCATTTCGGGCAGATCGGCCGGACGCGGGAAGGTCGAAACCTGACATTCGCCGGTCTTCAGCTTCGACAGGCGCGCGGTCGGGTCAGGCGTGATCGCGAAAACGAGGTCGTCGATCGGCGGCTTGCCGCCCCAGTAATCCTTGTTGGCCTTGAAGCGGATCACGGCGTCCTTCTGATAGGACGAGAAGGTGAACGGCCCGGTGCCGACCGGAACCTGATCGAATTGCTCGGGCTTGCCCTTTTTCATCAAGCTGTCGGCATATTCGGCCGACTGGATCGTCGCGAAGTCCATGGCGAGATTCGCCAAAATCGCGACATTCGGCTCGCTGAGCGTCATGACGATCGTATAATCGTCCTTCTTCTCGATCGACTTGACGAGCTTCGGCATATCCATGTCGGAGTAATAGTCGTACTTGCCGCCCGAGACCTTATAGTAGGGGTTCTTCTCGTCATATTGGCGACCGAACGAGAACAACACGTCGTCGGCATTGAAATCACGGGTCGGCTTGAAGTCGCGGATCGCGCCGAATTTCACACCCTTCCGCAGCTTGAACGTAATCGTCATGCCATCGGGGCTGACGATCCAGCTTTCAGCGAGGCCGGGCTTCAGGGTGGTGGCGCCACGGTCAAATTCAACGAGCTGGTCGAATACCGGGCGGGCGGCGTCGAAGCTGGTGCCAGTGGTGTTCAGCGCAGGGGTGAAATTTTCCGGCGAACCTTCGGAGCAATAAACCAAGGTCTTGGCCGAGGCTGCGCTCGATCCGAGCAACAAAGCCGCAACCCCAAAACCGATCATTTTCAAATGGTTCATTCGTCACCTTCAGTTACGAGCCAAAGCCTGCAGCAACCCGCTTCCGGTTGCGGCCTCGATCAACACCATGTCAGGATGCTCAAATACGCGCCATATCGAAGCGTGATTTGAGCAGCGTTGCAATCGGATTCGAGAGACACGCGACGATCCGCGCTGCCCGCCCGAGGGAAGCAATCGTCATACCATTCCGACATTAGCGCCTTCTATCCATATAAAGACTTCGACATATGTTTATTGCCTCAGCGTCTTTCGGCTGATACGAGGTTTGCGAACGCACTCTCGGGGATCCGACCACATGAGCTCAGCCCAAACCACATCCGCTCACGATTATGCCATTGCCGATATCGGTCTCGCCGACTGGGGCCGTAAGGAAATCGCGATCGCCGAGACGGAAATGCCCGGTCTCATGTCGACGCGGGCCGAGTTTGGCGCGTCGCAGCCGCTGAAAGGCGCCCGCATCGCCGGATCGCTGCATATGACGATTCAGACCGCTGTGCTGATCGAAACCTTGAAGCATCTCGGCGCCGACGTGCGTTGGGCCTCGTGCAACATCTATTCGACGCAGGACCATGCCGCCGCCGCCATTGCGGCCACGGGCACCCCGGTCTTCGCCATCAAGGGCGAGAACCTCACGGATTACTGGGACTACACGCATAAGATTTTCGAGTGGGCCGATGGCGGCACCCCGAACATGATCCTCGACGACGGCGGCGACGCGACGCTGCTGATCCATCTCGGCATCCGTGCCGAAGCCGGCGACGTCGCCTTCCTCGAGGGCGCCACCAACGAAGAAGAAGAAGTCCTCTTCGCGGCCATCAAGGCGCGGATCGCCTCCAACCATGGTTGGTATGGCCGGGTCGGCAAAGCCATCAAGGGTGTGACCGAGGAAACCACGACGGGCGTTCACCGCCTCTACATCATGGAGAAGGAAGGCAAGCTTCTCTTCCCGGCCATCAACGTCAACGACAGCGTCACCAAGTCCAAATTCGACAATCTCTACGGCTGCCGCGAAAGCCTCGTCGACGGCATTCGCCGTGGCACCGACGTCATGATGTCCGGCAAGGTCGCCATGGTGGCGGGCTTCGGCGACGTGGGCAAAGGCTCGGCCGCCTCGCTCCGCAACGCCGGCTGCCGCGTCATGGTGTCGGAGGTCGACCCGATCTGCGCCCTGCAGGCCGCCATGGAAGGCTATGAAGTCACCACGATGGAAGATGCGGCACCCCGCGCCGACATCTTCTGCACCGCGACCGGCAACGTCGACGTCATCACGATCGATCACATGCGCGCCATGAAGGACCGGGCGATCGTTTGCAACATCGGTCATTTCGACTCGGAAATTCAGGTCGCGTCGCTCAAGAATTTCAAGTGGCACAACGTCAAGCCGCAGGTCGACGAGGTCGAATTCGCCGACGGCAAGCGCATCATCCTGCTCAGCGAAGGGCGTCTTGTGAACCTCGGCAACGCCACGGGTCATCCCTCCTTCGTGATGTCGGCCTCCTTCACCAACCAGACGCTCGCGCAAATCGAGCTTTGGACCAAGCAGGGCGATTACGAGAAGAAGGTTTACGTGCTGCCGAAGACACTCGACGAGAAGGTCGCCTCGCTCCACCTCGCCAAGATCGGCGTGAAGCTGACCAAATTGTCGGATCAGCAGGCCACCTATCTTGGCCTGTCGCAGACTGGCCCGTTCAAGCCGGATACCTATCGCTACTGAGACCAACCGGGGTCGTTTGAGGCGGCCCACTCGGTCGGTCGCACGGACGAGCGTTGCATGAACAACACCCTCGTGGCGGGAACACCTCGAGGGTGTTTTGTTATGCGTTAACCACTTTCTCAGTCGCTTCGTGAAAGGCTAAGTTGAAGCGAATCAGGTCGCAGCGTCGTTGTCGCTGGGGTTGGTCCTCACGGCGTCAGGCGTGGGCTCCACGGCCGCGACGCAAAGGGACTTTGGAATGGGATTCGGGAAGCGCCTTGGCGTGGCGATTTCTGTGCAGGCGCGTCGGAGCGGCTGCTCGGCCGACCAGCGCCGACCGGCTTCGCGCTCTCGTCTGCGCTCTGGTGCCGCCCCTGCAACGCCCGTTGCTTCCACCGCGCCGATCGTGAGCCGCATCGGCCAGGCCGCGCTGATCCTTATCCTGCTCAGCGGCCCGGGATCGGCAGCCGACATTCGCCTCATGTCGCTCGGCTCCATGCTCGACCATGGGGAATCCGCCGGCCTCGCCATCATCGTGGCCCTGGTTCTCATCGCAACCGTCGTCGCGCTCCTGCACTTGACCGCCCGTCGCCGCTGGGCGGAGCGCGAACAGCAGATGACGGCCGAACTCGCCGAAGCGCGCGCCAAGGTCGATCGGGCGCAGGTATTCATGACGGCCGAACCGCAGATCGTCGTCGCCTGGCGTTCCGCCACCAGCGAGCCGGAGATCGAGGGGGATCTCTCGCTCGTGGCCGATGCCCTCGTGGCGCGCCGCATCCTCGGCTTCGGAACATGGTTGCCGCCCGCGACGGCCCAATCGCTCGAACATGCGGTGGATCACCTGCGCGCGCGGGGCGAAGGCTTTCGCATGGCCGTGCTCACGGTGGCGGGTCGTCATCTTGAAATCGAAGGCCGCGCGGTCGGTGGTCGGGCGATCCTGCGCATCCGCGATGTCTCGGGTGACCGGCTCGAGTTGACGCGCTTGCGCGACCGGCACGGCCAGGTGCTCGACGAGATCGAGGCCCTGCGGCAGATGCTCGACATCATTCCCGATCCGGCCTGGATGCGGAATGAGGCCGGCCGCCTGAGTTGGGTCAACAAAGCCTATGGCAAAGCGGTCGAGGCAAAGGATCCCACCGACGCGGTGGTCCGCAGCCTCGAATTGCTCGATCAATCCGCGCGCGCCACGGCCGACGCGACCCGCGCGACCGGAACCGCGTGGATCGCCCGCTCGCATGCGGTTGTGGCGGGCGAGCGCCATCTCCTGCACGTCATCGACGTTCCATCGGCGAAATGTTCCGCCGGCATCGCGATCGACCTCTCCGAACTCGAATCGGCTCGCTCCGAACTCGAGCGGCAGATGACGTCCCACTCCCGCACGCTCGATCAACTCTCGACCGCGGTCGCGATCTTCGACCGATCGAAGAAACTGGTGTTTCATAATTCGGCCTACCGAGACCTTTGGTCGCTCGACGCCGCTTTTCTGGACAGCCAGCCGCTCGACGGCGAAATCCTCGACCGCCTCCGCGCCGAAGGACGCCTGCCCGAACAGGCCGATTACCGCGCCTGGAAAGCCAGCGTTCTTGCGGCCTATCAAGCGGTCGAGCCGAGCGAAACTGCCTGGTATCTGCCCGGCGGCCGCACGCTGCGGGCCGTCACCAACCCCAACCCGAACGGCGGCATCACCTACCTGTTCGACGATGTGACCGAGCGCTACCACCTCGAATCGAAATATAACGCGCTCATCCGCGTCCAGGGCGAGACTCTCGACACGTTGAAGGAAGCCGTGGCGGTGTTCGGCACGGACGGCCGCCTCAAACTGTTCAATCCGGCTTTTGCTGAGATCTGGCGGCTCGATGGCGCAACGTTGCTGGAGCGCCCCCATATCGATGAGATCGCAGGCCTATGCGGTCCACTCTGCGGCGATGGCACCGCCTGGACCGCGATGCGGACCATCGTGGCGGGCCTCGAAGACGAACGGCGCGGCTTCGAACAGCGGCTGCAGCGGCGGGATGGAACGATCCTCGACTATGCGGCGGCCCCGTTGCCCGACGGCGCGACGCTGCTGACCTTTACCAACGTCACGGCTGGCGTGAACGTCGAGCGTGCCTTGAAGGAGCGTAACCAGGCGCTGATCGATGCCGAGAAGATCCGCAACGATTTCGTGCACCACGTCTCTTACGAATTGCGATCGCCCCTGACCAACATCATCGGTTTTGTGCAGCTCCTCGGCGACCGGTCGGTCGGCTCGCTGAATGCCAAACAACTCGAATATGCGGGCTACGTCACCAAATCCTCATCGGCCCTGTTGGCGATCATCAACGACATTCTCGATCTCGCCACCATCGACATCGACGCGATGGAGCTGAGCGTCGGCGATGTCGACATCCGTCAGATCATGGATGAAGCGTCCGAAGGTGTGCAGGACCGGCTGTCGGATGCAGGCATCACACTGCAGATCGTTGCCCGCGAGGGGATCGGCGTCTTCGAGGCCGACGGCCAACGCGTGCGGCAGATCCTGTTCAACCTTCTGTCCAACGCGATCGGCTTCTCGTCGGCAGGCCAGACCGTGACGCTGGCGGCCATGCGGCGGCAGGATCAGGTCGTCTTTAAGGTTACCGACGAGGGTCGCGGCATGTCGAGCGATATGCTGGATCGCGTTTTCGATCGCTTCGAGAGCGACACGATTGGATCCCGGCATCGCGGCGTCGGCCTCGGACTGTCGATCGTGCGGGCTTTCGTCGAATTACACGGCGGCCAGGTGCTCATCGATTCGGCCCTCGGCGAGGGCACGACCGTGACATGTATCTTTCAGGCGCAGGCCATCGAAAGCGACGCCGTGCTGCCGACCAGCCTTCGCTCCCACTAAGCAGCAAGGACATGATCGGCCGCCGCCGCTCCTTTGCGACTCGCGATGGCATTGTTCTGTTGCCGCTGATCCTTTATCGACGGGTCAGCATGCTGCGGCGCTCTGGCTAGAGGTGGGGACCATGACTGAAACGGGAGCGGCGACGCGGTGGCAGTTCGTGCTGCGCGACGAAACCGTGACCGTCATGCTGGCCAGCAAAGTTGCGGGCTGGGTGAAGGCCGGCGACCTCCTGACCCTGTCGGGCGATCTCGGTGCCGGCAAGAGCACATTCGCGCGAGCCTTGATCCGGGAGCTCACGAACGATCCGACGCTTGACGTGCCGAGCCCAACCTTCACGCTCGTTCAAGTCTACGACGGTCGCGCCTTCCCGATCGTCCATGCCGATCTCTACCGCATCGAGACGGTGGACGAGCTCGCCGAACTCGGCTGGGACGAAGCGGCCGATGGCGCGCTGGTGATTGTCGAATGGGCCGATCGCATCGGCAATGGGATCGCGCCGGATCGGCTCGATCTCCAATTTTCAATCCCGGCCGACGCCGACCCGCGCCGCCGCGACATGGTGATGACGGGCTATGGCCGGTTCGCCCCCCGTCTCGGCGAGATCAAGGCGATCGAGGACCTCCTGCCCGAAGCGGGCTTCGATGGGGCGGCTCGGCGATATATGACCGGCGATGCCTCGACGCGCGCCTATGAGCGGTTGACCCGGTCGGATGGGCGAACGGCTGTCCTGATGATCTCGCCGCCGCGCGCTGATGCGCCGGTGGTGCGTTATGGCAAGCCCTATCACCTGATCGCGCAACTCGCGGCCGACATCCGGCCCTTCATCGCGATCGATAAAGCGCTCCGCCAGCAGGGCATCTCGGCCCCGGAGATCTATGCGGCCAACATCGACGCGGGCCTCGCGGTGCTGGAGGATCTGGGGTCGGAGCCGTGTGTCACGGCCGATGGCCCGATCGCGGAACGCTACCTCGAAGCGGTCGGGCTCCTCGGCAAACTGCATGGCGCGACGCTGCCGACCACGGTGCCGATCGACGATGCGACGCCGTATCAAATCCCGCCCTATGACCTCGACGCTCTGCTGATCGAAGCCGAATTGATGATCGATTGGTATGCGCCGCAAATCGCCAAGGTCGCGGTGTCGGCCAGCGCCCGCGCGACGTTCCTGGCCATCTACACGCGCCTGTTGCAGCCGCTGATCGACGCCCCGGCAACCTGGTGCCTGCGCGACGTCCATTCTCCCAATCTGATCTGGCTGCCCGACCGGCGCGGCACGGCGAGAATCGGCATCGTCGATTTCCAGGATTGTGTGATGGGCCATCCGGCCTACGACGTTGCCGCCTTGCTGCAGGATGCGCGCGTGACCGTGCCGGACGCTCTCGAACTCCGCCTGCTTGGAGCCTATGCTCAAATGCGAAAAGCCGCCGATCCCCGCTTCGACATGGCCGGCTTTGTCCAAGCCTATGCGGTGATGGGCGTGCAGCGCGCCACCAAGATCCTCGGTATTTTTGCGAGACTCGATAAGCGCGACCGCAAACCGCAATACCTCGAGAACCTGCCGCGGATCGAAGCCTATCTGACCAAGGGCCTCGCTCATCCCGCCCTTGCGGAGCTCAAGGCTTGGTTTGAGGCCTATGTGCCGCGCGCGCTCGGGGCCGAGCGATCCTGATGCCAATCCCCGACGTCGCCATGGTGTTTGCGGCAGGGCTCGGCACGCGGATGCGTCCGCTCACCGAAACCATGCCCAAGCCCCTCATTTCCGTGGCGAAGCGGTCGATGCTGGACCATACGCTCGACCGTCTGGCCGATGCCGGCGTTCGGCACGCCATCGTCAACGTGCACTATCTGGCCGACCAGATCGAGGCGAGTCTGGCGGGCCGCACGGCGCCCTCGATCATCATCTCGGACGAGCGCGACCGTCTGCTCGATCAGGGTGGCGGCATCAAGAAGGCGCTGCCTTTGCTCGGCCCGGCTCCATTTCTCATCTGCAACACCGACGCACTCTGGCTCGAAGGCCCGACCTCGAACCTTCGCCGGCTCGCCGCACATTGGGATCCGCACCGGATGGATATCCTGCTGCTCGTCGCCTCCACGACGACCAGCATCGGGGTCGACTGGCCCGGCGATTTCGCCATGGACGAAGACGGCCGCCTGTCGCGTCGGCAGGAACATGCGGTGACGCCGTTCGTCTATTCGGGGATCGGCATCGTCAAGCCGGAGCTTTTCGCCGAAACGCAAGCGGACGTGTTCAGGCTGGCGCCGTTCTTCTTCGCTGCGGCCGAGGCGGGGCGGCTCTTCGGCACACGGCTCGAGGGCCTGTGGCTGCATGTCGGCACGCCCGAGGCCTTGGCCGAAGCCGAAGACGTCATCGAACATTCGAACCGCTGAACCGAGACAAGCATGCGACAACCCCGGCTGTTCACGATCCCGCCGGGCGCACCGTTTCTCGACACGCTTGCCACGACCCTGCTGGACGGAACGCTGGTGCACGGTTTTTCAGCAGCAGCCGGCCCGCTCGGGCTTGCCTCCGCCACCATCTTTGTGCCGACCCGTCGCGCCGCCCGGGCCTTGGCCGCGACCCTGGCGAGCCACATCGCGGCGCCCTCGGTCCTGCTGCCCCGCATCCTGCCGCTCGGTGGGCTCGATGCGGTCGAGACGGACGTGCTGTTCGACGATCCCGGTTTCGATGATCCGCTCACGCCCGACCTTCCGATCGCGATCGGTGATCTCACCCGCCGCATGATCATGACCCGCATGATCCTTGGTTGGGCGCAGGCCGTGCGACGCGCCATCATCTCGGTCGATGGCGAGGGTCGGCGCACGCTCCACGCCAACGAGGATCTTCTGGTCGCCACCTCGGCGGCCGATGCCTGGGCCTTATCGGGCGATCTCGCCGCGCTCAGCGACGAGTTGCTGACCGAGGGCATCCATTGGGCCAGCATCGAGCCGCTCGGCACCGATGCGTTCGATCGTTACTGGCGGATCACGCTCGACTTTTTGAACATCGCCATCGCAGGCTGGCCCGCCATCTTGGCGGAACGCGGTGAAGTCGACCGCGCGGCGCGGCAGGTCGCGCTGATCGACGCGGAGATCAGGCGGCTCGAACATACCGCAAGTGGACCGGTGATCGTGGCCGGATCGACGGGATCCAACAAGGCGACGGCGCGCTTGATCGCGGCCATTTCGCGCCTGCCGCAAGGAGCCGTCGTGCTGCCCGGGCTCGATCACAGCCTCGACGAGCCGAGTTGGCGCGCCATCGCGGGGCTGAACGGTGCCGATCCGGCCGCCAGCCATCCGCAAGCCGCGCTGAAGCGCCTGCTCGGCACGATCGGGGTCGAGCGCGACGCGGTCGTGCCGCTCGGCATGGTGCCGCCCACGCTCACGATGCGGCGGCGCTTCGTCAGCGAAGCGATGCGCCCAGCCGAAACGACCGACCTGTGGCGGGCCTTTGCGGACCAGGCGGAGCCGCTCGATCTCGAGGCGGCCCTCGCAGACCTGCTCGTGATCGAGGCCGCCGATGAACGCGAGGAAGCGCTGGCGCTGGCGATCGCGATGCGCGAGGCGCTCGAGCAGGACGGCACCGCCGTTCTCGTGACGCCGGACCATGCGCTCGGCCGACGCGTCCGCGAGGAACTTGCCCGGTGGTCGATCGAAATCGACGAATCGGGCGGCGAGCAACTCGGAACGACGCCGGCCGGCGCTTTCGCGCGGCTCGTGGTCGATTGCGCCCTAAGCGATCTCGCGCCCGTAGAGGTGCTGGCTCTCCTGGCGCATCCGCTCGCCCGGTTCGGTCGCCCGCGCCACGCGGTGGCGGACCTAGCCCGCACCTTGGAGATCGCCATCCTGCGCGGAGTGCTGCCGCCGCGCGCCCTGCATGATCCCGCCGGGCTGGTCGAGCGCGCGCGGGCAAAGCGCCAGCAACCTTATGCGCCAGACCCGCTGAAACGTCTGGACGAGGCCGCTTTCGACCGGCTGGCCGCCTTTCTTGCGGATGTGACAGAGGCGCTCGCGCCCGTGCATCGCCTCGGCGCCGGCACGCCCCTGCCCGATTGGCTCGATGCCCATGCCGAAGCGATCTGGACCATGACGCTCACCCCGGATGGCGAAACGGCGATGACCGGCATCGACGGCCACGCGGTCGCGGCCCTGTTTGATGCGCTGCGCGAGGCCGCCGATGCGGCGATCACGCTGGACGGAGCCGGTTACGCGGCTCTGTTCGACCGCTTCGCCGCCGAAACGCCCGTGCGTGGCCCGAACCGCAGCCATCCACGCCTCAAAATCCTCGGGCTGCTCGAAGCCCGCTTGCTCTCTGCGGATCTGGTGTTGCTGGCCGGGCTCGACGAGACGATCTGGCCGCCGCTGGTGCAGACCGACGCATTTTTAAACCGGCCGATGCGCGCCGCCCTCGGCCTGCCGCCGCCGGAGCGACGCATCGGTCAGACGGCGCATGATCTCGACATGGCGCTCGGCCAGCCGCGCGTCATCCTCAGCCGCGCCCGCAAACGCGGCGGCGCGCCGACCGTGCCGTCGCGTTTCCTGCAACGCATGGCCGCCGTAGCCGGCCCGCACTGGGCCACCTGTCGCCAACGCGGCTCCCGCTATGTGGCACTCGCAGCGGCGCTCGATCGTCCCGCCGAGAGCCAGACGCTCAAGCGACCCGTGCCGCGACCCGACGTGGCGCTGCGACCGACGCGCCTCAGCGTGACCCGCATCGAAACATTACGGCGCGACCCTTACGCGATCTATGCCGAGAGCATCCTAAAACTCCGCCCGGTCGACCCGATCGGCGCCATCATGGGACCGCGCGAATACGGCACCGATTTCCACGCCGTTCTGCGCGACTTCACGCGGCACTATGCCGAAGGGCCGCTGCCCCCCGGTGCCGCCGACGACCTGCTCGGTCGCGCCGAAACGATCTTCGAGGGCTCGCTGGACGAGCCCCTGTTTCGCTCGTTTCTGTGGCCGCGCATTGCCGGCTGGACGCGCGCCTTCGTGGCCTGGGAAGCCGGGCGTCGCGCCCGTGCCGCACAGCTGGCGGTCGAGGAGCGGGGCGAATTGCTGATTCCGCTCTCCGACGGATCGGTCTTCAAGCTGACCGCCAATGCAGACCGGATCGAGACCGGACCCGATGGCCTCGTCACCATCATCGACTATAAAACAGGGGCATCGCCGTCGCTAAGCGCGGTGAAGGTCGGCTTCGCGCCGCAGCTCACGCTCGAAGCCGCCATGGTGGAGCGCGGCGCCTTTCCGACGATCGGCGAGGGCCGTCGGGTCGAGGGCGCGACCTACGTGAAATTCGGCACTTCCGACAGCGTCGAGCTGCGCGCTCTCACCTGGAAGGACCGCAGCTTCGAAGATGTGGTCGCCGACCATTTCGAGGGTCTCGTGCAAATGCTCGACAGCTTTCGCGATCCCGCAACGGGCTATCCGGCGCGGCCCTATCCGCAATTTGCGGCGCGCTTCAATGCCTATGATCACCTCTCGCGCGTGAAGGAATGGTCGGCCGCCGGGGGCGGCGACGACGGTGAGGACGCCGCATGAGCCAGAACATTCCGGTCGATACGATCGTCAACCAGCAGCGCGCGTCGGATCCGACTGGCTCGGCCTGGGTTTCGGCCAATGCCGGGTCGGGCAAAACCTTCGTGCTGACCCGACGCGTGATCCGGCTGTTGCTCGGCGGGGTCGCACCGAGCCGCATCCTCTGCCTCACCTTCACCAAGGCGGCAGCCGCCAACATGTCGATCCGGGTCTTCGACACCCTGGCCCGCTGGGTCACGATGGACGATGTGGCGCTGTCGGCCGCCATGATCGAAACGGGCGCCCCGCGTCCCACCCCGGCCGATCTTGCGGCGGCGCGACGCCTGTTCGCCCGGACGGTCGAGACGCCGGGCGGCTTGAAGATCCTGACGATCCACGCCTTCTGCGAGAAGATGCTGCACGCCTTCCCGTTCGAGGCCAATGTGGCGGCCCGCTTCACCGTCATCGAGGCAACACAGCAAGCCGAATTGCTGTCCCGCGCGCGAGAAGCCGCTTTGGCCGAGGCCGTCGATGACCCTGACTCCGCCCTCGGGCAGGCTGTCGAGCGGCTCGGGCGAACTTTGTCGACCGCCGTCTTCGACGGGCTCGTGGCGGAGGTGTCGACGCATTATGGTTCGTTGCGCGCCAGTCTACAGGCGGCCGGCGGCATCGATCGTCTGGGTGACGCGCTGGGACAGGCGCTCGGCACGGGCGGCCTCGGGATCGCCGACGTCGAACGCGCCATGCTGGACGATGGCCTAGCGCGCTCCGAATGGGAGAGCATCGGCCAGCATCTCGCCAGCCTTGGCAGCCCGACTGGCGAACGGCTGATCGAGGCGGCGCAGGCCACCGGCCCCGGGGTAATCGCGGCCTATCTCGACGTCTTCCTCACGCAGAAGCTCGGCAAACGGGCCGATAGCTATCTGGCCAAGAAAGTGCGGGCGGCCGAGGCGTCTCTCTGCGCATCTTTGGATGCCGAGCGCGATCGGCTCGTGGACCTGTTGGCGAAACGGCGGGCCGCCGAGGCGTTCGAGGGCACGATGGCACTGCTGACGGTGGCGGGCGCCATCCTCGACACGTACGAGGGCCTGAAGCGCCGTCGCGGCTTGTTGGATTTTTCCGATCTGATCGAACGCAGCCGCATGTTGCTGCAGCGCTCGGACAGCGCCTGGGTGCTCTACAAGCTCGATTCGGGCATCGACCATGTCTTGGTCGACGAGGCGCAGGATACATCCCCCGATCAATGGGACATCCTGCGCGCCATCAGCCGGGACTTCTTCTCCGGCGAGGGGCAAAGCCGAAGCAACCGCACCTTCTTTGCGGTCGGTGACGAGAAGCAATCGATCTATTCGTTCCAGGGCGCCCGCCCCGCCATGTTCGATGCCGCTCACCAGGATTATAAAAAGCGCGCGATCGCGGCGGGCCTTCGGTTCGAGAGCGTGCGGCTTCAGCTGTCGTTCCGCTCGGCCCGCACGGTGTTGGATGTGGTCGACCGGATCTTTGCCCATGAGGGGCATGCGCGCGGGCTCTCGGCTGGAGCCGATGGCGTGATGCCGCATGAAGCTTTGAAGCGCGCCATTCCGGGCCTCGTGGAACTGTGGAGGCCGATCGGGCCGACACCGGCGCCCGAACCCGCCGATTGGCGGTTGCCGGTCGATCTGCCCGACGCGTCCGATCCTGCCGTCGTGATGGCACGTCGCGTCGCCGACACGATCGCGCGGCTCATCGCACCCGGCTCGACCGAAACCGTTCACGACGGCCCCTCCGACCGTCGCCGGTCCGTGCACCCCGGTGACATCCTGATTCTCGTGCGCTCGCGCGGGCCGTTCTTCAATGCGGTGATCCGGGCCTTGAAGGACAAACGCGTGCCCGTCGCGGGGGCCGATCGCGTCAATCTCACGGATCATATCGCCGTCATGGATCTCACGGCGGCGGGGCGCGCTGCCTTGCTGCCCGACGACGACCTGACGCTCGCTTGCGCGCTGAAATCGCCGCTGATCGGGTTCGACGACGACGATTTGCTGCGGCTCGCCCCACAGCGAGGCGGTAGCCTTGCCGAGGCGATCGCGGCATCCACGAACGACCGGGACCGGACGGCTGATAACTGGCTTTCGATTTGGCGCGACCGGGCCGCGACACTGACGCCCTTCGCGTTCTATACGCGGCTGCTCGGTCAGGACGGAGGCCGTCGCAAGCTCCTGTCGCGCCTCGGCCCCGAAGCCGGCGACGTGATCGACGAGTTCATGGCCCTGACGCTGGCGCATGAGCGCGATGGCGCGCCGTCGCTCCTGGCCTTCTTGGCCCGGCTGGAAGGCACTGAGCTTTCAGTCAAACGCGACATGGACGCGGCCGGCGACGCGGTTCGGGTCATGACGGTTCATGCGGCCAAAGGTCTCGAAGCCAAGATCGTGTTCCTGCCCGATACCTGTGGCGTGCCGATGAAGCAACACGATCCGAAGTTGTTCTGGCTCGACGGCGAGCGGCTCGAAGAGGAGCGGCTCGACGGCGAGCAATCGAGCGGATCTCGTCCGGGTCTGCTGGTCTGGTCGCCCAAAAGCGATGCCGACACGCCAGCGGTGGCCGATCGGCGCTTGGCCGGCTGGGAGGCGACGCTCGATGAACATCGGCGTCTCCTTTATGTGGCGCTGACGCGAGCCGAGGAACGCCTCTATATCGGCGGGTTCCACGGCAAAAACGACCCCGCCCCCGATAGCTGGTACAAGATGATCGAGGCGGTCGACCTCGGCCTTGAGCCGGTACCGGCTCCATGGGATGCCAATGATACGATCCTCAGGCGCAGCGATCCGATGGGCGAGGCCACGATGGCGGTCGCGGCACCAGCGGGTTTGCCTGTGGAAGCCCCGGCATGGCTGAACCGCCCCGCTCCGCGCGAGGTTGCGGTCGCGCCGCCAATCCGCCCGTCCAACGCGCTTGGGGCAGCCGACCAACCTCCCCGCGACGCGGGCGACCTCGCGGTCGGTCCTCGCCCAACCGCCCAGCGCGAGGCGGCCCTCGTCGGGCGGCTTATGCATCGGCTGCTGCAGCATCTCCCCGCCGTCGCCACCCCTCGCCGCCGCGATGCCGGCTTGCGCTATCTCGCGGCGCAGGGCCGCGGGCTCACGGCGGAGAAGCGAGACCAGCTCGTCACGACGGCGTTACGCGTGCTCGACGAACCGGCGCTTTTGCCGTTGTTCGGGCCGGGCTCGCAGGCCGAGGTGGCGATCGCGGCCCGCGTCGACGTCGCCGGACATGAGGTCGATGTCACCGGGCAGATCGATCGGATCGCGGTGACCGACGACGCGATTTGGATTGGTGATTACAAGACCGGGGCTGCTCCGCGTGGCGGCACCGTTCCGCCGTCCTACATGGTCCAATTGGCGCTCTACCGTGCCGCCGTGTCGCCGCTCTACCACGGCCGGGTCGTGCGGGCTTTCCTGATCTGGACCGAAGGGCCGCACGTGATGGAACTTGCGTCCGGCGATCTCGATGCGGCGCTTTCGACGCTCGGGCCGCGTTGACGTCATTGAAGGGGGCGACTCGACGCCTGAGTGGCCGAGCAGGCAGCCCCCGTTGCACCAAAACAATCGGAGTTTGACATGGATATCGGTTTTATCGGGCTTGGGCATATGGGACGCGCCATGGCCACCAACTTGTTGCGCGCCGGCCATCAGGTGCGGGTTTGGAACCGCTCACCCGGACCGGCTCAGGATCTCACGACGGCCGGGGCCGTGGCGGTCGCGACTGCGGCCGACGCTTTTGCGGGCGATGCGGTCATTACCATGCTGGCCGATGACGCGGCCCTCGAACAGACGCTTGCCGGGTTGCTCGACAAAGCGCCCAAGGGATTGCTCCACATCAACATGGCGACCATCTCGGTGGCGCTGGCGAAAGCTTTGACCGACACGCATGCTGCATCGGGACTGGGCTATATTGCCGCCCCCGTGTTCGGCCGAACCGAGGTCGCCGTCGCGGCGCAGCTCAACATCCTGGCGGCCGGCGATCCGACCCTGATCGAAAAGGCGATGCCGCTCTTTGAAGCCATGGGTCAGAAGGTCTGGCGGCTCGGCCCCGAGCCCTATCGCGCCAACGTGGTCAAACTCGCGGGCAATTACATGATCGCGGCCTCGGTGCAGACGATAGCGGAAGCGATGGCGCTCGGGCAGGGCAATGGGGTCGATCCGCATGACCTGATGGAGGTGCTGACCGGGACGCTCTTCGGCGGCCGGATCCACACGGGCTATGGCAAGCTGATCGCGGATCAAGCCTTCGAGCCGGCCGCCTTCAAGCTGACGCTCGGCGCGAAAGATGTGCGCTTGACCATGCAGGCGGCCGAAGCCGTGAATGTCCCGATGCCGATCGCCAGCCTTCTCCGCGATGGGTTCATCGATGCGATCGCGCATGGCGACGGCGGCCTCGATTGGACCGCCTTATCGAAAGTCACATTCCGACGCGCCGGGCAGGATCACTAATCCGAGCGCTCAGCCGCTCGACCCAAGAGGGCGAGCGATAAAGAGTGATCCGCCGCGCCTCTTCGCTCGCAAGCCTTGTCTCTGGGAGGCCTAGTCTCTGGCAGGTTAAGCTTAATTCACGGTCGACGTGGTCGCCATCGCCGACTTGGGCAAGGGGGCATGGTCCGTCGTCGCCTTCGGCAACGTGCTGGTCAAGTCGTGAGTCTTGGTTGGAGCGGCCGCTTCGCGATTATGCGCCTTGCTGGCCGCCGCACCCAGTTTCCGGGCCGTCAACGGGCCATGATTGATGCTCTCCGGTCCGGTGGTGATCAGTTGCACCGGGGGAGCCGAGGCCTGCACGACAGGCGCGGCCTCAGGCTTCGGCCCATTCAGGTTGATCCACTTGTTCAAGAAGCCAAGCGGCTCATCTTTCGTCTCTGTTTTGGCATAGGCCGACGGCGCAGCATTGAAGGTGGCCGGCATTTCGGCCTGCGCGGTCTTCATCGGCAAGACGGCACCGACGGGCGCCGATGCAGCGACCGTGGTCGTGTTAGTGGCAACCGCGATCGGTGCGGACGGCACCGCGACCGGCTTGATCGAGCCGGTTTCGTTGATCGCGACGGTCGGCGGAACGTAACCAACATTGCCTTTCGCCAGCAGCACCTTCGAAGCGGCTTTGGCGGCAGCGACCTGAACCGCAACAGATTTCGACTTCGGCCCTGCATCGAGAGCGATCTCGGTGGCACCTGCCGCGAGCGCATCGGCGCGGCTCACGTCGGCGATCTGATGCGCGAACGACTCGTGCTGGCCACCATCCGCATAGATGATCCGCACAGGCTTGACGCCTTTGGTGACCAGCGCCGCGACTTCAGCATTGTCCCGCTGTTCCTTCGCCGCGACCTCGGCCTTGACGGCCGGATCTTCGTTCAAGGGCGGGCAGCTCGACAAAGCATCGAAGCGCGCATCTCCCTTCGGGCTCGCACCGAAGACATAGTGACGGTTGCAAACGCCGACTGGCGTTTCCGTCTTCGTCACGTCGAAGAGATCGGAACCCTTCTTCAATTCGCGCCAGAACGGCATGTTGGGGTCGAGACGCAATTTGGCGATGTTCTCGGCCGTCATGCGGAACGGGTAAGATTGCATCTGGATCGCGCGCTGACCGCCAGCGAACGACTCACGGGCCAGAGCGTAGATCTCTTCGATTTCCTTATCGGTCATCGAGAAACAACCGGCCGACGAGCAGATGCCATGCACCATGATCGAGCCGCCGGTATGCCCATTAGCCCGATCGTAAGCGTTGGGATAGCCGACGTTGAACGACAGGTAGTAATGCGAATTCGGGTTCATCTGGCCCGGCGTGATCGTGTAAAATCCCTCCGGCACCTGCCGGTCTCCCTCGGTCACCTTGGGACCGAGTTGGCCCGACCAGCGGCACATCGGAAAGGTCTTCAGGTAAACGTATTTCCCATCGGGCTTGCGCTTCCAGACCTCGAGTTCCGCTTCCTTCTTATAGGCGCGGATTAGCATCGGGGCGTCTTTCATCGTCCCTTTGGTGGCCATCAGTTGTTCGGTCGCAGGCGGGATCGGAGCGAAAGCGCGATAGCTCGTCGACGATCCGGTCTCTTCACAACCCGCCAAGAGAGCCGCTCCGGCGAGCGCGAGCGCCAGGACAACGAGTCTGCGGATCGTATGGCTTACCGACATGCTGATGAGTTCCGCTGCATTTGAGCACCGCTAAAGCGCTAAATCGAACGTGCCGCTTGTACCCTTACCGCCACGTTACCACAACGAAATCGCAGGCCAGATTCAGGGAATTTGAAAAAGTTCCTGTGTGACTTAAATATTCTAGAGTCTACGGCTTGCGGCCCATGGCGAGGAATTTCTCGGCGCGCGCCTCGATGATGGCGTCACGCGATTGGCCTTCAAAGGCCTTGAGCGACTTGGCGACGGCATCGGCCGTCGAGGCAAAGATCGCATCGGGATCCCGATGCGCGCCACCCGGTGGCTCGGCCACGATACCGTCGATGATGCCAAACCGCAGCAAATCCTGCGCCGTAATTTTCATATTGGTGGCCGCATCCTCGGCCCGGGACGAATCGCGCCAAAGAATCGACGCCGAGGCTTCCGGCGACGCGACCGTATAAATCGCATGTTCGAGCATTAGCACACGGTTGGCCGTCGCAATCGCGACCGCGCCGCCCGAGCCACCCTCGCCGATCACGACCGCGACATTGGGCGATCCCAGCGCCAGACAAGCTTCGGTGGACCGCGCAATCGCCTCGGCCTGTCCGCGCTCCTCGGCGTCGATGCCCGGGAAGGCACCGGCCGTGTCGATCAGCGAGATGACCGGAATGCCAAATCGATCGGCCATATCCATCAACCGCGCGGCCTTGCGGTACCCCTCAGGCCGAGCCATCCCGAAATTATGCTTCAGCCGCGTTTCGGTGTCGGAGCCCTTCTCCTGCCCGATGACGCAAACAGACCGCCCCTGGAAGCGGCCGAACCCGCCGATGATCGCCTGATCCTCCGCGAAGTTGCGGTCGCCCGCCAAGGCGGTGAAGTCGGTGATCAGCGCTTTCACGTAATCGATGAAATGCGGGCGCTGGGGATGCCGCGCCACCTGGGTTTTCTGCCACGGCGTCAGACCGACATAGAGGTCTGCGAGCGCCTTGGCGGCTTTGACCTCGAGGCGAGTCAATTCCTCGCCGATCGGCACCGCATTATCGGCCGCCGCGACGGTTCGCAACTCCTCGATCTTGGCCTCGATCTCGGCCACGGGCTTTTCAAAATCGAGATATGTACGCATGAAGCTCGAACCGGATCGCCTGATTTTGAGGGAAGGAGAAGGACGATCTGACGCTGGCGGCGCCAGGTCGCGGGAAGCGCCGGGAACCTGACGGCTCGCCCCGGTGAAGTCAAGCCGGAGCAGGAGTTCGCGCTGGTGCGTCAGCCGGCCGACATGGCGCAACGGCATTGACGCGAGGCGTCCGCCATCCAACATTGCGCCGACCCCGACAATCCGCGAGATCCACGCCGATGAAAGTCTCACTCCTGCAGATGAACTCGGTCAGCGACAAGACCGCCAATCTCGCGACCGCCCGCAGTTTGATCGAGCGCGCCGTCGCCGAGGATGGCCCCGATTGGGTGCTGCTGCCGGAAGTGTTCGACTATATGGGCGGCGACCGGCAATCGAAGCGCGCGGCGGCCGAAGTGCTGCCGAGCGGCCCGGCCTATACGATGCTCCAAGAGCTTGCGGCCAAGCATCGGATCGTCATCCACGCCGGATCGATCCTCGAGGCGCTCCCGCATGACGATCGATTGCATAACACGACGCTGGTGTTCGGCCGCGACGGTCGCGAATTGGCGCGGTACCGCAAAATTCATCTCTTCGACATCACGACACCGGACGGCGTCGACTACAAGGAGAGCACCGCCATCAAGCCGGGCGATGCCGTCGTGACCTACGATTGCGAGGGCGTCACGGTCGGTTGCGCGATCTGTTACGACCTGCGGTTTCCGGCTCTGTTCCAGGCCCTCGCCGATAAAGGCGCCACCATGATCGCACTGCCGGCCGCCTTTACGATGCAGACCGGCAAGGACCATTGGGACGTGCTCTGCCGCGCCCGTGCGATCGAGACCGAAACCTATTTCTGCGCGGCCGCGCAGACGGGGGCTTTCCAGCAGGGCAATGAAATCCGTCATACCTACGGCAACTCCCTGGTGGTCGACCCGTGGGGACTGGTGGTGGCCCGCGCGAGCGATGGTCCCGGCCTGGTCTCGGCCCGTATCGATCCGGCCCGCGTCGACAAGGTGCGGGCCATGATCCCGGTGGCGCGTCACCGCGTTCCCCTCCCGATCTGACCTTGACGAGAAAGACCGTTTTTGTGACCAACAGGTCGATTGCCCCGTCCTCCGTCGATCTCGACATCCTGCTCGGGCCGGACGCCAAGCGCTCGCCCGACATGCAAGCCGTGTGGGATTGGCTCATCGAGCAGGATGGCACGATGCCAAACTGGCTCGACATGTCGCCTGCCGAGGCGCGGCAGCAGCAAGACCGCGCTTACGCGCGCTGGAATAGCGAACTGCCGGTCATGGCCTCTGTCGAGATGGTGACGCTGGCCGGGAGCCCGGCCGTTCAGGCGGAGTTGCTGGTGCCGAAAGGTGCGATCCCGGGCTGTATTCTGTTCTTTCATGGTGGCGGCTGGGCCTTCGGCGGCTTGCAATCGCATGCTCGTTTCATGCGGCTGCTGGCGGAGGCCACGCAAACCCGCGTGCTCGGAGTGGATTATCGGTTGGCGCCGGAACATCCGTACCCAGCACCGCTGGAGGATTGCGTCTCGGCATGGCGAGCGATCGTGGCGAACCGGAACGATCCCGGCTTCGATGGACCGTTGGCTGTCGCGGGCGACAGCGCGGGCGCGAATCTCGCGCTGGCCGTCATCCTCAGCGAGATCGACGCGGACCGACGCAAGCCCGACCTCGGCCTGCTGTTCTACGGCGCCTACGACAACGACTTCGAGAGCCCGTCCTACACGCGCTTTGCCGAGGGTTTCGGCCTGACGCGAAGCGGCATGCAGCGATTTTGGGAGTGGTATGTTCCACCCGGCAGCACGGCGCGGGACAACCCGCTGGTTTGGCCAGCCGAGGCATCCGAGCCGGATCTGGCGCGGCTACCGCCTGTCTTCCTCAACGCCGCAGGCCTCGACCCCCTCCTCTGCGATACGGTGGCGCTCGCCAAACGAATCGAGGCCGCTGGCGTGCCGCACCGGTTGGCGATCCACGATGGCGTGCATCACGGCTTCATGCAGATGAGCCTGCGGCTGCCAGAAGCCCGGAACGCCATCCGGCAGGCTGCTGTGTTCTTCACTGAGACGGTGGGCTAGCTGGCGCGACCACCGCTATCTCACCGACAGATTGACCTTGATCAACTCTGCATTGCCGGTGGAGAGCACGCGTTCGACGACATAGCGGTCAAAACCCACATACCCCGCGGCCGAACGGTAATAGACCTGCACACCCGTGATTTTACGAGCGTTACAAGCCGAATAGGCGCTCTGCCCACCAAAGGTCATTTCGCCGACCTTATCCTTGATCAAGACCTCTCCGTGAAGCGGCGCGACGACGAGGTTGATCGCAATGGCTCCGAGCGAGCGGCACTCATGCGAGACTTGGTAGTGAAACCCCATCGGAGCGACATCGCCAGAGCGCACCACCTTATAGCCGACGCCGATGACCTCGGCGGAGGCGCCGACCGGAACTGACGCAAGCGACACGACCAACCCCAAGAAACAAGCGGCGTTCAAATTCGGCGTGTGCTTGTCTCCGCCAGTCGTCCGCGAAAGCCGACAAGACGTCGTCTTCACACTGGCGCCCCCTAGTTTATACGACAATAAGACGTGCTGATAACAAAGATCCATGAAGTCGGTCGGAGGCACCCACGCCCCGCAGACATCCTGAAGCATCGCCCAATTGAAGCCGCCGACCATCGACGACAGCACCGTCGATCAACCGTCGCCGAGTTTAGACGTCCAGGCTGGATCCCGCTCTAGCCTTGCGCCTCGGCGCCGCTCAAGGCTTCGCGGCGTGTCCGGACCGCTTGCGCTTCCGTTCGGCCTTAACTTCGAGACTATCGCCCAGCTTGGCGCGCAGCACGGAGGCGCGCGCTTCGGTCATCGTCGTGGCGCAGAAGCCGTGCCGTCCCTCACCGACATAATCGCGGCAGGTTTCCTCACGCGTCGACGAGAATTGAGCCTGTTCGCGGGCGAAACCCATGATGGCGGTCCGATCCTTCGTGGACTTCGCCAGAGCCTTGAAGTTTTCACGGACCGCGGCTTCTGCCCGAGCACGGAGATGCTCGATCTCCTTGACCCGATCCGGACCGAGATCGCCCGCTTGTGGGCCCCAAAGGCCCACCGGGTTGACCTGACAATTAGCGTCTTTGAACACGCAGACGGCTTGACTCTTGTTCACGAGCGCCGCGCCATCGAGAACATCGAACGTGATGGGGCAAGCCGGAAAGGTGATCTGAACGCGTTCGATGCCGTCCTGTCGACCCGGCATCGTCACCGGTATCGCCGTCGAAGGCGTTTCGATCTGACAGGTTTCGCGCGGATTGGAGATGAGTTCGCCTGTCAATGTCAGATGTGGCACGCTCAATGTCTTGTCGCGTGCCTCGAAGGTGATTTGCGATTTGCCGCCGTTCAGCGACAAGGTCTTGCCCGCCAGAGCGGTCGCCGGGATGACCTGCAGCGGCGCCGCATGGCGCTCGTCCGGCGGCGCTTTTGACTTGGCGCGGGTAGGTTTGGGCGTTTCACTCGTGCCCGCGGGTGCGGGCGCAACGGCTCCGGGCAGCACCATTTGGGCGCGGGCGACCCCACCCCCGACCATCGCTAGCATGATCGCGACAAGCGACGTCGCGACTCGGGCGACCCATCTTCGGTTGGACTTGGAATGCTCGATCGGCAAACGGCTACTCATGTGGATGGGTTGACCAGCAGCAACGTCAATGCCGGCGCGGCGACGTCGTTCCGCGCACAGCCGTCGCAGTTCGGCCTCAATCGGCACCGTGCGGACGGTTCGTCACAATGTCAAAGCCGCATTGCCGCGCAGCCGAACGGATTTGCGCAAGTGTGGCGCGGCTACATCCCACGAGTTTGGGAGAAGGGTGCTTCGGGTTCGGCGGCATCACGCAAGCGTCATCCATCCGCATCCGAGAGGGCTCGTCCGAAGCGAAAGCACCGGCCTATGACATGGCTGGAGCTTATTTTTGCGACCCTTTGTGGCTTCACGACGGGTTGAGCCCGACGGGCAACCGAGCGTAGACTGTCGCTCAGGGCTGACCGGTCTCCCTTGCGCCAGCCGAGAACCCGGACCGGAACGACCGTGCATTATTCGATTTTCTCAGTTCTTTCGCAGGCCTGGAAGGGACAGACGGGGTGGACGCCGATGTGGCGCGAGCCGCAGCCGAAACGCGCCTACGACGCCATCATCGTGGGCGGCGGCGGGCACGGCCTTGCGACCGCTTATTACCTCGCCAAGAACCACGGCGTCACCAATGTGGCGGTGCTCGAAAAAGGCTGGATCGGCGGCGGCAACGTCGGTCGCAACACCACGATCATCCGCTCCAATTATCGCGAGCCGGGCAACCTTCCCTTCTACGAGAAATCGTTGCAGCTCTGGGAGGGCCTGGAGCAAGACATCAACTACAACGCGATGGTCAGCCAGCGTGGGGTTCTCAACCTGTTTCATTCCGATGCGCAGCGCGACGCTTTTGCGTATCGCGGCAATGCAATGAGGCTGCATGGCGTGGACGCGACCCTACTCGATCGCGAGGCCGTTCGCGCAATGGTGCCGACACTCGACCTCGATAACGCGCGCTTTCCGATCCACGGCGGCTTGCTTCAAAAACGCGGCGGAACCGTGCGACACGACGCCGTCGCCTGGGGCTATGCTCGCGCGGCCGATCGGCTTGGTGTCGACATCATCCAGAATTGCGAAGTGACCGGCATTCGCATCGTGGCCGGCGCCGTCACTGGGGTCGAGACCACGCGCGGCTTCATCGGCGCCAAAAAACTCGGCCTCGCGGCAGCTGGCAATTCATCGCGCGTCGCCGCCATGGCAGGGCTCCGGCTGCCGATCGAGAGCCATGTTCTGCAGGCCTTCGTGTCCGAAGGCATCAAGCCGCTGGTCGATACGGTCGTGACGTTCGGCGCGGGCCATTTCTACGTCAGCCAGTCCGACAAGGGCGGCTTGGTGTTCGGTGGCTCGCTCGACGGTTACAATTCTTACGCGCAGCGCGGCAACTTACCGATGGTCGAAGATGTGCTGGAGGAAGCCGTGGCGATCATGCCGTCCCTCAGCCGGCTGCGGATGCTGCGATCCTGGGGCGGCATCATGGATATGTCGATGGATGGGTCACCCATCATCGACAAGACCGACATCACCGGGCTCTATCTGAATTGCGGCTGGTGCTACGGCGGCTTCAAGGCGACGCCGGCCTCGGGCTTCTGCTTCGCGCATACGATCGCCAACGACGCGCCGCACGATCTCAACGCCGCCTATCGGCTTGACCGTTTCGCCACGGGCCACCTCATCAACGAAGGCGGCGCCGGCGCGCAGCCGAACCTGCACTGAAGGCGAATAACCGATGCGCATCCGGTGCCCCTTCTGTGGCGAACGCAGTCACGCGGAATTCTCCTACCTCGGTGACGCGGCTCCCACGCGCCCCAATATCGGCACCCGCGCGACCGTGCCGGATACGACGCTGTTCGTCGACTATGTCTACATGCGCGACAACAGCCCGGGCGTGATGCGCGAATATTGGCAACATGTCGGCGGCTGCCGAAGCTGGTTGATCGTCGAGCGCAACGTGACGACCCACGCGATCTCTAACGTCGCCAGCGCGCGCGAGCAGGTCCTCGCGGCGACCGAAGGTGAGCATCCATGAGCGACCTGACGCATCCGGCTCATACGGCCGTCCCCGCGACGGCAGAGCGCTCCAGCATCGAACCGGCCGCGCCTGTGGGCATGGTGACGCAACCGTTCCGGATAAAAACGGCGGAGCGGGACGACCGCAAGCCGCTGTCCTTCACGTTCGACGGGCAAGCGCTATCCGGCCTCAGCGGCGACACGCTCGCCTCCGCGGTTCTGGCCAACGGCGTTCGATTGGTCGGCCGGTCGTTCAAATATCACCGCCCGCGCGGCATCCTTTCGGCCGGACCGGAGGAGCCGAACGCGCTGGTTGAATTGCGCGGCGGTGCGCGGCGGGAGCCCAATACGCGCGCCACGACGGCGGAACTCTTCGACGGCCTCGACGCCGTGAGCCAGAACCGCTGGCCCTCGCTGCGCTACGATCTGATGGCCATCAACTCCCGGATCTCGCCGATCCTCTCGGCCGGCTTCTACTATAAGACGTTCATGTGGCCGGCCGCCTTCTGGGAGAAGGTTTACGAGCCGATCATCCGCAGGGCGGCTGGCCTTGGGCGTGCCGCGACTGCGCCGGACCCCGATACATACGACAAGGTCTCGACCTTCTGCGATGTCCTGGTGATCGGCGGTGGCCCCGCCGGTCTGATGGCGGCCCTGACGGCCGGGCGTTCGGGCGCCCGTGTCGTTCTGGTGGACGAAGATTTCAACCTCGGCGGGCGGCTCCTTACCGAAGATCGCTCGGTCGGCGGCCAGCCCGCGTCGCGCCTTGCCGACACCATCGCCCGGGAATTGGCCAGCATGCCGGAGGTGCGGGTGCTGACCCGGACCACGCTGTTCGGCGTTTATGACGGGGGCGATTACGCGGCCGTGGAACGGGTCGCCGATCATGTCGCGGTTCCGCCCGCGCATCAGCCGCGCCAGCGCCTGTGGCGGATCACGACCAGTCGCTCAATTCTGGCGACGGGCTCGATCGAACGTCCGCTGGTGTTCGGCGACAACGATCGCCCCGGCGTCATGTTGGCCGGCGCGGTGCGATCCTATGTCAACCGCTTCGGCGTCCGCCCCGGCTCCAGCGTCGTGCTGTTCGGCAACAACGACGATGCCCATCGCACGATCCGCGATTGCGCGGCGGCCGGCCTGCGGGTGATGGCGGTGGTCGATCCGCGTCCCGACGCGTTGACGGGTCTCGACCATCTCCCTGGGCTTTCGGATCTTCGCCGGATCGAGGGCGTGGTGACCCGCGCGCTCGGCACGCTCGGCGTCGAGGGCGTCGAAATCCAGCCGGCGTCGGGGCCCGCCTTCACGCTCGCCTGCGATCTTTTGGCTGTGTCCGGCGGGTGGCAACCCACAATCCATCTGTCGACCCATCTCGGCGGCAAGCCCACATGGGATGCGGCGCTCGCGGCTTTCGTGCCAGGCACCCTCCCGCCCGGCATGGAAGTGGCCGGCGCCGCCAAAGGTGATTTCGCACTCGCGGCCTGTCTCGCTGACGGCGTTCGGAGCGGCTCCGACGCCGCCGCCGCCTGCGGCTTCCACCCACGCTCCGTCATCGTGCCGTCGGCCGATGGCGAGAGTACCGCGGTGACCCCCTTGTGGCGAGTGAAATCCCCGCGCCGCAAGGCTTTCGTGGATTTCCAGAATGACGTCACGGTGTCTGACGTTGCCCTCGCCGAGCGGGAAGGTTTCCGGTCGGTCGAGCATCTCAAGCGCTACACGACGCTCGGCATGGCGACCGATCAAGGCAAGACCGCCAACGTCAACGGTCTGGCCCTGATGGCTGAAATCACCGGAACATCGATTCCGAATGTCGGCACGACGCGATTTCGCCCCCCCTATACGCCCATCTCGTTCGGCGCCCTCGCCGGCCACCATCGCGAAAAGCAGTTCCGGCCGACCCGCCTCACGGCCGCCCACGGGTGGGCGACCGACCAGAAGGCTGTCTTCGTTGAATCCGGGTTATGGCTCCGCGCGCAATATTTTCCGCATGAAGGGGACAAGGGCTGGCGCGACGCGTGCGACCGCGAGGTGACGGCGGTGCGCGAGCGCGTCGGACTGTGCGATGTCTCGACCCTTGGCAAGATCGAGGTGGTGGGTCCCGACGCCGGCGCCTTTCTCGACAAGCTTTACTGCAATGTCATGTCGTCGCTTCCGGTCGGTCGGGCGCGTTACGGGGTCATGTTGCGGGAAGATGGTTTTATCCTGGACGACGGCACCGCGGCGCGGCTGTCCGAGGAGCGCTACGTGATCTCGACCACGACCGCTCAAGCGGTTGGCGTCATGGCTCATCTGGAGTTCTGCGCCCAGGTTTTGTGGCCGACGCTCGATGTCGCCTGCGTGTCGGTGACGGAGCAATGGGCGCAATTTGCGGTGGCGGGCCCGCGCTCGCGCGAGGTTCTGTCCAGCGTGTTGCCCGCGTCGTTCGATCTGTCCAACGACGCTTTTGCGTTCATGGCCGTGGCGCAACTCACCTTGGCGGGTGGAATTCCGGCTCGACTGTTCCGCATCTCGTTCTCGGGCGAACTCGCCTATGAGATTGCGGTGCCGGCGCGGTTCGGCGACGCCCTCGCTCGCGCCATCCAGGCGGCGGGAGAGCCGCACGGACTGCTGCCCTATGGGCTCGAAGCCCTCAATGTGCTGCGGATCGAGAAGGGACATGCGGCGGGCGGGGAACTCGACGGCCGCACGACGGCGCGCGATCTCGGCCTCGGCAAGATGATGTCGACCAAAAAGGATTATATTGGCGCGGCCTTGGCGCAACGCCCTGCCCTCACGGCGCATGAGCGGCCGATCCTCATGGGCTTCAAGCCAATGAATCCGACCGAACCGATCGCGGCGGGCGCGCATTTTCTGCGCCCAGGCTCGGAGAACAAACTCCGGAGCCAGGAGGGCCACATGACGTCGACCGCTTGGTCGGCGACGCTGCAGAGCCATATCGGCCTCGGCCTCATCGTGCGCGGCACCCAGCGGATCGGCGAACAGGTGCGAGCCTACGACCCGGTGCGTGGACGCGACACGTTGGTCGAGATCTGCTCGCCCGTCTTCTACGATCCGCAGGGAGCGAAATTGCGTGGTTGATCTCGATCTTCAGCCACACTCGGCCTTAGCGGCATCGCGGCATCCGGGTCTGTCGGGTCGCCCGCTTGGCGAGCCGGGCGTCGTCCTGGCCGAAAGGCTCGACCTCGACGCGTTCATGCTGCTGGCCCGCAAGGGTCAAGGGGACGCGCTGCGCGACAGGCTCGTCTCGGTCGGTCTCGATCTCCCTGAGGGGCCACGCTGGTCCGAGGCGCTGGGCATCGCCCTCGTGGGCGTCGGCCCTGACGTCTGGCTCGGGATCACGACTCGGGACGAGATGACAGAGGCTCGTCAGCGCTTCGAGCCGCTCGCACTGCTGTGCACGCTGGTCGAAGCCGGAGACGCGAGGACGATCCTCACCGTTTCGGGTCCACGCGCCCGGGACGCACTCGCCAAACTGCTGACGATCGATCTCCATCCGCGCGCCTTCGCGGTCGGCAGCGTGGCCGCAACGGTCGCGGGCGGAATACCGGTGCTGATCTGGCAGGTCGATCCGGCGCCGAGCTATACGATCGCGGTGCCGCGCAGCTTTGCCAAGGATCTGTGGCATTGGCTTACCGATGCGGCGGCCGAATACGGATGCCTCACTGCGGAGTGAGGCGGCCCATCACGCGATCGAGCCCGACCAGAAGAAAGCCGGCGCCGAGAAAGCCAAGCCCCATCGATAGCGCGTTGACGGCCGTCGCGGCCCAGCCGATCCGGCTCACATCCATAAAGGGATAGGCGTAGAGGCCATCGGCCGCGCCGCGCACCAGCGCATAGGCCAGATAGGCGAGCGGTACCATCGCCCAGAACCAGGGGTCGGACCATTGAAGCCGACCCTTCGGCGCCAGGGTCAGCCAAAACAGCGGCACCAGGACGGGCGTGACGCTGTGTAGAATGAAATCCGCCAGGATCGCGCCACCACTCAACTCGAAGATCCCGCGAAGCAAGGCCGCATAGACAATGCCGACCAACAGCATCGCAAGCGTGACGCCGCCGAGCATCCGAGGGTGAAAGACGCGCTGCTGACCGAGCGCGAGCCCGGTGAAGATGATCGCGGTCGTCAGATTGGCCAAAACCGTGAAGTAACGCAGCATCACCCACACGGTCACGCCGACAAGCCCGACCTGTTGAAAGCTGGCGGCGAACTGCACCGCAAGTCCGCTCCATGCCGTGACCGCAACGACGCCGGCGGCGAGACGCACAAGCCACGCGATGCGGCTCGGCCGGCCCGCCTGACCGGTGTCCGGCGCGGGGTTGCCCGGCCTTTCAGACATCGCTAAACGAAAGCCTGACAGGTAGCGGGCCGATGACGCGCTCGTGCCAGTTGCCGGAGCCTTCATGCGCGCTTTGCTCGATGTCGTTCTTCTCGTTCTGCATCTCTACAGCTACGTCATCATCGGGGTTGCGATCCTGTCTTGGCTGCTGGCGTTCGACGTCATCAATTTCCGCAACGATCTCGTCCGGTCGATCTGGAATTTTCTCAATGCCTTGACGGAGCCTTTGCTCCGGCCGATCCGCAACATCCTGCCCAATCTCGGGGGCATCGACGTATCGCCCATCATCCTGCTGCTGCTGCTGTTCCTCGTCGAGGACATCATCCAGCGCTACGTCTACCCCTACGTCTATTGAGCGGCGGGGCCAGCTTAACCCTGGCTTTGGCTTTGCCCGCCGGACCCCTGGCTCTGACTTTGTCCACCCTGACTCTGGCTCTGTCCACCTTGGGTTTGGCTTTGCCGCTGGCCACCGTCGAACCCAAATAAAGTCGTGATATCCAGGCGGTCGGTCAACTCGGCCGCATAGGTGCCGCGCACGGGCGCAGCCGCGAGACCATCGAGGCCGCTCGCAACGCGGATGTGCCGCTCCTGCGGACAAATCGCATGCGCCGCATCGAATCCGATCCAACCAAGGCCCCCGACATAAGCCTCGCTCCAGGCATGCGAGGTGCCATTTTCTTCCTCGCCAAGGTAGTAGCCGCTCGCGAACCGCGCCGGAAATCCGAGATGGCGGGCGCAGGCGATGAAAACATGAGCAACAGCGCCGCTCGTGCCTGTTTTTGCCGCAAATGTCTCGCTCGCGCTTTTCAGATCGCCGCTCTCACCCGCGATCGGCAGCGCCACATGAACCGCATCGAGCAGGGCATGCAGTTTGCCGAGATCGGTCGTCTCCTCGGCCACGGCGGTTTCGGCAAAGCGGCGCAGCGGCTCATCGGCGGTCGTCAGATCGCTGCCGCGCAAGAACAGATCGACAGGAAGCCGTTCCGCCGAGCCGCGGATAAGCCCAGCCGTGTCGAAATTCTCGATTTCACCGAAGAGCGAGATGGCCAATTCTTCCGAAAGGCCCTTGGCCGTGAAGGTGTGGGTGATGTTGCCAAACCCGTCCACGCCGGCCTTCAACATGCAATCGACATCGACGTCGATGCGCCAGTTCATGATGTGCTGGCCTTCATGCGAACGCGGAGTCATCCGCAGAATTTGGGTCACGTTGCGAACCGGCTCGGCAAACCGGTAGTGCAAGTGGTGACGGATACGCAGCCTCATGCTCGACCTCAGACCAGAAATTGTTCCGCGATTGCGGCGCCGAGTTTATTGTTATCGTCCAGAAAGCCCGTGATGAACTCATGCAGGCCCTGCTGGAAAATTTCCTCGATCGAGGCATTCTCCAATTGCGCCATCACACGCCTCGCCTGACGCTGGGCCGCACCTTGCCGGCCGTAGGCCTTACCCAGCGAGTCGAGGCATCGATTGATATTCTCGTAGCAGGACAGCAGCGAGCGCGGCATCTCGAGGCGCAGAATGAGCAGATCCGCGATCAGCCAAGGCTTGATGCTCTCGCGATAGACCCAGTGATAGGCCGTCAGGGCCGAGACGGCGCGAAGGATCGCGGTCCACTGGAAATAGTCGAGCGAGCCGCCCACAGCCTCGGTCTCGGGCAACAGCACATGATATTTCACGTCCAGAATACGGGCGGTGTTGTCGGCGCGTTCAACGAAAACGCCGAGACGCGAGAACCAGTAGGACGGGTCCCGCAACATCGTGCGATAGACGGAGCCGTCGAAAACCAGCGACGTCTGCTTTACGAAATCCAGAAAATGCGTGATCTCTTCCCGCCGCGCGGCATCGTCCCGGGTTCGCGATCCCTCGAAGCGCTTGAGTTCGAGCCAGGCGCCATTGATGGCATCCCACATTTCGGCCGTGAGCGCCGTCCGCACGGCTCGCCCATTGGTGCGGGCGAGTTCGATGCAGTTGCGGATCGACGAGGGGTTTGCGGCGTCGAAGATGATGAAATCCATCACCTTGTCGGGTTCGACCACCTCATATTTGGCGCGGTAAGGATCACCGGCGCCGGAGGACTCAAGCGCACTTTCCCACTCGGTTCCGGCCTGATTGTAGACGGCCGGAAGAGCGGCGAGCCGCTGTGTCGCCTCGACCGTACGGGCGAGGAAATCGGCCCGCTCCATATAGCGGGCCAGCCAGTAGAGATTGTCGGCCGTCCGCGACAGCATGGTGAATTTGCGAACGGGACGCCGCATCGAAAAAGCGGCGCGTTCGCCGTCGCTGTCGGTCCGGTTCATGAACGGGTCCCCGCGTCTTCGATGATCCAGGTATCCTTCGTGCCGCCGCCTTGGCTGGAATTGACCACCAGCGAGCCGTCCTGCATGGCGACACGCGTCAACCCGCCCGGCACCACCCGGACGCCCTTCGAGCCGGTCAGCACGAACGGGCGAAAATCGACATGCCGGGGCGAAATCCCGCCCGGCATCGCGGTGGGGCATGTCGATAGCGCGAGCGTTGGCTGAGCGATGAAATTGGCGGGGTCGAGCGTGAGTTTCTTGGCGAAAAGCTCGATCTCGGCGCGCGTGGCATGGGGGCCCACCAGCATACCGTAGCCGCCCGAGCCGTTGACCTCTTTGACCACGAGTTCAGGAAGATGCTCGAGGACGTAGCGTAACGTCTCTGGCTCCCTGCACCGATAGGTCGGCACGTTCTTCAGGAGCGGCACTTCGCCCAAATAAAATTGAATGATTTCGGGCATATAGGTGTAGAGCGCCTTATCGTCCGCCACCCCGGTTCCGACCGCATTGGCCAGCGTGACGGTTCCGGCCCGGTAGGCGCTCATCAGCCCCGGCACGCCGAGCGTACTATCGGGCCTGAACGCAAGCGGATCGAGGAAGTCGTCGTCGAGCCGTCGATAGATGACGTCGACCTGCTTCGGCCCCTCCGTGGTCCGCATGTAAACGACATCGTCGTCGACGAAGAGATCGCGACCTTCGACGAGTTCGATCCCGAGCTTGTCGGCCAGGAACGAGTGTTCGTAATAGGCGGAGTTATATTGGCCGGGCGTCAGCAACACGACGACCGGATCGGCGTCCGCGGTCCGCGGCGCGACGCTGCGGAGGGATTGCAGCAGCAGATCGGCATAATTCTCGACCGGAGCCACCCGATGGGCCGCAAACAACTCCGGAAAGAGCCGCATCATGACTTCGCGATTTTCCAGCATGTAAGACACGCCGGACGGCGTGCGGGCATTGTCTTCGAGCACGTAGAAATCGTCCGCATCGATGCGAACGATGTCGATCCCGGCAATATGCACATAGGTGTCGAACGGCACGCGCACGTTGACCATCTCGGGCCGGAAGTACGGATTCTGATAGACCAGCGCCGACGGCACAATGCCGGCCCGGAGGATTTCGCGCGGACCGTAGATGTCGGCCAGGAACATGTTCATGGCCTTCACGCGCTGCACCAGGCCGACCTCAAGTCGCCGCCACTCGCTCTGGCTGATCAGACGCGGCACGATGTCGAACGGAATCAACCGCTCGGCCGCATCTTTCTCGCCATAGACCGCGAACGTAATGCCGATGCGGCGGAAGAGCAGATCGGCTTGGGCCCGGCGCGAGGCCAGCAACTCGGGCGGGGCTTCTGCAAGCCACCGCGACAACCGCGCATAAACCTCGCGCGGCTCTCCATCGGGTCCCGTCATTTCGTCGAAAAACTGACCTTTGGGCGACACGTGATGTTGGTCTCCAGGAGGCGATTGGACACAGCGATCGAGCAAAGCTTATGCCAGGGACAGGACGAATGGCTATGCCAAAGAGTTCCGTCATAATAGGTTGGCGCGGCGCGCCGACGTCGATCATCCGCGCGAGGAGCAGATCGCATCGATGACACAGCCCGAGAGCCTCGATCGCGACGGGCACGGACGCATGCAGGCGCTTGGAACGGCCGCGTTCTATCGTAGCCTCGTTCCCCTCTCTGGTTTTCACGGCATTGCCGATTCGGCATCCTTCGTGCCGCTGCCCGACGACTGGGTGGTCGGGATCGCCGATGTGGTGTCGTCGAGCCAAGCCATCGCGGAAGGTCGCTACAAGACCGTCAACACGGCCGGCGCGGCGGTCATCTCGGCGGTGTCCAACGCACTCGGGACTCTCGAATTCCCCTTCATCTTCGGCGGTGACGGCGCAAGTTTCGCGGTCGGACCGGAGGACGCCGAACAGGCCAGCGCAGCGCTGGCCGCGACGGTCGCCTGGGTTGGACGCGAGTTGAACCTCGTCCTCCGTGGGGGCATTGTCTCGGTCAGCGACATCCGCGCCCAGTCTCTCGATGTTCGCGTGGCGCGGTTCGCGGTCTCAAACAACGTCACCTACGCGATGTTTGCGGGCGGCGGCCTCGCCTGGGCCGAGCGGCGCCTCAAGGCGGGCGACGTCGCGGTCGCGCCCGCGCCGAAGGATGCCCACCCCGATCTGACCGGCCTCACCTGCCGGTTCCACGATCTCGTCGCCAAGCATGGCGTGATCCTCTCGGTGCTGGTGCGGCCCACCTCCGGCCCCGACGACCCGCGTTTCCAAGCCCTCGTGCGCGAGGTGCTGCATATCGCCGAGCAAGGCCCGGACGAGGCCCGGCCGATGCCTGTGTTTCGGCCGGGGTTGCGGCAGCAATTGGCCGCGATCGGGATCGACGCGAGGATGCAGCCTGCAAGCTCCTCGATGATCCACCGCTGGTTGGCGGAGGCCGCCTATTCGGTTTTGGCGACCGTTCTGCTGACGACCGGCTGGAGCGTTGGCGGCTTCTCGCCGAAACGTTATCTCCGCGAGGTGGTCGAGAATTCCGATTTCCGGAAATATGATGATGGGCTGATGATGACACTCGATTGTACGCCAGCGCACGCCGATCGGATCGAGACACGGCTGCAAGACGCGGCTCGCGACGCCATCGCGGTCTATGGCCTGCATCGTCAGGATGCCGCAACGATCACCTGCGTGATCCCCTCGGTGGTGCAATCCAACCACGTGCATTTTATCGACGGCGCGTCCGGCGGCTATGCGGAGGCGGCCCGCGATCTTAAATCGAGACTGCTGGCCTGATGGGCCGGCCCGCGACGGAATGAATAGGTCTGCTTAAATTCCGTGGTGCGCTAGCTTCCGCCCGCGCCGTGTGACATCGTTAAGGCACAGAGGTTTCGATCGAGCGGCATCATTTGACCGAGAACATCTTGCAGAGTGCGAAGCCAGACATCCTACGGGTCGACAACCTGAAGGTTGCGTTCCGATTGCAGGATCGGCCGATCGAGGTCGTGAAGGGCGTATCCTTCCGGGTGCCGGCTGGCAAGACCGTGGCGCTGGTGGGCGAATCGGGTTCGGGCAAAACCGTCATCTCCCAAGCCATCATGGGGTTATTGCCCAAGGCAGGCTCGGTCACGGGCGGCCAGATCCTGTTCAGCGACCCGAAGAAAGCCTCCGAACCGCCGGTCGACATCGCATTGATGCCACGTGACGGCAGAGAGATACGCCATCTTCGCGGCGGTCGCATCGGCATGATCTTCCAAGAGCCGATGTCGTCCCTGTCGCCGGTCCATACGATCGGCAATCAGATTGAGGAAGCACTCCGGTTGCACCGACCGGTTCCGCACGGCGAGGCCCGCAACATGACCGAGCACATGCTCGGCCTCGTCGGCTTCAAGAACCCGGCGCGCGCTTACAGCATGTATTCCTTCGAACTCTCCGGCGGTCTGCGTCAACGCGCCATGCTAGCCATGGCGTTGATCTGCCGCCCCGCTCTTTTGATCGCCGACGAGCCGACCACCGCTCTTGATGTCACCATCCAGGCGCAGGTGCTTAATCTGATGCGCGAGTTGCAGACCGAGTTTGGCATGGCAATTCTGATGATCACGCATGATCTCGGGGTGGTCGCCAACATGGCCGACGAGGTCGTGGTCGTCTACCATGGCGAAGTCATGGAGGCCGGCGCCGCCGACGATATCTTCCGCCGGCCGGGTCACCCCTATCTCCGCGCTCTCCTGAAGGCGGTTCCGCATTTCGACATGAAGCCGAATGAGCGGCTCGTCGCCTTGCGCGATGCCCAGGAGGACATCAGTCCGCTCGTCAGCACACGTCCGCCCCGGCCGGAAAGCGGCAACGAGCCCCTGCTGAGCGTCCGCAATCTCCGGAAGGTCTACGGCTCGCGCAGCAGCGGCTTGTTCGGCAAGGCGGCGGAGCCCGTGGTCGCGGTCGATGACGTGAGCTTCGACATCATGCGCGGCGAATGCCTCGGTCTCGTGGGCGAGAGCGGATGTGGCAAGACGAGCGTGTCGAAGCTGATCATGCGGGCCATGAAGGCCGACGGCGGTTCGGTGACGTTCAATGATGGCACCAAGGCGATCGACGTCCTGAAGCTGCGCGGTCGGGCCGAACGAGACTTTCGCCAGCACGTCCAGATGATCTTTCAGGATCCCGTTAGTTCGCTGTCGCCCCGCATGACGGTGCTGAACATCTTGTGCGAACCGCTCGAAATTCACGGCATGGGCAATCACGACGAGCAGGTTCGCCGGGTGGGCGATTTGATGAGCGCCGTCGGGCTCGACCGCCGTTTTCTCAATCGCTACCCGCATAGTTTCTCGGGCGGGCAGCGCCAGCGCATCGGCATCGCAAGGGCTCTCGCGCTCAACCCCGATCTGATCATCTGCGACGAGCCGGTTTCGGCGCTCGACGTCTCGGTCCAGGCTCAAGTTCTCAACCTGCTGAAAGACCTGCAGCGCGAACTTGGCCTGACCTACCTGTTCATCTCGCATAATCTTGCTGTGGTGGATTATGTGGCGGACCGGATCGCAGTGCTGGCGCACGGCCGCATCGTCGAGATCGCCCCACGTGACGTTCTGTTCCGGCAGCCGGCGCATTCCTACACCAAGGCGCTGCTGGCCGCCGTGCCGTTCCCGGATCTTGACCGACCGCTCGACTTTGGAAGCCTCAAAGGCAAAAGCGCATCCGACCCGGCGCGATGGGCCCCGGCGTTCAGGGACAATGGCCGGCCCGAGACCCTCAAGCCGATCGACCTCGGCAATGGCCACATTGTTCTGGCGCAACCCAACGTGGATTTCCGGGAGTTGGCGAAATGCGTCGCATGAGCCTGCTGTTCGGGCTGTTGGCCCTGCTGCTGGCCGCCTGCTCCGCGCAAGCCGAGATCGCGACACCGCGGGAGACGCCGTATTTCGAGTATGACGTCGGCGACGGCAAGCTTCCGCCGGTCGCCCTGCGCCTGCCGCTGCATCCGCGCATCATCGACCTTCCCTCGATGAACCGCGAGACCGGACACCCCGGCGGCACATGGAAGATGCTGATGGGCGACCAGCGCGATCTTCGCATGATGACGATCTATTCCTACGCGCGGCTCGTGGTCTTCGACGACAAGCTGAACTTCGTTCCCGATATTCTCGAGAGTATCCAGATCGAGGACGACAAAGTTTTCACGCTGCATCTTCGCGAAGGGCATAAGTGGTCGGACGGGCAGCCGTTCACGACGGAAGACTTTCGTTATTATTGGGAGGACGTTGCCAATAACGCGACGCTGTCGCCCTCCGGTCCGAGCCCAAGTCTCCTCGTGCGAGGGAAGCCGCCGCGCGTCGAGATCATCGATGCGACGACCGTGCGCTACAGCTGGGACGAACCGAACCCGGCCTTCCTGCCTGCCCTAGCGGGATCGCAGCCGCTCTTCATCTTCATGCCGGCGCATTATCTCAAGCAGTTCAATGCGAAATACGCCGACACAGCCGCGCTCGATAAATTGGTCAAGAAGGCGCGCGTGATGAACTGGGGCTCGCTGCACGAGCGGATGTCGCGTCAGTACAGATGCGACAACCCCGATCTGCCGACGCTCGATCCGTGGCGCAATCGCACCTCGGCACCAGCCGAACTGTTTGTGTTCGAGCGAAACCCGTATTTCCATCGCGTTGATCAGACCGGCCAGCAACTGCCGTATCTCGACCGCGTCACGCTTTCGCTCGGCACCACGAGCCTGATTCCGGCCAAGACCGCGAGCGGCGACAGCACGTTACAGGCCCGCTATCTCGGTTTCGAGGATTACACGTTCCTTAAGCAGAACGAGGATTTAAACCACTACAAAGTCAATCTGTGGGAGAACGGTCAGGGTTCGTTTGCGGCGCTGATGCCAAACTTGAATGCCAAGGATCCCGTCTGGCAAAGGCTGCTGCGCGACGTACGCTTCCGGCGCGCTTTGTCGCTCGGGATCAATCGTCACGACATCAACCAAGCGCTCTTCTTCGGCCTTGCGCGCGAGAGCGCCGATACAGTGCTGCCGCAAAGCCCTCTCTTCAAGGAGACCTACGCGAAGGCGTGGAGCACCTATGATCCGGCCGCCGCCAACAAGCTGCTCGATGAAGCGGGGCTCGACAAGCGGGGCAGCGATGGGTTCCGTCTGCTCCCCGACGGTCGCAGAGCGGACCTCATTGTCGAGACGGCGGGCGATGTTGCCGAATATGTCGATATCCTCGAACTCGTCGGGGATGACTGGGCCAAGATCGGCCTGCGGGCCTTCACGCATCCCGCGCATCGCGACGTGTTCCGCAAACGCATCCTCGATGGCGACACGATCATGTCGATCGGCTCGGGGATCGACAATGGCAACCCAACCTCGGCGATCGAGCCGGACGATCTCGCCCCCATGCATGAATCGCAATTCCAGTGGCCGCGGTGGGGCTTATATCAAGAATCAGACGGCCACGAGGGCGATGCGGTCGACGTGCCGGAAGCCGCGCAACTGGTCGATCTCTACCGGGCGTGGCGTCGCTCCACCAACAAGGCGCAGCGGCAGGATATCTGGGGCAAGATGTTGTCGATCAACTCTGATCAAGTTTTCTCGATCGGGATCATCAACGGTACGAAACAGCCGGTGGTGATTTCCGATCAGATGAGAAATGTGCCCGTCGACGCCCTTTATGCGTTCGACCCAAGTGGCTTCTTCGGCATCTACATGCCCGATACGTTCTGGTTGGCCAATGCGCCCGGAGGCTGACGCGCGATGCTGACCTATCTGGTGCGACGCGTGCTGATCATGATTCCGACGCTCTTCGTCACAAGTGCGATCATCTTCAGCGTGATGGCGCTGTCCCCGAGCGACTATTTCTCGAACTATGCCGCCGAAATGCAGGCCCAGGGCGAGAAGGTCGATAACAGCCGCATCGATTTCATGAAGAAGGAATACGGCTTGGATAAGCCGCCGGTGGAGCGATACTTTCGCTGGATCGGTGGGTTTTTCGTCGGCGATTTCGGCTATTCGTTCGAGTACCAAATGCCGGTTAGCAACGTCGTTGGCGACCGGCTTTATCTCACGATGCTTCTCTCATTCACGACAATTATCTTCACTTGGCTGGTCGCTTTTCCGATCGGTATTTACTCGGCTACTCATCAATATAGCTGGGGCGATTACGGCCTGACCACACTGGGACTGCTGGGTCTGGCGATCCCGCATTTTCTGCTGGCGCTGCTGTTCCTCTACTTTGCGAACGTTTGGTTCGGCATTTCCATCGGCGGCCTGATGGATCCGAAGTATTTTGATCAGCCGATGAGCTGGGCGAAACTTCAATCGATCTTGGCGCATCTCTGGATCCCGGTCATCATCATCGGCACGGCCGGCACAGGCAGCATGATCCGCACGATCCGCGCCAATCTGCTCGAAGAATTGCAGAAGCAATATGTGACCACGGCGCGGGCTAAGGGCCTGCACCCGATGCGCGCCTTGATGAAATATCCGTTTCGCATGGCCATGAACTTCTTCATTTCAGATATCGGCAGCATCCTGCCGTCGATCGTCTCGGGGGCGGAACTCGTCGCGATCGTTCTATCGCTGCAGACCACCGGCCCCCTCCTGGTTCATGCCTTGCAAAGTCAGGACATCTACCTGGCCGGATCATTCCTGATGTTTCTCGCGACCCTGACGATCGTCGGCGTGTTGATCTCCGACATCGCGCTGGCCTTCCTCGACCCGCGCATCCGCCTGATCGGAGGAACAACGAAATGACAGGCGTGGCTCCTTTGCAGGGCGCGCCTCTGGCGCATTTCGTCTCGAAGGCTCCCTTCGATCCGCTCTCGGTGACGCGACTGTCCCCGGCGCAGGAGCGTATCTATCTGGCGTCGCAATGGCGGCTGATGTGGTGGAAGTTCAAACGCCACCGCATGGCCGTAGTTTCGGGCATCTTCCTGCTCGTGCTCTACGCAACGGTCCCGTTTTCGGAGTTTTTCGCGCCCTATGCTGGAGGCACGCGAGACACGGATTTCATTCGCTCACCGCCGCAGAGGATTCACTTCTTCGATAAAGGATCGTTTGTCGGCCCGTTCGTCTATGGCTCGACCTTCCATCTCGACATGAAGAACCTGCGCCGACAATATCCTCTGGACACGTCCAAGGTCGATAAGATCCGCTTCTTCTGCCACGGCGATCCTTACCTCTTTTGGGGCTTGATCCCGGGTGACACGCACCTGTTCTGCCCGGCCGAAGGCGGCAACGTCTTTTTGTTCGGCACCGACCGTCTCGGGCGCGATGTGCTGTCGCGCATTCTCTACGGCGCGCGCGTGTCGTTGACCGTTGGTCTCATCGGCATTTCGATCAGCTTCTGTCTCGGGCTCATCATCGGCGGCCTCGCGGGCTATTACGGCGGCTGGTTCGATCTTATCAGCCAGCGCCTGATCGAGATCGTGCATTCGATTCCGCACATCCCGATCTGGCTCGCGCTGGCCGCCATCATGCCGGTGACGTGGAGCCCGCTTCTGGTCTATTTCGGCATCACGGTGATCCTCGGGATGATGGATTGGACCGGGCTGGCCCGAGCAGTGCGGGCCAAACTCCTGGCCTTGCGCGAGGAAGATTACGTGATGGCGGCGCAGCTGATGGGCGCGCGTACCCCGCGCGTCATCGCGCGGCATCTGTTGCCGGGCTTCATCAGCCATCTCATTGCCTCGGCCACCATCACGATCCCGTCGATGATCCTCGGCGAAACCGCATTGAGCTTTCTCGGCCTCGGCCTACGGCCACCCATTATCTCGTGGGGCGTCATGCTCAATGAAGCGCAGAACATGAACGTGGTCGTGCTCTATCCCTGGCTGATGTTGCCGGTCGTGCCCGTCATCTTGGTGATCCTCGCCTTCAACTTCCTCGGCGATGGCCTGCGCGACGCGGCGGATCCTTATAATGCGTGATCGACCCACGCATCGCGCGGTTCCGCGCCGAGGGCGCTGAGCCCGCAATGCAGATTGGTTTTTATGCGCCCCTGAAGGCGCCGAATCATCCTGTGCCGTCGGGCGACCGACAGATGGCACGCCTGCTGATCGAGGCGCTTCGCCTGGGCGGCCATGCCGTGTCGCTGATCTCGACGTTCCGCTGTTTCAGCGCGACGCCGGATGACGCCGAACGAGCCCGCATCGCCGAGGGCGCGCGAGACGAGGTGGCGTCCATCGCGGCGCAATGGGGCGACCGACCGGCCCTGACGCCGGATCTGATCTTTGCCTATCACCTCTATTACAAAGCACCGGACTTGATCGGCGCGGCCTTGGCGCGGCGCTTCGACCTGCCCTATGTGACGGCCGAAGCGTCTCATGCGGCCAAGCGTGAGGGCGGCCCATGGCAGGCCGGACATGCGCTGGTCGAGGCGGCGATCCGCGAGGCTGCCGTCAACTTCTGCTTCACGGCCAACGATCGTCTCGGCCTCGCCGAGATCGTGCATGAGTCGGACCGCCTGATCGATCTCCCGCCTTTCATCGAGACGAGCCGCTATACGCGATCGCCTCATCCGGAGACGCGTCACGGCACGCAACTCGTGACGGTCGCGATGATGCGGCCGGGAGACAAGCTTCACAGCTACAGATTTTTGGCCGCGGCCTTGATGCGCCTTCAGCATCTCGACTGGCGCTTGACGATCATCGGCGACGGTCCGGCGCGGTCGGAGGTCGAAGCGGCTTTCGCGCCTCTTCCTCCCGACCGTCTGGTTTGGCGCGGCGCATTGGCGGGAGACGCCGTGGCCGACGCGCTCATGACAGCCGATCTGTTCGTCTGGCCGGGGTTCAACGAAGCCTTCGGCTTGAGTTACCTCGAGGCTCAGGCCTGTGGACGTCCCGTCATCGCGGTGCGCGGCGAGGGGACACCGAGCGTGGTGCGCGACGGAACGACAGGGCTGCTTACCGCGAACCATCTGGCGGACTATGCGGCGGCGATCGCGCGCCTGCTGACCGACCCCGCGCTTCGCGCGGCGTTCGGCGAAGCCGCCTCTGCGTTCGTGCACGGCGAGCGGACCCTCGCGGGCGCAGCCGCCCGGCTGCAGAGCGGCCTCGACCGCGCGCGTCAGCCGATGAACGGAGCCGCACCATGATGATCTCGGGACAGTCGGACGATCCCTGGATCGCGGTGCGAGAGGCCTTGGATCGAACGGCCGATGACGGAGGCACGACACGGTTTTGGCTGCGCGACGACGACGCGATCGCCGTGACGCCCGCTCTCAATCGCCTCGGTGACCTCAGCGGCAGCCATTCCATGCCGGTGATGCTCGCCGTTATTCCGGCCGGCGCGACGGCGCCGCTCGCGGCTTGGGTCGCTGAGCGAAGGTGGGTGACGCCTTGCCAGCACGGCTGGGCGCACACGAACCATGCCCGTCCGGGCGAGCGCGCCTGCGAACTCGGCGGCGATCGGTCGGATGAGGTCGTGCTGGCTGAATTGGCGGAGGGGCGGCGCGCTCTGCATGATCTGTTCGGGTCGGGGTCGGCCGATACGCTCGTGCCGCCCTGGAATCGCATCAGGCCGAGCGTATTGCCCGCGCTTCCGCAAGCAGGCTATCGCACGCTCTCGACGTTCGATCGGCCGACGCCCGGCGGGGTCGATGGCCTTAAGCTTCTGAATTGCGATCTCGATCTCATCGATTGGCGCAACGGACACCGCGGACGCAGCATCCCCGACCTCTGTGGACGGCTCGTTCGCGCCATCGATGCGGCGCGCCTGCATCGCGGACCGATCGGGCTTTTAGCCCATCACCTCGCTCATGACGAAGCGGCGTGGGACTTTCTCGAGCAATTTCTCGACGAGGTTCGGCCAAGCCCAGCCGTTTCTTTTATGGCCGTCGCGGCCGCCGACTGAACGATCCGCGCCGTTGAGCCCACGTCAATGCAGGTTTTCGCGCTCGTGCTGAACCTGGGCAAGTGCCCGGTTGGTTCGTTCGAGCCGCGTTGCCAAGACTCGCATCATGGCGATCCCCATATCGGGGAAACTCCTCAACAAGCCCATCAACTGAGACTTACCGATCACCAGCGTCTCGCAGCGGCATGCGGCCGTCACGGTCGCGGTTCGCGGCATATCGCAGAGAATCGCCATATCGCCGATGAAATCGTTCCGGCCGACGGTCGCGACCGTCACCTCGCTATCGCCGGCACGGACCGAGACATCCGCCTGGCCCTTGATGATCACATAAGCGGTTTCTCCGCTCTCACCCTCGCGGCATAGGGTTTGGCCCGTATCGAAGGCCATGCGTTGGGACGCGAATGCCAAAAGTTTAAGCTTCGACAATTCGACCGACGCAAAGATGGGGACTTCGCGGAGGACTTCGATGTCTTCCTTCAACAAACTCACGACACGTCCTTTCTCCGAACGCTGGAAGATGGCACGTCTTCAGGCAGACGCCCGAACTCGGGGATAATCAGCAACATTCACGACGGTGGCCGGCGTTTTCTTTTGATCTGTCGCAACTCTACCGTGCTCCATCCGGATCAAGCGAGGGAATTGTTCACCAAGAGCGGGGTTTTCAAGGTTCCACAAGATACCGAACCCAGGACCATCCTCGCCACGCGCTAGGGCCAGCACCCGCTTGAGGATCGCGGCCTGCGCCCGGCCATCGAGTTGTCCCAACGGCCGATGCGCCAAGAGCAGGTCGGGTCGCCGCAAAATCGCGCGGGCCAGGGCCAGCTTCTGACGCTGCACGGCCGTGAGGCGCTTGCCGCCACTCCCGATGTTAAACGCGAGCCCTGCCTCGAACACCACGGGGCGGAGGTCCAGATCATCGACGATCTGCTGCACGATCCCGGAAATCCGCGCTTCGGCTTCGGCGACCCCGAAGGCGACGCGGCCCATGAGCAGATTATCCTTCACGGTGGCGGCGAGGTTGTAATGCGCCGGATCGTAGAAGGCGATGTCCTGCTGGTCATCACCAAGCATGTCGTGAAAGATATGTCGCGTCTCGAGCAAGCGGTCGATCCGATCGCGATCGAGCAAGCCAAGCCGATCGCGTTCTTCGATGTAGCCGAACGCGAGATCGAGAAAGATCGCCTGGTCGGCGGCCGAGGCTTGCTGGAACTTCTTGTTGCCGATCCGCTTGATGGCAGCCTGATAATCCGGGAATTGCTCGGGCGTCATCAAGCTCAGTTGCTCAAACAGCGGGTTGTCGGGCTGCAGGCCCTCGAACACCTCCATGATCGTATTGGCGATCTCGCGACCCATCTCGAAGAGATCGACATCGAGCTTTTGGGACGCCAGAACGCGGCGCAGGACCGGATTGCTGCCAAGCCTCCGCGCGCTAAAGTCCTCGTTGATCGGCGTTCCGAAAATCAAGTTCTCGCCGATCGACGATTGCATGTTGTAGCGCCAGGGATCGAAGGCCTCCACCAATTGGGTGAGGCCCGCCGCCTCGAGCCGCTCGCGGAAGATGGCACGCGCATCGACGAACCGCGTGCGGATCTCCTCGGAATCGGTCGCGAGTTGACGATTCAACCCGAAGCTGACGATGTCGTTTTCAAGATCGACGACCTGAACGACCCGCCGAAGACGCTCGACGATATCGGCCGGCCCGGTCGCGCCAGCCGCTTCGTAGTCGGTCCAGTCGGCCAGAAAGTCGAGGCTGTTGCCCCGGCCCTTAATGATCTTATGGCGCGAGGTGTCGCTGTCGGGCAGCGCATTGGTGTGTCGCAACCCATAAAGGAGCGCATCGGCGATATCCGATTGCGGAAAGAAGGTTTCGGTGCCGACGAACGAAATGCGTCGCCCGGTGATGGCCAAGGGCCATTCCTTGAGATCGCGCCCCGCCAATACGACGCGACCGCTCATCAGGGACACGAGACGTGAGGCGACAGCCACCAGGGTTTCGCCGCCGCCGGTCGAACTCCCCTCGATCGCGACCTGCTCGTTTAGGTCCATGGTAAAGCTGCACGCATCGAGGAGGCGCGTTCCGGTGCTATCCAGCACCGCCACGTTGCTGAACGCCAATTCGCCCTCGAGATGGGGGATCGGCCCCTCAAAATCCGGCGGCGCCAAGAGCTCGATCGAGTCGTCGACCGAGAATTGCTCCATCACCTGCGTGTATTTGACCTCGACGTCGAGACGCTGCTGGTCCCAATCGATCAGGTCCTTCACGGGGGACGGGAGATCTTTGTAGGCCGAGATGACCGCGACGAGCTGGCCGATGTTGAGATGGCCCGAGATCGCGAGGAACCCCCCCACCATATAAAACAGGAACGGCGTCACCTGAGCCAAGAGGTTGTTCAGGAATTTGACGAAGAATTTCCATTGATAGAGCGCGAAGCGGATCGCGAAGATGGCCGTGAGTCGGTTGGCAAGCTCGGCGCGCTGATAGTTCGATGTGTCGTTGGTATGGATGCTTTCGATATCGTCAATGATCTCGCCGATGCGGCCGGCTAGGGCGCGCGACGTCAATTGCCGCTGCCGGCCAAGAATCAACTGCTTGCGCCTCAGGCGCGGGATGACGACGCCCTGCACCAGCAGCAGCGAAACCGCGATCAGCCCCAGCGAAAAATTCTGCAGGAGAATGAACACGATCGACGTGATGATCTGGCCGCCGAGGAACACCGGCTGCACGTAGCTGTCGCCGATGAAGCCGCCGAGTGGTTCGACCTCGTCCTTGATCATGGTGGCAATCTCGGCCGGCTTGACGCGGCGGAACTCGCTTGGCGGAAAACGCAAGACCCGGTCGATCAACTCATAGCGCAACTGCTGAAGCATGCGCTCGCCGAGGCGACCCTTGTAGGTGTTGATGTAGAATTTGAACAAGCCGTTGATGATGACAAGAAGCAAGAACAAGCCGCTGAGCACGATGAGCGACCACAGACGATTGAGGTCGAATCCGTGCATCACCTCATAGGAGCCGCCCTCGACGAGCCCGAACGGCACCGGCACCTTGACTTGAAAGAAGTGCTGCGTGGCGTTTGCGGTCTCAAAACCTTTCGCCTGGATCGGCCCATTCACGATATATTTCGGCAGGTCCAACATGAGAAAGTTGAACGGCATCGACGCAAGAATGATGAACAGAATCCAGATCTGTTCCTTGCGGGTCTGAGTCCAAATATATCTGAAGAGGCTTGCGTTCATGCGCGACAACTTGATTTCGTGCGCGTCATGGAAGCGGCGCGTAACCTGTTAACGGCGTCTAGCCGGTGATGAAGATACGTCATCATGGGCCAGTCGGGCCGATCGATCCTACAACAAAGCGCGTCAGGGTGCGACCGGATCGGTTTGGCGCCATCTCTGCTCGAGCAGACGCGCCGTCTCGACAGCCCCATTGAAGTCGAAAGTGGTTTCGCGCGGAGGCAGATCAAGGGCCCGATCGATTCCGGCTGCGAGCCGAGTCGGATCGAGGGTCGCCTCATCGACGACCACAGCCCACCCCCGTCGCTCCAGCAAAGTGGCGCGGCGCTCTTGTTCGGTTTCACCCGTCATCGCGTGCGGAACCAAAACGGCCCGGCAGGTCGGGGCGGACAGGAGATCCGCCACCGTATTATAGCCGGCCTGCGAAATCGACAGGGTCGCGGCGCGGAGGCGAGCGGGTAAATCAGCCTCGAAGGTTCGGAGCGTCACACCGGACGGATCGACGAGACGATCGGAGGCCGGAAGGTTGGGGCCGGTCAGCACCAACCAAGAGAGGCTCGCGGCGCGCGACAAAGGTTTGGCCGCGAGGGCCGCATGCAGCAAGGACGCGCCGACAGCACCACCGCCGACCGACACGATGACGTCGAAAGGCTCGGTCACCGGCATCTCGGAAGGCGCGGGACCCACGAGGCCGCTATACACGATGGTGTCGGCGATCTCGCCCGCGAGCGGGAAACTATCGCCGAGCGTTCCTAGCGTCGGGTCACCATGCACAATGACGAGATCGACATAGCGCTGCACCAGCGCGACGGTTTCGGCATCCCGGCTCGGCTTGCGATTCTCTTGCAGGATATCGCGCAACGACACCGCGATCAGCGGTGGGTGGGCGCGAGCCTGCAGGGCCTCGAGAAGCGGCAGCAACTCGAAACGCATCTGACGTCGCCCGAACGGAAAGGCCTCGATCAGCACGATATCGGGCTTGATCGTCTCGGCATGTCGCAGGAGTTGGTCACGGCGCGCGTCCCGCGCCTCTGGCCCGAACACCTCGCCATCGGGGGTCACGAGATCGGCGAACCCGCCTGGCCCGGCCTTGACGGGCGGCAGACAGGCGATGGCGGCATCGCCGAAATCAAGACGTGGTGGAAGGGTGCCGCCAACCACGACGGTCACGTCGAACGGACCGGCCGCCATGGCTTTGGCGATGCGCGAGCCGCGCACCAAATGCCCGATCCCCAACAGATGTTGGACGTAGAAGAGGAGGCGCGGACGGTTCAGGGACGTGATGCCGCGCGCGACACGGTGGAGGCGGTTTCGTTCATCGGTGGAAGCCTTGTCTCGTCGATCATACCGTCTGACCATGTCCGCATGCCGGCCTCTGGAGCAAGCCCCGTCGCATCCGTGTCGGCCGCCGATCCATCGAACAGCGCGGCCAGCGCCGACAGGCTGGTCCGGGCGTCGAAATCAGCGGCAACGCGCCGGCCGCCGGCGTCGCCGAGACGTCGGCGGATCGAGGGATCGCGGATGAGGCGATGGATGGCGTCCGCAAGGGCCTCGGGCTGGTCGGGTGGAACTAGCAGGCCATTGCGATCATGCTCGATCAATTCGGCGACGCCGCCGACATCGGTCGAGATGCAGACCAGCGACTGGCTCTGCGCTTCGACCAGCACATTCGGCAGCCCGTCGCGATCGCCATCCTGCGCGACTCGGCACGGCAGGATGAAGAGATCCGAGGCGCGATAGCGCTCGAGCACGACCGTCTGGTCCTGCGCGCCCAGGAAGGAAAGGCGCGCGCTCATCCCAAGCCGCTCGGCCTGTTGCTTGAGGGCGGGAAGAAGCGGCCCGCCGCCGATATGCGTCCACGCCCAAGCGCAATCGCGCGGCAGCAGCGCCAGCGCATCGAGGAGCGTGTCGAAGCCCTTCTTCTCGACCGCGCGACCGACACTGAGAAGCCGCACCGGCTGCGCCTGATCGAGGCCATCCCGTTGACCTCGGAACGGCGCAAGAGGTCTGAACCGATCGAGCTTCAGCCCGTGATAGACGAGATGAACCGCCTTGCCGACCGGGCTAAGGCATTGCAGCCGGTTTAGCCCGGCGCGCGTGCAGGTCACGGTCCAGATCGCGCGGCGCAACTTGCCCGCGAGCTCCCAATCCGGCGAGGTCCAGATATCCTTGGCATGCGCCGAGCACGTCCAGGGACGACCGAGGATGAGGCTGGCATAATCGACCACGCTGGCCGGCGTGTGGATGAAATGCGCGTGGAGGCGTGTGACATCCGGCGGCAGGTCGGCGGCCAGCACCATCGCCTGCCCTATGCGGCGAAAGCGGTTGCGGCTGATGTCGCGCGGAAGGTCGGCGCGGAACTGCCGCCACGCCTCCGCCAATCCCGGCCGTTGTCTCAGGCTCCACCACGCTTTCAGAACCCGCAGCGGCTCCTGGTGCAGATATTCGGGCAGATAGCTGACCGGCGCCACGATGGCGCGGTGAACCGGATGCAGCTTGGTATCGGTGGGACGGCGCAGCGCCACGATCCTAAGATCGAAGCCGGCTTGCTCCAGCCCCAGGATCTCCTCGGCAATGAATGTCTCAGAGAGGCGCGGATACCCCTTGAGCACGAAGGCGATTGGTTCCCTCAAGCCTCGCCCGCCCGCCGATCTCGTTCGACGAGACTGGGCTCGAGCAGGCTTGCCGCAAGATCCTCGCGCGCGGAGATGTAATCGTGAACGAGATCGCCGATGCGCAGCAGCCCGTCGAGTGGACGGCCATAGGCGGTTTCGGACGGTTTTGCCCGCACCGCAAGCTGGCGGAGCGCCTCGGCCATGACGGCCGGGTCGTCCGCCTCATCGGGCATGAGCATGTCGACGAGCCCCAGGCCCTGAGCGCGGCGGGCGCGAATCAACTGCTCCTCCCGCGGCGTGACGCGAGGGATGATAAGGGCGCGTTTGTCGAGCGAGAGGATTTCGCAAAACGTGTTGTACCCCCCATCGACACCACCCCGGCGGCGGCCTGAATCAAAGCCTCCATCCGATTGTCGAAATCGATGAGATGGAGGTTCGGGAAAGCCGCCGCCCGCCGATAGACCTCGTCGCGTTCCTCCGCCTTCATGAAGGGGCCGAGAACCATCACGACCGGCCCGCTCAGGCCGGGCGTGTGTTCGTGCGCGGCGATCACCTGATGCATGATGCGGGCGCCATCGCCCCCACCTCCCGCCGTCACCAGCAGGAAGTCGTCGGGCAGGCTCGGCCCATGAAACGCCGTGACGGCCGGCACCTCGCGCCGCAGATACCCGGTCCAGCAGAGCCGGTCATGCAAAGAGGCCGGCGGATCGAGGCCGGTCAGCGGATCGTAGAAGTCCTTCGGGCCATAGACCCAGACGGCGTCGTAGAACGCGTCGAGCTTGCGGAGAACATCGTTGCGGGCCCATTCGGCCTTCAGATGCGCGGGCGAATCCATGACCTCGCGCAAACCGAGCACCAGCATGGTGCCGCGCGCCTTGAGATAGGCGAGCGTGCCTTCGAGTTCTCCGCGCAGGCCGAGCGGCTCCTTATCGACGATAAAAAGATCCGGCTGAAACGATTCAGCCGTGCTCTGGATGATTGAGCGGCGTAGCGCCAGCGTCTCATGCACATCCGTATGCTGGCCAAGCGGCGTATATTCGCCGTTGATGAGCTTGATGATGCTCGGAATTTTAAGAAAGTCGACGCGGGTGCGAAACTCAAACGCGCCGACGATCGGCGAGCCGGAGACGATCAGGACATTGAGGCCCTTGAAACGCTCGACCAGCGCATGCGCGATGGCGCGGCAGCGGCGCAAATGGCCGAGCCCGAAGGTGTCGTGGCTGTACATCAGCACGCGCGCGTGGCGAAACCGTCCGGTCGCGGGGCCGTCCTCATCCGCCTCGTCGCGGATCGTTCCAGGATGAAACGGCAGAACGCCCGACCGATCAGAGTCCGACAAGATCATCGACCGCGACAAGGATGAACCCAGGATTTGACGTTTGGTCGCTCTCGTGGCGCGGCCCGTCCGTCGAACCATGCATCGCTCTGCTGTCCGCCATCCTTGCGCCAACCCCCGCCGACCGGAACCTGGCGTCCCGAATGCGACAGCTTAGAGCGGCGCTCCGGCCGTTACAATAAGGCGATCGCAACCCCTCACCGCCTGTGGCCGCGATGCCGCTGTGGGGCGCGCAAAACGATCTCCGCTGTCGCGAGCGAGCCCGACGCCGTATAGGCGGGAGCGTCGCGGTCGCGGCTCGCCCCAAAATCGCCCGCCACGATCGCATGTCACCGATCCCGATCAGGACCCCTGATGACCTTTATACCGCTCGCCCTCGTGCCGCTGTCGCTCCTTTTACACTATGTCGTCGGCGTGCCCTCGTTCGTGGATTTCGCGCTGGGCGCAGTCGCCATCGCGGTCCTGGCGGATTGGACGCGTCGCGCCACCGAGCAACTCGCCGAACGTGCAGGGCCGACGATCGGCGGCCTGCTCAACGTCAGCTTCGGCAGTATCGCCGAGGTGATCCTCGCTTTGTTCGTGCTGATCGACGGCCAGGCCGAGGTGGTGCGGGCGCAATTGACCGGGTCAATCATGGGCACCAGCCTGCTCGGCCTCGGTATCGCGATTCTGGTCGGAGGCGTCGGTCGCGAGAAACAGGTGTTCAACCGCGAACGGGCGGGCCAACTCTCCACGATGCTCATGCTGGTCGTGATCGCATTGCTGATGCCGGCGATCTTTGATCTCACCGGGCGCACCGTCACGCATACGGGCAATCTCGGCCTTTCGGACGAATTGCTGAGCCTCGCGGTCTCGGTCGTCCTGCTGGCGCTCTACGGTGGCAATCTCGTCTACACGTTGGTGACCCATCGCGACATCTTCGCCAGCGCGGACGAGCGCGGCACGGCAGACTGGTCGTTGCCGCTGTCGCTCGGCGTGCTGGTCGGCGCCACACTCTTCGTGGCGATCGAGGCCGAAATCGTGTCCGGGGCGCTCAAGACGACCGCATACGGGCTGCATCTGTCGCCGATGTTTCTCGGCGTCGTCGTCTTGGCCCTCGTCGGCACCGGGGGCGATCTAATCGCTGCGGTGTTTTTCGCCCGGCAAGACAAGATGGGCCTCGTGCTCAACATCTCGATCGGCTCCGCCATCCAGATCGCGCTTGTGGTGGCGCCGCTGCTCGTGTTGATCTCGTGGGCGCTCGGCCACCCGATGACGCTGGTCTTCTCCAATCCGCTGCAACTCTTCGCCATCGCCAGCACGGCCTTCATCGTGCGGGCCATTGCGGCCGATGGGGAAACGACCTGGTTCGAAGGCCTGCTGCTGGTGGGTGTCTATTCCTTGTTCGCCCTCGGGTTTTTCTTCGTCGACCGCGGCTAACCGAAGACGATGATAAAACGGCTGATCCACGACCTGCTATAACGGAGCCCGATGGAACTCTTCGAACTGGTGATCGGGCTGCTGATCGGGGCAGCTTTGCTGACGACCCTCTCGACGCGGGTGGGCGCGCCCTACCCCGTGGTGCTCGCGGTCGCCGGGGCCGCTCTCGCTTTGCTGCCGACCGAGAAGATCTCGGCGCGGCTTGATCCGGACCTCGCTTTGGCGTTGTTCGTCGCGCCGGTTCTGCTGAACGCAGCCTTCGATACGTCGCCCCGCGATCTCAAGGCCAATTGGGCGCCGGTGTTCAGCCTCGTGATGTTCTGCGTCGTCGTCACGGTCGCGGCCGTTGCGGTGGTGGCCCGCTGGTTGGTGCCCGATATGCCGTGGGCGGTCGCCATCGCGCTTGGAGCGATCGTGGCGCCGCCGGACGCCACCGCCGCCACCTCGATCCTGCGCCTCATCGCGCCGCCCCATCGCATGATGGTGATCCTCGAGGGCGAAAGCCTGCTCAACGACGCAAGTGCGCTGCTGATCTACCGTTTTGCGGTAGGGGCGGCGTTGGGCGCGTCGGTCACGCCGTTCCAGGCTATTCCCGCGCTCCTGTTTTCAGCGGGCGGCGGCGTCCTGCTCGGCATCGCCCTTGGCTGGTTGTTTCCGTTCCTGACGCGACGCGTCGAGGACATCCCGGTTCATGTGTCAGTGCAATTTGCCGGCACTTTCGCGGTGTGGATCGTGGCCGAGACGATCGGGGTCTCGCCCATCCTCACCGTCGTGGCCTATGCGATCATGCTGTCCCAGGTCACAGCCCGCGACCAGACGGCCGGAAACCGACGCGCTTCCTTCGCAGTCTGGGATGTCGCGATCTATGTGTTAAACGCGCTCGCGTTCATTCTCGTGGGCTTACAGCTTCACCCCATTCTTCGCGACGTGAGCGGCAAGGTCGGGCTCTATGCCGGCTTTTCGGCTGCCGTCCTCGCGACCGTGATTCTGGCGCGAATCGGCTGGGTCATGATCTACAATCGCGGCCTGACGCTCCGTCGCCACCTTGCGGCTCGCGGCGAGGGCGACGTCGTTGAAGCGCCGTCGCTGAAAGCCAGCATCGCGGTTTCCTGGTGCGGGATGCGCGGCGTCGTCACGCTGGCGACGGCGCTCGCGCTTCCTTACGGCGATGGTGCTCAGGGTGGCTTTCCCTATCGCGATCTTCTCATCACGGCGGCTTTTGCGGTGGTGCTCGGCACGCTGGTGATCCAGGGCCTGACGCTCGGGCCGATGCTGCGCTGGTTCGATTTGGCGGATGACGGCGAGAGCGATCGCGAGGAGAAAATTGCGCGGCGCGAGACGGCACGGTCCGCTTTCGCATTGCTGAAGACCAAGAGCGAGAGCGAGGCTGACTTGCTCCGGCGCGAATATGCGGTGCGGATGCAGGAGCAGACGACCGATCACAGGGTCGATGCGGAGGTGATCGGCGGGCTGCGGATGGAGGCGATCGCGGCCGAACGCGGCGCGCTCGATCGTCTGCGCCGCAATCGCACCATCGGGGATGATACCTATCGCACCATCGAGGAAGAACTCGATTGGGCCGAGGGGCATGCGTTGCGCGCAAGGACGCGCTTGCCGAGTTGGGTCCGCTGGACAAAGGTGCCGCCGACGACAAAGTCTGAGGAGACATCAGTGCCCATCCTGGTTCGCGACGCCACCGACCATGACCTCCCCGCGATCCTGGCGATCCATAACGACGCGATCCTGAACGGCACCGCGATCTGGTCGACGCAGCCGGTCGATCTCGATAATAGACGCGCCGTGATCGAGGACCGCCGGTCCAAATCCTACCCGTTCCTGATCGCCGACCGGGACGGCGAGGTCGCGGGCTATGCCTCCTTCGGTGACTTTCGCCCGCACGACGGCTTTTTCAAAACCGTCGAACACTCGATCTATATCCATCAGGATCACCAGCGCGCCGGCGTCGGCTCGCTTCTCATGCCACCGTTGATCGCGGCGGCACGCGCCGGCGGCAAACACGTCATGGTGGGCGGCATCGATGCCACTAACGCGGCTTCACTGGCCTTCCACGCTCGCTACGGCTTCGTCGAGACCGGGCGTATGCCGGCGGTGGGTTTCAAATTCGGCCGCTATCTCGATCTTGTCTGGATGCAAAAGATATTGGATGACGCCTGAGGCAGTTGCCGCTTGGTCCGCCGAAATCGACGCGTCAGGGGACGCTATTGCGCGGCATCCAACCACGGCTCTGCACGCCATGATGAGCGGAGACGCGTCAGATCCTGCAGCGGCGGCGCGCCGAACATCCTCCGATAGTCGCGGCTGAACTGGGACGGACTCTCGTAGCCGACCGCGTGCCCGGCATGGGCGGCATCGCCCGCTTGGTTCAGCATCAGGCGACGCGCCTCGTGCAAGCGGAGGTGCTTTTGATATTGCAGCGGACTGAGGCCGGTGACCGTCTTGAAATGCTGGTTCAGGGACGATTGACTCATGCCGGTCGCAGAGGCCACGGCCTGCAACGAAAACGGCTGACGATACGTGCGCTTGAGATACGTGATGGCCTTGCTCACGCGTTGCATCGCGCTGCCAGCCGATAAGATGGCGAGTAAGCCTCCCGAGCCCGGAGATTGAAGAACGCGATACAAGAATTCGCGCTCCGTCGATCGCGCGAGAACAGCCGCGTCGCGTGGCGCATCGAGCAGGCGAACCAGTCGTGTGGCAGCCTCGACGATCTCGGGCGTGGCCTCTCCGAGCGTCACGGCCGAGCGAGGCGGGTCGTTGCTTCGACCGTCCAAGCCGCTTTCGTCCATCGTCGTCCCGAGCAGGCCAAGATCGAGATCGAGGCGCAGGCAGAGATAAGGGCTCGTCACGCTCGCCTCGGTCACCTGGCCGATCACAGGAGCGTCCAACGACACGGCGAGAAGCTGTCCGCGACCATAGTGGAAAATCTCGCGTCCCAGCATGACGTGCTTGCGGCCCTGAGCCACGAGACAGAGGGCCGGCGTGTGGAGAGCTTGGATCGGCTCGGTCGGCCTGCTGCTGCGGATGAGATGCAGACGCGGCACGATGGACGCGACACTGCCGTCGGCGACGACGTGCCGGGCGATCGCAGCCGCAAACGCATGGGAGGGACGGTCGTCGATCACGGCACTCCGATCGGGCAAGACTGATGACAACGCGAGCTCAACCCGCGGCTTGTTTCGGGAGATCGTGCAAGGAGGGTGTGAGACTCGTCTACCGCACGAGAGCGTCCCGCGTCCATCTTTCCGTGTGGCGGGACGTAGCCCGCATGGATCACGGGAAGAGACGATGTCAAATTTGAGCGGCAAGGTCGTTGCGATCACGGGCGCGAGCAGCGGAATTGGGGAAGCAGCGGCGCGGTATCTCGCGGCGTCCGGTGCGCGATTGGTGATAGGCGCGCGGCGAACGGATCGGCTGGAGCATCTGGCCGCCACGATCGCGTCGCAGGGTGGGGACATCCGGTTCGCGGCGCTCGATGTGACGCGCAGATCCGACCTGGAAGCCTTTGTCGGGCTGGCGCTCTCGGCCTATGGACGCCTGGATGTGCTGGTCAACAACGCAGGCGTGATGCCGCTGTCGCCGCTCGATGCCTTGAAGGTCGACGAGTGGGACCGCATGATCGACGTCAATATCAAAGGCGTTCTCTATGGCATCGCGGCCGCGCTTCCCGTGATGAAGCAGCAGGGTTTCGGGCAGATCGTAATGTGTCCTCGATCGGCGGCCATCGCGTCAGCCCGACGGCGGCAGTCTATTGTGCTACCAAATACGCCGTGCGCGCGATCTCGGACGGGCTCCGACAGGAGAATGATCGCATCCGCGTGACCGTCATCTCGCCAGGCGTCACCACGTCCGACCTCGCCGATACGATTTCCGACCCGGTCGCACGCGAGACCATGAAAAGCTTTCGGGCCATCGCGATCGGGCCGGAGGCGATCGCCCGAGCCATCGCTTATGCGGTGGAGCAACCCGACGATGTCGACGTGAGCGAGATCGTGGTGCGCCCGACCGCGAGCCCCCATTGATGGATCAACATCGCTTCAGCGGCCTCTGGATCACGGACGACGGCTCGATCCGGCACGAGCTTCTGCCGAACGGCCGGTCCGTCGAGGCACGGGCACGCGTGAGCGCGCCTATGAAGGCCGCTTCGTCGTGAAGGGCCAGCATATCGAGTATTGGGACGACTCGGGATTTACCGCCGACGGCACCTTCATCGACGGCGTTCTGCACCACGCCGGCATGGTGCTGAGGCGCATCGATCCGCAAGGGCGTTAGCGGGCTCGGGCTATTCCTTCAGCAGTCGCTCGAGGTTCGCCAGCGTGTCGGCCTCGGCGGTCGGCTTATCCCAGCGAATGCGATTGACGCGCGGAAATCGCATCGCCACGCCGGACTTGTGACGTGACGATCGGTTGAGGCCCTCAAAGGCGATCTCCAGCACCAAACCGCCGGTCATCCCATGCGCCACCTCGCGCACGGGGCCGAACCGGCCGGTCGTGTTGGTCCGCACATAGCGGTCGAGCTTGGTGAGTTCCTGGTCGGTGAAGCCCGAATAAGCCTTCCCGACCGGCACCAGTTCAGGCCCGGCCGCGCCGTCGCGCCACACCCCGAACGTGTAATCCGAATAGAAGGACGCGCGCTTGCCATGCCCGCGCTGAGCATACATCAGCACCGCATCGACGTTGAACGGCTCGCGCTTCCATTTGTACCAGAGCCCCTTTGGCCGACCCGGCACATAGGGACTGTCGAGACGCTTCAGCATCAGCCCCTCGATCGCATCGGCGGCCTCGCCCGCGCCGGCGCTTGCCGGATCGAGACGAATCGCGGCGAGATGGGCCCAGTCGCTGAACCTCACGAGCGGCGATAGATCGATAACGGTCAGCCCGGCGCGCTGCACGAACGCGTCGAGCCGTTCGCGTCTCTCCGCAAAGGCGAGTGGCCGCAAATCCTCGCCATTGTCGAACAGCAGATCGTAAACCCGCAGATGGATCGGATAATCGGCCATTAGCTTCGGCGTCACGGCTTTGCGGTTCAGCCGCTGCTGCAAGGTGCCGAAGGATTCCACATGGCCCTCGCGAACGACCAGCAATTCGCCATCGAGCGCCACGCTACCGAGACCACCCGCCAGCAAGGCATCCGCCAAATCTGGGAATGCGCCTGAAATAACCTCGCCCGTGCGGGAGAACAGCCGCACGACGGATCGACCACCCGTCTCGACGCCGGTCACGGCCTGGACGCGGATCCCATCCCATTTCCATTCGGCCGAAAAGGCGGCGGGATCGAGCTGCGCGACGTCGCGTTCCTCCAACGCATGGGCCAGCATCGGTGTGCGGAACGGAGCCGGATCGGTCGCATCGGGTCGCGGACCCTGCCCACTCACCCAAGCGAACAGCGCCTCGTAGGGAGGCGCCATGCCGTGCCAGACTTCCTCGATCTCGTCCGGCTCGAACCCACCCAGCATCGCGACGGCGGTCTTGGCGAGGCGCGCCGACACGCCGATCCGCAGCGACCCTGTGATCAGCTTCAGCAATGCCCAGCGGCCGATCTCGTCGAGACTATCGAGCCAGGCCGCGAGTTGTTTCGGAAGCGCGACGCGGCCCGTCGTGGCCAGCACCCGCACGACGTCGGAGAGCAATGGCGCTGACGCGATCGGCCCCGTCTGCGGCCACATCAGCGCGACCGTCTCGGAGAGATCACCGACGTAATCATAGGAGAGGCCGAACAGGGTCGGGTCGGTCCGCTCGGCCGCCAGCGTGCGGATCAGCGCCGGCTTGGCGTTGGTGAAACTGAGGCTGCTGGTCAGCGCCGCCAGCGCGAAGCCACGCTCGGGATCGGGCGTCACGCGAAAATAGGCTTCCATCAGGCGCAGCTTGCCGTTGCGGGACGGCTCGAATGACAGACGGTCCAGAAGGCGGGAAAAGTCCTTCATGCGGCGGCGGGCGGGTCGATCGGCTCGTCGTCAGCCTCGTCGCCATAGCCGATCATATGCAGCGGCTGGGCGTCGAGACCTCTCGCTGTCGCCCAATAAACGAGCGCATCGGCCTCCCCATGCGTGACCCAGAGCTCGCTGCATCCCGTCTCGATCACGGTGGCGCAGAGTTCGTCCCAATCGGCATGGTCCGAGATGATCAGCGGCAGTTCCACGCCGCTCTGGCGCGCCCGAGCGCGAACCCGCATCCATCCGGAGGCCGCGACCGTCATCGGATCGGGAAATTTCTGCGCCCAAACATCTTTGATGGCACCGGGCGGGCACAGCACGATCTGCCCTGCCAAACTCTTTCGCTCGGCCGGCACGACGCGTCTGACGTCGCCGAGGTCGATGCCTAAGGATCGATACAGATCGGTCAGACGCTCCAACGCACCGTGAATGTGGATCGGTCGATCGTCCCCGGCTTGGCGCAACAGCGCCATCACACGCTGCGCCTTGCCAAGCGCATAGGCGCCGACAATATGGGTCCGCTCTGGAAAGAGGGATTGCGAGGCCAGCAACCGGACGACCTCGCCGGCCGCATCCGGATGACGAAAGACCGGCAGCCCGAAGGTCGCTTCCGTGATGAAAGCATGGCAGCGGAGCGGCTCGAACGGCAGGCAGGTCGGATCGGATGCCCGTTTATAGTCGCCCGAGACCACCACTCGAAATCCGGCCTGAATGATCGAAATCTGTGCCGAGCCCAACACATGGCCAGCCGGATGAAACGACACCTCGACGCCGCCGACCGTCTGGATCACCCCGAGTTCCGCGCTCTGTCGCGTTCCGGTGAAATCCTCGCCATAGCGGGTTGCCATGATCGCGAGCGTTTCGGGCGTCGCCATCACGGCGCCATGGCCGGCACGGGCGTGATCACTATGACCGTGCGTGATCAGGGCGCGCTCGACCGGGCGCACCGGATCGACAAAAAAATCGCCGGCCGGACAGTAAAGTCCAGCCGGCGTCAGCGTGAGAACGTCACTCGCGCTCATTTTAGAAAGTTGATCTCAGTCGTTGCAGACAAGCGTCTTTTTCGGATGCGTGACCCCGTCCGGACGCGACACACGCCGCGTCACGAACACGCAATCCTCATCGTCCGGTCCGTAAGCTTTCACCACCTTGATCGAATGGCCGATCGTGAGGGGCCGAAACGAAATCTGACCGAGCACGGGAGCGGCCGCCAAGGGAGCGCCGACGAAACATACCATGAGCAAAAGCCCAAGGCGCTTCATCGATTGTGATGTGCCAAGTCGTTCCATCGGTTCAACTCCCCTTGCTCGATGCCAAATCTGACCTGTTAGTCGCAGACGCGCACGCGGCGACGACCAATGACTTCGCCATACTCGTCATAGACGGGCTGACGGGTGAAGTAGCAGCCGCCGCCGTAAACCGGCTGGGGCGGCGGGGGCGCGTAGCCGTAAGCCGGCGCGCCATAACCATAACCGCTGTTTGATGCAGCCGAACCGGCAATGGCGCCAAGCGCCAAGCCGCCGATCACACCAGCCGCAATGGCGCCACCGTCACGAGCGGACGCCGGTACAGTGCTCACGCCGACTGCGCCGACCATGGTCAAAGCAGCGAGGCTGCCTGCGAAAATCTTCTTTTGGAACGAAGTCATAGCTCTCTCCTCTGCCTGTTCCCTGCGTCTAACAACGACTGCACAACGCTTTTGTTGCAAAGCTCTCGCCTGGTCGGACTTGCGGACTGCAAGACGCACAACCTTCGACGCTTCGCGGAACGGTCAGCGATGCTTCTAACTGATTGAAGATGAACGTAGGATATCGGCGCAAATAAATTCCGTTCTGCCGCTCCATCGCGGACTGTCGCTTCGATTGGGGTTAACACCAGCTTACGACGCAAGCGGATGCGTCCTCTCCGAAATGGTCGATCGCGTTTGAAACCTTCCTCCCAATCCTCTGGCGATCTTCTGGCCGATCGCCGGTTCGCTTATGCCGAAACTCTTCTGGCCGAAGGCGACGCGGAAGCCGCCGCCGATCTGCTCAAGCAAACGCTCGAACGCGTCCCGGCTTGGGTTCCGGCCTGGATGATGCTGGCCCATGCCGAGGAGCGGCGAGGCCGCCTCGAGGCAGCCACTGGGGCATTTCGCCAAGCCGCAACTCTCGATCCGTCGGGCATCTTCGGCGCGACGCTCCATCTCGCGCGACTGCATGGAGGAACGATCGAGGCCGATCTGTCGGATGCCTACGTGACAGCTCTCTTCGACGATTATGCGCCCCGGTTCGAGCGCCACCTGATCGACACGCTGGGCTACGACGGACCGGCCCTGATCCTCGCAGCTCTCGACCAAACGGCCGCGAGCCGTCGGTTTTCCGCCGCGCTCGATCTTGGCTGTGGCAGCGGGCTGATGGGCAGGACGATCCGGCCTCGCGTCGATCTCGTCGATGGCCTCGATCTCTCGCCCGCCATGGTGGCGCTCGCGACGGCGACCGGAGCTTACCGGCAGGTGGTGGCTGAAAGCGTGGAGGCCGGCCTGCGGCGGCGGGCTGCGGGAAGCTACGATCTCGTTTTGGCCGCTGACGTCTTTGTCTACGTCGGCGCGCTCGACCGCGTCGTCGCGGACATCGCCCGCGTTTTGACCGGTGGCGGCCTGCTGGCGTTCAGCATCGAGGAAAGCCACGGCGACGCAATCAGGCTCAACGACAGCCTGCGCTACGCCCATTCCCGTGTCTATGTGGCCGACGTGTTGGCCGGCGCCGGCCTAGCGCTTGACACGATGCAGGCGGCGGCGATCCGCCGCGAGCATGGTGTCGGATCGCCGGGGCTCGTCGTCGTGGCGCATAAAGACTAATTAGAGAGGGTGCTCGACCGCCCTGCCCCCGTTACGCGCCTGCCACAACGCTTCCTTGCTTGGTTCGAGGCGCGCCAATGGTCGCCGCGGCCCCATCAGTTGCGGTTGCTCGCGGAAGCGGAAGCCGGGCGCAGCGCGCTGCTGATCGCCCCGACCGGCGCCGGCAAGACGCTGGCGGGATTTCTCCCAAGCCTCGTCGATCTCGCGTCAGCGCCGCAGGATCGGCCCGCGAGCTTGCATACGCTCTACATCTCGCCGTTGAAGGCGCTATCGGTCGATGTCGCGCGCAATGTAGAAATTCCGGTCGCCGAGATGGGCCTTGGGATTCGCGTCGAAACGCGGACGGGGGACACGTCCGCCAGCAAGCGCCAGCGGCAGCGTCGCGACCCACCCGATATCCTGCTGACGACGCCCGAACAGATCGCGCTGCTGCTCGCCACCGCAGACGCAGGTCCGTTGTTCAAGCCACTCCGCCGCATCGTGCTGGACGAGGTGCATGCGTTGGTGACCTCGAAACGCGGCGATCTACTCTCGTTGGGGCTGGCGCGGCTGCGGGCGCTCGCCCCAACCGTTCAGGTCATCGGCCTGTCGGCGACGGTGCGCGAGCCTGACGAGCTGCGACGGTATATTTCGGGCCGAGACGCAGAGGCGACCGCCCTCGTGATCGCCCCCGAAGGCGCCAAGGCCGAGATCGACATGCTCGATACGCGGGAGCGGCTGCCTTGGGCCGGGCATGGGGCACGCCATGCCATTCCCGAAATCTATACGGCGATTCGCGCCGCCAAGATGGCTCTGCTGTTCGTCAACACACGCTTTCAGGCCGAGCAATTGTTCTTCGACCTGTGGCAGGTCAACACCGATAATCTGCCGATCGCGCTCCACCACGGTTCGCTGGATGTTGGCCAGCGCCGACGTGTCGAAGAGGCGATGTCGGCCGGTCGCATCAAGGCCGTGGTCTGCACCTCGACGCTCGATCTCGGCATCGATTGGGGCGATGTCGACCTCGTGGTCAATATCGGCGCGCCCAAGGGATCGAGCCGCCTGACGCAGCGAATCGGCCGGGCCAACCATCGGCTCGACGAGCCCTCCCGCGCGCTGCTGATCCCGGCCAACCGGTTCGAAGTTCTGGAATGCCGGGCCGCGATCGAGGCCGCAGCGGCTGGCGTGCAGGATACGCCAGTGCCGCGCATCGGCGCACTCGATGTCCTCTCCCAGCATCTTCTCGGCATGGCCTGCAGCGAGCCGTTCGAGGCCGACGCGCTCTATGCCGAAGTGCGCGCGGCAGCGCCCTATGCTGGACTATCGCGTCAGGATTTCGACGACTGTCTGTCCTTCGTGGCAACCGGCGGCTACGCGCTCAAAGCTTACGAACGTTTCGCCAAAATCCGCCAGACGACGGACGGCCGATGGCGGGTCAGCAACGGCCGTATCGCGCAGACCTATCGCATGAACGTCGGCACGATCGTCGAAGCCACCATGTTGAAGGTGCGGCTAGTGCGCGGCAACCGAAAGCCGTCGGTCGACGCCGGGGCTTCGACGACCGGCCCGGTCGGACGAGGCGGACGTGTGCTCGGCGAGATCGAGGATGGGTTCCTCGAGACCCTAGTGGCGGGCGACACATTTTTGTTTGCCGGCGAAATTCTGGCCCTGCACTCGATCGTCGAGAACGAGGCGCTGGTGACACGGTCTGCCAGCGATACACCGAAGATTCCCTCCTATGCCGGCGGCAAATTCCCGCTCTCGACCTATTTGGCCAAGGGCGTGCGGGAGTTGCTGTCGAACCCCGACCATTGGGCGGCCCTGCCCCCACAGGTGGCCGATTGGCTGCGGTTGCAGCAGGTGAAATCGACCCTTCCGCCTGCCAGCTCGCTGCTGGTCGAGACGTTTCGGCGCGGCGGCCGCTATTATCTGATCGCCTATCCGTTCGAGGGGCGGCTTGCGCATCAGACGCTCGGCATGCTGCTGACCCGCCGCATGGAACGCGCGCGACTGCAACCACTCGGCTTCGTGGCCAATGATTATGCCATCGCGGTCTGGTGCAACGTCGATCTCGGGGCACGAATCGGACATGGCCTTGTATCGCTGGACGACCTCTTCGCGCAGGACATGCTGGGCGACGATCTCGAGGGCTGGCTCCAGGAATCGGCGCTGATGAAGCGGACGTTCCGGCAATGCGCCATCATCGCCGGGCTGATCGAGCGGCGTTTTCCTGGCCGCGAAAAGACCGGGCGCCAGATGACGGTCTCGACCGATCTCGTCTACGATGTGCTGCGGCGCTATGAGCCGGATCACGTGCTGCTGCGCGCCGCGCGCGACGATGCGGCAACCGGACTCCTCGACCTCGCCCGGCTCGGTCAATTATTGTCGCGCATCGAGGGGCGAATCATCCATAAGAACCTCGCGCGGATCTCGCCTTTGGCGGTACCGATCATGCTCGAGATCGGGCGGGAGCCGGTCTACGGCGAAGCGCAGGATGCCATTCTGGCCGAGGCGGCCGAGTTTTTGGTGGAGGAAGCCTCTGGTGCGGACGACGGCGATGCCCTTCCGGGCCACAGACCCGGACCCGATCGTCCGATCCCCGGTGCCTCTGCCCGCCCTCGCGGGTGGCGTGGCTACTAACAGGAGCCGCTCGATCCACACGCATATCGACGTTGCCGGCATGCATCTGCTGGCCGATGCCGCGGGCGCGTTGCTGGCCGAGAACGATCGCGTCTTGCTGGTGGCCGACCTCCATTTAGAGAAAGGCTCCTCGCTGGCGCGACGCGGCATGCTGCTGCCGCCTTATGATACGGCGGCCACGTTGCACCGGCTCGGCACGTTGATCGCGCGCTATGCGCCGCGTCGCGTGGTGGCGCTCGGCGACAGTTTTCATGATCGCCGTGCGACGGAGCGGCTATCGATCGCCGACCGAGAGACGCTTGCGGCGCTTCAGGCGGGGCGGGATTGGCTTTGGATCGCCGGCAACCACGACCCCGAGCCGCCAGCCGGTCTCTGGGGAGAGATCGCCACGGAATGGCAGTTCGGCCCCCTGCTTCTACGCCATGAGCCGCAAGCCGGGATGGCAACCGGCGAGATCGCGGGCCATCTTCATCCCGCCGCCATCGTGGCCGGACGCGGCGGAACAGTCCGGCGGCGGTGCTTCGTGTCGGACGGGAGCCGTTGCGTCATGCCGGCCTTCGGCGCCTATGCGGGCGGCTTGAACCTGCACGACAAAGCCTTCACGGCCCTCTTCGCGCGCGGCCCGCGCATCGCACATGCGCTCGGCCGCGACCGCGTCTATCCGGTGCCGGAGCATCGCTGCCTGCCGGAAGGCTGACGCCCCGAGAGGCTCACGCTGCCGGGATGCGGCGGTTGATGATCGTCATGGCATTGGTGAGAATCTCAAGGGTGGACTCGGCCGCCGACGACACCTGCATCAGACGATCGCTCAAGCCATTGAAGTGATGGCTCCCGGTCAGCGCCGCCAATTCATAGGTGGTGTCGCGCACGGACTCCAAGACATCGCGCCGACCCGGCCCCGGCAGAAACTCGTCGTCGGCCAATTGCATCATCTCGCAAAGGACGAGATCGCCAGACGGGTCCGTGCTCCGCAACATGCTGCACTGCGCCGCGATCAGCACGCTGCTTCCGTCGCTCTTCAACAAGCGCGTGTGGATCGAATAGGCTTTTTGCGTGAGGAGAAAGCCATCGAACAAGTCTGAGGCCCGCAACAGGTCCTCCCGAGTCAGCCAGTCTTCCCAGCTTTGGCCGATTGTGTCGCCTCGCGTGCGGCCCAGCATGTCGAGGTGGACGTCATTGGCGTATAAAATCTTTTTGCCCAGCGTCGAAATGGTGAAAGCCGAGCGCTCACGAAAACCTGCAAGGTCGAGCATAAGTTGTGATCCGATTTGATTACAACTTACAATAGTTCATTCTGGTGACGGTGCAATCGGCGCGATAGATTTCACGCGGCAAAGAGGCACGATGCTCGGTCAGAAAGCCGTGCGGGATCGCATGGCCGCCGCCAGGGTTCCTTCATCGAGGTAGTCGAGTTCCCCACCGACCGGGACGCCATGCGCCAGTCGGGTCACCTTGAGATCGAGGTGAGCCAAAAGGTCGGTCACGTAATGGGCCGTGGTTTGACCATCCACGGTTGCGTTCACGGCCAGGATGATCTCGGATAGTCCCGCACCCGACACGCGATCGACAAGGCCAGCGAGGTTGAGATCGTCCGGCCCGACACCGTCGAGCGGCGATAGCACCCCCCCGAGCACATGGTAACGGCCGCGCACGACGGCGGCGCGTTCGAGCGCCCAAAGGTCGGCCACCGTCTCGACCACCACCACCGTGGTCGTGTCGCGCCGCACATCACAGCAGATCGTACACGGATCGATCGTGTCGATGTTGCCACAAGCCGAACAGGTCACGATGCGCTCGCGCGCGAGCGCCATCGCGTCCGCCAGCGGGCCGAGCAGGTCCTCGCGCTTCCGCATCAGATGTAAGGCGGCGCGACGGGCCGAGCGCGGCCCGAGCCCCGGCAGACGAGCCAGGAGCTGGATCAGGCGCTCGATCTCGGGCCCGGCGACACGATCGGCCATTCTGAAAAGCCGCTTAGAACGGCAGCTTCATGCCGGGCGGCAGGGGAATGCCCGCCGTCACAGCCTTCATCCGCTCTTCGGCGACCCGCTCGGCCTTGCGGCGCGCATCGTCGCTGGCCGTCACGATCAGATCCTCGAGGATTTCACGCTCGTCTTCCTTCATCAGCGAGGGATCGATCGTGATGCTCTTCATCTGGCCCTTGGCGGTCAGCACGAGCCTGACGAGGCCGCCTCCCGACACGCCTTCGACCTGCAACTGTTCGAGTTCGGCCTGGACTTCGCCCAGACGCGCCTGCATGGCCTGCGCCTGTTTCATCAAACCCATCACGTCCTTCATGACCCGCTCCTGCTGCGACACCCCAGAATCATCATCGATTCTAGAGGTCGTCCTCGCTCAATCCATCATCCGGGTCGCCCGCATTGGGGTCCCCCGCATCTGCGTAACCCACTTCGTCGTCGCCCATCACCGGCACCGTCGGTTCGGGTGGCGGCAGATCCGGCTTCATGTCGGTCACATCGACGATGCGGCTCCCGGGAAACAGTTCCATGATCCGGCTGACCACGGGATGCGCTTCCAGAGATTTGCGCCGCGACGCGGTCTCGGCATCCGCCAATTCGCGCAAGGTCGCACCGCCGCCATCGCGTGCGACCGCCACCATCCAACGAATGCCGGTCCACTCGTTGAGCCGACGCATCACATGGGCCGCGAGCTGTGGAGACGCGCCCGGAACCGTCTCGAACTCGATACTGCCCGGCTCGAAACGAACGATGCGAACATCCTTCTCGAGCGCCATCTTCAGCTGAATGTCACGATTGGCAATCGCCAGAGCCACGACATCCTGCAGTGTCTGCGGGAGAACAGGCGGCGACGCAGGCGCGGCCTGCGGAGCGAGGCTCGCCTGAGGCGGGCTGGCCACCAGTGCGGCCTGCGGCACGGATTGCGGCAGGGCCCCGCCAGAACCAAGCCGACGCAACCCGCCAACCGGTGGCTCCCCGGATGAAACCCCCGAAGGCGCGGTCACGCTTGCAACGACGGCTTGTGGCGCGGCACCACCAGCCTGAGCGGCGGACAGCCGCCGGATGACGTCATCCGGCGTCGGCAGATCGGCCGCATAGGCGAGGCGCACCAGCACCATATCGGCGGCCGCCAGCGGTCTCGGCGCATCCTTCACGTCGGCCAAACCCTTGGCCAGCATCTGCCACGCGCGCGTCAGCACCGGCAAGCTGAGCTTGCCAGCGAAATCGAGCCCGCGAGCGCGCTCCTCGCCAGTCAACGATGAGTCCTTGGCTGCATCGGGCACGAGCTTCAGGCGCGTCACGAGATGGACGAAGTCAGCCAGCGCCGCCAGCATCCCGCCGGGGTCGGCGCCTTCGTCATAGAGCGCCTTCATCCCATCGAGAGCGGTCGCGATGTCCCCCTTCATCACAGCCTCGAACAGATCGATGATGCGGGCCCGATCGGCGAGACCGAGCATCACCCGGATCGCGGCCGGGTCGATCGCTCCGTTCGCTCCCCCGCCGCCATGGGCAATGGCTTGGTCGAGCAACGACAGTGCGTCGCGGACGGAGCCCTCGGCCGCACGAGCGATCAGGGCCAAGGCCTCCGGATCGATGCGGACGTCCTCCTTAGCGCAGATGCCGGCCAGATGGCCGATCATGTCGGGCGCCTCGACGCGGCGGAGGTCGAACCGCTGACAGCGCGACCTCACCGTGATCGGCACCTTGTCGATCTCGGTCGTGGCGAACAGAAATTTCACATGTTCGGGCGGCTCCTCAAGCGTCTTCAGCAGCCCATTGAAGGCCGCCTTGGACAGCATGTGAACCTCGTCGATGATGTAGACTTTGGTCCGCGCCATGACAGGGCGATAGCGCGCGCCGTCGATCAATTCGCGGATATCGTCGATGCCGGTATGCGAGGCCGCGTCCATCTCGATCACGTCGACGTGGCGCGATTCGATGATGGCCTGACAATGTGTGCCGAGCGCCGGCATGACGATGCTTGGCGCATCGAGAGCGGGCCGATCCGCGGACGCCGGTAAATGGTAGTTCAAAGCTCGCGCCATGATGCGGGCCGTCGTGGTCTTGCCGACGCCGCGCACGCCACAGAGCAGATAGGCCTGATGGATCCGGTTGAGATCGAAGGCGTTAGACAGGGTTCTGACCATCGCGCTTTGCCCGATCAGATCGTCAAAGCTGGACGGGCGATATTTGCGGGCGAGAACGCGATACGGCGTCGTCGGGACCGGCGCAGGACGGTCGGAGACGATGCCGGACAGCATTGCGGATGCGGGTGGCACGTCGCTCATGATCGTCTCGAAAAAGGGGCCGGCACACGATGGCCAGCGGCCCGGGGCGGCAGACGACCTGTCGCGCCAACGCGACGAAAAGCCGAAGTAGGAGGCTGGACGGAAACCCGCTCGGTCTCGTTAGGGCTGCTTCCTTCCGGACCTGACCCGGTTGGCGAGTGAAACGTCAACCGCCAACCTCCCAAGCGCTATTTGGACCATCGAGCCGCGTTCCGCAAGATGGGCCTGGTGCTTCTGCACGACAAGGGATCACCGGTTCGGCCAATCCAGACGAATGATTTCGCTTCGCGAAAAATCGCCGTAGGAAGGGTGCAACACCCGCCTCCGACGGAATCCGACATGACCGACAGCATCAGGACCACGGCCGCCTTCGGCGCGTCGCTGGGCTTTATCGACAATCCTCTCGACCGGATGTCCGGCCGGCGCGACAATCCCGAGGAGGTCGCGTCTTTCCGCGCCGCTCCGCAGACCGTCAGCCTTGTCCTGGCCGGCGACAGCGTCGTGCTCGGGCACCAGGACTCGCCGTGGTTCGGCCTCGCGGTCGCCGAAGCCATGGGCTCGGTCCAACACAGCACGTTCTTGGGCGAGCGGAACGGCCAAGCCTATTTCGCCACCGCCCTCATGCCCGACGCGGCCGAACACCTCGCCGAGCGGAGCGACGTCCAGATCATCGATCTCCGGTCGATCGCGACGCGAGGCTTGGTGTCGAATGACGATCTCGGCGCGCTGGCGCAAGCCAAGGCCGTAACGCACTGGCATCGCCAGCATCGGTTCTGCTCAAATTGCGGAACGCCAACGGAGGTGGCCGGGGCCGGATGGCGGCGCGAATGCCCCGCCTGCGGCACGCATCACTTTCCGCGCACCGACCCGGTCGTCATCATGCTGGCGGTCGATGGCGAACGTTGCCTGCTGGGGCGGCAGGCGCGCTTTCCGGAGCGGATGTATTCCTGCCTCGCTGGTTTTCTCGAACCCGGTGAAACCTTCGAGGACGCGGTGCGGCGGGAACTTCACGAAGAGGCCGGGATCACCACCGGCTACGTCGCCTATCTCGGCTCGCAGCCCTGGCCGTTTCCCGCCTCGATCATGCTGGGCTGCGTCGCACAGGCGATCGAAACCGACATCACGATCGACACCACCGAGCTCGAGGATGCGCGCTGGTTTACGCGCGAGGAGACGCGCGCCTTGCTGGAGGGACGCCACGAGGGCGGCCTGACCTGCCCGCCTCCCATGGCGATCGCGCATCACATCATGCGGGCTTGGGCGATCGAAGGCATCGCCCCGCGCGCGCCGTCCGTCTGAGCCCACTCGCTACGCTTCCGGGTGTCCCTGGCTCACAAGCCGAAACGGGTGCGCCGGATAGGTCCCGAGGATGCGGACCTCACGCGAGAAGAACGACAGTTCCTCGAGCGCCCGCCGCACCGCCGGATCATCCGGATGGCCGTCGACGTCGGACAGAAATTGCGTGGCCGTGAACTCGCCCTCGACCATGTAGCTTTCGAGCTTCGTCATATTGACCGCATTTGTCGCGAAGCCGCCGAGCGCCTTGTAGAGCGCGGCCGGCACGTTGCGGACGCGGAACACGAAAGTGGTGACGACCGGACCATTGCCGGCCGGGGCGACGACCGCGGTCTTCGACAGGATCACGAAGCGCGTCGTATTGTGAGCCTCGTCCTCGACGTCGCTCGCGAGGGTGTCGAGGCCATAGATCTCGGCGGCGAGGCGCGGCGCGAGGGACGCGCGGGTCGGGTCCTTCGCTTCGGCGACCTCACGCGCCGAACCGGCCGTGTCGCCCGCCACATGAGCCGAGAGCCCGAGCTTGCGGATGATCTTGCGGCATTGGCCGAGCGCATGGATGTGGCTGTGCACGCTCCGCAACCCCTCCAAGGTCGCACCCTTGAGGCCCAACAATTGGAAGTGGATCGGCAGAAAATACTCGCCGACGATATGCAGGTTGGAGCCCGGCATCAGCGCGTGAATATCGGCGACCCGGCCCGCGATCGAATTCTCGATCGGGATCATGGCCAGATCGGCACGCCCCTCCGTCACAGCCGTAAAGGCATCCTCGAAGGTGGCGCAAGGAAGCGGCGTCCAGCCTGGATAGACATCCGCGCAAGCGATGTGGGAATTGGCGCCGGGTTCCCCCTGGTAGGCGATGGTCCGGGACGTCACGTCGGTTCGTTCCTCATTCCTAGGGGTGCGCCGCCATGATGATGCGGGCGCGTTCGAGATCGGCCGGCGTGTCGATGCCGAGTGGCACGGTGTCGATCACGGCGACATCGATCCGCATCCCGGCCTCGAGAGCCCGCAATTGCTCAAGCTTCTCGCGCAATTCGAGGCTCGATGGCCGCAAGGCGACGAAGCGGCGTAGCGCTTTTCGCCGGTAGGCGTAAAGGCCGATATGGTGCAGCAGCGGCCCAGGCCCGAACGGCGCCGTGACGCGCGTGAAATACAAAGCCCGCAGCAATCCGGGCCCAATCGGGCTTCCGACCACCTTCACGACGTTCGGATCGTCGCGCTCTTCCTCACGCACGATGACGGCGGCCAGCGTCGCGATATCGACCGCAGGGTCGTCGAGCGGCCGCAGTGCGGCCCGAATCGCATCGGCCTCGATGCTCGGTAGATCGCCCTGCACATTGACCACGATATCGTAGTGACGCTCCGCATCGAACCGCTCGACCGCCTCGTGGATGCGATCCGATCCGGCCGGATGATCCGAGCGTGTGAGCACGACCTCGCCGCCCACGGATCGAACCGCCTCGGCGACTCGGTCATCATCCGTCGCAACCACGACGGGGCCGATATCGGCCTCCCGGCCGCGTCGCCAGACATGCACGATCATGGGCTCGCCACCGATATCGGCGAGCGGTTTCCCGGGAAGGCGCGACGAGCCCATTCGGGCCGGGATCAACACGATGGGGTTCGACATGGTGCGGCTCGCATGGGCGTCGGGGCCTTGGAACATGATCGCATCCCACATGTCGACCATCTTCTGCCCGTCCCCTTGCTTGCCACAGACCCACGACGGCCACGCGTCGAGCGGCAAAAAGTAGCGTGACGACCCCATCAAACGGGTTGCCAAGCTCACGGCAAAAAACGTAATCACAAATTGTCGCAGTCGGCCAACGCCTGCCACAGGTCTACCTGCAACCGGGTCCGCGTCGTGGCCTGGATCAGGTCCGCCACACGAGGAGCGCATCGACTATGGATTCATTCGAATTCAACAAGATTGCCGGAGCGATCTTGGGAACGTTGATGCTCACCATGGCGCTGGGATTATTCTCCGGCTTCATCTTCGCGCCGAATGCGCCGGCCAAGCCGGGTTACGACTTGCCGATGGCCGTCGCCGAGGAAGCCGCTCCGGCCGCAGCGGATGCGCCGGCCGTGCCGCTCCCGGTGTTGCTCGCCAAGGCTGACGTTCACAAAGGCGAGACCTTCGCCAAAGTGTGCGGCGCCTGCCACAACTTCCCCAAAGGCGCGGGTGCCAAGATCGGGCCGCCGCTCTGGGACGTTGTCGGACGCCCCGTCGCCTCGGTGGTAAATTTCGACTATTCCGACGCGCTGAAGAAGAAGGGTGGCAACTGGACCCTGGCGGACATCAACCAGTTCATCACCAACCCGAAAGCCTATGCGCCCGGCACCAAGATGGGCTTCGCCGGCGAAGCCAATCCCGAAAAGCGAGCCGACATCGTCGATTATCTCCATACGTTGAGCGACAGCCCGCAGCCGCTTCCGGCGCCCTGACGCTCAACATCCTCTGCGAATGCGATACCATAGCAGGGTCGACGACCCTGCTGTTTCGATTCGGGATGGCTTGATCGGCAGACGTGAGCCGTGCATGAGGCCGGAAAAGCGACACAATCCGGATCGCACATCCGCCTGTGACGCTCTTGGTACCACGCCGCTTCAAGGAGAACCGATGTCGCAAAACGGGCCGATGATGCCAGGAATGACGCGCCGCGCCGCTTTGGCGTTGGGCGGAACGTTGGCGGCCGCGACAGGTTTGCGGAGCCTGCCTTGGGCCGGCTCATCAGTGGCCCAGGCGGCCGACGGTGAAACGGAACAACATGGCCTCTCGATCTTCGGCGAACTCGGTCTGCCGGCGGACTTCAAGTCCTTCGCCTATGTCGACCCGAACGCCCCGAAGGGCGGCAGCATCTCGCTGCAGGTCAATGCGACCGGCGGCAACCAGAATTTCGACACCTTCGACACGCTGAACATCTACATCCTGCGCGGTAATGGCGCGGCCGGCATGGGCGCGATTTTCGACACGTTGATGACCGGCAGTCTCGACGAACCGGATGCGCTCTACGGGCTCGTGGCCCGCACGGTGCGATGGTCGGCCGACCGCCTGACCTATCGATTTGTGCTGCGACCCGAAGCGAGGTTCCACGACGGCTCGAAACTGACAGCGGCCGATGTGGCGTTTTCGCTTAACCTGCTGAAAACCAAAGGCCACCCGGTCATTCGGTCGACGCTGCGTAATCTCGAGGCTGCCGAGGCTGAGGGCGACGATGTCGTCATGGTGCGTCTCAATGCAGCGCATAGCCGCGAATTGCCGCTGATCGTCGCCGGTCAACCGATCTTCTCCAAGGCATTCTACACGACCCATTCGTTCGAGGACCCGACGCTCGATCCGCCGCTCGGTTCGGGCGCCTATACGGTCGGAGCCTTCGAGCAAGGCCGGCACATCAACTTCGATCGGGTCAAGGATTACTGGGCCAAGGACCTGCCCGTGAATGTCGGCCAGAATAACTTCGATACGATCCGCTATGAATATTTTCGCGAGCGGCAGATCGCATTCGAGGCGTTTAAATCCGGCGTCTTCACGTTCCGCGAGGACGCAACCTCGATCATCTGGGCACAGGGCTATGATTTTCCGGCCGCCAAAGATGGCCGCGTCAAACGGGAGACGATCCCGGACCAGGGACCGCGCGGCGCCCAAGGCTGGTTCCTGAACACCCGTCGCGACAAATTCAAGAACCCAAAAATCCGCGAGGCACTCGGTCTCTGCTTCGATTTTAACTGGACCAACCAGAACATCATGTTCGGCCTCTACCAGCGGACCTGGTCCTACTTTCAGAACACGCCGATGGCCGCGACCGGTAAGCCCGGCCCAGACGAACTGGCGCTGCTCGACCCGCTGCGCGACAGGCTGTCGCCCGACGTGTTCAAGGATGCCTATATGCCGCCGACCTCGGATGGCTCGGGCCAGGACCGTGCGTTGCTCGGGCGGGCCTTCAAAATGCTGCAGGAGGCCGGCTGCAAGCGAGACGGCTCCATCCTCAAGCTCCCCGATGGACAACCCTTCACGATCGAGTTTCTCGACTATAGCCAGGCGCTGGAGCGGCACACGGCTCCGTTCATCAAGAATCTGCGGCTGCTGGGCATCGAGGCCACGTTCCGCCTCGTCGATACGGCCCAATTCCAGAGCCGCACCCAGACATTCGATTTCGACGTGGTGACGCGCAATAACGGCGCCAGCTTCACACCGGGGGAAGGGCTGCGGGTCGTCTACGGGTCGGACGCCGCCAAGACGCCGGGATCGCTCAATCTGACCGGCATCGCCGATCCGGTCGTCGATCTTCTGATCGACAAGGCGCTTGTGGCTGCAACCCGCCCAGAGCTCGAGACCATCTGCCGATCGCTGGATCGCGTCCTTCGCGCCGGGCACTATTGGGTGCCGATGTGGAACCTGCCGGCGCATTGGCTCGCCTATTGGGACATCTACGACCGGCCGAAACAGCCGCCGAAATATGATCCCGGCGTGCTCTCGACCTGGTGGGTCGATCCGGCCAAGGCCGCTCGCGTCAAGCTGCCGGGCTGAGCGCCGACGATGCTGGCCTATATCGCACGGCGGCTCCTGCTGATGATCCCGACCATCTTCGGGATCATGCTGATTTCCTTTATCGTGGTGCAGTTCGCGCCCGGCGGCCCCGTCGAGCGCATCATCGCGCAACTGCAAGGGTTCGACTCCGGCGGCAGTGCGCGGCTCGGGGGCGGCCAGGATGTGGGCGCCGCGAGTTCGTCGCAGACCGTGGGGGGTGGCGAGAGCGGCGGAAAATATCGCGGCTCCCAGGGCCTCGATCCCAAGTTCATCAAGGACCTCGAAGTCCAGTTCGGCTTCGACAAGCCGGTCTATGAGCGCTTCTGGATCATGATCCGGAATTACGCGACCTTCGATTTCGGCCAGAGCTATTTCGGCCACGCCTCGGTCATGCAGCTCATTCGCGAGAAGCTGCCTGTTTCGATCTCGCTCGGACTGTGGATGACACTCCTGTCCTATGCGATCTCGATCCCGCTGGGCATTTCGAAGGCCGTGCGGGATGGATCGCGCTTCGATGTCTGGACCTCGGCCGTCATCACGGTCGGTTATGCGCTGCCGAGCTTCCTGTTCGCCGTGCTGCTCATCATCCTGTTCGCGGGTGGGTCTTTCTACGACCTGTTTCCGTTGCGCGGCCTCACGTCGGACAATTGGGCCGACCTCTCCTGGCCACACAAGACCATGGATTATCTCTGGCACATCACGCTGCCGGTCACCGCCATGACGATCGGCTCTTTCGCGACCGCGACCTTCCTGACCAAGAATTCGTTTCTTGAGGAAATCCGTAAGCAATATGTCCAAACCGCGCGGATGAAGGGTCTTAGCGAGCGCCGCGTGCTCTACGGACACGTGTTCCGCAACGCCATGATGATCGTGGTGGCGGGGTTCCCGGGCGCGTTCGTCAGCGCCTTTTTTACCGGCTCGTTGTTGATCGAGAGCATCTTCTCGCTCGATGGGCTTGGGCTTCTATCCTACGATTCCATCCTCAACCGAGACTATCCGGTGGTGTTCGCCACGCTGTATATCTTCGCGTTGCTCGGGCTCTTCGTGAACCTGATTTCCGACCTCACCTATGCGTGGATCGATCCCCGCATCGATTTTGAAACCCGTGAGGTCTGACGTGAGCGCCTCCTTCGACGCGACCCTCGACCCCGCCGCCTCGACGCGAGCGCATGCGCCGACGCTCCCCAGCAAGGGCTGGCTGAAGCTCTCGCCCATCAACCGGCGTCGGCTCGACAACTTCCGTGGCAATCGGCGCGGCTATTGGTCCCTGGTCGTCTTCATGGTCATCTTCATCCTGTCGCTGTTTGCGGAATTTATCGCCAACGACCGACCGATCCTTGCGGTCTACAAGGGCGAGGTGCTGATGCCGATCTTCCAGACCTATCCGGAGGAGAAGTTTGGCGGCTTCCTGGCGCAGACGGATTATCGCGACCCAACCATCGCGGACGAAATCCAGGCCCATGGCTGGATGGTGTGGCCGCCGATCCGCTACGCCGACAACACCCACAACCTGTCCCCGCCGACCGCCGTCCCCTCGCCGCCGACCTGGCTCCTGAGCGACGCGCAATGCCGCGCCGCGATCGAGCGTCAGCACGGCACACCGCCGGCGACCTCGCCATGCCGGGCGCTGGAGACGAACTGGCTCGGTACGGACGACCAGAGCCGCGACGTGCTGGCCCGGCTGATCTACGGGTTTCGGATCTCCATCCTGTTCGGCCTGCTTCTGGCCGGCATCTCCTCGGTGATCGGCATCGCGGCCGGGGCGATCCAGGGCTATTTCGGTGGTTGGGTCGATCTCATCTTCCAGCGCTTCATCGAGATCTGGTCCTCGTTGCCTCATCTCTATCTGCTCATCATCATCTCGGCCGTGCTGACGCCGGGCTTTTTCGTGCTGCTCGGCATCCTGCTGTTGTTCTCCTGGGTGAACCTCGTTCACGTGGTGCGGGCCGAGTTTCTGCGCGCCCGCAACTTCGAATATGTGACGGCAGCGCGGGCGCTCGGTCTCTCCGACCGCAAGATCATGCTGAAACACCTGCTGCCGAACGCCATGGTGGCGACGCTGACGTTCCTGCCTTTTGTGCTGAACGGCTCGATCACGACGTTGACGTCGCTCGACTTCCTCGGCTTCGGCCTGCCGCCCGGTTCGCCGTCGCTGGGCGAACTGCTGCTGCAAGGCAAGTCCTACACGCAGGCGCCATGGCTCGGCCTGACGGGCTTCTTCACCATTGCGATCATGCTGTCGCTGCTGATCTTCATCGGCGAGGCCGTGCGCGACGCTTTCGATCCGCGAAAGACCTTCCGGTGATTGACGGTTATGCCGCGTGATTGAACCCCTCCTCGACGTCCGCAATCTATCGATCGGCTTTCGGCAGGGCGGGCGCACGACGCAAGCGGTCGACGGGATCTCGTTTTCGCTCCAGGCCGGGCGGACGCTTGCGCTCGTCGGTGAGTCCGGCTCCGGCAAATCGGTCACGGCTTTGTCGATCGCGCGACTACACGGCGCCTCGGCCGCCGAAATCTCCGGCGAGATCCTGTTCGAGGGCAAAGACCTCCGCACGGCCTCCGAAAGCGAGATGCGCGCGGTGCGCGGGCAGGACATCACCATGGTGTTCCAGGAACCCATGACGTCGCTGAACCCGCTCCATACGATCGAGCGTCAGGTCGGCGAAATTTTGGAGCTGCACGGCGCACGTGGCGCGGCCAAGATCCGCGAGCGGGTCGTGGCGTTGCTGCAGGATGTCGGTATTCCCGATCCGGCAAGCCGCCTGACCGCTTTTCCGCATCAATTATCCGGCGGTCAGCGGCAGCGCGTCATGATCGCCATGGCGCTCGCCAATCGCCCGAAACTGTTCATCGCGGATGAGCCGACCACCGCGCTCGACGTCACGGTGCAGGCGCAGATCCTCGCCTTGTTGAAGGATCTTCAAGGCCGCCTCGGCATGGCGATGCTGTTCATCACGCATGATCTCGGCATTGTGCGCCGCATCGCCGACGATGTCGCCGTGATGCAGCAAGGCCGCATCGTGGAGGCTGGGCCGGTCGAGCAGGTGTTCCGCGACCCGCAGCACGCCTACACACGCATGTTGCTCGCGGCCGAGCCGAAAGGCGCTCCACCGCCGGTCGATCTCGCGGCCAAGACGGTCGTGTCGGCGGACGACATCAAGGTCTGGTTTCCGATCAAACGCGGCTTCCTCCGCAAAACCGTCGGCTACGTAAAAGCGGTCGACGGCATCTCGCTGACGATCCGCGAAGGCGAAACAGTCGGCGTCGTCGGCGAATCCGGCTCGGGCAAGACGACGCTCGGCCTCGCGATCCTGCGACTGATCCGGTCCGAGGGTCGGATCGCCTATCTCGGCTCTCGGATCGACGGGTTGGATCGCCAAGCCATGCGGCCGCTGCGACGGGACATTCAGGTGGTGTTCCAGGATCCCTACGGATCGCTGTCGCCGCGATTATCGGTCGCCGAAATCGTCGAGGAGGGTCTGCTGATCCAGAACAGCGCCCTCAGCTATGCGGCGCGACGCGATATCGTGGCGCAGGCACTGGCCGACACAGGTCTCGACCCCGCCTCCATGGATCGTTACCCGCATGAATTCTCTGGTGGCCAGCGCCAGCGCATCGCGATCGCGCGTGCCATGGTGCTGAATCCCAAATTCGTGGTGCTCGACGAGCCGACCTCGGCGCTTGATATGTCGGTCCAGGCGCAGATCGTCGATCTGCTGCGGGATTTGCAGCGCAAGCGCGGGCTCGCCTATCTGTTCATCAGCCACGATCTCAAGGTCGTCAGAGCTTTGGCGGCCGAGATCATCGTGATGCGTCAGGGCCGGATCGTCGAAGCTGGTCCCGCCGTGGACATCTTCCGCGACCCGCAAACGGACTATACCAAAGCGCTGTTCGCGGCCGCATTTCGCGTCGATGCCGCGCCCGTCGGCGTCGTTTCACAGGACAGCGGCGGGTGAAACGCGCCATCATCATCGTTCTGGACTCGGTCGGCTGCGGCAGCGCTCCCGACGCGGCCGACTATGGCGACGCAGGCGCGGACACGCTTGGCCATCTAGCGGAGGCCTGCGCGGTCGGGCGTGGCGACCGCAATGGTCTGCGGTCTGGACCGCTCACGCTACCGCATCTCTGCGCCCTCGGACTAGGATCGGCCGCCGAAGCGGCGACGGGCCGCCTGCCGCACGGCCTGACCCGTGCCGGGCCAGAGGCCTCCTGGGGCTATGGCATCGAACGCTCCGCCGGCAAGGACACGCCATCCGGCCATTGGGAAATCGCCGGGACGCCGGTCCCGTTCGCCTGGGGCTATTTCCCCCGGACGGAGCCATGCTTTCCCCCTGCGCTGATCACGAGCCTCATCGAGCAAGCCGGATTGCCTGGCAGCCTCGGCAATCGTCACGCGTCGGGGACGACCATTATCGAGGCTCTTGGGCTGGAGCACATCCGCACCGGCCGCCCCATTTGCTATACATCGATCGATAGCGTGTTTCAGATCGCGGCACATGAAGATGCATTCGGGCTCGAGCGGCTTTACGAGCTTTGCGGCATCGCGCGGCGCTTATGCGATCCGCTGACGATCGGCCGCGTCATCGCGAGGCCATTCCGGGGGACCGCGGCGAGCGACTTCCGCCGCACCGCGAACCGTCGCGATTTCGCGGTGCCGCCGCCACCCGGAACGATTTTCGCACGCGCCGATGCGGCGGGTCTTCCGATCGTCAGCATCGGCAAAACGGCCGACATCTTTGCTCATTCGCACACGGGCGAGGCCCGCAGAGGCAAGACGAACGACGACAACATCGATCTCGTGATCGACGCGCTTCGCTCGCAAGATAGTGGCTTGATCTTCGCCAATCTGGTCGATTTCGACAGCGACTATGGCCATCGGCGCGACAGTCCCGGCTATGCGGCCTGTCTCGAATCATTCGATGCGCGACTGCCCCACATCCTCGCGGCAGTTCGCTCCGACGATCTCTTGATCGTGACGGCGGACCACGGCAACGATCCGACGTGGGAGGGGACAGATCATACGCGAGAGGTGGTGCCGATCCTGTCTCGATCTGGCGCCTCTGGTACTCTGATGATTGGCCGACGCGACACGCTGGCCGATATTGGAGCCAGCGTGACGGTACATCTTGGCCTCGAGCCGACACCTTCGGGGCTGTCTTGGCTCTAAAGCTCTAAATTGACCGCTCTAAGGCGACATCCCAGGTTTGACCCGGGATGTTTTCAGCCCTCATTCGTCGTCGGGTTGATAGTAGCGGCGCGGGCGGCGAGGGGCATAATCGTCGTCGTTCGGGCGCGGCTGACCATAGCCGTAACCCTGCGGTTGCCCATAACCACCACGACCCGGCTGCACATAGTCCGAATCTTGGTTGCGACGGCGCCCACCGCCATCATAGCCACCGTCGTTGCCATTATCGCCGTAGCCGTTGTTTCTCGACCGACCACCCGGGGCAGCGGAGCCCTGAACATTGCCGCAGGCCAGACGTCCGTAGGAGTTGGCGACGCCCTGGCCGCGGCAGCGACCCAGATCCAGCGTCGAACGCACCGTGCCGCCACCTGGCACCTTGCAATCCGCCGTGAGTGAGTTGCCGTCTTGCTGCACGTTACGGCAGGACTGCTGATAGCTGCCCGATACCTGAGCCGATGCGCCGCCAAGCGGCAAGAGGCACAAGACCGGTAAGGCCAACCAAAGTTTCGTCATGCGTTCACCTGCGTTTGACTAAGAAGCTTAGCTTGAACGCCGCAATACACGAATTCGTTCGATCAGGCTGATCGCTGCAGATCGTTCACCGAAACAGACGAGGCATTCGCCGCCTCTTTGGCGCTCGCCTTCGCGGCATAGAAGGAGGCGTTATGCTCGCCGCGCAGCGCCTCTCGCGTGAAGCGGATCAGGTGATGGCAGACGAAACCCATGTTGAAGATCGCTTCGATCTGCCCCTTCTTGGCCGCGTGCCAAGCCGAGCGCCAGAACTCTCCCCGATAGTCGGATTTCACGCCGATCTGCCAAATGATGTTCTTGCCCATGATGAACGCACGACGCAGGTTCGAACGAGTCAGCTTGCCGCGCGCCGGCGTCTTCATCCGGTTGCCGTAAGTATGATCCATTTGATAGCGGAACCGTGCGAAGATGTTTTCAGGCGCATAGGCATGCGCGATCGCCCGACGCCAACTGGCTACCACCTCATCATGGGGCCGAAGGAAGCGGACGTTGGACTCGAGCGATGGATCGTTGACGAGCCGATTTTCCTTCGTGAGCCGATCCCATAGCGGCGTCTTGGGCAGTGCCTGAAGAAGATTGATGGTCAGCACCGGAACGGCGGACCGATCGACGAATTCCTTGAGGAGGTTCTCGGACGCGTCGGTCTCCGTATCGAGCCCGAGAATGATGCCGGAGGTCACCTCCAGCCCGTAATCGTTCAAGGTCTTGATCGCGCCCATCATGGGGACGGCGTTGTTGTGATCCTTGGCGATCGACTTGAGCGCATCGAGTTCGGGCGTCTCGATCCCCACGAAGACGGTGAAGAACCCCGCCTCACGCATCAACTCGAGAATGTCAGTCTGCTTGGCGATGTTCAGCGTCGCTTCGCAGGCAAATTGCAACGGATAGGCATGTTTCTTCTGCCACGCGACGAGATGCGGCAGCATGTCCTTCGTGGCCTTGCGATTACCGATAAAATTGTCGTCGACGAAATAGATTACGGCCGGATGCGACGGTTGCGCGATGAACGCGTCGAGTTCCGCCAATAACTGCTCGACCGATTTTAGGCGAGGCTGCCGCCCATAGAGGGCCGGGATATCGCAAAACTCGCATCGATACGGGCAGCCGCTCGAAAATTGCAGCGATCCGAGCAGGTACTTCTTGAGCGGCAGCGCCGAATAGGACGGCAGTGGAAAATCGCTGAGCGGCGTCCGGTCCTTGGTCTCTAGTATGATTTGAGAGGCCGGCGGCGTTACATCCGCGTCGAGGATCTCGACCAAGCGGTCGGTCGCGTCGCCGAGTTCGCCGATGTGCAGATAGTCGAAAAAGGCATATTTTTCGGGTGCGGCCGAAGCGGACGACCCGCCAAGCGCCGTGACCTTGCCGTGCCGCTTGGCGCGCTCATGGATGTCGCGGATCTGCGGCTCCTGCACATGCATGCCGCTGACGAACACCGCGTCGGCCCATGCGAAATCCTCATCAGTGGCGGCGCGAAGATTTTCGTCGATGAACCGCATCGACCAGCGCTCGGGCAGGTAGGCCGCGATGACCAGGAGCCCTTGGGGCGGCATGAACGCCTGGACGTTCATCAAGGAATAGGCACCCGAGAACGTGCCGAAGGAGGGAGTATAAGCCGGGAAAACGCACAAAATGCGCCTCTCGCGGGTCACAGGGACGGTGCAGCGCAAACGGTCACTCCTTCGACGCGGCGTGGCGTATGTTGATTTTGCACAGATTACCACGAAACGGGTGAATTGTTGCGCCGCCGCGCGCACAATCGAACTTGTCGCGGTGGGCCTGAGGGTCGATACAGCCTCTCAACAGGGGAACGCGCGAGCCGCCCGTCGCAGCAATCCAGGTCGAGTTTCGAGGAGTTGAAAATGCCAGACGTTCCCGAAGGCGTGCACGTCGTCGACCATCCGCTCGTTCAGCATAAGCTGACGCTTATGCGGACGGCCTCGCGCTCGACCAAAGGCTTTCGGCAATTGCTGAACGAGATCGGTATGCTGCTCTGCTACGAAGTGACGCGCGATCTGCCGGTCGAGTATGTCGACGTCGAAACGCCGATCACCACCATGAAAGCCCCGATGATCGCGGGCAAAAAGCTGGTTTTCGCGCCAATCCTGCGGGCTGGCGTCGGCTTTCTCGACGGGATGCTCGACCTCGTCCCCTCGGCCCGCGTGGCCCATATCGGCCTCTATCGTGACCCCGAAACCCTGCAGGCCGTCGAATATTACTTCAAGGCGCCGACCGATCTTGCCGAGCGTCTGACCATCATCATGGACCCGATGCTGGCGACCGCCAATTCGGCCACGGCCGCGATCGAACGCCTGAAGGCGCGCGGCGCCAAGGACATCCGCTTCGTGTGCCTGCTGGCGGCGCCCGAGGGGATCGCAAAGCTCCGCGCCGAACATCCAGACGTGTTGATCTGGACGGCCGCGATCGACAGTCACCTCAATGACCACGGCTATATCGTGCCGGGACTTGGCGATGCCGGCGACCGCATGTTCGGCACGCGCTAGACATCACCGGCGGCGCCGATCGCGAGCGATTCCTCAACCCACGGTCGAAATCGACATGGCTGCTATGCGCCGAGGCTAGCCAAGCGTCTCGGACGTGCTAATAGTAAGATGATCGGCGAAAGATCGATCATCAACTTGGTGGGAGGAACTATGCGAAACCTCGTCCTCGCGGGCGTTGCGGCCGCGTTGCTTTGCTCGACGGCGCAGGCCGCGGACAAAAAAGCTCTTGTGTTCGTCGTGAACGGCGCTTCCGATTTTTGGAAGTCGGCCGAAGCGGGCGTCAAGAAGGCGCAAGCGGAACTGCCGAACTATACGCTCTCGCTCAAATATCCGGAGCAATCCTCCGCCGCCATCCAGAACCGTCTGCTAGACGATCTCCTGGCCAATGGCACGGCCGGCATCATGGTCAGCGCGGTCGACCCCAAGACGCAGACAGAGGAACTCAACAAGGTCGCGAGCCAGGCCGTGCTGTTCACGACCGATAGCGACGCGCCCTCCACCAAGCGCATTGCTTATATCGGGTCGAGCAACGTCGAGGCCGGCAAGCAGGCTGGCGAGTTGATGAAGAAGGCGTTGCCGAACGGCGGCAAGTGCATGGGCTTCGTGGGTCTGCCCGGCGCCGATAATGCGCGTGAGCGCGTCGAAGGCATCAAGGCCGGCATCGCGGGCACCAAGATCACCATGGTGGACGTGCGCGCCGACGACATCGATCAGGCGCGCGCCAAGCGCAATGTAGAGGATACGTTGACCGCCAACCCAGACATCAACTGCATGGTGGGCATCTATTCCTACAACACGCCGCAGATCTATCAGGCCTTGAAAGAGGGCGGCAAGCTCGGTCAGATCACCGTCATCGGCTTCGACGAGGATCCGATCACGCTCGGCGGCGTCAAGGAAGGCACGATCGCCGGCACCGTCGTGCAGCAGCCCTACGAGTGGGGCTATCAGGGCATGAAGGATATGGCCAAGGTCATCGAGGGAGACTCCTCGGTTGTTCCGGCCGGAAAGCTGATGATCATCCCGACCAAGCTCATCGAGAAAGACAATGTCGATGCGTTCTGGGCGGAACTGAAGCAGCGCCAAGGCCGCAAGTAAGCGCGTCACCCGTGGGTTGACACGGGGATCGTTCCTCTGGGCTACCGACGTCGCGACGTGGGTGGTCCGGAGGAGCGCTTCAAGGACCGTAGGACACCGATGCCCGAGCCTCTGCTGCAACTCCTGAATGTCAGCAAGACCTATCCCGGCGTTCGCGCCCTCAAGGATGTCAGCTTCCACATCGATCCCGGCGAAGTGGTCGGTTTGATCGGCGAGAACGGGGCGGGCAAGAGCACGCTGATGAAGATTCTCGGCGGCGTCGTCGAGCCGAGCGCCGGCACCATCAGGGTCGAGGGCCGTGATCACGCCGCCATGACGGTCAGCCAGTCGCTGGCCTCCGGCATTGCCTTCGTGCATCAGGAACTCAACCTGTTCGACAATCTCGATGCGGCCGCCAACGTCTTCATCGGGCGAGAGCCGCGTTACGGCGGCCCGCTGCGCCTGATCGATCGTCGCGCCTTGCACAAAGCCGTGACGCCGCTTTTGAAGCGGCTTGGCTGCGATTTCGCGGCTGACACGCCTGTCGCGGACCTGTCGTTGGCGCAATGCCAGATGCTCGAAATCGTGAAAGCGCTGTCGCTCGAGGCGCGCGTCATCATCATGGACGAGCCGACGTCGAGCCTAACCATGACCGAGACCAACAAGCTGCTCGAGGTCGTGGCCGACCTCAAGGCCAGCGGGGTCGCCGTCATCTTCATTTCGCATCGCCTCAATGAGATCGAGCGGTGCGCCGACCGCGTGGTCGTGCTGCGCGACGGCGAGGTGGTGGGCACGCTGCAGCGGGGCGCCATTCGCCACGACACGATGATTCGTATGATGATCGGGCGGGACCTCAAGACGCTCTACACGCCGCCCGCCGGTGCGCCCGGCAATGCGGTTGTCCAGCTCGTCGGGCTGACGACCCCCGCCTATCCGGGCCGTCCCGTCACGCTCGATTTCAGAGCTGGCGAAATCCTCGGTCTCGGCGGCCTTGTCGGAGCCGGCCGCACCGAACTCGCTCGCGTCGTCTTCGGCATCGATCCGCCCGGCGCGGGCGCCATCCGCATGGCCGGGCAAGCGATCAAGATCCGGTCTCCGCGCGACGCGATCGACCGCGGCATCTATCTGGTGCCGGAAGACCGCAAAAAATCCGGCCTGATCCTCGAGGATTCGATCACCGAGAACATCTCGCTCGCAAGCCTCTTGCGATTTTCCCGCGCCACGCTCGTGAGCGGCGCGGCGGAACAGCGCAACGCGGAGGCGCAATCGCGCTCGCTCCGCATCAAGACCCCCACGGTCGCGACGCGGGCCGGCTCGCTGTCGGGCGGCAACCAGCAAAAGGTGGTGCTCGGCAAGTGGCTGTCGATGCAGCCGAAACTGATGATCTTCGATGAGCCGACGCGTGGCATCGACGTCGGATCGAAGAGCGAAATCTATGCGCTGATGCGAAAGCTCGCCGATAGTGGCGTCGCGATTTTGATGATCTCCAGCGACATGGAGGAGGTCATCGGGGTCAGCGATCGTGTCGCCGTCATGCACGAAGGCGCGATCGCCGGCGTCCTCGGCCGCGATCAGCTCAGCGAACAAAACCTCATGCAACTCGCGGTCGGCAACGCGCTCAACTGAGACCCAATCATGCTCAAGAAAGATCTCGGTCTCCTCATCCTCATCCTCGTGGTGGGTGCCGTCGTGGCCTTCATCAATCCACGCTTCATCTCGCCCATCAACCTGTCCAACACCGCGAATCTGATCGGCCTCTACGGCTTGTTCTCGATCGGCGAAGGTTTCGTGATCATCACGGGCGGCATCGATCTCTCGATCGGCTCCGTCTTCGCCCTATTCGGGGTCGTGTTCATCACGCTGCTGACGAGCTACGGCATGAACTGGGTCTTGGCCGTTGTGCTGATGATCGCGGCCGGCGCGCTGCTTGGTCTATTCCACGGCTTTCTCATCACGCGGATGCGGCTACAACCCTTCGTCGTCACGCTTTGCGGCCTGCTGATCTACCGGGGCGTCGCGCGCTATTATACCGACGACGGAACAGCGGGTTTCGACTTCGGCCAGAGCTTCCCGACACTGGAATGGCTGACGACCGGCCGCGTCTATGGTGTGCCCAACAGCTTCACGGTCTTCGTCATTCTGGCGCTCGTCATGGCCGTGGTGCTGCATCGCTCCGTCTTCGGCCGTTATCTTTTCGCGGTCGGCAAGAACGAGGAAGCCGCGCGCTATTCAGGCATCAACACTCGCGCCGTGATCGTCGCCGCCTATGTGATCTGCAGCGCCTTGGCGGGACTCTCGTCGATCTATTTTGCCATGTATACGCGGTCGATTTCGCCCGCCAGCCACGGCAATTTCTACGAACTCTATGGCATCGCGGCGGCGGTGCTGGGCGGCTGCTCGCTGCGTGGCGGCGAAGGCTCGATCCTGGGCATCGCGCTCGGTGCGGTTCTGCTCCAGATCCTTCAGAATCTCGTCAATCTGCTCGGTATTCCATCATCGCTGAATTTTGCCGTCATGGGGACCGTGATCCTGATCGGCGTCTTGGCGGATGGGCAGTTGGAGCGGTTTCGCCGGTTCCGGGCCAGCAAGCCCGCCGCGCCGGTCGCGGCCGCGCCGCAGCCGCAATTGGGTCACGAGGGGTAGTGACCCCCTGCCGATCCATCAGGTGGGAAGGGGCATAAATCCTGCTTGGCCGAGGATGGTGCGTCATGCCATGTTGCCACCGCACGGGAGCCGACTTTTCGCATCGGCCGCCTGGGACGAGTTTATCTGAGGAGCGTTGATCGATGATGGTTCGGACTGCCCTGCAATCGCTTCTCTTTGGTGCCGGTCTCACCGCGCTCGTCGCAGCCTCCGCGCTCGCTGCCGACGTCAAGCCGGCGATCGTCTATGATCTCGGTGGCAAGTTCGACAAATCCTTCAACGAAGGCGTGTTGCACGGAGCCGAGCGTTTCAAGCAAGAAACCGGCATCGACTTCCGCGATTTCGAAATCACCAACGATGCGCAGCGCGAGCAGGCTCTCCGCCGCTTTGCGCGTGACGGCTTCAACCCGATCGTCGCGGTCGGCTTCAGCCAGGAAAGCGCCGTCGAGAAGGTCGCGGCCGAGTTCCCGAACTCGAAGTTTGCGATCATCGACTCGGTCGTCAAATTGCCGAATGTCCAATCGATCGTGTTCAAGGAGCAGGAAGGCTCGTTCATCGTCGGGCTTTTGGCCGCCAAGGCCTCGAAGACCGGCAAAGTCGGCTTCGTGGGCGGCATGGACATTCCGCTGATCCGTCGCTTCGCCTGCGGCTATGTGCAGGGCGTGAAATATGCCAACCCGCAAGCCGAAGTGTTCCAGAACATGACCGGTACGACCGGCGATGCCTGGAAAGATCCGGTCAAGGGTGGCGAACTCGCCAAGTCGCAGATCGATCGTGGCGCTGATGTCGTTTATCACGCGGCTGGCGGCACCGGCGTCGGCGTGCTCCGGGCTGCGGCGGACGCCGGCAAACTCGGCATCGGCGTCGATTCCGACCAGGATGGCTTGTTCCCCGGCAAAGTGCTGACCTCGATGCTGAAGCGCGTCGACAATGCCACCTACAAGACCTTCATGGACGCCAAAGCCGGCACGTGGGCTCCCGGCATTCAGGCTCTGGGCCTCAAGGAGAATGGCGTCGGCTATTCGGAGGATGAGTATAACAAGGCGTTGATCTCGGCCGACATGAAGGCCGCCGCATCGGCAGCATCCGCCGACATCATCTCGGGCAAGATCGAGGTGCACGACTATATGGCCGATTCGAAGTGCCCCTGAACCGGGGTCTCGGTCCTCGCATCGCGAAGCCGGTCGGCGATGGAGCCGGCCAGCCGGAGCGCTAGCTTGACGACGCCAGCGATCGAATTGCGCGCCATCAACAAAAGCTTCGGCACGGTTCAGGCCAACCGCGACGTCAATCTGCTGGTCCAAGCCGGGTCGATCCACGGCATCGTCGGCGAAAACGGGGCCGGCAAGTCGACCCTCATGTCGATCCTCTACGGCTTCTACGAGGCCGATAGCGGCACCATCCTGATTGGCGACAAGCCGGTCAGGATCGCCTCATCGCGCGACGCGATCGCGCAAGGCATCGGCATGGTTCACCAGCATTTCATGCTGGTCGATAGCTTGACCGTCCTCGACAATGTGATGCTGGGGGCCGAAGGCGGCGCCCTGGTGGCCAAGGGCGCCGCGCGAATTCGCGGAAAACTGGCCGAACTGGCACGCGACTACGGCCTGGTGGTCGACCCCGACGCTCTCGTGGGTGATCTTGGCGTCGGCTTGCAACAGCGCGTCGAAATCCTGAAGGCCCTGGTGCGCGGCGCTCAAGTGCTGATCCTCGACGAACCGACCGCCGTGCTGACCCCGCCCGAGGCCGACCAGCTCTTCGCCATGCTCGACACGTTGCGGCGCGAGGGCAAGACGGTGGTGTTCATCACCCATAAGCTGCGCGAGATCATGCACATCACCGATCGGGTGTCGGTGATGCGGCGCGGCGAAATCGTGCTGACGACCGAAACATCCGCGACCTCTCCGCCAGCGCTGGCCGACGCCATGGTGGGCCGACGCGTGCTGCTCACGGTCGATAAGACGCCGTCTCGTCCGGGGCCGGCTCGGCTCGAGGTGCGCGACATCGTTGTGATGGGCGACAATGGCGTGCCGCTGGTCGACCACGTGTCGTTCACGTTGCGCGGCGGCGAGATCACCGGACTGGCCGGCGTGGCCGGCAACGGCCAATCGGAACTGCTCGAAGCGCTGGCCGGCATCCGACCGATCGCCTCCGGCGAGGTTTTGATCGACGGCAAGCGGGTCGATCCTGCCGCCCTCAACCCCAAGGCCATGCGGGCGCTCGGGGTCAGCCACATTCCGGAGGACCGGCACCGGATGGGGCTCGTCATGTCATTCGAGGCCAGCGAAAGCGCCATCCTCGGTTTCCATCAGGACCCGATGTATGGCGCCGGCCCCTGGCTGTCGCGGGCCAGGGTCGTGGCCGATCTCGCCCGCAAGATGCTGGCCTATGACGTCCGCCCGCCGTTACCACGGCTCAAGACTGCGAATTTTTCCGGCGGCAACCAGCAGAAGATCGTGCTGGCGCGGGAGATGGAGCGGGACCCCGGAATCGTGCTGGCCGGCCAACCGACCCGCGGGGTCGATATCGGCGCCATTGAATTCATCCATAAGCGCCTCGTCGCGCTCCGCGACGCCGGCAAGGCCGTCCTGGTGGTGTCGGTAGAACTCGACGAAATCATGGCTCTATCGGACAAGATCATCGTGCTTTGCGGCGGCAAGCTGACCGGCGAGCGGACCCCCTCGCCCGATCGGCATGAGGGTGAAACCCTGGTCGGCGAACTCGGCCTGTTGATGGCCGGCGTGACGGACCGCGCCGCATGAGCCAGCCGATCGCCCTGCCCCGTTGGGCCGATCTCGTTCTCGTGCCGCTTCTCAGTGTCGTCACGGCCTTCATCGTCGCGGCCCTGGTGGTGCTCGCGATCGGGGTCGACCCTTGGGCCGCGACCGTCAGCATGGTGCAGGGCAGTCTCGGCACGCCTGAAGGCATCGGCTTCACGCTCTACTACACGACGGACTTCATCTTCACGGGGCTGGCGGTCGCGCTCGCGTTCCAGGCGGGGCTTTTCAACATCGGGGCGGAGGGTCAAGCCTATATGGGCGGGCTCGGGGCGGCGCTCGTCTGCCTGAACGGCGGGTCGCTCCCATCCTGGCTGCTGATCCCGCTCGGCATCATCGGCGCGGGCGTATTCGGGGGCTTGTGGGCCTATATTCCCGGCCTGCTCCAAGCCAAGCGCGGTAGCCACATCGTCATCACGACCATCATGTTCAACTGGCTGGCCACGACCCTGATGGCCTACCTCCTGGTCAACACGCTGCGGGAGCCGACATCCATGCAGCCCGGCACGGCACGGTTTCCAGCGGCCTCGATCATCCCCTCGGTGCAGTCGGTCCTCGCCGGTTTCGGCATCACCACGGTCGAGACGCCCCTCAACCTCTCGTTCGTGCTGGCTCTGGCCTGTGCGGTCGCATTGTGGATCTTCGTCTGGCGCACCCGCACCGGCTATGAGATCCGCACCGTCGGCCAGAACGCGACGGCGGCGGTCTATGGCGGGATCGCACCTTCGCGCATCATCGTCTTGACCATGGCGCTATCGGGCGTGCTGGCCTCCGGCGTCGCCGTCAACGAGATCATGGGCGTCCAAAATCGGCTGCTGCTGGAGTTCACGGCCGGCTACGGCTTCGTCGGCATCGCGGTGGCGCTGATGGGCCGCGCTCATCCGGTCGGCGTCGTGCTGGCGAGCTTGCTGTTCGGCATCCTCTACCAGGGAGGAGCGGAACTCGCCTTCGATCAGCCGAAGATCACGCGCGACATGATCGTGGTGATCCAGGGCCTCGTCGTCTTGTTTGCCGGCGCGCTCGAAGGCTTATTCCGCCGCCCGCTTGCCTCGATGTTCGCGGGTCTGCTGCCGGCGCGGCAACCGCCCACCGGTCCGTCGACGCCTCCGGCGTTTCTCGAACCCGCCTCCGAGGAGGCAGAACCCGCTGTGGCACAACCTGGCGCGGGCGTGATCTGATGCAGGATCTCGCCACCACCATCGCGCTTGTTCTATCCTCCAGCGTCCGGCTCGCGGTGCCGCTGATCTTCGCCAGCCTCGCGGGTCTCTGGTCCGAGCGGGCGGGCGTCGTCGATATCGGTCTCGAAGGCAAGATGCTGGTGGCGGCCTTTGCGGCCGCCACGACTGCGAGCGAGACCGGCAATGCGTGGCTCGGTCTGCTGGCCGGCATCGTGGCGTCGGTGGCGTTCGGTCTCGTGCATGGGTTTGCGGCAATCGATCAGCGCGGCAATCAGATCGTCTCGGGCGCGGCCATCAACCTCGTGGCGGCTGGGCTGACGGCGCTGCTCGGCAATGCCTGGTTCGGCGAAGGCGGCAGAACCCCACAGCTCGACCTCCCGGCGTCGCGCTTCACCCCGATCGTTTGGCCCGGCGCCGACACCATCGCGACTGTGCCGATCCTCGGGCCGGTCTACCATGATCTCATCTCGGGCCACGATATCCTGACCTATCTGGCATTTCTAACCGTACCGCTGACCGCCTTCATGCTCTACCGGACTCGGTTTGGCCTGCGGCTGCGGGCGACAGGCGAAAACCCGGCCGCCGTCGATACGGCCGGTATCTCGGTGCGGCAGCTGCGCTACGGCGGCGTGATCATCTGCGGCATCCTCTGCGGCTTCGCCGGCACGTATCTGTCGGTGTCGCAGGCCGCGGGCTTCTTGCCGCAGATGACAGCCGGCAAAGGCTATATCGCCCTTGCCGCCATGGTGTTCGCCAAATGGCGGCCGATTCCCGCGCTCCTGACCTGTTTGCTGTTCGGTTTTCTCGACGCAATCTCGATCCGGCTGCAGGGCGTCGTGATCCCGAATGTCGGCGAGATCCCGGTCCAAGCCATCCAATCCCTGCCCTATCTGCTCACGGTCATCCTGCTGGCCGGTTTCGTCGGTCGGGCCATTCCGCCCAAAGCCTCGGGCATTCCCTATGTGAAGGAGCGGTGATGACCGTCATCGACGACCTCTTCGCGGCCGCCCTCGCGGCTCAGATCCGCGCCCATGCGCCCTATTCGCGGTTTCGCGTGGGTGCGGCCATCCGGTCCTCATCCGGCACGCTCTACAGCGGCTGCAACGTCGAAAATGCCGCCTACCCGGTCGGCTCCTGTGCCGAGGCCGGAGCGATCTCGGCTATGGTGGCGGGCGGCGATACGGCGATCGGCGAAATCCTCATCGTCGGCGATGGCGACCATTTAGTAACACCCTGCGGCGCATGCCGGCAGCGGATCCGGGAATTCGCGACGCCTGCGACGCCGATCCATATCGCCGGGCCCGAGGGCCTGCGCCAGAGTTTCACGCTCGAGGCGTTGCTGCCGCACTCGTTCGGCCCCGATAATCTGACCAAGGTCACGCCATGACGACCGACAGTCTTCGCGCGCTGGCGGTGTTGCGCGAGCGCGGTGTGACGCAACCGCTCGATCTAGGCATCGTGCTCGGGACGGGCCTCGGCTCGATCGCCGACGAGCTCACGGACGCGATCGTCGTGCCTTATGCCGATCTCCCGGGGTTTCCTTCGGGCCACGTGTCGGGCCATGTCGGACAACTCGCGATCGGCCGCCTCGGCGGATTGCCGGTCGCGATCATGCAAGGCCGCGCCCATTACTACGAATCCGGCAATCCGGCCGCTATGGCGAGCCCGTTGCGGACCTTGGCGGCGCTCGGGGTCGGAACCATGGTGCTCACCAATTCGGCCGGGTCGGTTCAGCCGGGTTGGACGCCCGGCACCCTGGCGCTCATCGCCGACCACATCAACGTCTCGGGCCTTAATCCGCTGATCGGCGCGACGGCGGACGATCGGTTCGTGCCGCTCGCTAATGCCTATGATGCAGACCTGCGATCGATGCTGCGGGCCGTTGCTATCGAGGCGCGGATCGAGCCGCTCCACGAAGGCACCTACATGTGGTTCGCGGGGCCATCGTTCGAGACACCGGCGGAGGTGCGGGTCGCCAAACTGCTCGGGGCCGATCTCGTCGGCATGTCGACGGTGCCGGAGACGATCCTGGCGCGACAATTAGGATTGCGGGTCGCCGCCGTCTCGGTGATCACCAATTTTGCGACCGGTGTCTCGGGAGGCGACCCGAATCACGCCGAAACCAAAGTGGTCGCGCGGCTCGGGTCGGATGCGCTGCGGCGGCTCACGCGGGGGCTGGCCGAGCGGTTGAGCCAAATCAGGGCCGTATAGGAATGTTGCCGCAGGAGATCATCCGCAAGAAGCGCGACGGCCGTCGGCTCGATGCCGCCGAGATCACCGCCTTCATGCTCGGCTTGTCGTCGGGCGCTGTGACCGGCGAGCAGGCCGCCGCTTTCGCGATGGCGGTGTTTCTGCGCGGCATGGACCCGCCTGAAATCGTGGCGCTCACGGCCGCCATGACGGCCTCGGGTCGCACCCTGACGTGGAGCGACCTCGACTTGCCCGGTCCGGTGGTCGACAAACACTCGACCGGCGGCGTCGGCGACAATGTCAGCCTGATGCTCGCGCCACTGGTGGCGGCCTGCGGCGGCTTCGTGCCAATGATCTCGGGCCGGGGCCTCGGCCATAGCGGCGGCACGCTCGACAAGCTCGACAGTATTCCGGGCTACGATTGCACGCCGGACCTCGTCCGGTTTCGCAGCACGGTGCGGACCATCGGATGCGCGATCATCGGGCAGACGGCGGATCTGGCGCCGGCCGACCGCCACCTCTATGCGATCCGTGACGTGACCGCGACCGTCGAGTCTATTCCGCTCATCACGGCATCGATCCTGTCGAAGAAGATCGCGGCCGGCCTTGGTGCGCTCGTCATGGACGTCAAAACTGGGTCGGGCGCCTTCATGAGCGATCTCGCCTCGGCCCGGGCTCTCGCAACCAGCATCGTGGCGGTTGCGAACGGCGCCGGCTTGCCCACGACCGCGCTGATCACCGATATGAACGAGCCGCTCGCGAGCGCCGCCGGCAATGCGCTCGAGATCCACCACGCCATTCGATATCTGACAGGGGCGACACGCGAGACGCGGCTGCACGAGGTCGTCCTGGCACTCGGAAGCGAAATGCTGGTGACCAGCAAGATTGCCGGAAATCTGCCCGACGCGCGAGCGCGGCTCGAAGCGGCCTTGGCGAGCGGCCACGCCGCCGAGCGCTTTTCGCGCATGGTCGCGGCTCTCGGTGGCCCGCATGATCTCCTCAAGCGGCCAGGAGTACACCTCATCGATGCGCCCATACGCCTGAAGGTCATGGCGGCGCGATCCGGATATGTGCAGCATATCGAGACACGCGCGCTGGGGCTTGCGGTCGTGGCTCTGGGCGGCGGCCGCACCCGCCCCGGCGATGCCATCGATCATCGCGTCGGCTTCGACAGCCTTGCGCCGATCGGCGCAATCATGCCGGACATGCCGCTTGGCATCGTCCATGCAGCAGACGACGATCAGGCTGCCCATGCCGCAGAGGCGTTGCGGCGGGCCTATATGATCGGCGACCAACGACCGGCCCTCGCGGCTCCCGTGATCGAGCGCATCAGCTAAGGATTTGACGATGGACCAAGACGAACGCCACATCGTCGTCGTGGCAATGCCGGCGGGCGATGACCCGGGCACCTGGATCGAGGCCTTGCGGCCGCGTCTGCCGAACTTCGACGTGCTGTCCCTCGATGCGGCGACCGACACGGCCCGGGTCGCCTATGTGGTGGCATGGAAACATCCGCGCGGCGCACTCGCGCGGTTCCCAAACCTGAAGGCCGTGTTCTCGCTCGGTGCGGGCGTCGATCATCTGCTCAGCGACCCGGATCTCCCCGTCGCTTTGCCGATCGTCCGCGTCGTCGATCCGGATCTCACCAGCCGCATGAGCGAATGGGTGATGCTGCATGTGTTGATGCACCATCGTCAGCAACGCCTCTACGAGTGGCAGCAATTCGAAAAAATCTGGGCCGACGATGCCACGCAGCCAGCCGCCAAGGACGTGCGGGTCGGCATCATGGGGCTTGGCGTCATGGGGCAGGATTCCGCCCACAAGCTCGCGATGATGGGCTTCGACGTCGCTGGCTGGAGCCGCACGCCGAAGACGCTGCCCGGCATCGAGACATTCTCGGGCGATGCCGGGCTCGGCCCCTTCCTGGCCCGCACGCAGATCCTGGTCTCGTTGCTTCCGCTCACCTCGGCCACGCGCGGCATTCTCGATCTCGGCCTGTTCCGACAACTCGCACGCGATTCGCATGTCGGCGGTCCGGTGTTGATCAACGCCGGACGCGGCGGCCTTCAAAACGAAGCCGACATCCTGACGGCCCTCGACGAGGGGCTGCTCCGAGCCGCCACGCTCGACGTGTTCGAGACCGAACCGCTGCCGCAGACGTCAGAGTTCTGGCACCATCCCGCCGTCATGGTGACGCCGCATAATGCGGCGATCTCCAGCCCGCAGACGATTGCGGCCTTCATCGCGGATCAGATCGAAGCAGCCGAGGACGGCGAGCCCCTCGAGCACGTCGTCGATCGAAACGCCGAATATTGAGCGGTGCCGATTCGGCCGAACGGTCTATAATCGCCGAACGCTGGTGATCTCGCCGCTTCCGGCGGCCATGATCCGCGCCCGCGCGTCGGCGAGCGGCTCGGACGCTACCGTCATAGTGTGGCCGTTGGCATGCAGAAGCGTCATCGGGTTCCGCATGAGGCCGACATGACCCTTCCAGAAGACGAGATCGCCGCGCTTGAACGGGCCATTCAGATCGACGGGTGCGCCGAGGCTCCGTTCCTGCATGTCGCTGTCGCGAGGCGTTGGCCGGCCGGTTGAGGCCAGCGCAGTTTGGACAAGGCCGGAGCAATCGAGGCCCAGGCTGGTCTTGCCGCCCCACAGATAGGGCACACCGAGAAAGCGTTTCGCGACGTCCACGGCATCGCTCTCGAACTGATCGATTGGCCGCAGATGACCGGCCCAGATGTATCCACTCTCCACGGCCGCAAAGGCGCCAGCCCGTTCCTGCACCGCAACCTGCGACCCGAAGGCCAACACGCCATCGGCCGGCAACTTCATGTCCGGACCGGGATAGATGAAGCTCCGAAGCGCCGCGATCTTATGCGTGGCGGCCGCCGGAGCCGTGATGCCGAGCGCCACGGTCGGCAGCCACCCGACGTAGCCATCCTGTTCGGCCTGCCCCCAGGACCAGCCCTCGGCGTCGGTTTCATAGACCGTGAAAATTTCTCCGAAGAGCAATTCGGTGTCGAGAGAGAGATCGGGCCGGGGCTCGCGCCGGAGCGGCGTCGACGTGATCGCGACGGCGCGGCGCTCTCCCTCGACGAACCGGTCCGCCTCCACGGTCCCACGCAGATGCGCGGCCGCCAGATCCGGGCGGGCCGGGGTGATCCGTCGATCGACGCCCGCGGTGGCGCTCATGCCGGGTAGCGTGCGCTGAGGAGATCGAACAGCAACCGTGCCGTCTGCGTCTCGCCGCCCTCCGGTCGCCCAGGCTTGGTGGTGGGGTTCCAACCAAAGATATCGAAATGCACCCAAGCCGTATCAGGCTCGACGAAGCGGCGCAGGAACAGCGCCGCCGTGACCGACCCCGCGAAAGGACCTCCGGAAATATTATTGATCTCGCCGGTCTTCCCCTCGAGCAGCGCGTCATAGGGCGCCCAGAGCGGCATTCGCCAAACAGGATCGTGGGCCGCCTTGCCGCATCGGGCGATCTCATCCGCGAGCGCATCGTCGTCGGTATAGAACGGTGGCAGATCGGGCCCGAGCGCGACGCGCGCCGCCCCGGTCAGGGTCGCGAAATCGAGCAACAGGGCAGGACTTTCCTCGCAAGCCAGCGCCAGCGCATCGGCCAGGATCAACCGGCCTTCAGCATCGGTATTGCCGATCTCGACCGTCGGCCCCTTGCGGCTGCGATAGACGTCGCCCGGGCGGAACGCACTGGACGAAATGGCATTTTCGACAATCGGGACGATGACCCGCAGCCGGATTTTCAACCCGGCATCCATCACCATATGGGCGAGTGCCAAGGCGGTTGCCGCGCCACCCATATCCTTCTTCATCAGAGCCATACCGCTCTCGGGCTTGATATCGAGACCGCCGGTGTCGAACGTCACGCCTTTGCCGACCAGCGTGACCTTCGGGGCATCCATGGGCCCCCAGGCGAAATCGACCAGCCTCGGGTGTTCGGCGGCGGCCTGTCCGACCGCGTGGACGAGCGGGAAGCCGGTCCGCAGCATATCGCCACTGAACACCCGCACCTCTGCGCCGTGCCGCGTCGCAAGCGCGACGGCTGCGGCTTCGAGCGCCTCGGGTCCGAGATCGTTGGCCGGTGTATTGACGAGATCCCGCGCTAACGCGACAGCCTCGACGATTCGCTGCAGCCGCGCACCGTCTGTGCCGGTCGGCACGCAGAGCAGCGGACCATCGTCGGTGCGCGACTTATAGCGTGTGAACCGATAGGCCGACAGCGCCCATCCGAGGGCGGTCAAGCTCGGATCGGGCCAGCCGCCGACGAGTTGGTAGCGACCGGCGGGCAGCAGGGTCGATAAACGACCGGCGGCAAAGGGGTCAAAGCCCCGCGCCGTCGCGTCTACACTGCCGTAGAGCACACGCCCGATCGCCCCATCGGCTCCCGGCACAATGAGATGAGATCCGGGCTTCGCCGTGAAGCCAAGGGCCTGAGCAAAGCTTCGCTCGATCGGCTCCAGCGCGTCGGCGAACGCCGGCCACTTATCGGCCAGGACCGCATGGATCGGGATCGCCTCGGGGTCGGGCGCGGCGAAACTGGCGGGCATCGAACATCCTTTCGGCTCTCGCAGCGCTGTGGCGCGACCCTGCAGCTCCGCCCTTCAGCGCCGCGGCTCGTTTGACAGGGCCGCTTACGGAAGCGCCTCGAATCCTTCCTTGAAGCCGGCGAGCGTGAGCGGAATGCCGACACCCTCCTCCGGAGTCTGAAAGATGATGAATGTCGCGGTTGTGCCGGTCCGCAATTGGTCGATCAGTTTATCTTCCATGGTGACCTCCGCGATACAGCCGGTCGGCAGGCAACGCACGAATCCAGCACGCCCGATATCGACTTGGTCGACCTTGAGGCCCAGACCGGACGGCAGCAGGACGCCGAGCGGCGCCACCACGCGAAGCAGGCGGCTTTTTCCGTCGGCCGTCTTCAACACGATGACGACGATGCTGATATTCGGGCGATCCTCGGCCGCAACGCTCTGAATCAGCGCGCATTGCTCCTTGGCGGCGCCAGGGGGCGTCTCGCAGCGGGTTTCCCAGTCACCATGTTTGGCTTTGACGACGCCTTGGGCTGAGGCCGGGGTCAGGGCTCCAAAAGCGCTGAACACCAGCGCGACGGCCGCCAACCACACCACCCGGCGCCGTGAGGCCGGAACCGAGCCTTGAGTACCATCGACCATTGCGCTTCCCGTCATCCGAATCGCGGATCGCGACGATCCGCACCGGCGATCCGTTGCGCCACGATCCACGACGATGCCGATTGGCGTAGCAAATGACCGGGGGCTGTCAAGCGCAACTGGCTTTAAGCCGTCACCCTGCAGAGCCACAAAGGGAAAAGCCGACCTTTTCTTGACCGGCGAGCGCCGTAATGACGCACGAATGTGTTCCGACTAACATTGCGCTTGGTTCAGCTTTATGTTTTTGACAACATTCACGACCGACGCGGCGAACCGACGATCATCATCGACGGATTCGACGAACGACGCGGCGGCATGGGAGCGGCGATCTTTATGCGACGAACGTCAATCGGTTCGGTTCTATCCGCTGCCGCGTCATTGCTGGCGATTTCGAGCTTGGGAGCCTCCGCCTGGGCTGCTGGCATCGGCTACGCAGAGCCGGGACAGATCGGCTTTCAGGTCGGCGTCACGCCCATCGCAGATGAAATCCACTGGTTCCATGACGGTATCCTGATGCCGATTATCACGTTGATCTGCGTCTTCGTCGCGGTCCTGATCGGCATCTGCATGGTCCGTTTCAACGAAAAGGCTCATCCGGTCCCCTCGCGCACGACGCACAACACGCTGCTCGAGGTCGCCTGGACCGTGATCCCGGTTTTGTTGCTCGTCGTCATCGCGATCCCCTCGTTCCGCCTGCTGACCCACCAGCTCGTCATCCCAAAGGCGGATGTGACCATCAAGGCGACCGGGAAACAGTGGTATTGGTCGTATAGCTATCCAAAGGATCAGGCTGGCGGCTTTGATTTCGATTCGGCGCTGCTTCCGGACGATCAGTTGAAGGCGGGCGACATCCACCTCCTCTCGGTCGACAACGAAGCCGTCGTGCCGGTCAACAAGGTCGTTGCGGTTCAGGTGACCGGGGCGGACGTGATTCATTCCTTCGTCGTGCAGTCGCTGGGTATTCGGATCGATGCCGTACCGGGCCGCCTCAACGAAACGTGGTTCAAGGCCGATCGCGAAGGCATCTATTACGGCCAGTGCTCCAAGCTTTGCGGCAAGGATCATGCCTATATGCCGATCGCGGTGCGCGTCGTCAGCCAGCCGCAATATGATGCCTGGTTGCAGGACGCGAAGAAGAAATACGCCAGCAATGGAGGCCAGACTCTGACCTTCGCGGCGAATTCGCCAGCCACCGCCCAATAAGCCGACCACCTGCCCCGCTCAAGATAATCGACGATCGAGCCTCGAGGACATTATGGCCACCTCTGCAATCGCCACGCATGACGCGCCAGATCATCCGCATGGGTGGCGTCGGTACCTCTATTCGACCAACCACAAGGATATCGGGACCCTCTACCTGATCTTCGCCATTTTCGCGGGTTGCGTGGGTGGCGCGATCTCGATCCTGATGCGGATTCAGTTGATGAACCCGCATTGGCAGTTCATGGCGCATCTGGCGCAATGGATCGGCGAGGCGACCCCCGACAACGCGGTCGATGTCGGCAAGAATCTCTACAATGTCCAGATCACGACCCATGGCCTGATCATGATCTTCTTCATGGTGATGCCGGCGCTGATCGGCGGCTTCGGCAATTGGTTCGTGCCGTTGATGATCGGCGCGCCCGATATGGCCTTCCCGCGCCTGAACAACATTTCGTTTTGGCTGCTGCCTTTCTCGTTCATCCTGCTGATCATCTCGCTCCACGTCGAAGGCGCCCCCGGCATGAAGGGCTTCGGCGGAGGCTGGGTCATGTATCCGCCGCTGTCGTCCAATACGGGCCATCCGGGTCCCGCGATGGATTTCGTCATCCTGGCGCTTCACATGGCCGGCATCTCGTCGATCCTTGGCGCCATCAACTTCATCACGACCATCTTCAACATGCGCGCGCCGGGCATGACGCTGCATAAGATGCCGCTTTTCGCCTGGGGCATGCTGGTCACGGCTTTCCTGCTCGTTCTGTCGCTGCCTGTTCTAGCTGGCGCCATCACGATGCTGCTGACCGATCGGAATTTCGGCACCACCTTCTTCGATCCGGCCGGCGGCGGCGATCCGCTGCTGTTCCAGCATCTGTTCTGGTTCTTCGGCCATCCCGAAGTTTACATCATGATTCTGCCCGGCTTCGGGATTGTGAGCCACATCATCTCGACCTTCTCGCGCAAGCCGATCTTCGGTTATCTCGGCATGGCCTATGCCATGGTGGCGATTGGCGTGGTCGGCTTCGTCGTGTGGGCTCACCACATGTTCACGGTCGGCTTATCGCTGAACACACAGCGCTATTTCGTCTTTGCCACGATGGTGATCGCGGTGCCGACCGGGGTGAAGATCTTCTCCTGGATCGCGACAATGTGGGGCGGTTCGATCTCGTTCCGCACGCCGATGCTCTGGGCTGTCGGCTTCATCATGCTGTTCACGATTGGCGGCGTGACGGGCGTGGTCTTGGCGAATGCAGGCGTCGATCGCGCGCTGCACGAGACCTATTATGTCGTGGCCCACTTCCATTATGTGCTGTCGCTTGGCGCGGTCTTCGCGCTCTTCGCCGGCTTCTATTACTGGTTCCCGAAAATGTCGGGCTACATGTATAATGAGACGCTCGGCAAGACGCATTTCTGGCTGATGTTCATCGGCGTCAACTTGACCTTCTTCCCGCAGCATTTTCTGGGTCTAGCCGGTATGCCGCGTCGTTATGTCGACTATCCGGATGCTTATGCGCTGTGGAACGAGGTGTCGTCGGTTGGAGCATTCCTCTCGGGCGCGACCGTTATTCTGTTCCTCTATATCGTCTATGATGCCTTCGCGAAGAAGCGTGTCGCCGGCGACAACCCATGGGGTCCGGGCGCAACGACGCTGGAATGGACGCTGTCGTCACCGCCGCCGTTCCATCAGTTCAACACCCTGCCGCGTATCTCCGGTAGCGATCATTGAGCAGGAGGCGTTAGAACCGTCTCGCGCGGCTGGGCGGGTCCGTCGGATCCGCCCCGCACTTCTTCTTGGAACTTGGGTTATTCATGAGCTTGGTCAGTGAAGTCACCCCTCTCGACAGGGACGCCTATGCGGGCGCGTCGACGGCCACGCCATCGGATTATCTCGAACTGCTGAAGCCCCGCGTCATGTCGCTGGTGGTCTTCACGGCGCTCTGCGGCATGGCGGTCGCGCCAGGAAGCATCAACCCGGTCACGGGGCTCGCGTCGTTGCTGGCCATCGCGGTCGGCGCAGGTGCGTCTGGCGCGCTCAACATGGCCTATGATTCAGATATCGATGCCATCATGACGCGCACCAAGACGCGTCCGATTCCACAGGGCCGCGTTTCGAAGCAGGAGGCCAATGCGTTCGGCCTCACGCTGTCGCTCTTCTCCGTGATGCTGCTTGCCATCTCGGCCAACTACCTGTCGGCAGCCTTGTTGGCCGGCACGATCGTGTTCTACGCCGTGATCTATACGATGTGGCTGAAGCGCTGGACGCCGCAGAATATCGTGATCGGCGGCGCGGCTGGTGCCTTCCCGCCGATGATCGGTTATGCGGTCGTGACCGGCAACGTGACGATCGCGAGCGTGTTGCTGTTCGCCATCATCTTCATTTGGACGCCGCCGCATTTTTGGGCTCTCGCCCTGCTGCGGTCGGACGATTACGCCCGAGCCGGCATTCCGATGATGCCGAACGTGAAGGGGCCCGATCGCACGCGGCTCGAAATCCTGCTTTACACGCTGGTCCTGGCGCCGGTCGCGGTTTTGCCCTGGGCGATCGGCATCGGCGGAACCGTCTACGGCGTCGCCGCCATCGTGACGGGCGCTCTGATGGTCCATTTCGCCGTGCAAGTGTATCGCAAACGCGAGGGCGAAGCCGCCGACAAAGCCGCCAAACACCTGTTTGGCTTCTCGATCCTCTATCTCTTCGTGCTGTTCGCTATTCTTCTGGCCGAACACTCGCTCGGCCTTTTGAGCCACCTCGGATGGTAGTCGACACCAACAAGCCACAGGCGCCTCAACAGCCTGCGCCATCCCCCCTGACCGGGATCGTGCTGACGCCGGCGCAACTGAAAAGCCGCCGGCAGCGCAATCTGGCGATCGGGCTGCTGGTCGGTTTCATCGTGCTGCTCTTCTACGTCATCACCATCGCGAAACTCGGCCCCGGCGTTCTCGACAGGCCGCTTTGAGGTAATTCGTTGTCAGACGACCAAGCCGAACGCTCTTACCGCCGTCGCCGGACACTGATCGCCTCGAGCGTCGTTGCCGGTGTGGCGCTCGCGCTCGGCATGTCGTTTGCGGCCGTGCCGCTGTATCGCATGTTCTGCCAAGCCACCGGTTACGCCGGGACGACGCAGGTCGCCACCGGCGCGTCGGCCAACACAGGCAAGCGAACGCTGACGGTTCGGTTCGACGCCAATGTCGCGCCCGGGCTGAACTGGAGCTTTGAGCCCGAAACACCCTCGATCAGCCTGAAGACCGGCACCACCGCAACGGTCTATTTTCACGTCAAGAACAAGACCGACAAGCCGACCGTCGCCAATGCGCGTTACAACGTTTCGCCCGACGTGGTCGGTCCCTACTTCGATAAGATCGCGTGTTTCTGCTTCACCGAGCAGACACTTGCGCCGCATGAAGAGCTCGACATGCCGGTCGTGTTCTTCCTCAATCCCGAACTCGAGGGCGACGAGACCATGGCGGGGGTCGATACCGTCACGTTGTCCTACACGTTCTTTGCGCCGAAAGTGTCTCTCGGTGCCGCGACACCCACGGACGGAACACCGCGACCGAAACTATGACCAGCACGACCTTGACCGTGCAGCTGAACCGATACAATGACGTGATGCCCGACGACGCGTTGCCCAACCGGGCCATGCCAGACGGAGCAAAGCAAAGGATCGCGTCGCCGGCCGCATCTTGAGGCCGATAAGACGAGACGAATAATGTGGTGTCGGGCATCATGGGCGTGAACGTCTTCGATGCTTGATGATCGTGACGCACGCGAAGGGGAAACGAGACATGGCCGACGCCCATGCCAAACCGAATCACGACTACCATCTCGTTAACCCGAGCCCATGGCCGCTGATCGGCTCCGCCAGCGTGTTCGTCACCGCCATCGGCGCGATCCTCTGGATGAAGCACATCCCGTTCGGGTCGGCGCAGATGGGTCCCTACATCTTCGCGGCCGGGATGCTCGGCGTCCTCTACACCATGATGTCGTGGTGGATGGACGTGATCCACGAAGCGAATGTCGATCATGCCCATACGCGCGTGGTGCAGATCAGCCATCGCTACGGCATGCTGCTGTTCATCGCTTCCGAGGTCATGTTCTTCGTCGCGTGGTTCTGGGCTTATTTCGACGTCAGCCTCTATCCGAGCGAAGCCATCGAATATACCCGCACGGCTTTTACGGGCGGCCATTGGCCTCCGAAGGGCATCGAGCCATTCGACCCGTGGCACCTGCCTTTGTTCAACACGCTGATCCTGCTGACGTCAGGAACGACCGTGACGTGGGCGCATCACGCCCTCCTGCACAATGATCGTCGCTCGCTCAAGATCGGCCTCATCATCACGGTGCTGCTCGGTGCGCTCTTCACCTGCGTCCAGGCCTATGAATATTCGCACGCGGACTTCGGGTTCTCGGGCAATATCTTCGGTGCGACCTTCTTCATGGCGACCGGCTTCCATGGCGTGCATGTCGTCATCGGCACCATCTTCCTCCTGGTCTGCCTGATCCGCGCCTATGCGGGGCAGTTCACCCCGCGCCAGCATCTCGGCTTCGAGTTCGCGGCCTGGTATTGGCACTTCGTGGACGTGGTTTGGCTCTTCCTCTTCGCCAGCATCTATGTCTTCGGATCGTGGGGCGCGGCGGTCGAAGCGGCCCGCTGACGCAGCAGGCGCTCGGAGCAAGTCTCGCGCGCCATCCCTTTCCTTGATCCAGCCTTCGGGTCACGCCTCGAGGCATCATGTCCACAGACCGCGACAACACCGCCTCCACCTCCGCTGTCTCGGTCGGGCTCCGCGGCCGTTGCCCGCGCTGTGGCAAGGGTCCATTGTTCAAAGGCTTCCTTGATCTTGCGCCATCCTGCACGGTCTGCGGGCTCGATTACGGCTTCGCCGATGCAGGCGACGGCCCAGCGGTCTTCGTCACCATGATCGCGGGCACGATCGTGGTTGGTCTAGCGCTGTGGACCGAGGTGACCTACGAGCCGCCCTTCTGGGTCCATCTCGCCATCTTCCTGCCGCTGACGCTGGTGCTCTGCCTTGGGACTTTGCGCCCGATCAAGGGGCTCCTGATCGCCCTGCAGTATCGCAACAAAGCCGAACAGGGGCGGTTCGACTCGTGACCGTGACGATGGGTGACAGCCGGGTCCGCCGAAGGCCAAGCCTGCTCTGGCCGACCCTATCGACCCTGATCGCGCTAGCGATCCTGATCGCGCTCGGAGTCTGGCAATTGGAGCGGCTGGCCTGGAAGAATGGCCTCGTCGCCATGATCGCGGCGCGGACGACCGCTCCTCCCGCTCCCCTCCCGCCCGAAGCGGACTGGATGCGACTGTCGCCCGACGCCTATGCCTATCGCCATGTGACGGTCGAGGGCAGGTTCGAGCATGACAAGGAAGCCCATGTGTTTCGGCCCCTGTCGGACCCGCGCGGGCGCTACAGTGGGCTCGGTGATCTTGTGTTGACGCCGCTTCGCCTTGCATCCGGCGCGGTCGTGATCGTCAATCGTGGTTTCGTGCCGGACAACAAGGTCGATCCGTCGACCCGTCTGCTGGGTCAGATCGAAGGCCCGGTGACGGTGACCGGCCTGATGCGCGAGCCCGAATCCCGCAACGCCTTCACGCCCGCCGACGACCCGGCCCACAGCCTCTGGTTCACACGCGACCCGGGTTCGATCGCGCAGGCGTTCGGCCTCGATCGCGTCGCCCCGTTCACAATCGATCAGGATGCTTCGGCCATTCCCGGCGGTCTTCCCCAGGGTGGCGAAACGGTCTTGTCGCTGCCCAACGACCATCTGTCCTATGCTTTAACTTGGTTTGGCTTGGCGTTCGGGCTGCTCCTGGTCTATGCGGTCTTTGTCTGGCGTGCGCTGTTCAGCGCACCGGTCGAGCCGGCCGTTTGAGTCCGGCGAATGGAATGGCATGCCGGGGCGATCCATGAAACGATGGACAGTTCCGTTGAACCCTCATCACACGGCGCGGCAATCGCGCGGGAGTGACCTTTAGTGAACTATGTGTCGACCCGAGGCGAAACAACGAGCGTCTCGTTTACCGAGGCCCTGCTGGCGGGCTTGGCGCGAGACGGCGGGCTTTACGTTCCGGAGACCGTCCCGGTCCTCACGCCGTCCACCATCGCGAGCTTTGCGGGCCGACCCTTTGTCGAGGTGATCGAGACGGTGATTTCGCCCTTCGCCACGGATGCATTCGATCCCGCCGATCTGCGCCGCATGATCGAGACCGCCTACGCGACCTTCCGGCACCCGGCCGTCACGCCCCTCGTACAACTCGACACCAACCTCTTCGTGCTCGAACTCTTTCACGGCCGCACGCTGGCGTTCAAGGATGTGGCCATGCAATTGCTGGGTCGCATGATGGACGCGACCCTGAAGCGGAGCGGACGCCGCGCCACCATCGTGGGCGCGACCTCGGGCGATACGGGCGCAGCCGCGATCGACGCCTTTCGCGGGCTCGATCAGGTCGATGTGTTCATTCTCTATCCCCATGGCCGCGTATCCGACGTGCAGCGGCGACAGATGACCACGATCGATGACGGCAATGTCCACACGATCGCGATCGAGGGGACGTTCGACGATTGCCAGGCCATCGTGAAGGGCCTGTTCAACCATCATACGTTCCGAGACCGCGTCGGCTTATCCGGCGTCAATTCGATCAACTGGGCCCGGATCGTCGCGCAGATCGGCTATTATTTCGTGGCCGGCGCCGTCCTCGGGTCGCCGCATCGCGCCTTGTCCTATGTGGTGCCGACCGGAAACTTCGGTGACATCCTGGCCGGTCATTACGCCAAAGCGATGGGCCTACCGATCGACCGGTTGGTGATCGCCACCAATGAGAACGACATTCTGGACCGCTGCCTCAAGACCGGAACCTATGGGATCCAGGGTGTGCGGCCGACCCAATCCCCCTCAATGGATATCCAGATCTCATCGAATTTCGAACGGCTTCTCTTCGGTGCCTATGGGCGCGACAGCACGGCCTTGCGCGAGCTGATGGCCAATCTGGCCCAGGCCGGGCAATTCACCATCGCGCCCGAACCGCTGGCGCGGATCAGGGAGGATTTCGATTCAGAGCGGGTCGATGAGGCTGGAACCCAGGCCGAAATGGTCCGCACGTTCAAGGAGACGGGTCACATCTTGGATCCCCATACCGCGATCGGCGTCGCAGCCGCCCGCACCACGTTGGCTCGCGATCCCAAAACGCCGGTCGTGGCGCTCGGGACCGCCCATCCAGCGAAATTCCCCGATGCGGTGGCGCGCGCCACCGGCAAGCATCCGGCTCTGCCGGAGCATCTCGCCAACCTGATGAGCCAGCGGGAGCGGATCAATCGCCTGCCGAACGACATCGCGGCCGTTGAGTCCTTCGTGACCGACCGCGCCCGCATCCTCGCGGATGCCTCCGCATGAGCGTCGATCTCACGACCCTGCCAAACGGGCTCCGCATTCTGACCGACTCGATGCCTAACCTCGAGACCACCTCGCTCGGCATATGGGTTGGGGTCGGATCGCGCCATGAGACGCGAGCCGAACATGGCCTGTCGCATTTCCTCGAACATATGGCCTTCAAGGGCACGCGGCGGCGGTCGGCCCGACGCATCGCCGAGGAAATCGAATCCGCCGGCGGCGACCTGAACGCCGCAACCTCGACCGAGCAGACCACCTACTATGCCCGCGTGCTCGCGGCCGATACGGGACTGGCGCTCGACATCCTCGCAGATATTCTAACCGAGAGCGTGTTCGACCCGATCGAGCTTGAGCGCGAAAAAGACGTCGTGCTGCAGGAGATCGGCGCCGTCGACGACACGCCGGACGACCTCGTCTTCGAGGTCTTCACCGCCACGGCCTTCCCGGACCAGCCGATCGGCCGCGCCATTCTCGGCACACCCGACGGCGTCAGCAGCTTCGACCGTGACGCGATCGCGCGCTACCTCGCGGCCCATTACAACCCATCCGCCATGATCGTCGGCGCCGCCGGGGCGCTGGAGCATGACCGCATCGTCGAGGACGCCGAAAAGCGGTTCGGCGGCATGGCGGCGCAGGCGGCCTTACCCGCTGTTCCGGCCGTCTACAAGGGTGGTGAGCAGCGTATTCGGCGCAAGATCGAGCAAGCCCATCTGGTGATCGGGTGGGAGGGGCCGTCATTCAACGACCCCACCCATTACGCCGCTCATGTCTTCTCGCATGCGGCAGGGGGCGGCATGTCCTCGAGGCTGTTTCAGGACGTGCGGGAAAACCGCGGGCTTGCCTATTCGATCTACACGTTCGACTGGGCCTATGCGGATACCGGACTGTTCGGTTTTTATGCCGCGACGGCGCCGAAACACATGGGCGAATTGCTTCCCGTGTCGCTGGATTGCCTCGCCGGCGCGACCGCGACCCTGACCGAGGAAGAGGTCGAGCGCGCGAAAGCTCAGCTCAAGGTATCGGTGCTCGTGGCCCTCGAATCCTCCGGCGCGCGCGCCGAGCAGATCGCTCGCCAACATCTCGCCTTCGGCCGCATCATCGATCGGCACGAGGTCATCGCCAAGATCGACGCGATCGGCGTCGAGGATGCACGCCGGGCTGGATTGAAGATGCTGCAAAGCGCGCCGACCGTGGTATCGGTGGGCCCCACCAAGGGGTTGCTGACCCCCGACCAAGTGATGGCACGGCTCGGATCGACGCGAGGCTAGAATGGCGCTGTTCCGTATCGGCTCCCCCAACGAGGCCTCGACCTTTCTCAGAGGTGACCGGGTTTTTCTGCGCCCGGCCGAGATGCGCGATTACGAGCAATGGTCGACGCTGCGGGATCGCAGCCGGACGTTTCTGACGCCTTGGGAGCCGATCTGGCCGGCCGACGACCTGACCCGCGCGTCGTTCCGTCGCCGCATTCGCGCCCATGCGGAAGAGATCGAGGCCGACGATGCCTATCCGTTCCTGATCTTCCGCGAAGACGAGACGCTGATCGGCGGCCTCACGATCGGCCAGGTGACGCGCGGCGTGTCGCAAACCGCGACGCTTGGCTATTGGATGGGGCAGCCTTACGCGGGTCACGGCTATATGAGCCGGGCTGTGCGCGCGGCCGCGCATTTCACCTTTGGGACGCTACGGCTGCATCGGTTCGAAGCCGCCTGCCTCGCCCATAACAATGCGTCCATCCGCGTGTTGGAGCGGGTCGGGTTTCAGCGCGAGGGATTTGCACGATCCTACCTCCGCATTAACGGGCGCTGGCAGGATCATATCCTCTTTGCCCTGCTGGAAAGCGACCCGATCGCCGGGCCGAACCACCGGCCGGAATGACCCCGACCCCATGAGGAGCCTTCCATGCGGCTGAAGATCCTGGTCGGTGCCGCACTATCGCTCATCGTGTCGACGCCGCTGCGAGCCGCTTCGCCTGAGCCGGTCGGCGCGGATCACGCCATGGTCGTTTCGGCGCAGTCGCTAGCCTCGGATGTCGGGGTGGATATCCTCAAGCGGGGTGGCAATGTCGTCGATGCGGCTGTCGCTGTCGGCTATGCTCTCGCGGTCGTCTATCCCGCAGCCGGTAATCTCGGTGGCGGCGGCTTCATGACAATCCGGTTCGCCGACGGCCGGACGACGTTCCTCGACTTCCGCGAAAAGGCGCCGCTTGCCGCAACCGCATCGCTGTTCCTCGATTCGAGCGGCAACGTGGTTCATGGCCGGTCCACCGATTCATGGCTTGCGGTCGGCGTTCCCGGGTCGGTCGCGGGGCTTGAGGCGGCGCGAGAGCGTTATGGTTCACTGAGCCGCGAGGCGCTGATCGCGCCGGCGCTCGCGTTGGCGCGCGATGGCTTCGTGCTGACCGATGCCGATGCGCGGCTGTTTCGTCTGGCTGCGGATGACCTCGCCAAGAACCCCGCCGCTTCCGCGATCTTCGTCAAAGACGGGCATGCATTATCGGCGGGCGATCGCTTGCAACAGCCCGATCTCGCTCAGACGCTCGAGACGATCAGCCACGATGGGGCAGCCGCCGTCTACGGTGGCCCGATCGGGACCGCGATCGTCGCGGCCAGCCAAGCCGGCGGCGGCATTCTCGAGGATCGTGATTTCGCGACCTACAAGGTCCGCGAGTTGGCGCCCGTGCGATGTTCCTATCGCGGGTTCGACATTCACGCGGCACCGCCACCGAGCTCCGGCGGCGTCACGCTTTGCGAAATCCTGAACATCGTCGAGGGATTCGATCTGCGCGGCATGGGGTTCCATTCGGCCGCCGAGGTCCATGTGCTGACCGAAGCGATGCGGATCGCTTATCGCGACCGCAACAGCGCCCTCGGGGATCCGGATTTCGTCACCAATCCCGTGGCGCATCTCATCGATAAAAGCTACGCCGCCAAGGTGCGGGCGGGCTTGCCGCTCGAACACGCCAGTACAATGGCAGATCTCGCGGCGCATGCGGCCGAGGGGCGGCAGACGACGCATTACTCGATCGCGGATGCAGCCGGAAACGCGGTGTCGGTCACGACCACGCTCAATGCTTGGTTCGGAGCGCGACGCGTCGCGGGAACAACCGGCATTCTGGTCAATAATGAGATGGACGATTTCACCGCCAAAATTGGGTCCGCCAACATGTTCGGCCTCGTCCAAGGCGAGAATAACGTTATCGCGCCCGGCAAAACGCCGCTGAGTTCGATGACCCCGACCATCATCACGCGCGGCGACAAGCTGGTGGCGGTCATCGGCAGTCCCGGCGGATCGCGCATCATCACGACCGTGGTCGAGGTCATCATCAACATGGTCGACCATGGCATGACCATTGCCGAGGCCATCGATGCGCCGCGCATCCATGTGCAGGATGCACCGGCCACGATCGCAATCGAACCTTTCGCGCTCTCCCCCGACACCCGACATCTTCTCGAACGGTCTGGCCATGTCTTTGAAGACAGCGCCGTGTGGAGCATGGCGCAGGGGATTCTGACCGGCGCACCGGCGCTGTCGCCTCCGCCCGTCGACACGCATGCGCTGTCGATCCCGGATAATTTCGCCCAGCGCTATCAGCTCTATGGCGCACGGGATGAGCGGGGCCCCACCGGCGCCGCAAGGGGCTTCTGATGTCGCTCCCGACCAGGCGCCAGGGGCCGGACGCGCGCCAGCCGATCCGCATGGAACGGCTCGCCACGCTGCCGATCTTTCTCAAGCTCGGGCAAAAACGCGCCGTCATGGCGGGCGGATCTCTTCCCGCCGTCTGGAAAGCCGAATTGCTGTCGGCCTGCGGTGCCGATGTCACGATCTTCACGGCCGAGCCCTGCCCCGAACTCCTCGACCTCGTCGTCTCTCCGCCCGGTGGACCGATCGACATCGTGGCGCGGGACTGGCGGCCGGATGACCTCGTCGGAGCCGCTGTCGCGATCGGCGCGATCGAGGAGGAGGCGGATGCGACCGCCTTTCGGGATGCGGCGCGGCAAGCCGGCGTTCCGGTCAACGTCATCGACAAGCCGGCCTTCTGTGACTTTCAATTCGGGACCATCGTCGGCCGCTCACCAATGGTGATCGGCATCTCGACCGACGGAGCCGCACCGGTCTTCGGTCAGGTCGTCCGCGCTCGGATCGAGGCTCTCCTGCCCCAAGGCCTGCGGCGCTGGGCGGAAGCCGCGCGCGACTGGCGTCCGGCTGTTCAGGCCTATGGTTTCGATTTTCGATCGCGTCGGCGGTTCTGGGAAGCCTTTACGGACCGGGCCTTCGCGGCGGTCGATAAAGAACCTCTTGACGCGGATTTCGACGCCTGCCGTGACGCGGCTTTATCGCAACGCGCAGCCTCGACGGCCGCGAGTGTCGTGCTGGTCGGGGCTGGACCGGGCCACCCCGACGATATGACTTTGCGCGGAATCCGCGCCCTGCAAACCGCAGACGTCGTGATTCACGGATCCGACGTTGCCGAGCCAATCGTCGCCTTTGCGCGCCGCGAAGCCGTCAAGGTGGTGGTGGATGCGCCACTCGGCTCAACACTGCCGGCGATGGTTCAACAGCAGCTTCAGCCCGGACGCCGCGTGGCTTGGCTCGACCGAGGCAACCCCGACCTCTGCGAACGTTGGGTTGCTCGCGCTGTCCAACTCGCCGCCGGCTCAGTGACGGTCGAGACGACCTCGGGGCTTGGCTTATGTCCGGATTGTACGCCGGACTGCCCAGCCTGGATCAAACTATCGAGACGCTAAAACCCCCGGGTCGGATCGGCCCGAGGTCAGATGGAGTTTTCACAAGATCGGCCGGGAGGCCGATCTTGTTCGTCCGGCTATTCTGCCGAAACTTTCGCTGGCTGAAGCGCCGTATGCGACGCATGTCCACCCTTTCGGCCCGCTTGAGCCGCCAGTTGATGATCTTGCGAGAAGCTGCGCTTTTCAGGGTTGACGCTCCGTCCCCCCTTCCGACCGGCTTCTGATGCCAAACCAGGATTTTGCGAAAAGCTTCGCTTTTCATTCGGCACGCTCTCGCCGCCTTTGCGGGCGATCGCACGCCGTTTTTCGACATCCATCGAGGCGAAGCCTCGGGTGGATGTGGGTAGGCTTTGGGTTGGCTCGGTCATATCCTCGCACCTGCTCGTGACGCCCCTCGCAGAGATGAACGCTGCGACCCCAGGGCAGTTCCGCGTTCGGGGCCACACGCTGTCCGGCAAAGAGCGACCCAGGGTCGCGGGGGGTCGACCGAGCCACCTCACGCCTTCATTGCGCGTCACGCCACGATGAGATCGAAGAGGGTCTTAGGAGTCTCGGCCGTTTGCGGGTAAAACGCGGCTCGTCGCGGGTGGCCGTCGCGGCCGGCCCGTTGTCCTCCAGACAGGACCATCGCATGCCGCCCGATTCCGCCACGCTGCACAGCGTCATCGCCTTGCTCGATCGGTTGGTGTCGTTCGACACCGAGAGCGCGAAAACGAACCTGCCCCTGATCCATGCGGTTGCCGATCACTGCCGCATGCAGGACGTGCCGTTTCGCCTCGCGCCGAATGCAGCAGGCGACAAGGCGGCGCTGATCGCCACGATCGGACCCATGGTTGACGGCGGCATCGTGCTGTCGGGCCATACCGACGTTGTACCGGTCAAAGGGCAGGCTTGGACGAGCGATCCCTTTACGATGCGGCGCGACGGAAACCGCCTTTTCGGGCGGGGCACCTGCGACATGAAGGGGTTCGACGCGCTCGCTCTCGCCATGATCCCCGCCTTCAAGGCCGCTCGTCTGTCGGTGCCGATCCACATCGTCTTGAGTTACGACGAGGAGGTCACCTGCCTCGGGTCGGAGGACATCATACGCCAGTTCGGCAACGGTCTGCCGATGCCCCGCGCCGTCATCGTCGGTGAACCCACCATGATGCAGGTCGCGGACTCACATAAGTCCGTCTGCACCTATGCGACCCATGTCGAGGGGCATGAAGCGCATTCGGCCAAGCCGGCGCTCGGCGCCGACGCCATCGCGGCGGCGGTCGACATCGCCTGCGAATTGATGCGGCTCGGCGATCGGTTCGAGCAGGAGGGTGACCGCACCGGCCGCTTCGATCCTGCTTTTTCGACGGTCCATGTCGGCCTGATCAACGGCGGAACCGCTCGCAATATTCTCGCGAAACAATGCGATCTCCTTTGGGAGTTTCGCGGCTTGCCGTCTGTCCCGCTTGATACGGCCTATCGCCATCTCGAGCGCTACGTCGCCGAGAAAGCTCTGCCCACGCTCAATCGCTATTCGGACAAGGGAACGATCTCGACGACCGTCGAGGTCGAGGTGCCGGGACTCGAGCCGGATGCGGGCTCCGCAGCCGAAGTGCTGGCGCTTCGCGCCGCAAAGGCCAACCATACCATTAGCGTATCCTATGCCACCGAAGGTGGGCGCTTCCAAGGTGCAGGCCTGCCGACCGTCATTTGCGGGCCAGGAAGCATCGATCAAGCCCATCAACCCGATGAGTTTATCGAGATTTCTCAATTGTCGGAGGGCATTGCCTTCATGCATCGACTGATCGATGGGCTTCGCTGACGACAGCGTGAGCGCAGAGACGAGCCTCCGCGCTCACGCCCAGCGGGATCAGGCGGGGAAGACGTCGATGATTTCGAGCGTTTCCGGATCGACCACGACGATGTCGCCCCGCACAAGAAGAAATTCGTAACCCTCGTAGTCCGGGTAGGCGTCGATGATGCTCGGGGGCAACGGATTGAGCTCGAGGGCGCGCGGAACGCGGACGCCGACATTCAAGGCGAAATCGACCGCCTGCAATTCACGGATCCCAAGGCCGTTGATGGCGTGACGGAAGCGCTCCTGATGGCCGCGATCAATCCGGGCAGGATGCTGTCTGTCGCTACCGCCTTGGCGCGGCTGGCCTTGCATCGCCTGACCTTGCATGCCTTTGCCTTGCATGCCATGACCCGCCTGCGGCTCGAGGCCAGGCTTTTGGCCAGCCGACCCGCCTTCCGCATGCGGCGCGCCTGCGCCCCCGCCTTCCGCTCCGCGGCCACTTCCGTTTGGCAGCACGTTTTGACCGGCACCCATCGCACCCTGGCCCGCATTCGGCGCTCCGCCACCGGCGCCGCCTGCATTTTGGGCAAAGCCGGTGCCCTGCAGCGCCAGTGTTGCGGTCACGACCGTCGCCAGAAAACTTTGTCTCATACGCATCGAACAACCTTTTCAGACCTCTATCGTCCTTCAAGGAACGACCCTCGGTCAGCGATGTTCCGCGAGGCATATCGCCTATGCGTTGAGCATTTCGACCCTAAAAACGCCAAGTTTCATGCTCGTGTCGGACCGATGATGTGAAATAAAGTTGCGGCTTTCGGCAGCGCACGCCATCAAGCTGCGGTGACGTTCGGCTTTTTCCGATAGTCATTCGGACGGAGCCGGGGTTATGTCTCGATCGTCGGTCTACCTTGCCGGCGCCGACACGGCTGGCCGATCAGGTCTTCTAATTCGCGTAGTGCCAGGAATGAACGGGACAATGTCGAACGAAATACAACGGATTGTCGTCACCGGTCTGGGTGTCGTGTCACCCCTGGGATCGGGCGTGGCGCCTGTCTGGAAACGGCTGATCGAAGGCCAATCGGGCTTGCGCCTCCTGCCGGACGAGATGGTTCCCGATATCGACGCCAAGGTCGGCGCTCGTGTTCCGAGCCGTGAGGAGGACGAACACGGCTTCGATTTCGCTGCGGTTCCCGTCAAGGACCGGAAGAAGATGGATCGGTTCATCGTCTTCGGCATGGAAGCGGCGCGGCAGGCGATCGAACAATCCGGGTGGCTGCCCGAAACATCTGACGAGCGTGACATGACCGCGACCGTGATCGCCTCCGGGATCGGTGGCTTTCCCGGGATCGTCGAGGCGGCCCGGACTGTCGAAACACGCGGCGCAAAGCGCCTCTCGCCGTTCACGGTGCCGTCGTTCCTGGTCAATCTCGCGGCGGGCCAAGTCTCGATCCGCTATGGTTACAAGGGCCCGATCGGCGCGCCGGTGACAGCCTGCGCGGCGAGCGTACAGGCCATCGGCGACGCCATGCGCCTGATCCACAGCGGTGAAGCTACGGTGGCGATCTGCGGCGGCACGGAGGCCTGCATCGATCGCGTCAGCCTCGGTGGGTTCCATGCCGCGCGAGCTTTGTCGACAGGCTTCACCGATACTCCGACGGCGGCGTCGCGGCCCTTCGATGCCAAACGCGACGGCTTCATCATGGGCGAAGGCGCCGGCATGCTGGTCATCGAGACGCTCGAGAATGCCAAGCGACGCGGCGCAACGCCGCTGGCCGAACTCGTCGGCTACGGCACCAGTGCCGATGCTTATCATATGGCTGCCTCGCCCGAGGACGGCAACGGCGCACAGCGCGCCATGCGACGCGCCATCACGATGGCCGGCATCGCGCCGAGCGATATCGGCTATTTGAACGCCCATGCCACGTCGACGCCGGTGGGCGACGCGGGCGAGCTGGCCGCCATCAAGGCGGTGTTCGGGACCGACGGCAAATTGCCCATCTCGTCGACCAAATCGGCGACGGGCCATCTTCTCGGAGCAGCTGGCGGCTTGGAAGCCGTGTTCTCGATCATGGCGCTTCTGACCGGCACGCTCCCGCCCACGCTCAATCTCGAGACGCCCGATCCGCTGGCCGAGGGGCTGGACATCATCGGTCCGCAGGCCCGCACCAAGGCTGTCGACTACGTGCTGTCGAACGGGTTCGGCTTTGGCGGCGTCAACGCCTCGGTCATCTTCCGGCGCTGGGACGAGGCGCGCGGCTAAACGCGGTCTGTGAATCGACGGGTGGCCTGGCAGGCGCTCGTTTAGCGAAAAGGCTGGTGACAGAAAGCCACCAGCGTTTGACTCACCCAGCGGTTCGAGTGGCCCCGGCCGCCAGGGTGACCTCGTCGCGATGCTTGGCAAGATAGGCCAACACCACGAAGGTCATGACGCCACCAACGAACACGCAGGCCGCGACGAACAGCATCGGGGCCTCGACGCTGCCGGTCCAATCCTTGATGAGCGGGACCGCATTCTGGGCGATGAAGCCGCCGAGATTACCAACCGAGTTGATGACCGCGAGGCCGGCTGCCGCCGATGCGCCTGTCAGGAAGCTCGACGGCAACGTCCAGAACACCGGCTGTGCCGCGAAAATGCCGGCCGCCGCGAGCGAAATGCAGCCGAACTTCACCCAGTCGCCCGGGAGATAGACGCTCAACACGAGGCAGAGCGCGCCGAACAGCGCCGGTCCGGCGATGAAGGCCGTGGTCTGCCCCGTGCGGGCCGCGAGTTTCGGCGTACCCCACAAGGCGAGCGCCACGATGGCCCAGGGAATGATGTTCAACAGTCCGTTCACCGTGTTGGATACGCCGAAGCTCTTCACGATGGTGGGCAGCCAATAGCTGATCCCATAGGCGCCGAGCGGCAGCGACACGTACCAAATCGCGAGGATCAGCACCCGCCGGTCGAGTAGCGCCTTGAACGGGTTCGTGTGGAGCGTCTTTCCTGATGCACGATCTTCCTGCTCCAGAGTCGAGCGAAGCCACTGCTTCTCCGACGCATCGAGGAATTTGGCATTCTCGGGCCGATCATCGAGATAAAAGAGGGTCACGATCCCGGCGATCACGGCCGGGAGGCCGGTGACGAGAAACACCCACTGCCAGCCCTTCAGGCCGAGAGTTCCGTTGAGATCGAGCATAGCGCCGCCGATGGGCGCACCGACCGCATTGGCGATTGCGCTATAGAACATGAAGGATCCGACCATGCGGCCCCGATATTTGAACGGAAACCAAATCGTCAGCAGATAGAGCACGCCGGGAAAGAAGCCCGCTTCGCATGCCCCGAGCAGAAACCGCAGGATGTAGAACATCGTCGCGTTTTGCGTATAGGCCAACGCGATCGTCACGATACCCCAGGTGATCATGATGCGGGCGAACCAACGCCGCGCGCCGACGCGCTCGAGAATGATGTTGCTCGGCACTTCGAAGATGAAATAGCCGATGAAAAACAGCGATGCGCCGAGCCCGTAAGCGAATTCGGTCAGGCCGAGGTCGCCCACCATCTGCAGCTTGGCGTAGCTGACGTTCTGCCGGTCGATATAGGCGATCAGATAGATGATGCCGACGAACGGCAGCAGCCGTCGCGTGATCTTCGCGATGATCTCGGGCCGCTCCTCGATCGCTTGCGTCACATGGATCATCGGACCCCCCGGGTTGGACTCATGGCGTATCGCGAGTCGCTTGCCTGTTGACCCTGCGTATCATGGAGGTGGCACGAGGCTCTATGCGAAAGCGATGATCGCATCCGCGAGCGCACGACGATCGCCGTGTCACTAGCACTCTTGCGACTCCGATGAAAAAAGCCCGGATCGATGATCCGGGCTTTTGTTTTACCGTTCATCGACCGCAGAAGCTTCAGCTCGCGAGAGCCGTCAGGCTGCTGGTCGGCGCGCGGATCTCGAGGTCGACCTCGAGGGTCGACAGCGTGTCGTGCTTGCCCATCCGGACCCGCACCTTGTCCCGATCGATCGAGACATGCTTGGCGATCACCTTGAGGATTTCTTCGCGCAGGATCACGACGAGATCCGACCGGCCGTCGAGCGCGCGCTCGTGGGACAGCAGGAGTTGCAGGCGTTCACGCGCCTGCGGGGCGGAATTCGCGCGTGCCCCGAAGAAACGGAACGGGTTCATGCAGCCCTCCGTCCGAACAGCATGCCGAACAGGTTCTTCTTCTCGCGCGGCACCGTCACGGCCATCGTGTCGCCGAGCAGGCGGCGGGCCGCTTCGGCATAGGCCTTGGCCGGAGCGCTCGAGGGGTTGTTGATCGTGACGGGCGAGCCGACGTTGGAGGCCCGCAACACGTCCTGGCTTTCCGGGATGATGCCGAGCAACGGGATCGACAGGATGTCGAGCACGTCCTCGGTCTTCAGCATGTCGCCGCGTTGCGCGCGGGCATGGTCGTAGCGGGTCAGCAGCAGGAACTTGTCCATCCACTCGCCGCGCTCGGCCTTCTCGGTCTTCGAGTCGAGCATGCCGATGATGCGGTCGCTATCGCGCACCGAGGAGACTTCCGGGTTGGTGACGATCACGGCGATATCGGCATGGCGCATCGCCAGCGTCGCGCCGCGCTCGATACCGGCCGGGCTGTCGCAGATCACCCAATCGAAGCGCTCGCGCAATTCGGCGATGATGCGGGCGACGCCATCGTCGGTCAGCGCATCCTTGTCGCGCGTTTGCGAGGCGGGCAGCAGATAGAGCGTCTCGACGCGCTTGTCGCGGATCAAAGCCTGGTTGAGGTTCGCCTGGCCCTGGATGACGTTGATCATGTCATAGACGACCCGACGTTCCGCGCCGAGCACCAGATCGAGGTTCCGCAACCCGACGTCGAAATCCACCACGACGACGGTCTGCCCCTCTTGGGCCAGCGCCGCGCCAAGCGCCGCCGTCGAGGTCGTCTTGCCGACCCCGCCCTTACCCGATGTGACCACCAGAACCTGAGCCATCCCGACTACCCCCCACCAATCCGTTTGGTCACGCCAATGCTTCGACGACGAGAACGTCGCCATTCGACCAGGCCTGGACCGGCCGGCCACGCAGGCCGATGTCGATCTCGTCCGCTGTCTTGTAGAGGCCGTCCACCGCCAGCAGCTCGGCATCGAGGCTTTGGCAGAAGATGCGACCGTTTTTGTTGCCCCAACCGGCCATCGCGCGGCCCCGCAGGGCGCCGTAGATGTGGATGGAGCCGCCCGCCACAATCTCGGCGCCCGAAGCGACCGAGCCGAGAATGGTCACGTCGCCATCCGGGCAATAGATCGACTGCCCCGATCGGACCGGCCGATCGATGACCATCGAGGTCGAGGGTCGCGGGTCGGGCGGCGTCGCGGGCGCTGCTTCGTTGGTCTGCGGCGGCACGTCGATCGGCGTCGAGGGGCGACCGTCCGACAGAATCGGCGGCAAGCCGCGCGCATCCGCCCCGAGGGTCGCGGTTTCGGTGCCTTCGAGCGCCATGACACGAATTTTGCGCGCCTGCAGCTCGTTCACGATGCCCATCAGGTCCGGCCGCTTCTGCGGCAAGCCCGACACGTCGACCACGACGGGCCGATTGATGAAATAGGCCGGCGACCGCGCCAGCAACGCATCGAATTGCTCTAGCCAGTCCGCCACCGGCATCTCTGGTGTCAGCACCAGCGCCATGAGCGAGCGGCCACGAAAGCGAACCGGAGAGGAGGCTAGGGAATCAGACACGTTTAACGATCCTTTAATGCTCCGATCTGGAGCCAAGATCGTTAAGAAATGGTTAACGCGCCCTTGGTGATTCAGCCTTTGTTAAGCACAATGACAGGAATTCCACAGATGATTCAGGCCTGTTTCGACGCATAGCGCCGACAAGTGGTTCAAGCCTGGGCCGTCGCATAGCGGCGACAATGGTCGAGATATCCCGCCTCGTGATGCGCGACGAGATCGACCACGCTTGTCCACAGCCATGACGGCGCATCGAGTGTCCCGCTATGATGACGGCCGAGCTCGTCATGCCAGGCTCGCTTCGTCTCCTCGTCCATCTGCCGCCCATGCGCGTAGCCCAGGACGGCGGCGAGAAAGCGGGCCGCCTTTGCCGCATCGTCTTGCGACAGATGCTCGATCTCAAGCTTCATATCTTGCGGCATGAGTTCGCGAAGCACGACGGGCTTCCCGAAGAGGCGTGTCGCCAGCATCCGATCGCCGAGATAGGGGGAGAGGTGTCGCGCGCCTTCGACGACCCTGAAGGCATCGTCGAGCGGCATCGCTGCGCCCGGCGCACGCGGCGCGGCGGACTCTACGGCCTCCTTGATGTCGAGCAGGCAATAGCTCTTACCGGCGGTTTCGGACCGCTCAAGGCCGAGCAACACCGCATAGCGGAGGCGGCCGAGGGAACTGCAACCTTTCATCCAATAGGCAGCGTCGAGAACCTCGATTGCAACGTCGGAGGCTCGACCATGCAGCGCGGTCACGAGCAGCCGGACATCCTCCGTCTGAACCAAGGCCGCAATATCGTCCCGCTCCTGATCCGACAAAGGCCAGAACCGTCGTCCGAGCGGGATCGTCGGCTTCACATGGTCGAGGCGCTCTTCGGCCAGATGCTTCCACCGACGGCTGGTGGCGCGACCCAGAATCTGGCGAATGGCGCGGCCGGCATGCCCAGCCCGCAAAACATCCGCATCGCTGGCCAGCGTTCTCTGGTAACCGATGATCATCTCCTCCATCATCCGCGCGGTCGTGACACCCGGGAGATCGGAGCCGCGCGCCGCCGTGGCCAGCGATAGGCCGAGGCGGATCAGATCATGGGCCGGATTGCCGATCACGGTTTGGTCGAGGTCGCGGATCTGGATTCTGATCTTCCCCTTCGCATTGGCGACCGGCCCGAGATTGCCAAGGTGACAATCGCCCCCGATCCACACCGCCGGCGCTTGCGGCAGGGCCCGCCCGGCCGATGTGGACAACCAATTATAGAACCGCACCGTCGCGCCGCGCACATAGGCGTGGGCCGATTGAGCCATCTTGAGATTGCGTTGTTTCAGCAGCAGCTGCTGCCGATCGTCGATGCCGGGCAGAATTTTCGCGAGGCGTTTGGGGGCAGATAGGACAGCCGACATGATGCTCCGATCAGCGAGCCAAACCAATTGGTACGATTTGCACACGAGCGAGTTAGGACCCGGCAGGGGCGTCATACAGATGTCATAAACGCGCAGATCGCTTGGTTCCAGCGGCAACTTCGAGGGTGAACGGGTCAGGTTTTTGGTCGGGCGGGTGGTTTCAGCGCGCTAATCACTGTAAAGCCTCCGCTTGAACGTGCCCTGCGCGGGTGGAGATCAAGAGAGCGATCAGGCTGGATCGCGTTGTGGGATGTGGAGGCTCAATGAGATGTGGCGGACCGTGGACGTGTCGAACAGGCGCTCTGGTTCTGTCGGGTCTCGTGATCCTCGCCGGTCTTTGCGTGCAAGCCGGCCCTGCCTCCGCCTTTAGTTTCTTCGGCTTGTTCGGCAGCGACGATCCACCAAAACCGTCGCCGACCACGCTTCCCTATCGGGTCGCGTTCACCGTGGTCGGCAACGCCGATGTCACGTCGGCGCTGCAGGACAGTTCCGAGTTTTATAAGCTCCGGCAGGACGCACCAACCGATGCCGACGCGCTGGTGCAGCGGCTGAAAGCCGACTTTGCCCCGATGCTCGATGCGCTCTGGGGTGCGGGCTATTATAACGCAAAGTTGAGCGCGACCGTCGGGAGCGTCACCCTCGACCTCAGCCAAAACCAGGATGAGGCCGCGGTGAAAGTCGCCGCAACGTTCCGGAACCGCGAGGCCGTGCCGGTCACGATCACGGCCGATCCCGGGCCACTTTTCACGATCCGAACCGTCGCGGTTATCGACGCATCGACACGACAGCCTTTCAGCTCGGAGGTCCTGCCGCCGCGCATCGTCAAGCTGCGGGTCGGAGATCCGGCCCGCGCTGCGGACATTCGCGCCGCCGATGCGCGGCTAATCGACCATTTCCGCGACCACGCGCATCCCCTCGTCAAGTCGCCGCTCCCCAGTCCCACGGTCGATCATGCGGCCACCACGATGGACGTGACCTTCGTGGTCGATCCCGGCCCGGTCGCCGGCATCGGCGAAGTGTCGGTCAAAGGTCCCGACACGTTCGATCCCTCGATCGTGCGGTCGTTCATCTATCTCGATCCGGGTCAGCCCTACAGCCCCAAGGCGCTGGCCGACACGCGCAAGTCGATCGGCTCGATCCCGGCCGTGGGCTCCGTCCGGATCCGTGAGGGAGACCGGCTCGACCGGAACGGCAACCTCCCGCTCTTCGTCGATGTCACCCATCGGGCCTCGAACCTGATCGGCTTCACGGCCGGGTTCTCGACGGTCGACGGGCCGACCGCCAGCACCTACTACGAGAACCGCAACCTGTTTGGAGGGGCCGAGCGGCTTCGCGTGCAGGCCGACGCTTTTCTGGCACCCCGGATCGACGGCAGCACCATCAAGGGCTTCAAGGATTTCAAGCTGGCCGACATTGGCGAGCGGTTCACGATCGGCTTTGTCAAGCCGGCTTTGAACGGCTCGCGGGTCGACCTGCTGCTCGACGGCATCGCCGAGCGCAACCGCGTCGGCGGCGGCCGGTTCGGCGGCTACGAGGACAGGCTCGCAGGCGGCACGGCGGCGCTTCGCTATCGTTTCGACGACACGCTGTCGGCTCAAGCCGGCATTAAATATGAGCGCGGCGAGGCGACCGACATTCTCGGCCGCACCGATTATCAATTGGTCGGCGTGCCCGTGTCGGTGAAATTCGACAACACCGACAAGCCGCTCGACCCGAGCCGAGGCATCCGCGCGTCAGCCACCGTCACGCCTTATCCGACACCATTCGGTTCGAGCACCGGCTTCACGAAGGCGACTGCGGCGGGGTCGGGTTATTACGCCCTCGACGATGACTCGAACTATATCCTGGCAGGGCGTGTCGGCTTCGGGTCGATCTTCGGAGCAACAGGCGGACTCGCGGATATTCCGGCCAATTACCGCTTCTATGTGGGCGGCGTGTCGACCGTGCGGGGCTATCGCTATCAAACCGTCAGCCCGCTCGCCGCGAATGGCTTCACGACCGGCGGGCTGAGCGAATTCGACGGGTCGGTCGAGGCGCGGATCAAGATCACGGATACGATCGGCATCGCGCCCTTTTTCGACATCGGCGGCGCCTATCGCGGGTCAGTGCCGTTTACGGGCGGCGGCACCCGCTCGGCGGCGGGGCTCGGCCTCATGTATTACACGCCGATCGGTCCGATCCGCGTCGACGTGGCGACGCCGCTCACGCCGCGGCCGGGCGACCGGCCTGTCGTGCTCTACGTCAGCATCGGGCAGTCCTTCTGATGGCGAACCGTCTCACGTCCCGGCCCACCCTGGCGATTGTCATATTGCTGCTGAGCATGCTCAGCCTCGGCCTGTTCGGCGTCGCAAGCCGAGCCGCCGAAGAGGAACGCGGCGTGCTCGCGGACCTGATCTCCCGCGCCCTGTCGACGCCGGCCAGCCGGGTCACGATCGGCACGATCGAGGGCGCGCTCTCGTCCGACGCGACGATCCATGACATTGCGATTCAAGACCGGGACGGCGTTTGGCTCAAACTGGATCGAGCGCGCATCAACTGGCGGCGTCTGGCGCTAATCCAGCGGCGGCTTGAGATCGACACGCTCGATCTCGGCACCCTCACGATCTATCGAAAGCCGATCCCGGCCGAGACACCCGTCGCGGGTGAGCAGCAGCCGCTGTTGCCTGAACTCCCGGTCCGGGTGGAAATCAAGCAATTTGCGCTGTCCGAGATGATCCTCGGCGAGCCTATCCTTGGAACGCCGGCGCGGTTTTCGGTCGGCGGCTTCGGCACGCTCGGCGCACCCGCAGAGGGCCTGGAACTCCACGTCGATGGTCAGCGGCTCGACCGGCCGGCCTCGGCCACCGTGCGGCTCAAGCTCGTGCCCGAAGGGCAGCGCCTGAACCTCGTCGTGACGCTGGACGAGCCGCAGGGCGGCATCCTGTCCCGCTTGGCCAACATCCCCGGCGAACCGGCCATCAAGCTGAACGCCGGCGGGGATGGGACGCTCGACGCCTTCAAGGCGACGCTGGCCTTCGATGCCGGGCCGGAGATCAATGCCAAGGGGACCGCGACGCTGAACCGGGACGGCACAACCCGCAAGCTTGTGCTCGACCTCGCGGCGCGGGTCGCAGGATTGCTTCCGGCCGCCGCCGCGCCGGTGTTTGCCGACGTCACCAAACTGACCGGCACAGTGGTGTTCGGGGACGACAGCGCGGTCTCGATCCCCTCGATCCGGCTCGCGGCCGCCGCCGCATCACTCGATATCGGCGGCACGCTGAGCAAGGACCAGATCGCCGATCTCAGGATCAAGGCCGTCAATCTCTCCAATCGTGATGGACGGACCGCTCTGGCCGACGCACAGATCGATAAGCTCGCCTTCGACGCCCATGTAACCGGCGCTCTGGCGTCGCCCACCATTGAGGCCAGCCTCATGGCGCGCGACGCACGCACGCCGAGCGGATCCGTCGCGGTCCTCGATGCTCATTTCCGGGCGGAACCGAACGGCTCGATAGCCGAAACATCGACGCAGCTGCGCCTGAGCGCCGATGCAGAGGCCAGCGGTCTGGCGCTCACCAATCCAGCGCTCGCGCAAGCCCTCGGCCCGCGCGCTCACATCGCCTTGCGCGGGACCAGCACGCTGAAAGGCGTGCTCGATGTCGAGACCCTGGCGCTCACATCCGACACGCTGGCGGCGAGTTACAAGGGCCGAGCCAGCGGCGCCGAACTGCAAGGCCGCATGGACCTCCACGCCCCCGATCTGTCGCGCTTCGGCGCCGTCGCGGGCTTCGACCTGAAAGGCGCCGCCGACCTCTCGGCCACGCTCGAAGGCACGCCACGCTCGAACCGCTACTCTGCCATGATCGATGGCCGCGCCAAGAGCTTCGGAACCGGGGTCGTGCCGTTTGACGAGGTGTTCGGTGACAAGCTGACGCTGGCGGGCGGCATAAGGCTCGACCCCGACGGCGGCGTCGGCTTTTCCGATTTTCGCTTGACCGGCCCGCATGCGGCCGTTCGGATCGACGGTGCCGCAACGCCTGCGCTGGCCGATCTCACGGCAGCCCTCACGCTGCCGGATCTGTCGAAGGTCGACGCGCGCCTGAGCGGGCGTGGCGACGTTCAAGCGCATGTGACCGGTACGCTGGATGCGCCGGACGCCACAGCCACCATGACGCTGCTGGATGCAACGATGATGAGCCGCCCGGTGCCGCGCCTGGTGCTGCAAGCCATCGCGACGAAGCTCCGGAGCGATCCGGAAGCGCGCATCACGCTCGACGGCGAGATCGACCGCAAACCCGCGACCGGCGCGCTGCACGTCGCACGCGGCGCTGCGGGAGCGACCGTCATCGATGGGATCGACGTAAGGGTCGGCTCGGTGGCGCTCGCCGGAGGCGTGGCCCTGTCGCCGGAGGCGCGGGCCGATGGGCAGATCAGCCTGCGGGCCGGCAATCTCGACGATCTGTCGCCGCTTCTGCTGCAGAAACTCGGCGGCCGCCTGTCGGCCGATGTCGCGTTTGTCCAGAGGAACGGCGGACAGGACGCCACCGTCAAAGCGACCGGGCAGATGCTCAGCGGCTACGGCGCCAGCCTCGATGCATTGAAGGCCGATGTGTCGGTCAGCGACGTCACCCGGCACCCCGTCATTGGCGGCGCGGTCGCGGTCGATCGCGCCACCTTCGACGGCCAGGCGATCACGCGACTCCGCCTCGACGCGACGGGCCGCCCCCAGGGCAGCGACGTGACCGTGAGCGCGACGGCGGCAGGGTTCGACCTGACGGCCGCGGCCCGCATCGTTCCGGCCGACCGCATCCGGCTCGAGCTGTCCCGGTTCGCAGCGAACCGAGGTCGCGACAGGATCGCCCTGGCTGGCCCAGCCACCATCACGTTTGCGGATGGCGGCGCCGATATCCGCAATCTGGCCCTCGCGCTCGGCAGCGGACGCCTCAGCATCGACGGGCATGCCGGGCAGCGGCTCGATCTCAAAGCCGTCGCGCGCGCCATTCCGCTCTCGGTCGCCGACCTCGTGTCGCCCGGCCTCGGTCTCACCGGCACGCTCGATGGCGATGCGCGGGTCACCGGGTCGGCCATGGCCCCGACCGGCGATTACCGCCTCCATGTGGCGGCGCTGGCGGCGCCACAGACACGCTCGCTTGGCCTGCCGCCAATCGACATCAAGGCGAGCGGCGCGCTGCAAGGCACGCGGGCCAGCCTCGACGCCACCATGTCGGCCGCGCAGGCCGGAACCATCCGGGTCACGGGCACAGCGCCCCTCGGAGCCAGCGGCACGATCGATCTTGGCGTGCGCGGCACGCTCGACGCCGCCTTGGCGAACCGCACCATCTCGGTGTCGGGGCGTCGCGTGACCGGCGCGCTCGCAATCGACGGGCAGCTCGGCGGCACGCTCGCCAAACCGCAGGCGACCGGCTCAGCGACCCTGTCGAACGGCTCGTTTCAGGATGCGGTGGTGGGCCTCCGCCTCGACGCGATCCGGGCGCGTGTCGTGGCGCGCGGCGACACGGTCACGATCGAGGGCGCCTCGGCCACGACCCGCAACGGCGGCATCATCACGGCCGGTGGTCGGGTGCGGCTCGATCCCGCCGCAGGTTTTCCCGGCGACATCAAGATCACCGGGCAGCATGCACAACTGGTGCAAAGTTCGCTCGCCACCGCGATCGTCGATCTCAACCTCGGCGTATCGGGGCCCCTCGCCCGCAGCCCGCGCATCGCCGGTCGCGTCGATATCCAGTCGCTCGATGTGCCGGTTCCCGAACGCCTGCCCGGGGGCCTGCAGCCGCTGCCCGGCACGCGGCACCTCAACCCGACCGTCACGGCGGCCCGCCGTCTCACGATCGACGCCAAGAAGAAGCTGGGACACGGAGCCCCTCCCCCGTTCGATGCCACGCTCGACCTCACGATCGCGGTGCCGGGCGAGATCGTGGTGCATGGGCGCGGCCTGAACGCCCGGCTCGGCGGCGCACTGAAACTCACCGGCACGCTCGATAAACCGAAGCCGGTCGGCGCCTTCACGCTGGTGCGCGGACGCCTCCAGATCCTCACCGCCAGCCTCGATTTCTCGCGCGCAAACCTGACCTTTGCGGGCGATCTGTCGCCCGAGCTCGACTTTCTGGCCACGACCCAGGCGGGGGGCGCCACAATCGGCATCGCGATCACCGGCAATGCCGACGATCCGCAATTCGCCTTCACGTCCAGTCCCGATCTGCCGCAGGACGAGATCTTGTCGCGCCTGCTCTTCGGCGCACCGTCGGGCCAACTCACGGCCACACAGGCTTTATCGCTGGCGCAGGCCGCTGCGATCTATTCGGGTGGCAGCGATGCGCTGGAAGGTCTGCGGCGCTCCCTCGGGCTCGGCGACGCCAGCCGGTCCGACAATCCGCTCAGCAACGCGCTCGGCGACCGGGTCAGCATCGGGGTCCGCACCGGCGCGACGCCGCGCGAGACGGGGGTCGGTGTGGACATTTCAGTCTTCGGCCCGCTGAAGGTCAAAGGCGCGGTTGACGCGACGGGCGGCCAGTCCGTCGGGGTCGGTGCCGAACATGAATGGTGATGACCTGATCGAACGGCCAACGCGCGATCATCCTGGTCGGGCTTGTCACCCCTCTCATTCACACGCTATGGGCCCGAGCGCCCGCCAAGGGTTGCGCGCTCGCTCGGGCCCGACCCTCAGTCTTCGGGAGAGCCAGACATGACTTCAGAGCGCTCCGATCGTCCCATCGATACCATCGCCGACTTGAGCGCGCGGCTCGATCGTCTGCCGGCCACGCGTGCCGTCTGGCAGCTCGCGGTCCTGCTCGGCCTTGGGTTCTTCTTCGAACTCTACGACCTTCTGTTCACGGGTTATGTGGCGCCCGGCCTTGTGAAAGCGGGGCTGCTCACAGCGACGACGCCGGGCTTGTTCGGCGCAAGCGGCGTCGCGAGTTTCGTGGCCGCTCTCTTCACCGGGCTATTTCTCGGCACTCTAGTGTGCGGGTGGCTGGCGGACCGGTTCGGGCGGCGAGCGATGTTCACCTGGTCGTTGCTGGCCTATACGACCGCCAACGTCATCATGGCCTGTCAAAGGACGGCATTCGGCCTGAACACCTGGCGCCTCATCGCCGGACTTGGGCTTGGGCTCGAGATGGTGACGATCGGCAGCTACTTGTCGGAGTTGATGCCGAAAGCAATTCGCAGCCGCGCCTTCGCGCTGTGCCAGGGCATCGGGTTCGTGGCCGTGCCGGTCGTGGCTTTCTTGTCCTATCTGCTGATTCCGACAGCACCGTTCGGCGTGGATGGATGGCGTTGGGTTGTCCTGATCGGCGCGTCGGCGGCCCTTCCGGTCTGGTGGCTGCGGGTCGGGCTTCCGGAAAGTCCACGCTGGCTCGCCGAGCGTGGGCGGTTGGCTGAAGCGGAAGCGGTCGTGACCCGGCTCGAAACGATTGTCGAGGCCGAATATGGACGCCCGCTGCCGCCGCCGCAGAGGATCGAGCCGGTCCAGACGCGTCGACGCCTGCGCGACCTTTGGCATGCACCTTACCGTCGTCGGATCGTGATGATGGCCGGCTTCAACGTGTTTCAGACCGTCGGGTTCTACGGCTTCGCCAATTGGGTGCCGACGCTGCTGGTCGCGCAAGGCATCACGGTCACGTCGAGCCTCGCCTATACGGCCCTGATCGCCCTCGCGGCGCCTGTCGGGCCGCTCATTGGCCTGATGATCGCCGATCGTTTCGAGAACAAACACGTCATCGTTGCGGCCGCGATTGTCTATATCGCCTGCGGGCTGCTGTTCGCCGAAACACGCAACATCGTGACGATCGTGCCGCTCGGCATCGGGCTGACGCTCGCCAGCAACGTGATGTCCTACAGCTACCACGCCTATCAAGCCGAGCTGTTCCCGACCACGATGCGGGCGCGGGCGGTCGGCTTCGTCTATTCGTGGAGCCGCTTCTCGGCGATTTTCACGGGGTTCATCATCGCCTTCGTGCTCCGCACGGCCGGGGTCCCCGGCGTGTTCTTGTTCATCTCGGGCGCCATGCTGGCTGCGGGTCGCTGGTCGGCCTTCTGGGTCCCAGAACCCGCAACACCGCTCTCGAGCAGATCGCTGCGTGACAGAGTTGCGTGCCGGACCGGCAGACGTGCTGCCGACCGGCCGGGGACGCCTTCAAGCACCCCGTTTGTCCCTCAGGCCGCTGCGTCGGTCTCGGCACGTTCCGTCATCTGCTTGGCGAGGCCGACGTAATCGACCTTGCCCGAGCCGAGCACCGGCAGCCTCTCCACGACGACGACCTCGGACGGCACCACAAGATCGGCAGCGCCCTTTCGCTTGGCATAGGCCGAAAATCCTGCCGGGTCGCCCCGCTCTGCTGCGTGACGAGAACCAGCCGTTCCCCCTTGCGAGGATCGGGCTCGGCTACGACGGCCGTCGGCACGTCGGGCCAGAGGTCATGCGCCAAGGCCTCGATGGCGGCCAGAGACACCATTTCGCCGCCAATCTTGGCGAAGCGCTTGGCACGGCCCTTGATAGTAGTGAATCCCTCCGGGTCGATCGCCACGATATCGCCGGTGTCGTACCAGCCGTCCTCGGGCGGTTGCAGCACACCGGGCTGATCGTGTTTCAAATAGCCCAGCATGATGTTCGGGCCACGAAGATGGAGCCGACCGCCGTCATCGATGCCCGGCACCGCTTCCAGCCGGACGTCGATGCCGGGCAGAATACGGCCGACAGTCCCGAATTTATTGAACATCGGCGTATTGAGCGCAACGGCCGGCGCGGCCTCGGTGATGCCGTAGCCTTCGAGGATCCGGAGGCCGAACTTCTCCATCCAGACCTTCCGGGTCGCATCTTTCACGGGCTCGGCCCCCGCGAGAACGTAGCGGAGCGAGCGGAAGTCATAGGGGTTGGCCACCCGCGCATAGCCGGCCAGGAACGTATCGGTGCCGAACAGGAGGGTGGCGTTGGACCCGTAGACGAGTTCCGGCACCATCCGGTAATGCAGCGGCGACGGGTAGAGATAGACCGGGACGCCCGAGACGAGCGGCAGCACCAGCCCAACCGTCAGGCCGAAGGAATGGAACACCGGCAGGACGTTGAAGAATTTGTCGGACCGGCCGAAATCGATCCGCGCCTCGGCCTGGGCCGTGTTGACCAGCATGTTTCGATGCGACAGGACCACGCCTTTCGGCGTGCCCTCCGATCCCGACGTGAACAGGATCACGGCCGGGTCGTCCGGTAAGCGCGCGACCAGCGGCCGGCGCGGCGCCGCGAGGGCCCTGAGCTTATCGACCAGAGACAGGTCCTTCCGGAGATCCTCGAGATAGACAATGCGGACGCTGGCCTGCAGCGATGCGATCAGCTTGTCGAGCCGCCCCTTTTCGATAAAGGCGCGCGAGGTCACGATGCTGGTGACGCCCGCCATCGTGCAGGCGGCGGTGACCGCCGTGGCCCCCGCCGTGAAGTTGATCATGGCGGGAACGCGCCCAGCCGAACTGACGGCCAGCAGCGTCACGGCCGCCGCATTGGAACTCGGCAGCAAAACGCCGATGGCCTCGCCGGGCTTCGCCAAGGCCGTCATCTTGCGGGCGAAGAGATGCACACCGGTCATCAGCTTGCGATAGGTCAGGATGCCGGTGACCGGGTCTTCGAGCGCAACGCGGCTCCACCCCTGCTTGTCACCCGCCTCGGCCACGGCCTCGACCAGGGTCCGATCGGTGCGGGTCGTATGGAAGATCAGATCCGACATCACGCCATAGAGCGCCGCACCCGCCGCATGGCGTCGCGCCCGGCCCTTCAAATTGTCGTCGACGGTGAGACGAACGGCCGGCAGCATCGTGACCACGACCTTTGGGAACCAGCGCCGACGAACCTGGGCGCGGCTCAAGCGCGAGAACATCGTCTGTTCGAGGCCATGGATCCGGACCGGCACCACCATGGCGCCCGACTTTTCGGCAATCATCCCAGCGCCGTCATAAACCTTCATCAGGCTGCCGGTCACGGTCAGGCGGCCTTCTGGGAAGATCACCAACGTGTCGCCGCCCCGCACCGCATTGATGAGGCTGCGGGTCGCGAGCGGGCGAGCGGGATCGAGCGGCAAGGCTCGGGTGAAGCGCAGGAACGGCTTGACCCACCACCGTTGCGCGATCCCGTGGTCGATCGCGAAAATCGGGTTGGTCGGCAGGATCGACAAAGCCAACGCGGCATCGAGGAAGCTGACGTGGTTGAGTGCGATGATGGGGTTTGGGCCGGCCGCGTCGAGATGTTCGAGCCCATGCGTCTCCAGCCGGTAGACCACGCGGAACAGGATCGAGATGGCATCGTGCATCGGGTTGGTCGGCAGAATGCGGATGATCCAGGCGGCCGCAAGCAACGCGAGTGCGCCGATCCCGGCAAACAACATCGGCAGAGTGACGCCGGCGCCTTGCAGCGCAGCCACCACGACGGCCGATACGACCATGAAGGCGGCGTTCAACACGTTGACGGCCGCAACGGCCCGCGCGCGCCAGGCCGGATCGGCCCAGACCTGCAAGGCGGCGAAGGACGGCACGATCATAAGGCCGCCGCCGATCGCCACGATCGCGAGGTCGATGGCGGTGTGCCAGGCGATCGCCTGATCGAAGAAGGTGGCGGGTGCAAGGAGGTCGCCTGGGGTGACGGGTGGCAGATGCGCGATGGCCCAGGCGAGATCGAGGGAGGCCACCCCGATCAGCACGGTGCCCACGACGACCGGCAGGAAGACGACGCGTCCCCCCGACAGCCAGGAGGCGAGGCCCGAGCCGACCGCGATCGCAACCGCAAAGACCGCGAGATAGATCGTGACCACGATCTCGGACCCGTGCAGGACGTGGCTGACGAGCGGTGCGAGAAGCGACAGCATTACGGCGCCGACCGCCCAGAAGATGCTGGTGATAATGCCGCAGCGCCAGAGGCGCGGCTCCGACCAGAGTTCGCGCAGCAGGCGTGCGGTCGATCGGACGACATTGTAATCGAGCGAGAGGCCGGGCGAGGCTGCCGCGGTTTTCGGGATCAGCAGGCTGCTGACCCAGCAGAGCACTCCGACGATCAGCATGCTGACGGTCAGAATGGCCGGATGCACGCCGTCTTTCATGGCGAGGCCGCCCGCGATCGTGCCGGCCAGGATCGCCAGAAACGTTGCGCCTTCGACAAGGGCGTTACCGGCCGGCAGCTCCTCGCGGTCGAGATGGTCGGGCAGGATGCCGTATTTCAGCGGTCCGAACAGCGCCCCGAAGGTGCCGAAGGCCAGCAGCGCGGCGAATAGGACGGGAACCGATTGCAGCCAGAAGCCGACGACGGCGAGGATCGCGGCTCCGATTTCGGCCAGCTTGAGCCGGCGCGCCACGAGCGATTTATCGAAGCGATCGGCCAGTTGGCCACCGAAGGCCGAAAAGAGAAAGAACGGCGCCATCAGGGCGGCACCGGCCAGCGTCACCAGCGATTCGGCGCCGCCAACGCGGAACAGGATCAGGAACACGACGGCATTCTTGAGGACGTTGTCGTTGAAGGCCGACAGAAACTGGCACCAGAACAAGGGTGCGAAGCGCCGCGACGTCATAAGCGATTGCGACATGGGCTGCTCTCGGGAAAGGCCTGGACCGAGCGCCGCGATCGATGCATCGACCTGGCGCTCGGGCAGAGCGTGCCCGAAAAGGCTTAAGCGGATGCGCCGCCACCGTCCAGAGCGCGGCGGCTGGCCGCTCTGGATGGGAAGCAGCGTCGGGGGACGATCTGGCTCAGGCCGCCGACATGGCGGCAATGGTCTGCTCGGCCGAAGCAATCGCCTTGGCTTTGGTCTCGTCACCCATGGCGAGACCTTCGGCACGAACGATCTCGATATCGGGCAGACCGATGAAGCCGAACACGCCCCGGAGATAGGCTTCCTGATGGTCCATGGCGGTCATCGGGCCGTCCGAATAGGCGCCGCCACGCGACGAAGCGACGATGACGCGCCGGCCTCCCGCCAGACCTTCGACGCCGGTCGCCGTATAGCGGAATGTCTTGCCGGCGACGAGCAAGCGATCGATCCAGGCTTTCAGTGGCTCGGGATGGCAAAATTATACATCGGCGCGCCGATCACGACCACATCGGCGGTCATGAAGTCTTCCAGAGCGGCTTCGCTTGAGGCGAGATCCTCCTGCAGGGCCGGGCTGTGTTGGCCAGCGGCCGCCTGGGCCGCGCCGAGATACGCGCCGGACAAATGCGCGATCGGGGTCGCGGCCAAGTCGCGGGTCGTGACCGTGACGTCGGGATGCGCCTCGCGCAGCTTGGCCACGATGCCTGCCGACAGGCGACGGCTGACCGAGTTATCGCCGAGAATGCTGGAATCGATATGCAGGAGTTTCATGGGACACGCCGATGCAAGAGAACGCTGATGATATAAAAGCGTAACCAAGTTATCTTCCGTGCCTATGGGGCGCGCCGCAAGGAGGCACATCTTTGGAACCCAGTCACAGCATGTGCCCACGCACTGCAGCGGCGTTGCTCCCGTTCTGGCCCGGATCGGGGATAATGGAGCATTCTGGTCGTCATGATGCTGGGCAACGGCCCGCTTCGCTTTAACGAACTGCGGCGACAGGTCGGCGGCATCTCGCAGCGGATGCTGACCCTGACGGTGCGGGGTTTGGAGCGGGACGGTTCGTCAGCCGCACTGTCACGCCGACGATTCCACCACGCGTCGATTACGAGCTCACCCCCCTCGGTCGGTCGCTACAGAGCCGGTGCAGCACCTCGGGCGATGGGCGATCGCCAATCTCGACGCGATCGCGACCGCACAACGGAAGTTCGACGACGCGACCAAGAACGAGCCGATCCTGTTCAAGATTCTCGGAACGGCCGCGCCCCGGCCCGCCACTGCGCCGCAAGCCTTAGAAAATTAGCCAACAGGGCGTGACCGCCCTCGGTGAAACAGATTCAGGGTGGAATTGGACCCCCACGGTTACAGTGTCCCGATGCGCCAGCGCCATGATCTCTCCGGACGACGAGCGTGCCGTCACACGGAGTGGGCTCGTCTCGACCTGATCGATCTCGACGATCAGCGCATGATACCGCCCCGCCATGACGGGGTTCGGGAGTCCTCGAATAGACCGTCCCCGTCATGCGTGATGGCGAGGCGCGCCCGTGCATCGGCTCGCCGGCCCGCACCACGCGCGCGCCGAACGCCTGCCCGATACATTGATGCCGAGGCAAATGCCGAGGATCGGCAGATGGCCGTTGAAACGCGCGATCAAATCCAGCGACGCGCCCGCTGCTCGGGGCCGCATGGGCCCGGAGAGATCACCAACGCGTCACAGCCTGACGCTTCGACCCGGCGGCGTCGATCGCGTCGTT